>NZ_JBCNHI010000017.1:0-62249 GCF_050482105.1 Paenibacillus jamilae | reverse complement strand
CAGTTTTCAGGGTGTAAGCATTGCACCGTATAAGTTCGAGTAGTTTATATGAGGCAAGCGAACACACAGCATTTGGCGATGCTGTTCCTGAGTAAAGTATTTGTGAATCAAATACATGTTTGGTGGCGATAGCGGAGGGGTTCCACACGTACCCATCCCGAACACGACCGTTAAGCCCTCCAGCGCCGATGGTACTTGGACCGCAGGGTCCTGGGAGAGTAGGACGCCGCCAAGCAAAAGTAAAAAAGGATGATAGCCTCATAGAGGTCATCATCCTTTTTTTTATGCATTTTGTGGATAGACATCTGCTTCCAAGGTTGACAGAGAGAAGGGGCTTTGCGACACTTTAAGTGCGTAATTATTTTTTAGGCCCAAGTATACGAGCGAGGTGACAAGTTATGAAGATCAGACAATTACAACGTGAGGAATTTGAAGCTGCTATAGAATTATCCCAGTATGCTTTTCAGTTTACAATGTCCCCGGAGGATCTGGAGAAAGCTAAGAAGAAATTCAAACCAGAGCAGACGTGGGGGGTCTTCGACGGACCTGACTTGAACGCTAAACTGACTTTGCTACCGCTACAGGTATACATACATGGTCAGGTTTTTGATATGGGGGGCATTGCTGGTGTAGCAACTTGGCCGGAAAAGCGTCGCGGAGGTATGGTTTCACGTTTGTTGACGCATGCGCTTGAACAGATGAAGAATGCAGGACAGAGCCTTTCCTTCCTGCATCCATTCTCTTTTGCCTTCTATCGTAAGTTTGGATGGGAAACGTATACTGAGTACAAAAAATACGTCATTCCAATTGATAAATTCCCTGCTAAACTTAAAACAGAAGGTGTAGTCAAACGGGATGTCAAAAATATTTCAGAATTGGACCAAGTGTATCAATCGTATGCTTCACGTTACAATGGTACGCTGGTACGAGATAAGGAATGGTGGCAGGAACGGATTTTAAATGAGAATTATCAAACTGTAGTATATTACACGGATGCAGGCGATCCTCAGGGATATGCACTATATAAAATAGAAGATAAGCAGTTAAATTGTGATGAGTTGGTATATGAAAGTGAGACGGCGCGTCGGGCTTTGTGGACTTATTTTGCAAATCATGACTCGATGATAACCCAAGGAGAGTTTATTTACATTCCAGCAGATGACAATCTGCCCTTTTTGCTCGACGATCCGCGAATTCAACAGGAAACAGTGCCTTATTTTATGGGACGAATTGTGGATGTAGCTGCTTTTGTACAAAGATACCCTTTTGAGCAGATTGGAGAGGAAACAAGTTTGACCTTTCATCTGACAGATCGGTATGCTCCTTGGAATGAAGGAGTATGGAGACTAACGATTACTGCGGAAGGGCATGGACATTTAGACAGAGTGGATACAAGTGATTTACCTGACCATGCCACAGTAGCTGACTTGGAACTGGGAATTCAGTCATTGACCACTCTAATGCTTGGCTATCAGCAGGCTGATGATCTGTATAATTGGGGGCGTATTGAAGGAAGCAGTAAGTCTGTGACTGCACTTAAACGTGTAATACCGATAAAACAAACGTTTTTATTGGATTTTTTCTGATAAAGGTTAATTAGTCCATTTTAATGTCCAACTCTTTTTGGATAAATCAGTGTGGTTTATCATTATTACTCAAAGCTCTTTCCAGAATGGGAAGAGTTTTTTGTTCTATGGTATAAAACATAATTAGATTGCGAAAAATGGTATTGACCCCTTGGCAAAAATGAAATTTGTGCTATAATACGAATATAGTCAAAGAAAGTCAAAGTCAATCAGAACTAGTGTGGCTCTACTGAAGTATTATGTTGTTGGAATGGCCGTATAAAACAGTCTGACAACAAAGAAGTACAAAAATACCGACATAATTTGCGTATAGTTAGGATCTACTTCTTATCAATAGAAGAGAAGTGTATGATTTGGCGCAAATAAAGGTCACACTAGAAACGAAACGGTACAAATTCTAATGGATGTAGAACAGGTAACAACCTGAATGCAGCTTAGATTCGTGACGTTACCGTTTGGTTAAGTTCAATATACGGCGGACTCTGTGGAGCGTGAAATGTACTTGAATACTTGCGTTTCCGTTAGTGGAGGATGATGAAATGCGCAATGTTTCCGACATTATTGAACAATATTTGAAGAGCATGCTGCTGGAAAGTCCCCAAGGTTTAGTGGAGATTCAGCGTAATGATCTGGCTGACCGCTTTTCCTGCGTGCCGTCGCAAATTAATTATGTAATTAGTACCCGGTTTACGCTGGAAAAAGGGTATGTGGTGGAAAGCAAACGTGGTGGTGGAGGCTATATTCGAATTCAGCGAATTCAATTACCTGCACAGCATGCGATCCATACACATCTACATCAGAGTATCGGGGAGGAAATTAGCCAATCGGCAGCAGAAGGACTGATTTATCAGTTAGAGGAAGCTCATTTTTTAAGCAAAAGGGAAGCTGGTCTAATAAAGGCTGCTTTATCTAGGGATACATTATTGCTGAAGCTTCCCTATCGTGACCAACTGCGAGCAAGATTGCTTAAGGCTATGCTGATCTCGTTGCTGGCGGCCAAATAGCCAGTATCCATCAATCAGTGAATAGAGATTTGCAATTCAGATGTAGGGATTTGTAAAAGTCCAGACGTTGAAGGAGGTGCTTTTATGCTGTGCCAAGAATGTAACATGCGGCCGGCAACTTTGCATTTCACCAAAATTGTGAATGGCGAAAAGACAGAGTTTCATATTTGTGAGACATGTGCGAAGGAAAAAGGGGAGATGATCCCTGGGACACCTAATGGCTTTTCAATTCATAGCCTGTTGTCGGGGATGTTGGATTTTGACTCCAGTACAAAAAGCCAGGCTTCAGGTCACAGTGTTCCACAAAATCTGCAATGCAAGGACTGCGGTATGACCTATACACAGTTTAGTAAGCTGGGACGGTTTGGATGTCCATCTTGCTATCAGTATTTTGATAGTCGCCTGGACCCTCTGTTCAAGCGTGTGCATGGCAGTACGAGTCATGTTGGTAAAGTTCCAGTCCGTACTGGAGGCCGACTAAAGGTTAAACGGCAAATTGATGATTTGAAAAAAGAGATGCAACAACACATTGTCCAGGAAGAATTCGAATCAGCTGCTGAGCTTAGAGATCAAATCAGAAAGCTTGAAAAAGAAATGACTGAAGAGTAAAGTTTGTGAAGAGTAGGAGGGAATGCGTGATGCCCAATATCCGATTTACGGAAAAGCCGCTAAGTGATTGGATGCGTGGTGATGCTGCGGATTCGGAGATTGTCATTAGTAGCCGGGTAAGAATTGCGCGTAACTTGCAGCATCTGCCTTTTCCCATGCTTGCTACCAATCAGCAGTCGGAGGAAGTGCTTCAACGCTTAACGGATATCCTTCAGTATGATGATTTGGGTCGTTTTGGTACTTTTCATACCTTGAAAATATCCGAGTTGGATGAGATCGACAAGCAGGTACTGGTTGAGAAGCACTTGATCAGTCCTAATTTGGCGAACGAATCTCGCAACGGTGCTGTGTTGATTAGTGATGATGAATCAGTTAGTGTTATGATAAATGAAGAGGATCATCTGCGTATTCAGTGCTTATATCCGGGATGTCAGGTTAGAGAAGCATGGGAACGCGCTATGGTCATTGATGATGCATTTGAAGCGCATGTTGATTATGCATTTGATGATCGGAGAGGTTTCCTGACCAGTTGCCCGACGAATGTCGGCACAGGTATGAGAGCTTCCGTGATGATGCATTTGCCCGCATTGGTTATGACTCATCAAATCAATCGTATATTGTCCGCTGTTTCACAGGTAGGTCTTACGGTTCGCGGTATTTATGGTGAAGGCAGCGAAGCGGTCGGAAATTTGTTTCAGGTATCTAACCAGATTACACTGGGACAAACCGAAGCGGAAATTATCGAGAATCTACATGGCGTGGTGCTGCAAATTATAGAGCATGAGCGTTCTGCCAGAGAACGATTGATGAATGAATCTATGCTGCGGATTACAGATCGGGTGATGCGTTCATTCGGTATTTTGTCATACGCAGCAGTTTTGGATTCCAAAGAGGCCGCACAGCGGCTGTCTGATGTACGTCTTGGTGTAGATTTAGGGATTTTGGAGCGTCCTTCCATTGCGGCGATGAATGAGCTTAATGTGATGACGCAACCCGGCTTTTTACAAAAAAGCTTCGGGGATAGAATGAATACCGGTGAGCGCGATATGTACCGGGCGAAGCTGATCCGGCAAAAATTAGGCACAACCCTTTAATATATAGATTGAACTGAAATACACATTGTGGAGGTGCAGGATATATGATGTTTGGAAGATTTACGGAACGTGCACAGAAAGTGCTCGCCTTGGCTCAGGAAGAAGCTGTTCGATTGGGACACAACAACATTGGCACAGAGCACATTTTGCTAGGCCTCATTCGTGAAGGCGAAGGAATAGCAGCGAAAGCCTTAATCGGTTTGGGACTGGGACTGGAAAAAATCCAGGATGAAGTGGAAACACTGATTGGACGTGGTCAAGAGCAACCGACGAACATTGCCTATACTCCACGTGCCAAGAAAGTTATTGAGCTATCTATGGATGAAGCACGTAAACTGGGTCATACCTATGTAGGTACCGAGCATATTTTGCTAGGTCTTATTCGTGAAGGTGAAGGCGTAGCAGCACGAGTGCTGAACAACCTGGGTATTAGTCTGAATAAAGCTCGTCAGCAAGTGCTTCAATTGCTCGGCAGCAGCGAGGCAGTTTCCAGCCATCACGGTGCTCCAGCTAATGTCAGTACGCCAACTCTGGACAGTCTGGCACGCGATCTGACAGCTTCTGCGAAAGAAAATAACCTGGACCCCGTTATTGGGCGTAGCAAGGAAATTGAGCGTGTTATTCAAGTGCTCAGCCGTCGTACAAAGAACAATCCTGTATTAATCGGTGAACCTGGGGTAGGTAAAACAGCGATTGCCGAAGGATTGGCACAAAAAATCATAGCGAATGAGATTCCCGAAACGTTGCGCGATAAACGCGTAATGACACTCGATATGGGCTCTGTAGTAGCAGGAACGAAGTATCGTGGTGAATTTGAGGATCGTTTGAAGAAGATTATGGACGAGATTCGTCAAGCCGGAAATATCGTATTGTTCATTGACGAGCTGCATACGCTGATTGGCGCTGGTGGAGCGGAAGGCGCAATTGATGCGTCCAACATCCTGAAACCTGCGCTGGCACGTGGCGAGCTACAATGCATCGGTGCCACTACGCTGGATGAATATCGCAAATATATTGAGAAAGATGCTGCTTTGGAGCGCCGTTTTCAACCTATTACAGTGGATCAGCCATCTCCAGAAGAAGCAATTCAAATCTTGTACGGTCTGCGCGACCGTTACGAAGCGCATCACCGCGTGAAAATTACTGATGAGGCTATTGAAGCTGCGGTAAGATTGTCAGATCGTTATATTACGGATCGCTTCCTACCGGATAAGGCTATTGACCTTATTGACGAAGCAGGTTCCAAGGTAAGGCTGAATTCGTATACAGTACCGCCAAATCTGAAACAGCTGGAAAACCGTCTTGAAGATATCCGCAAGGAAAAAGATTCGGCGGTACAAAGCCAGGAGTTTGAAAAGGCAGCTGCGCTGCGTGATACAGAGCAAAAAATCCGTGAAGAGCTGGATGTCACGAAGAATCAATGGAAAGAACAACAAGGGCGTACAGATTCCGAAGTTACACCAGAGGATATCGCTCAGGTTGTAGCCATCTGGACTGGTGTTCCAGTCAGCAAGCTGAAAGAGGAAGAAACACATCGTTTGCTGAATATGGAACAACTGTTGCATGAACGGGTGATTGGGCAGGACGAAGCTGTTAAGGCAGTAAGCCGGGCGATTCGCCGTGCACGTGCTGGTCTGAAAGATCCGAAGCGTCCAATTGGCTCTTTTATTTTCCTTGGCCCAACTGGGGTTGGTAAAACAGAGCTGGCACGCGCCTTGGCCGAATCTATGTTTGGTGATGAAAATGCGGTCATCCGTATTGATATGTCCGAATATATGGAGAAGCACTCCACATCCCGTCTGGTAGGAGCGCCTCCAGGGTACGTTGGATATGAAGAAGGCGGTCAACTGACTGAGAAGGTACGTCGTAAGCCTTACTCTGTTGTGCTGCTGGATGAAATTGAAAAGGCACACCCAGAAGTGTTTAATATTCTGCTGCAAGTGTTGGAGGATGGACGTCTGACGGATTCCAAAGGTCGTGTTGTTGACTTCCGCAACACACTGATCATCCTAACTTCTAACGTTGGTGCACAGGCGATTAAACGTAACTCCACGCTTGGCTTTACGGCTGTGGTGGACGCTGGGGCGGATTACGATAACATGAAGGGCAAAGTGATGGATGAGCTGAAGAAAAGCTTCCGTCCTGAGTTCTTGAACCGGATAGATGAAATTATCGTTTTCCATTCTCTCGAAGAAAAACATATTGCCGAAATTGTTTCACTCATGTCTGAGGAACTGCGTAAGCGTCTGAATGAGTATGAGGTGGACTTCGAGTTGACAGACAAGGCCAAAAATTTCCTTGCCAAGGAAGGCTTCGATCCAGCGTATGGTGCGCGTCCATTGCGTCGTGCAATCCAGAAGCATATTGAAGATCGCCTGTCCGAGGAATTGTTGACTGGAAACATTTCTAAAGGCGATTCTCTCTACATTGATGAGGAGAACGGTGCATTGACAGTAACAAAAAAGGATAATGTATCCGCGAAGTCCTAAAGCAGTTTAGTAAATAAAACATTAGAAAAGGGTGTCTCGCAGGCTGGAAAGCTATTGCGAAGGCACCCTTTTTGTGCGTAGAAGACTGTGAAAGGGCAGAGTAAAAGCTTTGGGAAAGTTTGTGATATTGCTTTACGTCCGCCAAGCTTCAATGGTAAACTTTTATTGTTACAGCTCTTTCAGGTGCTGTGTGAAATAAATTTGACATCATCGTCGTCAAGAAGGAGCCAGGGAATAAAGTATGGCTAAAGTGAAAACTAAATTTTCCTGTACAGAATGTGGCTATGAATCGCCCAAATGGTACGGAAAATGTCCTGGATGCCAGGCATGGAATTCCATGGTTGAAGAAACGGAAAGCGTTGTAAAAACTCAAGGAATGGGATCTTCCCTTCTTACTCATAGCACAAAAGACAAACCGCTTCCTATTATTGAAGTGGAGAGTGGCAGAGAAGCACGAATTTTGACGGGTATTGGTGAATTAAATCGTGTACTCGGTGGAGGTGTGGTGCCAGGCTCACTTATTCTAGTGGGTGGTGATCCGGGCATCGGTAAGTCTACGCTCATGCTGCAAACCTCTAACGAGCTGGCGTTAACTGGATTAAAGGTACTATACGTGTCTGGTGAGGAATCAGTTCGCCAAACGAAGTTACGTGCAGATCGACTCGGTGCCTTGTCTCCCAATCTGTACGTATTATGTGAGACAAATTTGGAGACGATTGAAGAAGCGGTGGACAGCTTGAAGCCAGAGTTTTTGGTCATCGACTCGATACAGACTGTATATTTGCCTGAAGTGACAAGTGCGCCTGGTAGTGTAGCGCAAGTGCGCGAGTGTACTTCACGATTTATGCGAATCGCCAAGGGATTAGGCATTGCAACAGTACTGGTAGGACATGTGACCAAGGAAGGCGCTATTGCAGGTCCTCGGTTGTTGGAGCATATGGTCGATTGTGTGCTTTATTTTGAGGGAGAGCGCCATCATACGTATCGGCTGTTGCGTGCGGTTAAGAACCGCTTCGGTTCGACGAATGAAATTGGCATTTTTGAAATGGCCGAAAGCGGTTTGCGTGAGGTTGCGAATCCTTCTGAGCTTTTCCTGTCCGAACGGCCACTGGGAGTGGCTGGTTCCACTGTGGTTGCCAGTATGGAGGGAACCCGACCAGTGTTGGTTGAACTGCAAGCACTCATTGCGGCTACGCATTTCCCATCTCCACGCCGAATGGGTACGGGGATCGACCATCATCGGATGGGATTAATCATTGCCGTCCTAGAAAAGCGGATGGGCATGTTTCTACAAAACCAGGACGCTTATCTCAACGTTGCCGGAGGCGTAAAACTGGACGAACCGGCGGTGGATTTAGCTATAGCGGTGAGCATTGCTTCCAGCTTTAGGGATGCTGCTACCAAGCCGTACGATGTAATTTTTGGTGAGGTGGGACTGACAGGTGAAGTGCGCGCTGTATCCCGAGCCGAACAACGAGTGCGAGAAGCGGAGAAATTAGGTTTCAAGCGGGTGATCATGCCCGAGAAAAGCTTGAAGGGCTGGACACATCCGAAAGGGATACAAATTATAGGAGTTGGAACGGTGGCAGATGCACTGGCAGCTGCATTAGATTAGGGGGCATTGAGAATGAAGGAAGCGAGCCAACTGGATAAAATGAATGATTTGCTGCGGCTTGTGGCACCGGGAACTCCCTTTCGCGACGGATTGGAAAACGTTTTGCGTGCCAAAACGGGTGCTCTTCTGGTCGTTGGCTATAGCCCGGAAGTAATGGAAGTCGTGGACGGCGGTTTCTCTATTAATTGTGATTTTTCACCGAACTATTTGTATGAGCTGGCGAAAATGGACGGCGCAATCATATTGAGCGAGGATTTAAAACGAATTTTATATGCTAATACGCAATTGATTCCTGACTCCTCCATTTCGTCCATAGAAACAGGGATTCGGCACCGGACGGCGGAAAGAGTGGCGAAGCAGACTGGCAAACTGGTTGTGTCTATTTCCCAGCGTCGTAATATTATTACGTTGTATCAGGGGACTTTACGATATGCGCTCAAGGAAATCGGAGTTATTTTAACGAAAGCTAATCAGGCTATTCAGACGTTGGAGAAGTATAGATCCGTGTTGGGGCAAGCCTCAACCAATTTAACTGCATCTGAGTTCGAAGAGCTGGTTACCATGCCTGAGGTCGTTAATGTCATTCAACGGATTGAAATGGTGCTGCGTATCAAAATGGAGATCAAACGATTTATTAACGAGCTTGGAAATGAGGGCAGGCTGATTAGCATGCAGATGGAGGAGCTTGTCAGCAATATTGAGGAAGAGGCTTGGTTGCTGTATAAGGATTATGCCAAAGACGACAGCGACGAGAAGATTCGTGAAATTATATTAGGGCTCAAGCGTTCTACGGATGACGAATTACTGGATGCGAATCATATTGTGCGTTTATTAGGCTACCCTTCTTCAGCAGCGACCTCAGAAGAATATATTGCTGCACGCGGCTATCGGGTGCTGAACAAAATCCCTCGTTTGCCAAATGTAATTATCCATAACCTGGTGGAACGTTTTGGACGTTTTCCACATGTCATAACAGCAACGATTGAAGAATTGGATGAAGTGGATGGTATTGGAGAGGTGCGAGCGCGTACGATAAAAGAAGGCCTTAAACGATTGCAGGAACAAGTTTTCATTGACAGACAAATGTAAATGTAATACAGTGAAAGGATTATAATGGAACAATTCATACATTGAGGTGAAGAGATGATTACCAAATCAATTCCGAACATGTGTACCTTGGGTAACTTGTTTCTC
This sequence comes from Paenibacillus jamilae, assembly GCF_050482105.1. Classification (GTDB taxonomy): domain Bacteria; phylum Bacillota; class Bacilli; order Paenibacillales; family Paenibacillaceae; genus Paenibacillus; species Paenibacillus jamilae_B. Next base: position 52,658 of record NZ_JBCNHI010000017.1, on the reverse strand, counting down.
GGAATGATCGCCATTTTATTGGCCGTAGACGGAAAATACAGTCTTGCCGCTATTATGGTCATTGTCGCCATGTTGTTGGACGGACTGGATGGAAGGATGGCCCGGGCCCTGAATGCCCAGAGCGAATTCGGTAAAGAACTGGACTCCTTATCAGATATGATATCTTTTGGCGTTGCTCCTGCAGTTATTATGTACATGGTTGCTTTTCATGATGCGAATTCGGCTCTAGCCTGGACAGTTACAGCCATTTTTCCGATGTGTGGAGCATTGCGATTGGCTCGTTTTAACGTACGTCCTGGTGTACCAGGTTATTTTACAGGTTTGCCCATTCCGGCAGCAGGTGGCGTATTAGCCACGTTGTCCTTATTCCATAACGAGATTTCATTGTTATACATGTCGATCGCCATGTTGTTGGTATCTTATTTGATGGTTAGCTCCATGAGATATCCGAATTTCAAAAAGGTAGGCCTTCCGAAGAAAGCGATCTGGGTTGCTCCATGGGTCGTACTTGCAGCGGTGGTTCTGGCTGTGAAATTCCCTGACCAGTTGTCGAAGCTGATTTTTGTCCCGCTGGTGCTGTATGCATTGTACGGTATGAAGCTGAACATTCGGAAGCTATCGCGCAGACGTGGGCGTGAACGGGATCGTACTAACCAGGAAGAACAGGACGACCAATATCGTCATTCACAGCGTTAGTGCCAGATTAGAATTAGAATAAGCATTTATTTCCTCGATTTATTCAGGGAGATAAATGCTTTTTTTTATGGATAAAAAGTGAAAACACAGGGTTAGTTATGTGGAAAATGGATCATACTGGTAAGGGAAGTGCTATGTATCCAATAAATAGCAGTCTATTGAAAAGAAAATAAAGGAGGTATAGAGACTCGATGTGGAGAAAGGCTATTTTAACTTTTACAGGATTGTGCGGCGCGTGGTTTGGCTATACGTTATACCAGCGGATAGGAGGCTTTGTATCGTGGATGCCACAATGGTTGAGTGATGGTTCTTTACCAGGAATGGCTGTTTGGATGATTGCGGGAGCGGTGCTGTTTATAGTTGGCTGCTCATTCGCAGGGGCAACCGTAGCGAATCGATTGCAGAAGGGGATTGAAGGCCTGGTACGAATTCCGATGAATGAGATGATGGCAGGTGTGATGGGGTTAGCGGTAGGGTTGATCCTTTCCTTAGCAGTTTACCCACTCCTTTCAGGGTTGGGAGCACCTGGTTTACTTATCCAGACCGCGGTTACCTTGCTATGCGGATATGTGGGATTGATGGTTGGGCTAGAAAAGCGGGACGAGTTGTCATCCTTTTGGAGTTCAGGCTTTTTTGGTCGGGGAACGGATATTGAGGAACGCAAGCTGGAGGAGCATAAAATTTTGGACACCAGCGTTATTATAGATGGACGTATTGCGGATATTTGCAAGACAGGGTTTATCGAGGGAACTATTGTGATTCCTGAATTTGTGTTGGAGGAGCTTCAGCATATCGCAGATTCTTCAGATTTACTTAAGCGTAACCGTGGGCGGCGGGGCCTGGATATATTGAATAAAATCCAAAAAGAGCTAGATGTGAATGTGCTGATTTATGAGGGAGATTTTGAGGAAATCTCAGAGGTCGACAGTAAGCTGGTTAAGCTTGCAAAGGTGTTGCAGGGTAAGGTTGTAACTAATGATTTTAATCTGAATAAAGTATGTGAACTTCAAGGTGTGTCTGTGCTGAACATTAATGATTTGGCGAACGCAGTGAAGCCTGTAGTACTGCCCGGTGAGGAGATTATGGTGCAGATTATCAAGGACGGTAAGGAGCATGGGCAGGGTGTAGCCTATCTGGATGATGGTACGATGATTGTCGTCGAGGGTGGACGTGACTATATTGGCTCTCTCATGGAAGTGCTGGTCACAAGCGTACTTCAGACCTCTGCGGGCCGCATGATCTTTGCCAAACCGAAATTATTGGAAAAAGCTCAATAAACGAGGTATGATGAAGTAGATGTGTTATCATACGGATCGTCCAAGTGCGATCAGGGCAGGAGTTATTTGAATGAACAATCAGGTAGGAGTCGTGATTGTGGCGGCCGGGCGCGGCTCCCGTATGGGAACGCAGGAGAGCAAGCAATTTCTGCTTTTGCGGGACAAGCCCATCTTCATACATACACTTGAAATATTCGCAGCAATGCCCGAAGTGGATGAAATGGTGATGGTTACTGGCGCTGGAGATGTGGAACGCTGCAGAGACTGGATTCATCAATACAAGATCGGTAAAAATGTACGGGTGGTGGCTGGTGGCAGTGAACGCCAGCATTCGGTTTATCGCGGTTTGCGCCACTTGCAAACAGATTGGGTGATGGTGCATGATGGCGTGCGTCCATTGATTCAGCCTGAGCTTGTACGTTCATGCCTGGAGGCTGCTCAGCGTGCGGGTGCTTCTGTTGCGGCAGTACCTGTGAAGGATACAATCAAGCAAGTGAACGGAGATGGTATCATTACAGCAACGCCGGATCGCCGAAGTCTGTGGAGTATTCAAACGCCACAGACTTTTCGTCTTTCCGATCTGCTGCGGGCCTATGAGGAAGCGGAGCAGGCAGGATTTTTAGGGACAGATGATTCTATGCTGGTGGAGCGGATAGGCATTCCGGTTACTGTCGTTCAAGGCAGCTACAAGAACATCAAAATTACTACGCCTGAGGATTTGGAGATGGCGGCGTTATGGGTAAAGACAGAGGGAGAGGATATAAATGATCAGAGTGGGGCAAGGATTTGACGTCCATCAGCTGGTGGAAGGAAGGCCATGCATCATCGGAGGCGTAAATATTCCGTATGAAAAAGGTTTACTGGGTCATTCCGATGCAGACGTGCTGCTGCATGCCATTAGCGATGCGATCCTGGGCGCGCTTGGCTTGGGAGACATCGGAAAGCATTTTCCAGATAACGACCCTGAATTTAAGGACGCGGATAGTCTTAAGCTACTGGAGCATGTGTGGGGGCTGGCTAAAGAGCGGGGATATCGATTGGGGAACATCGATTCTACGATCATTGCGCAGAAGCCCAAGATGATTTCATACATCCCGCAGATGAATGAAATTATCGCCCGAGTACTGGAAGCAGAGGAGTCGTCCCAGGTAAATGTCAAGGCGACGACGACGGAGCAGCTCGGGTTTACCGGGCGGGGCGAGGGAATTGCGGCTCAATCGGTTGTCTGTCTAATCAAGTAAATGCTATCATCTTGAGTAATTCTATTTGGAGGAGATTATATGAGCACGGAAGTTCGTGTACGCTATGCACCAAGTCCTACAGGGCATCTGCATATTGGAAATGCCAGAACGGCATTATTTAATTATTTGTTTGCCCGCAATCAAGGCGGAAAATTTATTATTCGCATCGAAGATACAGATGTGAAGCGCAATATTGAGGGCGGAGAAGAAAGCCAGCTTAAATATTTGAAATGGTTGGGCATGGATTGGGATGAAAGTATAGATGTGGGCGGCGAGTTTGGACCTTATCGCCAGACTGAACGCTTGGACATTTACAAAACATACTGGCAGGATTTGCTGGATCGTGGTCTGGCCTACCGTTGTTACTGCACGGAAGAAGAGCTGGAGCGAGAGCGAGAAGAACAGATGGCGCGTGGGGAGACTCCGCGTTATTCAGGCAAACATCGCGATTTAACAGAAGAACAGTGCCAAGCTTTTGAAGTAGAGGGCCGTGTACCAAGTATTCGTTTTCGCGTGCCAGAGGATCGTGAATATACGTTTGATGATATGGTTAAAGGTCAAATTACGTTCAATTCCAAGGAAAGCGGCGATTTTGTTATCGTCAAAAAAGACGGTATTCCGACATATAACTTCGCGGTAGCAGTTGACGACTATTTGATGAAAATATCGCATGTACTGCGCGGCGAAGATCATGTGTCCAATACACCGCGACAACTGATGATTTTTGAAGCTCTCGGCTGGGAGCCGCCACGCTTTGGTCATATGACGCTGATCGTAGGCGAGGATCATAAAAAGCTCAGTAAACGAAATGAATCCATTATTCAGTTCATGGAGCAGTACGATAAGCTAGGCTATCTGCCGGAAGCTATTTTCAACTTTATTGCACTGTTGGGCTGGTCTCCAGAAGGCGAGGAAGAGATCTATGATCGGGAACAACTGATTTCTATTTTCGATCCGAATCGTTTGTCCAAAAGCCCAGCTGTATTTGATACGAACAAGCTTGCTTATCTGAACAATCATTATATTAAAAAGGCTGATCCTGAGCGGATTGCCAGCATGGCAATTCCACATTTGCAGGCAGCAGGGCTGTTGCCGAATGATTTATCGGCTGAACAACAGGATTGGGCTAAAGCTCTTGTCCGCTTATACCAAGAACAAATGACTTCAGCGTCTGATATTGTGGCGTTGTCTGAGTTGTTTTTCCGCTCACATCTGGAGTTGGACGCCGATGCGGCGGCTGTTCTGGCCGAAGAGCAGGTTCCTGATGTGCTTAGAGCCTTTGCAGCTAAGGTTGAAACGAGCGAGGAATTTACAGCTCCACAAATGGCCAAGCTGATCAAGGAAGTCCAAAAGGAAACTGGCTTTAAGGGAAAACAACTGTTTATGCCGATTCGTGTGGCCCTTACAGGTCAAACTCATGGGCGGGATCTGAACGAAACGATCTACTTACTTGGGCGTGACAAGGTATTGGACCGTCTTAAGGCACAAATTAAAGGCTGATATTTCTTGTCAATTTGTTGTCTTTTCGCTATAATGACTCCATTGATATGGATTGATACTTACGTGTAAAGGCTGCGAACAGGAGAAGTACACTGCATAAGGGCATCTACCAGAGAGGACGGCCGTGGGGAAACCCCGGGCTGGGAGCCGTCTAGGTGGCCTGCGGAGGAAATGCGCCTGGGAGCCGTGCGCCCGAACCCTCATTAGCCTCAAGTGCTGATGTGGCAAGGGCATGCCGATTCGTTCCCGTTACAGGACGCCAAAGACGGACTTGTCTGCTTTTTATGCAGTAGATATGTTCGAAGCAGAGTGGGACCACGTATATGCGTCTCTGCAGCTTAGGCTGCGGAGGCGCTTTTTCATTTTTATCAGATTTAGAGTCGCTGTAGGCTGAAAAATGTCGAAGATTGCTGGTGACTACGAGAATTGGCGAAATGTGAAGTGTGATGCGGCAAGGATATGGAGGGAATAGGAGGGCGACATGTTCAGACATTTCAAATCCGATATTCAAACTGTTTTGGATAATGATCCGGCCGCCCGGAGTAAGCTGGAAGTCATTTTTACGTATTCTGGCGTTCATGCCCTTTGGGCACACCGAATCGCACACTGGTTTTATTTGCGAAAGTGGTGCACTCTAGCCCGTGTTATATCTCAGGTATCGAGGTTTATGACAGGAATTGAGATTCATCCTGGCGCTCGTATCGGAAATCGGTTGTTCATTGACCATGGCATGGGGATTGTCATTGGTGAGACCTGTGAAATTGGCGACGATGTCGTGTTGTATCAGGGGGTTACCCTCGGAGGGACTGGAAAAGAGAAAGGGAAGCGCCACCCCACCATTGGGAATAATGTCGTTATAGGCTCCGGTGCAAAAATATTGGGTTCATTTACGATTGGAGCGCAATCCAACATTGGCTCCAACTCGGTGGTGTTGAAAGAAGTTCCGCCAAACAGTACGGTAGTGGGCATCCCGGGACGAGTGGTCAGACAGGATGGCAGACGTCCAGATCGACTTAGTCACCAGCTGCCTGATCCGGTCGTCGATTCTATACGGGCTCTTCAATTGGAGATAGAACGATTACGAGCAGAATTGTCTGATTTGAAGGATATTCAATCTGCTCAAAAACATCAGGTGACCCAAGAGAATAAATTACAAGGATAATTTTCATGAGGGAGGAACATAACGATGCCGCTTCAAATTTATAATACAATGACGAGGAGCCGGGAGCCTTTTGTGCCACTGGAGCCTGGAAAGGTTAAAATGTATGTATGTGGACCGACAGTGTATGATTACATTCATATTGGTAATGCTCGACCTGTAATTGTGTTTGACGTGGTACGCAGCTACTTGGAGTATTTGGGCTACGATGTAAACTATGTGGTGAATTTTACGGACGTCGATGATAAGTTGATCCGCAAAGCTCGGGAACTTGATATGGAGGTTCCGGCAGTTGCTGAGAAATTTATTGGTGCCTATCATGAGGATTTAGCAGGATTAAATGTTCCTGCTGCTAGCATAAATCCCCGTGTAACCGAGAGTATGGATCTGATTATTGATTTTATCAAGGATCTGGTAGACAAAGGCTATGCCTATGAGAATGCTGGTGATGTCTTCTACCGTACCAAAAAGTTCAAAGACTACGGACAGCTGTCAGGTCAAAATTTGGAGGAGCTCCAGTTTGGGATTCGCATCAATGTGGATGAACGCAAGGAGAATGCCGAGGATTTTGTGCTCTGGAAAGCGGCCAAACCGGGAGAAATTTACTGGTCAAGTCCTTGGGGGGATGGACGCCCAGGCTGGCATATCGAATGCTCTGCTATGGCTCGTCACTATTTGGGGGATACATTGGACATTCATGGAGGCGGACAGGATTTGCAATTTCCGCATCATGAATGTGAATGCGCACAATCCGAAGTCGTCACAGGTAAACCATTATCACGCTATTGGATGCATAACGGATATATTCGCATAGATAATGAAAAAATGTCGAAATCACTCGGTAACGGTATTCTGGTTAAAGATCTGCGGGCTCACCACAAGCCTGAGGCTTTACGTTATTTTATGCTGTCGACACATTACCGCAATCCTTTAAACTACAACCAAGAGACGATGAGTCAGGCGGAGAATAGTGTCGAACGGATAGCTAATGCAGTTGCCAACGTAAAGCATCGTTTAGCCATTGCTTTAAAAGGTAACGGAGAAGTATCTGCTGAGCTGCAAATGAAGCTTGACGGGATATTGCAGCAATTCGAGGAAAAAATGAATGATGATTTTAATACACCTGATGCGATTACTGCGGTATTCGAGTGGGTTAGCGAAGCCAATCTGTTGTTGCAGCGTGATGTTGTCAGTCAGGCGGAACTACAGGCTGTATTGCAAACCTTCCACTCGATGAATAGTGTACTTCGCATTTATTCAGAGCCGAGTGAAGAACTGCTGGATGACGAAATTGAGCAGTTAATTGCAGAACGTGTCGAAGCTCGTAAAACGAAAAACTGGGGGAGAGCTGACGAAATCCGCGATCTATTAGCTGCTAAGGGCATTGTGCTGGAAGACACGGCGCAGGGGATGCGGTGGCGGCGGAAATGAGTGATAACCCACTGAACTCAGGAGCTGTGGAAGGCGCAGGAAACTGGTTTCCGTATCCTGCGTCCAAGCCGGCTCGCTTGATGCCCCCCATTGCGTTAGCTTACATTGGTGATGCAGTGTATGAGGTGGCTGTCCGGCAATATCTGTTGGCACAGCTCAACCTGCGTCCCAATCATTTACATCGACGAGCTACAAGGCTTGTCTCCGCCAAAGCACAGAGCCGTATGTTGGGGCTGCTAGAAACAGTGCTGACGGATGAAGAGCGTGATATTGTCCGACAAGGGAGAAATGCCAAATCAGGGAGCCTGCCCAAAAATGCTGATGTGCTTGAGTATCGACACGCCACGGCACTGGAAGGGTTGATTGGTTATCTTTATTGTGATGGACATTTGGACAGATTGAGAGAGTTGGTTACGTACGGAATTGCACAAATGGAAAATACCGAAAAATCATAAATTGGGAACGGATTGGATAGGTTGAGAATCGACCGTTTCCCGGGAGGAAGCTAGAGATGGAAGATGAATGGATTGCCGGTAAACACTCGGTAATAGAGGCGCTGCGTTCGGGTAGGACGATAAATAAAATATGGATTGCGGATAATGCACAAAAGCATTTGACACTGCCGATTACGGCTGAGGCGAAAAAAGCAGGAATCATTGTTTTGCAGGTGGACAAGCGTAAGCTTGATCAAATGGTTCCAGGCATTCAGCATCAGGGAGTGGTTGCGCAAGCTGCACCTTTTGCCTACGCTGAAGTAGAGGACTTGCTTGCTAGTGCTCGTGCTAAGGGAGAAGAGCCGTTTTTGATTTTGCTGGATGAGATTGAAGACCCTCATAACTTGGGCTCCATCCTTCGTACAGCAGATTGCACCGGAGCACATGGTATTATAGTACCCAAAAGGCGTTCAGCCGCAGTGACTGCAACGGTGTCTAAAACATCAGCAGGTGCTGTAGAGTATGTGCCGGTGGCACGGGTAAGCAATCTCGGACAAACCATTGACCGTCTTAAAGAAGAAGGTGTATGGGTAGTTGGCACGGATGTTACGGCGACCGATCCTGTCTTTGGGAATGGAGTATTCACGGGTCCCGTAGCGATTGTCATTGGTAACGAAAATAAAGGAATGGGCCGTTTGATCCGTGAAAAATGTGATGTACTCGTCAAGCTGCCAATGGCGGGACAAATTAATTCCCTCAATGCTTCTGTAGCTGCAGGTGTCGTTATGTACGAAGTCTTGCGCGGACGACAGGCACGGGGCTGACGATATGGCTGACACGCGGGATGTTCTGCTTGTGGACGGTTACAACATGATTGGAGCCTGGCCCGAACTTTCCGCACTGGTACAATCTGGTATGCAGGAAGCGAGGGACAGACTGCTAGAACGACTGGCGGATCATCAGGCGTATTCCGGCAGAAGAGTCATCGTCGTATTTGATGCTTACAGGGTGCCAGGATTAGGTAAGACCTTTGCCCAGAGCAAAGTCCAGATTTATTTTACGAGAGAAAAAGAGACAGCTGACGAGTGCATCGAGCGATTGGTTCGTGAGTTGAGCAGCAAGAGGAGAAGTATTTACGTAGCGACAAGTGATCAGGTAGAACAGCATGTTGCCTTTGGTCAGGGAGCACTCAGGGTATCGGCACGAGAATTGCTGATCGAGATTGAGGAATCTGAAAGAGAAGTCCAGAAGCGAATTCAGCAGGATAACGCCAAATTGTCCCGAAATTCGCTGGATGCCAAGCTGAGTCCAGAGCTTCGAAAGCTGTTCGAACGATGGAGAAGAGAGTGATCCAGTAATTGGGATACTCTCCATTTTGAAACCATTGACAATTTTGTTAGCGCTCTTCTTTTTTAGGTTGTTGTGGTTGACGGTATCAGGTTACATCGCGTATACTTGTCGTATATTTGAGAGAGTAACGGGTACCTTGCGTTGCAGCCGGAGGGATTGTTAGTGAGTGTGGACCTCAAGGATATCATGTTGTCAAAGTTTGATTACAAAAATGATGAAGACATTGTCGGAGCAGTCCATGAAGGTGATGGGGAAGCGCTGGAGTTTCTGATTAACAAATATCGGAACTTTGTGCGGGCCAAGGCCAGATCCTACTTCCTGATTGGTGCTGATCGCGAGGATATTATTCAGGAGGGCATGATTGGTCTCTACAAATCCATCCGTGATTTTAAGGGAGACAAGCTTGCTTCGTTCAAGGCTTTCGCCGAGTTGTGTATAACACGACAGATTATTACGGCAATTAAGACGGCTACACGACAAAAGCACATTCCTCTGAACTCTTACGTATCTCTGGACAAGCCCATCTATGATGAAGAGTCAGACCGGACATTGCTCGATGTGATTTGCGGGACACAAGTAAGTGACCCTGAAGAGCTGATTATCAATCAGGAAGAGTTTGTGGGTCTTGAGGACAAAATGTCTGAGATTCTGAGCGAGCTAGAACGTAAGGTACTTATGTTGTATCTGGACGGTCGTTCGTATCAGGAGATTGCTGAAGACCTGGACCGCCATGTAAAATCCATTGATAACGCGCTGCAACGGGTCAAGCGTAAACTTGAAAAGTATCTGGAAGTAAGGGATAGTTGACAGTAGAGGCTGACATGGAAAAGGCTCGAGTTTGAGTCTTTTTTTATTCGTTTTGGGTAAGCTGTGCAGGTTTATAAGTGTTGTAAATGATTTATACTAAAAAAGATGAATAATAGATATCGCTTTGATTATGAAGCAGTATTTCAGAGAACAGCTTCAAAGGATGGACAGATGTTAAAATGCACCACAACCGAGACTGCGAAATGTATGCAAACATTCGTTGACATGGAAAACCCCGTGTGATAAAGTGTTTTAGGTAGGCCTAAATTCGCGGTTTTTTTTAGGATCAATTATGAGACTTCCGGTGTTGGATGTCTTCGGGAGGTGCACATCATGCGGGTAATTATTACTTTGGCTTGTACAAATTGCAAACAAAGAAATTACACAACGACGAAAAACAAGCGTAATCACCCCGACCGCATGGAGATGAAGAAATTCTGTAAGTCCTGTAACGAACAGACTTCTCATCGGGAAACCAGATAGTTTTTGGAGGTGTAGTCGGCGTGAAACGCAGTTTCAAGTCTCTGTTTTCCTTTTTCTCTGAAAGCTGGGCTGAACTCAAGAAAGTTCGCTGGCCCAATCGTAAAGAACTGACCAACTATACGCTGATTGTCGTAGGGACGATTGCGTTCGTCACGATTTATTTTTGGGTTCTCGATATCGGCATTTCCGCTGTGATCGAAGCGATTATCTAGGAAGGGTTCCAGGTGGCTTGATATGGAAAAAAGATGGTACGTCGTTCATACCTATTCAGGGTATGAGAACAAAGTCAAAGCCAATTTGGAAAAACGCGTTGAGTCCATGGGCATGGAAGACAAGATATTCCGTGTTCTTGTTCCTATGGAAGAAGAACTGGTAACCAAGGACGGTAAGAAAAAAACCGTTATGCGTAAAGTCTACCCTGGTTATGTCTTGGTCGAAATGGTCCAAACCGATGATTCTTGGTATGTTGTACGCAACACACCAGGTGTTACGGGATTTGTAGGGTCGACAGGCTCGGGTTCCAAGCCGACGCCTTTGCTTCCGGAAGAAGTTGAACAGATTCTGAAGCATATGGGCATGGTAGAGCCGAAACCGAAGATTGAATTCGATGTTAAGGAATCCGTGCGAATTAAAGTTGGTCCTTTTGCGAATTTTGTGGGCTCCGTGGAAGAAATTTTGGTTGAGAAGAGCAAGCTTAAGGTTCACGTCAACATGTTTGGACGGGAAACCCCGCTTGAGTTGGATTATACTCAAGTGGAGAAAATATAGATTTTTCTTACAGGTTTCTTGTGGGAGGATCGATAGGTCCGTCTACCACTATTGAGTCAAGGAGGTGTCATCCATGGCAAAAAAGGTAATTAAAATGGTAAAACTGCAGATTCCTGCAGGGAAAGCTAATCCAGCGCCTCCAGTAGGTCCAGCTTTGGGTCAAGCAGGTGTCAACATTATGGCATTCTGTAAAGAGTTCAATGCTCGTACTGCTGATCAAGCAGGCCTGATTATTCCGGTTGAAATTTCGGTATTTGAAGATCGTTCTTTTACGTTCATCACCAAAACTCCACCGGCTGCTGTTCTGTTGAAAGTTGCTGCTAAAATCGAAAAAGGTTCCGGTGAACCGAATAAAACGAAAGTTGCAACTGTAAATCGCGCTGCTGTTCGTCAAATTGCAGAACAAAAAATGCCTGACCTTAACGCAGCTTCCGTAGAATCGGCAATGCGTATGGTTGAAGGTACTGCTCGCAGCATGGGTATCACCATCGTAGATTAATTTTATTAATCTACGTGTGCCGGCAGCTTGACTGTCCGGCAAGTGTGGGAGGAATATCCGCTAATACCACATAAGGAGGAAAAGATAATGGCTAAACATGGTAAAAAATACCTGGAAGCTGCTAAGCTGATTGACAGCGAAGCAACTTATGAGCCTTTGGAAGCCGTTGAACTGGTGAAAAAGGCTGCAACTGCTAAATTCGACGAAACCGTTGAAGCTGCAGTTCGTCTGGGCGTAGATGCTCGTAAACAAGACCAGGCTGTTCGTGGTGTTGTTGTCCTGCCACATGGTACGGGTAAAACACAACGCGTTCTGGTATTTGCAAAAGGTGACAAAGTGAAAGAAGCGGAAGCGGCTGGCGCTGATTTTGTTGGCGATCAAGACATGATCAACAAAATCCAACAAGGCTGGTTCGAATTCGACGTCTGCGTTGCGACACCTGATATGATGAGTGAGGTTGGTAAACTGGGTCGTTTGCTCGGTGGTAAAGGTTTGATGCCTAACCCTAAAGCAGGCACAGTTACTTTCGACGTTGCCAAGGCTGTTCAAGAAATTAAAGCCGGTAAAATCGAATACCGTCTCGACAAAGCAGGTCAAATTCACGCACCAATCGGCAAGGCATCTTTCAGTGCTGAACAACTGAACGAAAACCTTAAAGCCTTGATTGAAGCCTTGAACCGTGCGAAACCAGCGGCTGCTAAAGGTGTATACCTGAAAAACATCGCTATTTCTTCGACTATGGGACCAAGCGCACGTGTGAACGCATCTGTTTACAGATAATATTTTTATTGACAGGTTCAATTGAATTTGTTATTCTGTAAAAGTTGTGAGTCCTTGTGACTGACCGTTAAAGTTGAATATGCTTACCGTAGACAGTAGGTGCTTTCGAGCTTAATTTCCTACCGAGGTGTTATGATAGAACGTTTCATGTGACGGGCTTGTCCCGTCCATGTAGATTTATCAAGCCTTCGTACTCTACGGAGGCTTTTTTCATGCTCATGAAAACGACTTTGGTAGAACGCCAGAATGAGTGTTTCGAACAAAGTAGATAAATTGATCAGGAGGTGTACAGTTTGGCAAATGCAAAGGTGATTCAAGCAAAACAAGAAGCTGTTGAAGTTGTAGCTGCAAAATTGCGCGAGAGCGTAACAACTGTAGTTGCAGACTATCGCGGTCTGAATGTTGCCCAAGTAACTGAGCTGCGTAAGCAGCTTCGCGAAGCCGGAATCGAATTTCAAGTGCTGAAAAACACGCTGCTACGTCGCGCAACTGCGGCAGCAGAATTGACTGAACTGGACGCAGTATTGACAGGTCCTACTGCAATTGCGTTCGGTAAAGATGATGCAGTGTCTGCGGCTAAAATCTTGAACGATTTCGCTAAGAAAAACAATGCATTGGAACTGAAAGGTGCAGTTGTAGAAGGTCGCGTGATCGGTGTTGAGGAAATCAAAGCACTGGCAGAACTGCCATCCCGCGAAGGTCTCCTTTCCATGCTCCTCAGCGTGCTTCAAGCTCCTATGCGCAACTTCGCGCTTGCAGTTAAGGCTGTTGCAGAAAAAGAAGAGCAAAGCGCATAATTTAGGGATTAAACCTGCTGTATAGCAGTTGAGAACAAAAAAATAGGAATTTAAATGGAGGTTCAACCATGAGTAAAGAGCAAATCTTGGAAGCAATTAAAGGTATGTCCGTATTGGAACTGAACGATCTCGTGAAAGCAATCGAAGAAGAATTCGGCGTAACTGCAGCAGCTCCAGTAGCTGTAGCAGGTGGCGCAGCAGGTGGCGCAGCAGAAGCTGAGCAATCCGAGTTCGACGTAATCTTGACAAGCGCTGGCGCTTCCAAAATCAACGTTATCAAAGCAGTTCGCGAAATTACAGGTCTTGGCCTGAAAGAAGCAAAAGAACTGGTTGACAACGCTCCAAAACCATTGAAAGAAAAAGTTGCAAAAGAAGAAGCTGAATCCGTTAAAGCAAAATTGGAAGAAGCAGGCGCTTCTGTAGAAGTAAAATAATTGACTGCTCTTTGCAGACAATGAATTAAAACAAACCCCTTGAGGTGATCTTCAAGGGGTTTGTTGCTGTAAAGCGGTATTACTAACGGGTCTGAATTATTATTCTAAAGGCTATGATGTTAGTACGACCGTACAACCGAAAGAGGTGGGCGTGAATGGCTGATCATTATTACTCCAAGCGGCCAGAGACGGCACATGAACGACGAAGTCTAGAGACGGTGCTGCGTGGACGTTCCTATCGATTTGCCAGCGATTCAGGCGTTTTTTCAAAGCAGGGGATTGATTATGGGAGTCGGGTGCTAATTGAAGCTATGCAGCTTCCTACTAACGCCTCGGTATTGGATGTAGGATGTGGTTATGGACCGATTGGTTTGACAGCGGCAACGCTTGTCCCAGACGGACATGTTACAATGATTGATATTAATGAGCGTGCCGTCCAACTAGCGATAGAGAATGCGGATCGTAATGGGATTAAAAACGTCACCATTAAACAAAGCGATTTGTTTGCAGAAGTACAACATGAGCGCTTTGACGTGATTTTAACGAATCCTCCTATACGTGCAGGGAAGGAAACGGTGCATACCATTTTTGAACTTGCATACGAGCATTTAAACGAGGGTGGGGCTTTGTGGGTGGTCATTCAGAAAAAGCAGGGTGCTCCTTCGGCAAGTGCTAAAATAGAGAGTCTTTTCGGTCATGTGGAGGAAGTTACGAAGGACAAAGGTTATCGGATTTTGAAGGCTGAAAAAAGTTTTAGAAAAATGCAATAGGACCATTGACTTGAATCCTGGTCTGTGATATCATTATAAAATGTCAGTATTAGGATGCCCTCCATGGCTTTAGTTTGTTGAAATGTCAATAGATTTATGCGCAGCAGGGTATAGTATTTATATCTACTACGTATAATATAACCATTTTGGGCAAATCTACAAGTGATGAAGATCTTCCGGCAAGAGGATTCCGCAGATACGTCGCTCTTTTTTCGAATGCATTCGAGTAAGGGCTTTTCTGTATTTGTAAGATCGAATTTTCTGTATGTGTCTTATTATAAGGTCACAAACAGAGGTTCGCAATGTATTTTTAAAGTGAGTAGACATGAGGGGTGAGTTTAAGTTGGCAGGACATCTTGTTCAATATGGTCGACGCACTCGGCGCAGTTATGCACGTATTAATGAGGTACTCGAGGTTCCCAACCTGATTGAGATCCAACAAAAATCATATGATTGGTTTTTGGAGGAAGGATTACGGGAAATGTTTCGGGATATTTCTCCAATTCAAGATTTCACAGGAAATCTGATTTTGGAGTTTATCGATTACTCTCTCGGAGAACCCAAATATACCGTTGACGACGCAAAGGAACGCGACGTTACGTATGCAGCACCGCTTCGGGTAAAAGTCCGGCTTATTAATAAAGAAACCGGGGAAGTGAAAGAGCAGGAAGTATTCATGGGAGACTTCCCGCTGATGACTGAAACGGGTACGTTTATTATTAACGGTGCGGAACGGGTTATTGTCAGCCAGTTGGTTCGCTCTCCCAGCGTCTATTTCAGCACAAAAGTCGACAAGAATGCGAAAACAACATACACCGCAACGGTAATTCCTAACCGGGGGGCTTGGCTCGAACTGGAGATGGATGCGAAGGATATTATCTATGTCCGGATTGACCGTACCCGTAAAATTCCGGTTACGGTGTTGCTGCGTGCGCTTGGCTTTGGCACTGATGCTGAGATTCTGGATTTGCTCGGCAATGACGAATATATCCGCAACACACTTGATAAAGACAACACGGATTCCACGGAGAAAGCGCTGATCGAAATCTATGAGCGTCTTCGTCCGGGTGAGCCACCAACATTGGATAACGCAAAGAGCTTGCTTGTTGCACGTTTCTTTGATCCAAAACGTTATGATCTGGCCAACGTAGGCCGTTACAAAATCAATAAAAAGCTGCACATCAAAAACCGTCTGTTCAATCAGCGCCTTGCTGAGACTTTGATTGATACAACAACTGGTGAAATCATCGCTGAAGCAGGACAAATGGTAGACCGTCGCCTGTTGGACGAGATTTTGGCTCAATTGGAAGAGTCGGTTGGACACCGTACGTATCATGTTGCTAGCGGTGTATTGGAAAGCAATGATATTCCACTTCAAACGATTGATGTATTCTCACCAATTGAAGACGGAAAAGTAGTAAAACTGATCGCCAATGGAAATATCGATAAATCGGTTAAGAACATTACGCCTGCCGATATTATTTCCTCCATCAGTTATTTTATTAACTTGCTTCACGGAATCGGAAGTACAGACGACATTGACCATTTGGGTAACCGTCGTTTGCGTTCTGTAGGTGAGTTGCTCCAAAATCAGTTCCGTATTGGTCTGTCCCGTATGGAACGCGTGGTGCGTGAAAGAATGTCAATTCAGGATGCTAATGTAATCACGCCGCAGGCGCTGATCAACATACGTCCGGTCATTGCATCGATAAAAGAGTTCTTTGGTAGCTCTCAGTTGTCGCAGTTTATGGATCAGACAAACCCGCTGGCTGAACTAACACACAAACGTCGTCTGTCTGCACTCGGACCCGGCGGCTTGACGCGCGAACGCGCGGGCATGGAAGTACGTGACGTCCATCCGAGTCACTACGGCCGTATGTGTCCTATCGAGACACCAGAGGGACCAAACATTGGTTTGATCAACTCTTTGTCTACTTTTGCACGTATCAACGAGTACGGATTTATCGAAGCTCCTTATCGCTGGGTAGACCCGAAAACTGGAAAAGTTACAGAACAGATTGATTACCTGACTGCTGATGAAGAAGATAACTACATCGTTGCTCAGGCAAATGCGGAACTGACAGAAGAAAACACCTTTAAGGATGAAATCGTTATTGTCCGCTATAACAAGCAGTCTGATAACATTATTCCAATGGCAAGTAGCCGTGTTGATTACATGGACGTATCGCCTAAACAGGTCGTATCGGTCGCAACTGCGCTGATTCCGTTCCTGGAGAATGATGACTCGAACCGCGCATTGATGGGTTCCAACATGCAGCGGCAGGCTGTCCCATTGCTGATTCCGAAAGCGCCTTTGGTAGGAACAGGCATGGAACATAAGTCTGCAAAAGATTCTGGTGTTTGCGTTGTTTCCAAGTACAACGGGGTAATTGAACGTTCTACGGCTAACGAGATTTGGTTGCGTCGTATTGAGACTGTAGATGGCGCTGAAGTCAAAGGCGATATTGTTAAATATAAATTACACAAATTTATGCGTTCTAACCAAGGAACATGCATCAACCAGCGTCCAATCGTAAACAGAGGCGATATTGTCAAAGTTGGCGATATTCTAGCGGATGGTCCATCCACGGAAATGGGCGAATTGGCATTGGGACGTAACGTTGTCGTAGCGTTCATGACTTGGGAAGGTTACAACTACGAGGATGCGATCTTGCTGAGCGAGAAACTGGTTAAAGAGGATGTATATACCTCGATCCATATCGAGGAATACGAATCTGAGGCCCGTGATACGAAGCTTGGACCAGAAGAAATCACACGTGATATTCCGAATGTTGGTGAAGAAGCGCTTCGCAATCTAGATGAGCGCGGCATCATTCGTATCGGTGCTGAAATCGCCGCAGGTGACATTCTTGTTGGTAAAGTAACACCTAAGGGTGTGACTGAGCTGACAGCTGAGGAACGTCTCTTGCATGCGATCTTTGGTGAGAAGGCGCGCGAAGTTCGCGATACTTCCTTGAGAGTTCCTCACGGAACGGACGGGATCGTTGTAGACGTTAAAGTGTTTACACGTGAAAATGGCGATGAGCTGCCACCGGGTGTAAATCAGCTGGTACGCGTATATATTGCTCAAAAACGTAAAATTTCTGAAGGCGATAAAATGGCCGGACGTCACGGTAACAAGGGTGTCGTTGCCCGTATCCTGCCTGAAGAAGATATGCCGTTCTTGCCAGATGGCACACCAGTACAAGTCGTACTGAATCCGCTGGGTGTACCTTCACGGATGAACATCGGACAGGTGCTTGAAGTGCATCTGGGTATGGCTGCAATGCGTCTTGGTATTCATGTGGCAACTCCAGTATTCGATGGTGCCAAGGAATATGACGTATTTGATACGATGGAAGAAGCGGGTATGCAACGCAACGGTAAGACGGTGTTGTATGATGGCCGTACAGGAGATCGTTTTGAACGTGAAGTTACAGTTGGTGTCATGCACATGATCAAGCTGGCGCACATGGTCGACGATAAAATCCATGCCCGTTCTACAGGTCCTTACTCTCTCGTTACGCAACAGCCGTTGGGTGGTAAAGCCCAATTCGGTGGTCAACGTTTCGGGGAGATGGAAGTATGGGCGCTGGAAGCCTACGGTGCAGCATATACGCTTCAGGAAATTTTGACTGTGAAATCCGATGATGTGGTTGGACGTGTTAAAACTTACGAATCCATCGTCAAAGGTGAAAATGTCCCTGAACCTGGTGTTCCTGAATCATTCAAGGTCTTGATCAAAGAGCTGCAAAGCTTGGGTATGGACGTGAAGATTCTGTCCGAAGACGAACAAGAAATCGAAATGAGAGAGCTTGATGATGAAGATGATACAACCGGCGATAAGCTGAGTTTGAATCTGGAAGGCTCTGAGGTTGGCGTAGAGTAGTTTGATTGCTGACTGACTCATATCAGCTTTGTTATATGCCTTGGTTCATTTTTGGATGGATCAGGCTTCTTGATACCGCCCGGTGCTGCCGGGCGGTATCAAACCTAAAAACTCAGGATTTGGTTAAGGAGGGTTGCTCCTTGTTGGACGTTAACAATTTCGAATATATGAAAATCGGGCTTGCTTCCCCCGAAAAGATTCGTTCTTGGTCCCGCGGAGAAGTCAAAAAACCGGAGACGATTAACTATCGTACGCTTAAACCGGAAAAAGAAGGACTATTTTGCGAGAAAATTTTCGGACCTACGAAAGACTGGGAATGTCACTGTGGTAAGTACAAACGTGTACGCTATAAAGGTGTTGTCTGCGACCGCTGTGGAGTAGAAGTTACCCGCGCTAAGGTTCGCCGTGAACGTATGGGCCACATTGAGTTGGCTGCTCCTGTATCGCACATTTGGTACTTCAAAGGCATTCCGAGTCGTATGGGTCTTGCTCTTGATATGTCTCCAAGATCTTTGGAAGAGATCATTTACTTCGCATCTTATGTTGTAACTGATCCAGGAGATACGCCTTTGGAGAAAAAGCAACTCCTGTCCGAGAAAGAATATCGCAGCTACCGTGAGAAATACGGCTACGGATTCCAGGCGGGAATGGGTGCTGAAGCGGTTAAAAAGCTTCTTCAAGATTTAGATATAGATAAAGAATTGGAATTTTTGAAAGAAGAGCTGCGTACAGCTCAAGGGCAACGTCGAAACCGTGCAATCAAGCGCCTTGAAGTTATTGAGGCATTCCGTAACTCCGGCAACCAGCCGGATTGGATGATCATGGACGTACTGCCTGTAATTCCTCCTGAGCTTCGTCCAATGGTACAGCTGGATGGCGGACGTTTTGCTACTTCTGACCTGAATGATTTGTATCGTCGTGTTATTAACCGTAATAACCGTCTGAAACGCTTGTTAGATTTGGGTGCGCCAGATATTATCGTGCAGAATGAAAAACGGATGCTGCAGGAAGCTGTTGACGCTCTGATTGATAATGGTCGTCGTGGTCGTCCTGTTACAGGTCCAGGTAATCGTCCTTTGAAATCCCTCAGCCACATGCTGAAAGGTAAACAAGGACGTTTCCGTCAAAACTTGCTCGGTAAACGTGTTGACTACTCCGGTCGTTCCGTTATCGTAGTAGGTCCGTACTTGAAGATGTATCAATGCGGTCTGCCGAAAGAAATGGCACTGGAACTGTTCAAGCCTTTTGTTATGAAAGAGCTTGTTAACAAAGGTTTGGCACACAACATTAAGAGCGCGAAGCGCAAAGTAGAGCGTGTGAGTGCTGAAGTATGGGATGTGCTCGAAGAAGTAATCAAAGAGCATCCAGTTCTTCTAAACCGTGCCCCTACGCTGCATAGATTGGGTATTCAAGCGTTTGAACCGATCTTGGTTGAAGGTCGTGCGATTCGTTTGCATCCACTCGTATGTACGGCATATAATGCCGACTTTGACGGTGACCAAATGGCGGTTCACGTTCCGTTGTCTGCAGAAGCTCAAGCGGAAGCTCGTTTGCTCATGCTGGCATCCGGCAACATTTTGAATCCAAAAGACGGCAAGCCTGTTGTTACCCCTTCCCAGGATATGGTCCTTGGTTCATTCTATTTGACTATGGACAACAAGGAAGAAGAGGGAAGCAACATGATCCTTCGCAACCCGAATGAGGCTATCTCGGCTTATCAACGTGGAACAGCGGGTCTTCATGCTCGTGTAGCTATTCCGGTTAAGGCTTTGAATAAAACGAGCTTTACAGAGAAGCAACAGGATGCAATGTTGATTACAACTGTGGGTAAAATCATCTTTAATGAGATTTTCCCGGCAAGCTTCCCGTACATCAATGACGCTACTCGTGCCAACCTGCTCTATGGTACTGCTGAAGAGTTCTTTGTTTACGAGAAGGGTGTAAACCTTACTGAAGCCATCCAGAACGCTCCGCAAGCTAGTGGAGTGGGCAAGGATTACCTTGGTAATATCATCGCCCGTTGCTTTGAAATCTACCATACGACAGAAACTGCTGTGATTTTGGATAAAATCAAACAGCTTGGCTTTACGTATTCTACTCGTGCAGGTGTGACGGTTGCTGTGGCAGACGTAGTTGTACCTCAAGAGAAACAGGATATCCTTAAAGCGTCTGACGATAAGGCGCAAGTCGTAACCAATCAGTACCGTCGTGGTCTGATTACGAACGAGGAACGCTATGACCGGATTATTGATATTTGGTCCAAGGCCAAAGACGATATTACAGACATTTTGATGAAATCCATGGATCGCTACAACTCTATCATGATGATGGTTGACTCCAAAGCGCGTGGTAACAAATCGCAGATTACCCAGCTTGGCGGTATGCGTGGACTGATGGCGAATCCATCGGGTCGTATTATCGAGCTCCCAATTAAATCGAATTTCCGTGAAGGTCTGACAGTACTCGAGTACTTCATCTCCACTCACGGAGCGCGTAAAGGTTTGGCGGATACAGCGTTACGTACGGCTGACTCCGGTTACCTGACTCGTCGTCTCGTTGATGTGGCACAAGATGTTATCGTGCGCGAAGATGACTGCGGAACGGATAAAGGCTTTACAGTAAGCCGCATCCAGGACGGTAAAGAAGTCATTGAGGACCTGTACGATCGTCTGGAAGGTCGTTATTGCTTCGAAACCGTACGTCATCCTGAGACGGGTGAGATCTTGGCTAGACGCAACGAATTGATTGACTCCAACAAAGCTGAGGCGATTGTTAAAGCTGGCGTGGATAAAGTTCAAATTCGTTCCGTGCTAAGCTGCCGTGCAAAACATGGCGTCTGCAAAAAATGCTACGGTCGTAATCTGGCTACTGGTAAACACGTTGAGATTGGTGAAGCAGTTGGTATTATCGCGGCTCAATCCATCGGTGAACCAGGGACACAGCTCACCATGCGTACGTTCCACACAGGTGGTGTAGCGGGCGACGATATTACACAAGGTTTGCCTCGTATCCAGGAGCTTTTTGAAGCACGTAATCCTAAAGGTCAGGCAACCATCAGTGAAATTGACGGTGTAGTTAAAGAGGTTCGTGAAGGGAAAGACCGTCGCGAAATCGACATTCAAGGTGAAGCTGAAACAAAAACCTATTCCGTCACTTATGGTTCACGTCTGCGCGTAAGCGAAGGTATGACTGTTGAAGCCGGGGATGAACTGACGGATGGTTCGATCGACCCTAAAGAAATGCTGCGTATTAAAGGTATTCGCGGGGTGCAGAACTATATCCTTCAGGAAGTTCAACGTGTATACCGGAACCAAGGTGTAGAAATCAACGACAAGCACGTAGAAGTTATGATTCGTCAAATGTTGCGTAAAATTCGCATCATTGACGCAGGTGACACGACACTGCTTCCAGGTTCATTTGTTGATGTGCATGAGTATGAAAATGCAAACAAGATAGCGATTCTTAGTGGTCAAGAACCAGCGGTAGCCAAACCGGTTCTCCTCGGTATTACCAAGGCGTCTTTGGAAACTGATTCCTTCTTGTCAGCAGCATCCTTCCAGGAAACTACTCGTGTCTTGACAGATGCAGCTATTAAAGGAAAAGTCGATCAGCTACTTGGATTGAAGGAGAATGTAATTATCGGTAAATTGATCCCTGCGGGAACAGGTATGAACCGCTACCGTAGCGTGAAATTTGCCCAGCCTGAAGAGGGGCAAACCTCATCTGAAGAGCTTGAACCCATTTCGGCTGAGTAATATAAAATAGTATTAGCCCGGAACACCGTAGAAATGACCTTTGATAAAGGCTATAGAAGCGGTGCTCCGGTGCTTCTTATAAAAATGTAATGTATTACTTGATTGAATGAACTATAGTTGATATTTATCTTGACATTGTCCATAGTCAATGCTAATATAGCAAAGGTGCGTGAGCAGCCTATATGCTATTGGGTCTTTTCGGAGGAATGAGATATGTCTAAAGAACAGGGACTGCAAGATGCTCATGTCAAAATCGGTACCAAACAAACCATTCGCATGGTAGAGTTGGGCTTTGCCTCGGAAGTATATGTGGCAGAAGACGCAGATCAGCGTCTCACTTCCAACATCATTGATTTGTGCAATAAGCAAGGAGTCAAAGTGACTCTTGTTGACACAATGAAAAATCTCGGAGCTGCATGCGGGATTGAAGTGGGAGCCGCGATGGCTGCTATCGTAAAACAATAGGGTAAGGAACGTTTTTGTCTAGAGAATCGTTATTCTTGGCGGCAAAGACTTTTCATTTGTTCTTTTATGAACCGCCTGGGTCTGTGGGCTTAGAAAAGGTTTGTAAAGTAACAGCAAAAATTGAGGAAGGGGGTGGCAACCAACATGCCAACTATTAACCAACTGGTTCGTAAAGGACGTCAAGCCAAAATCGAGAAATCGAAATCACCGGCTTTGCAAAAAGGTTTTAATGCCTTGAAACGTGAAGCTACCGACATCAGTGCCCCGCAAAAACGCGGAGTTTGCACTCGTGTAGGTACTATGACTCCGAAAAAACCAAACTCCGCACTTCGTAAATATGCTCGTGTTCGCTTGACGAACCGTGTAGAGGTGACTGCTTACATTCCAGGTATTGGACATAACCTTCAAGAACACAGCGTAGTGCTGATTCGTGGCGGTCGTGTAAAAGACCTTCCGGGTGTGCGTTACCACATCGTTCGCGGTGCTTTGGATACTGCAGGCGTAAACAACCGCATGCAAGCTCGTTCCAAATACGGCGCAAAACGCCCTAAAGCTAAAAAATCCTAATGAATATAAACCGCATATGCAGGTTTAACATGTAAGAAAGGGGGATATCCATGCCACGCAAAGGTCCAGTTACCAAAAGAGACGTGTTGCCAGATCCGGTATACAACAGCAAGTTGGTTACTCGCTTGATCAACCGCATCATGCTCGACGGAAAACGAGGCGTTGCTCAAAGCATTCTGTATAATGCGTTCAAGCTTATCCAAGAACGTACGGGTAATGACCCGATGGAAGTATTTGAAGCAGCTATCAAGAATATCATGCCAGTCCTGGAAGTTAAAGCACGCCGTGTCGGCGGTGCCAACTACCAAGTACCAATCGAGGTAAAACCAGAAAGACGTACGTCCCTGGGATTACGTTGGCTCGTAAACTACTCCCGCAACCGCGGCGAGAAAACTATGGAAGAGCGTTTGGCGGCTGAGATTATCGATGCTTCCAACAACACAGGCGCTTCCGTGAAAAAACGTGAAGACACACACAAAATGGCTGAAGCGAACAAAGCGTTTGCTCACTATCGTTGGTAGGATTCAGCTTAAAAAAATAACTTCAATTTTGAAGGGAGACCCATTTCATGGCAAGAGAGTTCTCCTTGAAAAATACACGTAATATCGGGATCATGGCTCATATTGACGCGGGTAAAACCACAACAACAGAGCGGATCTTGTTCTACACAGGCCGTACGCACAAAATCGGTGAAGTTCACGAAGGCGCTGCGACAATGGACTGGATGGAACAAGAACAAGAGCGCGGAATCACGATTACTTCCGCTGCGACGACCGCTGCCTGGAAAGGTCACCGCGTCAATATCATCGACACCCCGGGGCACGTTGACTTCACTGTTGAAGTTGAACGTTCCCTTCGTGTATTGGACGGAGCAGTTGGTGTTTTCAGTGCGAAAGAAGGCGTTGAGCCTCAGTCTGAAACCGTATGGAGACAGGCTGATCGCTATGGCGTTCCACGGATCGCATATGTAAACAAAATGGATATTATTGGTGCCGACTTCTTGAACGTTGTAGCTGATATGCGTGATCGCCTTCAAGCGAACGCAGTTGCAATTCAACTTCCGATCGGTGCAGAAAATGACTTTTTAGGTATCATCGATATTGTTGAACAAAAGGCTCATATGTACAAAGATGACCTTGGTCAAAATATCGAAGAAGCTGAAATTCCTGCGGAATACAAAGACAAAGTCGAAGAACTCCGCAACGAATTGATCGAGAAGGTTGCTGAACTGGATGAAGATTTGACTATGAAATACCTTGAAGGCGAAGAGATCACGGTTGAAGAAATTAAAGCCGCTCTCCGTAAAGGTGTTGTAGAAGTTAAAATCTTCCCAGTTATCTGTGGATCTTCTTACCGTAACAAAGGTGTTCAGTTGATGCTGGACGCTGTTGTTGATTACCTGCCAGCTCCTATTGATGTACCTAGTATTCAAGGTCATCTGGAAGATGGAACGGAAGTTGAACGTCATTCTTCTGATGAAGAGCCTTTCTCCGCATTGGCTTTCAAAATTATGACGGATCCTTACGTTGGTAAATTGACATTCTTCCGCGTATACTCCGGTGTTCTTCAATCCGGTTCTTACGTATTGAATGCAACAAAAGGCAAACGCGAACGTATCGGACGTATTCTTCAAATGCATGCGAACAGCCGTCAAGAAATCACTGAAGTTTACTCCGGTGACATTGCGGCAGCCGTAGGTTTGAAAGATACAGGTACAGGTGATACACTGTGTGATGAGAAGAATCCTGTTATTCTCGAATCCATGAACTTCCCTGATCCGGTTATCGAAATCGCGGTTGAGCCTAAAACCAAAGCTGACCAAGACAAAATGGCAGTTGCACTCGGTAAGTTGACCGAAGAAGATCCAACTCTTCGTGCTTCGACTAACGAAGAAACTGGCCAAACTATCTTGGCAGGTATGGGTGAGCTTCACTTGGACATTATCATTGACCGCATGCGTCGTGAGTTCAAAGTGGAAACCAATGTTGGTAAACCACAGGTAGCATACCGTGAAACATTCCGTGCTCCAGCTCGTGTTGAAGGTAAGTTTGTTCGTCAATCCGGTGGTCGTGGTCAATATGGTCACGTATGGGTTGAGTTCGAACCACTCGAAGCAGGTACTGGTAGCCAGTTTGAAAGCAAGGTTGTCGGTGGTTCTGTTCCAAGAGAATACATCGGACCTGCACTTGCTGGTATCGAAGAGCAAATGAAAAACGGTGTCCTTGCAGGCTTCCCGCTTGTGGACGTTAAAGCTACAATTGTGGATGGATCATACCATGATGTCGATTCCAATGAAATGGCATTTAAAATTGCCGGTTCAATGGCGCTGAAAGCAGCGAAAGACAAATGTAAACCTGTATTGCTTGAGCCGATTATGAAAGTTGAAGTAACGGTTCCAGAGGAATACATGGGAGACGTAATGGGTATGCTGAACTCCCGTCGTGGACGGATTGAAGGTATGGATTCCCGTGGCGGTGCCCAAATTATTCGTGCAATGGTTCCATTGTCCGAAATGTTTGGATATTCCACTACACTTCGTTCCGGTACACAAGGACGCGGTGTGTTCTCCATGGAGCTTCATCACTATGAAGAAGTTCCGAAGAGCATTGCTGAAGAGATCGTTGCCAAAACCAAAGGCGGCGAGTAATACAATGTATTAGCTGATCGGATACTCTAGGTTTTCCAAGGGGTTTCCGACAGCCTAAAAATAAAACATGTTATTGAGGAGGAATTGTTCAAATGGCAAAGGCTAAGTTTGAACGTAACAAACCGCACGTTAATATCGGTACAATTGGTCACGTCGATCATGGTAAAACAACTTTGACTGCTGCAATCACAACTGTACTTTCCAAAACTTACGGTGGTGCTGCTGTAGCATTCGATCAAATCGATAAAGCTCCAGAAGAGCGCGAACGCGGTATCACAATCTCCACTGCACACGTGGAATATGAAACACCTAACCGTCACTATGCACACGTTGACTGCCCAGGTCACGCCGACTATGTTAAAAACATGATCACTGGCGCTGCACAAATGGACGGAGCGATTCTGGTTGTATCCGCAGCTGACGGTCCTATGCCACAAACTCGCGAACACATCCTCTTGTCCCGTCAAGTAGGTGTTCCATACATCGTTGTATTCCTGAACAAATGCGACATGGTTGAAGACGAAGAGTTGCTGGAATTGGTTGAAATGGAAGTTCGCGATTTGCTGAGCGAATACGACTTCCCAGGCGACGACACTCCAATCACTCGTGGTTCCGCTCGTGAAGCACTGCAAAACCCAGATGGCGACTGGGCTAAGAAAATCGTTGAAATGTTCGAAACAATCGACACTTACATCCCAACTCCAGAACGCGACACTGACAAGCCTTTCCTTATGCCTGTCGAGGACGTATTCTCCATCACTGGTCGTGGTACAGTTGCTACAGGCCGTGTAGAGCGTGGTACAGTTAAAGTGGGCGACGAAATCGAAATCATCGGTATTCAAGAAGAATCCCGTAAATCCGTAGTAACAGGCGTAGAAATGTTCCGTAAATTGCTTGACTCCGCTCAAGCTGGGGACAACATCGGCGCACTGCTTCGCGGTGTAGATCGTGCACAAATCGAGCGTGGGCAAGTATTGGCTAAACCAGGTTCTGTTAACCCACATACAGAATTCTCTGCTCAAATCTACGTTTTGACTAAAGAAGAAGGCGGACGTCACAAACCTTTCTTCACTGGTTACCGTCCACAGTTCTACTTCCGTACAACTGACGTAACTGGAATCATTACTTTGCCAGAAGGTTCCGAAATGGTAATGCCTGGTGACAACATTACGGTTACTGTTCAACTGATCAGCCCAATCGCGATTGAAGAAGGAACTAAGTTCTCCATTCGTGAAGGTGGACGTACAGTTGGTGCAGGTGCTGTAGCAACAATCTCCAAATAATAGGGCTTCGAGCCTTGGATATAGCAACATTGTACTGGAACGAGTAACATTGTATTGGAACGAAGTAAAACGAGCCCCTGCCATGGTGCGGGGGCTTTTCTCTTGAGGAAAATCGCGAGCTGCGAACACAATTGTTATCTTTGAAAAAAAGATGCATTGTTTTTTTCGTTATTGCTTGCAATAGGCAGAAGTATTCGATATAATAACTAATGTTGTTTGTGACTGTGCGATGATGTGAGAGGTTACTGACACACCCGGCCCCTTTGCCATGGGAGGGCTGTCGGAAAATTTTCACGGAGTATGTCCGATACCAAATTGGGCGATAGAAGGAGGGACTAAAATGGCAAAGCAAAAAATTCGTATTCGTTTGAAAGCTTACGATCACAGAATTCTTGATCAATCCGCTGAGAAAATTGTTGAAACAGCTAAACGTTCGGGTGCAGGTGTTTCCGGACCAATTCCGCTGCCAACTGAAAAACAAATCATTACTATTCTCCGTGCGGTACACAAGTACAAGGATTCTCGGGAACAATTCGAAATGCGCACACACAAGCGTTTGATCGACATTGTTAATCCGACTCCACAAACTGTGGATGCCTTGATGCGCTTGGACCTGCCGTCCGGTGTAGATATCGAAATTAAATTGTAATATGTAATTAGGAAAAGAAAAGAGGTGTCAACATGAAAGGTATCTTAGGAAAAAAACTCGGAATGACTCAAGTGTTTACCCCTGAAGGTAACGTACTTGCTGTTACGGTTATCGAAGCTGGTCCTTGTGTTGTTCTGCAAAAGAAAGATCTGGAAAACGATGGATACGAAGCTATCCAACTCGGATTCTCTGATAAAAAAGAAAAAAGATCCAATAAACCTGAAGCAGGACATGCTAAAAAAGCAAATACTGCACCTAAGCGCTACGTTCGTGAACTTCGTGGCATCGACCTTGCTGCGTACGAGGTTGGCCAAGAACTGAAGGCTGATGTCTTCACAGAAGGCGAATTCGTTGACGTAACAGGTATTTCTAAAGGTAAAGGTTTTGCCGGCGTTATTAAACGTTGGGGACAAAGCCGCGGACCAATGGCACACGGCTCGCGTTACCACAGAGGTCCAGGTTCCATGGGTTCCATTCAAGCTAACCGCGTTCCTAAAGGTAAACACTTGCCAGGACACATGGGGCATGAAACGGTAACGATCCAACGTCTTGAAGTTGTTAAGATCGATACAGAACGTAATGTGTTGCTCGTGAAAGGTTCCATTCCAGGGCCTAAAAACAGCTTCGTTAAAGTATTAGAAACGGTGAAAAAATAATCAACTGAAGAAAGGAGGAACACAAAATGCCAAAAGTAGCACTATTTAATATTAGCGGCAGCCAAGTTGGCGAAATTGAATTGAACGATGCAGTGTTCGGTATCGAGCCGAATAAACACGTTCTTCATGACGCTGTTGTTATGCAATTGGCTTCCTTGCGTCAAGGTACTCACAAAGTAAAAGGACGTTCTGAAGTACGTGGCGGCGGACGTAAACCTTGGAAACAAAAAGGTACTGGCCGCGCTCGTCAAGGTTCGATTCGTGCACCACAATGGGTTGGTGGCGGTACTGTATTTGGTCCGACTCCACGTAGCTATGCTTACAAATTGCCTAAAAAAGTTCGTCGTCTGGCGATCAAATCGGCACTGTCATCCAAAGTGATTGAGAATGAAATCATCGTGTTGGACGCTCTTACACTGAACGGACCTAAAACGAAAGAATTCGCAGCCATTTTGAATAACCTTAAAGCAGATCGTAAAGCATTGATTGTAGCTCCTAGCTATGATGATAATGTAGCACTTTCCGCTCGTAATATTCCTGGTGTGAAGTTTGTAGCCGCAGACGGCATTAATGTTCTTGATGTGCTCGGACACGACAAACTGATCATTACGAAGGAAGCAGTTCAGAAGGTAGAGGAGGTGCTCGCGTAATGAAGGATCCTCGTGATATTATCAAGCGTCCGATTATCACCGAACGTACGGCTGGTATGATGAATGACTTGAAATATGTTTTCGAAGTTGACATTCGTTCCAACAAAGTCGAAGTTAAGAAAGCAATCGAAGCAATTTTTAACGTGAAAGTAAGTAACGTTAATACACTTCGTGTTCCTGCAAAACCAAAACGCTACGGACGTCATTCCGGCTATACGAGCGAGTGGAAAAAAGCGTTCGTAACGCTGAGCAAAGACAGTAAGCCGCTTGAGTTTTTTGAAACAGTATAATTGAATCTGTAAAGTAAGGAGGGAAACTCAGTGCCAATTAAAAAGTATAAACCGACGTCCCCGGCCAGACGTGCAATGTCTGTATCTACTTTCGAAGAGATCACAACAAATCAGCCCGAGAAATCGTTGCTGGCACCTCTGAGCAAGCAAGCTGGACGTAATAACCAAGGTAAAATTACAGTTCGTCATCATGGCGGCGGACACAAACGTAAATACCGTATTATTGACTTCAAACGTAACAAAGATGGAATACCGGGCCGCGTTGCTACGATCGAATATGATCCAAACCGTACGTCCAACATCGCACTTATCCACTATGTGGATGGTGAAAAACGTTACATCATCGCTCCTAAAGGTTTGAAAGTAGGAGATGTAGTGGTATCCGGTCCGGACTCCGATATTAAAATCGGTAACTCCTTGCCGTTGGAAAACATTCCAGTAGGTACGGTTATCCACAATATCGAATTGAAACCGGGTAAAGGTGGCCAACTTGTTCGCGCTGCTGGTACGGAAGCCCAACTTCTTGGTAAAGAAGAGAAGTATGTAACAATTCGTTTGACCTCTGGTGAAGTGCGTCGCATTCTGAAAGTTTGCCGCGCTACAATCGGATCTGTAGGTAACGAAGACCACGAGCTTGTTAAGATCGGTAAAGCTGGTCGTAGTCGTTGGTTGGGACAACGTCCTGAAGTTCGCGGTGTTGTTATGAACCCTAACGATCACCCTCACGGTGGTGGTGAAGGTCGCGCTCCAATCGGACGTAAATCTCCAATGTCTCCATGGGGCAAACCAACCCTTGGTTACAAAACACGTAAAAAAGGTAAAGCATCTGATAAGTACATCGTTCGTCGTCGTACTAAGTAATAAAACGTGCGCTTAAGTCGCACGTTAACATATTAAAGAACGACTACGTTTTAACGAAGGGAGGATTCACAAATGGGTCGCAGTCTCAAAAAAGGACCATTTATTGATGGTTACCTGTTGAAAAAAGTAGAGGTTTTGAACGAGTCTGACAAAAAAGTCGTGATCAAAACTTGGTCCCGTCGCTCTACAATTTTCCCGCAATTTATCGGACACACGTTTGGTGTATATGATGGTCGTAAACACGTACCTGTATACGTAACGGAAGATATGGTTGGACACAAATTGGGCGAATTCGCTCCAACGCGTACGTACAAAGGCCATACGGATGACGATAAGAAAACAAGAAGATAATCAACACAGCGTAGTGTTTGAGAGGAGGTAACTCAATGGAAGCAAAAGCACATGCTAAATCCGTGCGGATTTCCGCTCGTAAAGTGAAACTTGTTATCGATTTGATTCGTGGCAAGCAGGTAGGTGAGGCGATTGCAATTCTTCGTCACACTCCGAAATCCGCTTCTCCAGTCGTTGAGAAATTGCTGAATTCTGCTATCGCAAATGCAGATCACAACTACTCCATGGACGTAAATAAATTGGTAGTGTCTGAGGTTTTTGTAAACCAAGGTCCTACAATGAAACGGTTCCGCCCGCGTGCAATGGGTCGTGCAAGCCGCATCAATAAACGCACCAGTCATATTACTCTGGTGGTATCTGAAAAATAAGGAGGGAAAACGTGTGGGCCAAAAGGTAAATCCCGTCGGACTCCGAATCGGTATTATCCGTGATTGGGAATCCAAATGGTATGCAGGCAAAGATTTCGGTGATCTTTTGCTGGAAGACGTTAAGATTCGTGAGCATCTGAAGAAAAGATTGAAAGACTCCGCTGTATCCCGTGTTGAAATCGAGAGAGCAGCTAACCGTGTCAACGTGACGATTCACACTGCGAAACCAGGTATGGTTATCGGTAAGGGTGGTTCCGAAGTTGAAAATCTGCGTAATGAAATCACTAAAATCGCAGGCGGTAAAAAGGTACACATCAATATCTCTGAAATTAAAAATCCTGAACTGGATGCAATTCTCGTTGCTGAAAGCATTGCACAACAATTGGAACGTCGTGTTTCTTTCCGTCGTGCGTTGAAACAAGCAATTCAAAGAACTATGCGTTCCGGTGCAAAAGGAATTAAAACTCAAGTAGGCGGACGTCTTGGCGGTGCCGAAATCGCTCGTTCCGAAGGATACAGCGAAGGAACTGTTCCACTGCATACGCTTCGTGCTGACATCGACTATGGTACAGCAGAGGCTCATACTACTTATGGCCGTCTTGGCGTAAAAGTATGGATCTATCGTGGAGAGGTTCTTCCTCCAGCTAAGAAACAAGCTCCTCAGGAAGGAGGCAACTAATCATGTTGGTACCTAAACGCGTAAAACATCGTAAACAACAACGTGGTCACATGAAGGGTCGTGCAAAAGGCGGTACTACACTGAATTTTGGTGAGTACGGTTTGCAAGCTACTGAACCAGCATGGATCACTAACCGTCAAATCGAAGCTGCTCGTATTGCGATGACTCGTTACATCAAACGTGGTGGTAAGGTTTGGATTAAAATTTTCCCTGACAAACCAATTACTCAAAAGCCTCTTGAGGTTCGTATGGGTAGTGGTAAAGGTAACGTAGAAAAATGGGTTGCAGTAGTGAAGCCAGGTAAGATCATGTTTGAACTTGCTGGTGTACCGGAAGAGATTGCTCGTGAAGCAATGCGTCTTGCCGCTCACAAACTGCCAATCAAAACTAAGTTTGTGAAACGTGAAGAATTGGGTGGTGAAGCAAATGAAGGCTAGTGAATTCCGCAACCTTACCACTGCTGAAATCGAACAAAAGATCTCTGGTTTTAAAGAAGAACTTTTTAACCTTCGTTTTCAACTCGCTACCGGTCAGCTTGATAACCCGACTCGGATCGGTGCTGTGCGTAAGGAAATTGCTCGTGCTAAAACTGTGATCCGTGAAAGAGAACTTGGGATTAGCTAAGATATTAGACCGGGTGGAAATTCCGCCTGTAATTAGGAAGGAGGCCAACAATGAGCGAACGTAATGCCCGTAAAGTATTAGTCGGTAAAGTAGTCAGCGACAAAATGGATAAAACGATTGTGATTGCTGTAGAAACTTACAAAAAACATGATCTCTACCATAAACGCATTAAAGTGACTAAAAAATTCAAAGCTCATGATGAAAACAACACTGCACAAATCGGTGATACTGTTAAAATCATGGAAACTCGTCCTTTGTCCAAAGACAAAAACTGGAGACTGGTCGAAATCGTTGAAAAAGCTGTTATAATCTAATGTAGTGTAGTTTTTCCGAAAGGAGGATAAATAAATGATTCAACCATTTACACGTTTGACTGTAGCTGACAATTCCGGCGCGAAGGAACTGATGTGTATCCGTGTGCTCGGTGGTACGGGACGTCGTACAGCTCAAATTGGTGACCTGATCGTTTGTTCCGTAAAACAAGCAACACCAGGCGGCGTTGTCAAAAAGGGTGATGTAGTAAGAGCGGTTGTCGTTCGCACTAAACGTTCTATCCGCCGTAAAGACGGTTCCTACATCGGATTTGATGAGAACGCAGCAGTGGTCGTTAAAGAAGACAAGAGCCCACGCGGTACTCGTATTTTCGGACCAGTTGCTCGCGAACTTCGTGACAAAGATTTCATGAAAATCGTTTCCTTGGCTCCGGAAGTGATCTAAATTCACCTTAAAATGTGCCCGTAGGAGGTGTACGAAATGCCAAAAGTGAAAAAAGTTCTGGAATCCCACAACAACAAGCTGCACGTCAAAAAAGACGACACTGTTCTGGTGATTACAGGTAAAGATAAAGGTAAAAAAGGTCGCGTTATCGCTGCTTATCCTCGTCAAAACCGTGTGCTTGTGGAAGGTGTTAACATGATTAAAAAACACCAAAAGCCTAATCAGCTGAATCCACAAGGCGGCATCATCGAGAAAGAAGCTCCGATTCACGTTTCCAACGTTATGCACATTGATCCGAAGAGCGGAAAAGTAACTCGTGTTGGTTACAAGGTTTTGGACAATGGGAAAAAAGTACGTATTGCAAAACGTTCAGGCGAAGTGATCGACTAATTATTTTTTGAAGAAAGGAGGACTATGATTCATGGCAACAACAAGAATGAAAGAACGTTTCTTGAAAGAAATCACTCCTGCTTTGATGCAGAAGTTCAACTATACAACAGTGATGCAAGTGCCTAAAATCGAGAAAGTAGTAATCAACATGGGTGTTGGCGACGCAGTCCAAAACTCCAAAGTACTTGATTCTGCTCTCAACGACATGCAGCTGATCGCTGGTCAAAAACCAGTTATCACTCGCGCAAAAAAATCTATTGCAGGTTTTAAATTGCGTGAAAACATGCCGATCGGTGTAAAGGTAACACTTCGTGGTGAGCGTATGTATTACTTCTTGGACAAATTGTTCAACATTACACTCCCTCGCGTACGTGACTTCCATGGTGTATCAACAAAAGCTTTTGACGGACGTGGTAACTACACGCTTGGTTTGAAAGAACAGTTGATCTTCCCGGAAATTGAGTACGATCAAGTTGATAAAGTTCGTGGTATGGATATCGTTATCGTAACGACTGCCAAGACTGACGAAGAGTCCCGTGAGCTTCTGACTCAGCTGGGCATGCCTTTCGCGAAATAATGTTGGCATAACGTTTCGGGCGTCTGATTTAAAGACACCCTGTTCTCCGAAACTATTTAGGAGGTGTCAGGCTAAGTGGCAAAAACTTCAATGAAAGTCAAACAACAACGCGCACCAAAGTTTAAAGTTCGTGCTTATACTCGTTGCGAACGTTGTGGTCGTCCACATTCGGTGCTGCAAAAGTTTAAGATCTGCAGAATTTGCTTCCGTGAATTAGCTTATAAAGGCCAGATTCCTGGCGTGAAAAAAGCAAGCTGGTAAAAAGTCCTGTTTGGGAAGGAGGTTTATACACAATGACTATGTCTGATCCAATTGCAGATATGCTTACTCGTATTCGTAACGCGAACACTGTTCGCCACGAAACAGTAGAAATGCCTGCATCTACAATGAAAAAACAAATCGCCGACATCCTGAAACGTGAAGGATTCATTCGTGATGCGGAATTTGTTGAAGATAGCAAACAAGGGATCATCCGTATTTTCTTGAAATACGGTGCGAACAACGAGCGTGTTATCACAGGTTTGAAAAGAATCAGTAAGCCAGGTCTTCGCGTTTACACGAAGAGCAATGAGATTCCACGTGTATTGGGTGGACTCGGGATCGCAATCATTTCAACATCCAAAGGTATCATGACCGACAAAGAAGCACGTCAGTCCAAAGCCGGCGGAGAAGTGGTTTGCTACGTTTGGTAATTTAATGTTTAAAAGATAGGAGGTGCAACAGATATGTCCCGTATTGGTCGTAAACCAATCACAGTACCAAGTGGTGTTGACGTGACTTTGAACAACACAGTGATCACAGTTAAAGGTCCTAAAGGAACATTGACTCGTGAACTTCATAAAGACATGTCCGTTACTGTGGAAAATAATGAAATTAGTGTAGTTCGTCCTTCGGACAACAAACTTCACCGCTCTTTGCATGGAACAACCCGCAGCGTTGTCAGCAACATGGTAAGTGGTGTAACTGAAGGCTTTTCAAAATCTCTGGAGCTGGTTGGGGTCGGATATCGTGCAAGC
This sequence comes from Paenibacillus jamilae, assembly GCF_050482105.1. Classification (GTDB taxonomy): domain Bacteria; phylum Bacillota; class Bacilli; order Paenibacillales; family Paenibacillaceae; genus Paenibacillus; species Paenibacillus jamilae_B. The sequence continues at coordinate 17,798 of NZ_JBCNHI010000017.1, read as the reverse complement.
AAATCCGGAGATAAAATCGTTCTGAACGTTGGATACTCTCACCCGGTTGAAATTACACCGGAAGCGGGCATCGAGTTCGAAGTTCCTTCGAACACTAAAATTATCGTTCACGGTATTGATAAAGAGCGTGTAGGTGCCTATGCTGCTAAGATTCGTTCCGTTCGTGAACCTGAACCGTACAAAGGTAAAGGGATTAAATACGAAGGCGAGCGCATCATCCGTAAAGAAGGTAAAGCCGGTAAGAAGAAATAAGTTTCTTACCGACTTTGTGCGGTCTTTCTACTGGAAAGACTTGTACTCTTTTTTACCCAGTGCGTCTTAGTATAAAGTTTTAAAAGGCAAACTGAAGGGAGTGAAAACTTGAGATGATTACAAAACAAGATAAAAATAAAGCACGTGTCAGAAGACATCTGCGTGTACGTAAGAAAATCGAAGGTACGGCTGTACGTCCTCGTTTGAACGTATTCCGCTCTTCCAAGCATATCTACGCACAACTGATTGATGATGTTGCTGGTGTAACATTGGTTTCTGCATCAACTATGGATAAAGAACTGAGCAGCGAAATCAAAAACGGTGGTAGTGTAGAAGCAGCTCGTAAGGTTGGCGAACTCGTTGCTAAACGTGCGAAAGAAAAAGGCCATGCTAACATCGTATTTGATCGTGGTGGATACTTGTATCATGGACGGATTCAAGCTTTGGCTGATGCAGCTCGCGAAGCAGGCCTTGAATTCTAAGACATTTCTCAAAAGGAGGTTAACGACTTGCGTGTAGATCCGAATACTTTGGAACTGACTGAAAGAGTAGTAAATATTAATCGTGTAGCTAAAGTTGTCAAAGGCGGACGCCGTTTTAGCTTCAGTGCTCTGGTAGTAGTGGGCGACGGCAACGGCTGGGTAGGCGCTGGAATCGGTAAAGCGGGCGAAGTACCTGATGCGATTCGCAAAGGTATTGAAGATGCTAAGAAAAACCTGGTTCACGTTCCACTCGTAGGCACAACAATTCCTCACCTTGTTACAGGTAAGTTCGGTGCTGGCCGGGTTCTCTTGAAACCGGCATCGGAAGGTACTGGGGTTATCGCTGGTGGTCCAGTTCGTGCTGTTCTGGAGCTTGCTGGTGTAGGTGATATCTTGACAAAATCTTTGGGTTCTTCGAATTCCATGAACATGGTCAATGCGACTTTGGAAGGTTTGTCCCGCTTGAAACGCGCTGAAGATGTTGCTAAATTGCGCGGCAAATCTATCGAAGAGCTGCTGGGCTAAGGAGGGAATATCATGGCGAAATTAGAAATTACCCTCGTTCGTTCGTTGATCGGTCGTCCTGGTACTCAGAGAACGACTGTTAAAACGCTCGGCTTGCGTAAAATCAACCATAAAGTAGTTCAACCCGACAATGCAGCAATTCGCGGGATGATTAATCAAGTTAGCCATTTGGTTTCTGTTAAAGAAATCGAGGCATAAGAAATAAAGTTTTTAAACAATAATCAAGGAGGTGCAACGAACGATGAAGTTACATGAGCTTTCCCCAGCTCCAGGCTCCCGCAAAGAACGTAAACGTTTGGGTCGTGGTCCTAGTAGCGGTACGGGTAAAACTTCTGGTCGTGGTCATAAGGGTCAAAACGCTCGTTCCGGCGGTGGTGTACGTCCGGGCTTCGAGGGTGGTCAAAACCCACTGTATCGTCGCTTGCCTAAACGCGGTTTCGTAAATCCTACTCGTAAAGAGTATGCGGTTTTGAATATCGAAGATTTGAACAGTTTTGCAGCGGGTACAGAAGTAAGCCCTGAGTTTTTGCTGAACAATGGTATTGTGAAGAACGCGAAATCCGGAATTAAAATTCTGGGTAACGGTGAAATCACTGTGAAATTGACAGTTAAAGCGAACAAGTTCTCTCAATCTGCGGTAGAGAAAATTGAAGCTGCCGGCGGTAAAACCGAGGTGATCTAATGTTCAAGACCCTGAAAAATATATGGCGGGTTGAGGATCTTAGAACCCGAATCCTGTTTACCCTGTTTATACTCTTTGTATATCGTATTGGCTCCTTCGTGCCGGTTCCCGGTGTGAATAAGCAAGTCTTTACTTCTCAGGATCAGGCAGGAAGCGAGTTGTTTGGACTCCTTAACACCTTCTCAGGGGGCGCGTTGTATCAGTTTTCGATCTTCGCCCTCGGGATTATGCCATATATTACAGCGTCCATCATTGTACAGTTGCTGTCAATGGACGTGATTCCGAAACTTGCGGAATGGGCTAAACAAGGAGAGCATGGTAAAAAGAAATTGGCTCAAATTACACGGTATGGCACTGTAATACTGGGCTTAATCCAAGCATTCGGAACGTCGATTGGTTTCAATCGACTGTACGGTGCAGCGATGATTCCAGGTGCTACTTTTGCTGATTATCTGGTTATTGCCATTGTGCTTACTGCAGGAACTACGTTCCTTATGTGGCTCGGTGAGCAAATTACCGAAAAGGGAATCGGTAATGGTATCTCTATTGTAATCTTCGCAGGGATCGCGGCAGGTATTCCAAGACATATTCGGACGATTGTAGAATCTCAGTTTATTCAAGCAGATCAGCTGTTTATGAATATTCTGAAGGCAATTATTATTGCCTTGGTGGTTGTTCTGATTATTGTTGGTGTTATCTACATCCAACAAGGTATTCGGAAGATTCCAGTACAATACGCAAAACGTGTAGTTGGCAACAAAATGTACGGTGGCCAGAATACGCATATTCCGATGAAAATTAATGCGGCAGGCGTCATTCCGGTAATCTTTGCGGTATCATTGCTGCAATTCCCGACAATTATTGCGAGTTTCTGGGCAGATCATGCTTGGGCTAAGTGGATTACCACTTACTTGTATTATGACAAGCCGCTGGGCATGGTTTTGTATGTCGTAATGATTATCGGTTTCACATTCTTCTATACCTTTGTACAGATGAATCCGCAGCAAATGGCCGACAATATGAAGAAAAACGGCGGCTATATTCCGGGTATTCGCCCTGGTAAAGCCACGGAGAAATACTTGACACGAGTGATGTCACGTTTGACAATGACAGGAGCTTTGTTCCTGGCAGTCATATCCGTTTTGCCGGTATTCTTCGGTTCGCTTTCGGGCTTGCCTCGTTCCGTGCAAATTGGCGGTACTTCATTGCTCATCATTATTGGTGTAGCATTGGATACAATGAAGCAAATCGAAAGCCAACTGATCAAACGCCATTACAAAGGCTTCATCAACAAATAGGCAATAGGTACCGGCATAGGATGTTCGCATGCTTACCGGCACCTTTTGTGCTGTTTCTTGTGTAGGGGTCGTCTTGAGGAGTGACAGATTGTGAATATTTTAATCATGGGCCCTCCGGGGGCTGGTAAAGGTACACAAGCAGATGTCATTGTGAAGGAGTTCGGCATTCCTCATATCTCGACAGGTGATGCGTTTCGCCTAGCGATGAAACAGGGAACACCTATTGGCATTAAAGCCAAAGAGTATATTGACAAGGGTGAACTTGTTCCGGATGATGTAACAATCGGTATAGTTGAAGAACGACTACAGCAACCGGATTGCAAGAAAGGTTTCTTGCTAGACGGTTTTCCAAGAACTTTAGCTCAAGCTGAAGCCTTGGACCAAATTCTGGGTCGCTTGAACACGAAGCTGGATGATGTCATCAACCTGAAAGTGGATCGTGACAACTTGTTGGCACGAATCACAGGACGGCGAGTTTGTAAAAGCTGCGGAGCTAGCTATCATATTGTCTTTAACCCTCCTAAGGTTGAAGGCATTTGCGATAAAGACGGTGGTGAACTCTATCAGCGTCCTGACGATAACGAAGATAGCGTAAGAACACGACTTGACGAATATAGTAATAAAACAGCACCACTCCTCACGTTTTATGAGAACCAGAATCTTCTGCGTCATATTGACGGAGAACAGGATATTGATGTGGTTTCCCAAAATATCGTGTCCTTGTTGCGGGGTTAGCTGTAATGATCATTTGCAAGTCGGGGACGGAATCAAGCTTTATGAGGAAAGCTAGGGAAATGAATACGGCAACGAATCATTTCTTGGCTGGACACATCGAGCCCGGTATTACGACCGGTGAACTTGATCATTTAGCTGATCGGTATATTCGCAGTCAGGGAGCTGTGCCGTCTTTTAAAGGTTATAACGGTTTTCCTGCTAGCATTTGCGCTTCAGTCAACGAAAAACTGGTGCACGGATTTCCCGGCAAACGCAAGTTAAACAAAGGCGATGTCATTACAAAAACTCGCCAGTTTACAATGTCGCATGCCATTCGGCAATATATTGAGAATCCAAACCGTGGTATTTCCGAGCAGGGGCCGAGGCTGAAAACCGGCATTGTGCTGGCTATTGAATCAATGATTCCAATAGGCGCTCACCTTGTAGGGACGCTGGAAGACAACTGGACGGTCGTTACGATGAACGTAATCTCTTGTGCTTGTTTTGAGCAAGTGGTGGCGGATGAAGCGGACGACATGGACATTTTCACGAAACTGAGTGCGTAGGTGATTGGAATGAATCAGCAAGGAAACCTGCAAATCGGTCAGCTGGTGAAGATTCTGAAGGGCAGAGGTGCCGGACAGATTGCGGTTGTCGTTTCAATAGCAGATAGCAGGTTTGTGTATATTGCGGATGGGGATAAACGAAAGTTTGATCAAGCGAAGAAGAAAAATATTCTTCATTTGGTGCCTCAGCCAAAGATTAGTAGCGAGATTGTAAATAGTTTAAACGAAAGCGGTCGGGTGACGAACGGAAAACTGCGGCATGCAGTGAAAACTTTCCTGGAATCGTCCGAATACCAAGCTGAAGAGAAAGGAGACTGACTTTGGCCAAAGAAGATGTCATTGAGGTTGAAGGTACGGTAATCGAGCCACTACCGAACGCTACGTTCAAGGTAGAGCTGGAGAACGGTCATCAAATTCTTGCTCATGTTTCCGGAAAGCTGCGGATGCACTTTATCCGTATTTTGACAGGCGACAAGGTGGTTGTACAGTTATCGCCTTACGATTTAACCAAAGGCCGTATAACGTACCGCAAGTAATTCATGCAGGTTTTTATTAAACGTACGTCATTTAAAAAAACTTGTTTTGCTCGGCAAAACGATGTGAATGTTCACGAAGCGAGTTTTACCAGGGTAAAGCTTGGAGGAGGTAATCAACATGAAGGTAAGACCTTCTGTAAAACCTATTTGCGAGAAATGCAAAGTCATTCGCCGCAAAGGGAATGTAATGGTTATTTGCGAAAATCCGAAACACAAACAAAAACAAGGTTAATAGAAGGGGGTGTAGCGTAAAATGGCTCGTATAGCTGGTGTGGATTTGCCACGTGACAAACGCGTTGAGATCGCCTTGACTTACATTTTCGGAATCGGTAAGACGACTTCTCAGAAAATTTTGAAGGAAACAGGCATCAGTGCAAACACGCGTGTTCGTGATTTGACTGAAGATGAAGTGAGCAAATTACGTGAAACGATCGACAAAGAAGTTAAAGTAGAAGGCGATCTGCGTCGTGAAATTTCCTTAAATATTAAACGTCTGACTGAGATTGGCTGCTACCGTGGTGTTCGTCACCGTCGTGGATTGCCTGTTCGCGGACAACGTACTAAAACTAATGCTCGTACCCGTAAAGGTCCTCGTCGGACTGTAGCGAACAAGAAGAAATAAGAAGGGAGGATAACATTCAATGGCTAAACCGAAAAAAGTTGTACGCACAAAACGCCGTGACCGTAAAAATATCGAGAGTGGCGTGGCACACATCCGTTCCACGTTCAACAACACGATCGTTACGATCACAGATCCACACGGTAACGCAATCTCTTGGGCCAGCTCAGGCGGCATGGGATTCCGTGGTTCCCGTAAATCTACTCCATTCGCAGCTCAAATGGCCGCAGAAACTGCTGCTAAAGCTGCTATGGAACACGGCATGAAGACTGTCGAAGTCATGGTTAAAGGACCTGGTGCAGGTCGTGAAGCAGCAATTCGCTCTTTGCAAGCTGCTGGTCTGGAAGTTAACCTGATCAAAGACGTAACTCCGGTACCTCATAACGGATGCCGTCCTCCAAAACGTCGTCGCGTCTAATGAGATTTCTCCTCTGCGTGTAGTATAGATCCGGCACAAACTGCCAAGAATGGATGTTTAGGTGTACTACATGATAGACTATGGATAAGGTGAATGTTTCATATAGGAGCGACGTTTTGAAGGAGGGATATTGCAGTGATAGAAATCGAAAAGCCGAAAATTGAGACGGTTGACGTCAATGATGATGGCACCTATGGAAAATTCGTAGTAGAACCGCTGGAACGCGGATACGGTACGACGCTTGGGAACTCGCTTCGTCGTATTCTGTTATCCTCGTTGCCGGGGGCAGCAGTCACATCGGTTCAGATCGATGGGGTTCTGCACGAGTTTGCAACGGTTCCCGGTGTGAAGGAAGACGTAACGGAGATCATTCTGAACTTGAAAGCTTTATCGCTTAAAATCCACTCAGATGAAGAGAAAGTACTCGAAATCGATGCGGAAGGCGAAGGAGTTGTAACGGCAGGTGATATCCGTGCGGATAGTGATGTGGAAATTCTTAATCCGGATCTTCACATTGCAACGCTCGGACCGGGTTCGAGACTTCACATGCGTATTTTTGCCAATCGCGGTCGCGGTTACGTTAAGCAGGATCGGAATAAACGTGATGACCAGCCGATCGGCGTCATTCCCGTCGACTCCATCTACACTCCGATTGCACGCGTGAACTACGGCGTAGAAAATACGCGTGTCGGCCAGGTTACGAATTATGACAAGCTGACACTTGAAGTTTGGACAGACGGAACTATTCGTCCTGAAGAAGCTGTGAGCCTTGGAGCCAAAATTTTGACCGAGCATGTGATGTTATTCGTGGGTCTCACGGATGAAGCAAAAGATGCAGAAATTATGGTCGAAAAAGAAGAAGACAAGAAAGAAAAAGTTCTTGAAATGACGATCGAAGAGCTGGATCTCTCCGTCCGTTCCTATAACTGCCTTAAGCGCGCTGGTATCAATACGGTACAAGAACTCACGACTAAATCTGAAGAAGATATGATGAAGGTCCGCAACTTGGGTCGCAAATCTTTGGAAGAAGTACAAGAGAAGCTCGAGGAACTTGGTTTAGGACTTCGTACGGAAGAATAGCACAGCAACGTTTTTGTGAAGGAGGGGAAAATACATGGCATACCAAAAATTGGGCCGTAATTCCAGTGCCCGTAAAGCTTTGTTTCGTGATTTGGTAACCGATCTGTTCTTGTATGAGCGTATCCAAACTACTGAGGCTAAAGCGAAAGAAGTTCGTTCTATTGCTGAAAAACTGATCACCAAAGCGAAAAAAGGAGATCTGCACGCACGTCGTCAAGTGGCTGCGTTCGTTCGCCGTGAAACTTTGGATGGTGAGCAGGATGCAATCCAAAAGCTGTTTAGCGAATTGGCTACACGTTACAATGAGCGTCCAGGTGGATACACTCGTATCTTGAAACTGGGACCTCGTCGTGGCGACGCCGCTCCAATGGTATATCTGGAATTGGTTGACCGCGCGTAAACAGGCGAAGATGAGGGAAGGGTGGACAGAATCGGCTTGATTCTGAACAACCCTTTTTTTCTCTTGGAGGAGTCCTTGAGGGGCTTCTCCTTTGTTATGTTCGGTTATTTCCTGCAAGACCAGAGAATACCCCTGCAAAGGTGTGAGAAGCATGCGGAACTTGTGCATGAAGGTGAACTATGATGGGACCCACTATGATGGCTTTCAGACGCAGCCTAGTGGCAACACTATTCAGGACTGCCTTGAAAATGCTATATACTCATTGACGGGCGAACGTCTTAAAATTACGGGTTCAGGACGTACAGATGCAGGTGTGCATGCATACGGGCAGGTATTCAATTTTCATACTGAATCGCCGATTCCGATACATCGCTGGTGTCTGGCACTTAATGCCTGGCTGCCTCGTGATATCATCGTTACGGATGCGAGAGAGGTGCCACTGTCCTTTCATGCACGCCGCATGGCGAAGCGGAAGACGTATCGGTATAGTATAAATGCGAACCGGTTTCCAGACATCTTTCACCGCCGTACACAGGCCCATCATCCTACGAGTCTAGATATAAGAGCGATGGAAAAAGGATTGGCTCATTTAGTGGGCACCTTTGACTATACTTCGTTCGCATCTCGACGTTCCCAAAAGACGAATCATGTTCGCACTATTTACGAAGCCTATATAATGGTAGACCATTCCTTTTCGCGTCCAGGATCGGATGATCAGGGAATTATTCATACTTATATTACAGGTAACGGATTTTTGCAGCACATGGTTCGGATTATTATGGGGACTTTGCTAGAAGTGGGAGAAGGCAAAAAATCGCCGGATGATATTCCCTCCATTTTGGAAGCAAAAAACCGTTCAAAGGCGGGGCCTACTGCCGTTGGACACGCTTTAACGCTCTGGAATGTAGAGTACGAATAAAACATCAAAAAACATTGATTTTTCCCTTGCAGAATTGATGATTATCCTGTAATATAAAAGTTGTGTTTTCTTAATGGCTTTCCCACAGCCCCAATTAAGATAATCACTTTAAAGCAACAACTAATCCATCAATAATGCAGCAACTTAACGAACGAAGATAAATGATGATTTCTGTTAACGAATTTAAGGAGGATACTTTTCATGCGTACTACGTATATGGCTAAGCCAAATGAAGTTGAGCGCAATTGGCACATCATTGATGCCGAAGGCAAAACGCTCGGCCGTCTGGCAAGCGAAGCGGCTGCGTTGATTCGCGGCAAACACAAGCCACAGTTTACACCACATGTGGACACAGGTGATTTTGTTGTTGTAATCAATGCGGAAAAAATCGTATTGACCGGTAAAAAAATGGAGAACAAGAAATACTATCGTCACTCCCTGCATCCAGGTGGTCTGAAAGTAACGGTTGCACAAGATATGGTTAAGAACAAACCTGAACGTATGTTGGAGTTGGCTGTTCACGGTATGCTTCCTAAAACTCGTCAAGGCGACAAAATGAAGCTGAGACTTAAAGCTTACAGAGGTACAGAGCATCCACATGCAGCACAAAAACCTGAAGTTTACGAACTTCGCGGATAATTAAAAGGGAGGACAGTTTCATGGCACAAGTACAATACTATGGGACAGGTCGTCGTAAACATTCGGTAGCTCGTGTTCGTCTCGTACCGGGTGAAGGACGCATTGTCATCAATAAGCGTGATATTAATGAATATTTCGGTTTGGAAACTCTCAAACTGATCGTAAAACAACCATTGAATCTGACAGAAACACTTGGTAGCTATGACGTACTCGTTATCGCTCATGGTGGTGGTATCTCTGGTCAAGCAGGCGCAATTCGCCACGGTATTTCCCGTGCTCTGTTGAAAGCAGATCCAGAATTCCGTCCAGCTTTGAAAAAAGCAGGCTTCTTGACTCGTGACCCACGTATGAAAGAACGTAAAAAATACGGCCTCAAAGCCGCTCGTCGTGCTCCACAGTTCTCGAAACGTTAATATTTCGAATGCAGAAGAACCTTTTCCTTATGGAAAAGGTTCTTTTTTTATTTAGATCACTTGCTGCTAATTACTATGTGGATAAATAAATCTACCCCAGAATTTCTGGCTCCATCTATCGCTGTGGATACATATATTCCTATTGGCACTATCCGATGTGTAAGTTATCCACGATGTAATTAAATTCGTTATTGTTATACACAAATACAGTTTGCTATGATAACGTTCTTTATCCTCTAATGTTCATAACCTGTGACTAAGTAATAAAATCAGGGGAATTTGTTGTCATTCCCGATTTGACAAAAACTTATGGATCTCTTCTGGCTGATCGATGGCTATTCTATCCTATATATTGGTTTTGTTGACTTCTAGGATACAGTAAGGAATACATCAGTTAGCTTGCGCTATTAGCTCAGAGCATCTTTAGCTTACTACTGCCTGTCTCCTGGGTTAAAAAAAATTACAATAATGATGTGAGCTTTTTTAGCCACTGAGATCGACTTTAAGCAGGTCTTCAGTTCGATGTGGGCCTTATTGGTGTCCAATCATTAATCCCTCAGGCAGAGACGCTATGAGCGCTATAGGAGCTTAATGCGTTCTATGTGGTTGCCATCTTTTTAATTTTTCCTCAATAGAAGCACGATTAGCAACAGAACTCTCGATTGGGTAGTGGGTTTCGTTGGGTATAAACTTTGTGCTCAGAACGGGTTACCTTGAACTGATCCTGGCCATATACACTTCATCTTTCTATGAAAGCAAATGTAAAAAGTTCATCGGATTCCTAAATATCTTTCCTCGGTTAAATCCAAGGAATAATTATGGACTAGTTGCTTGTGACGCTAAGCAACCTAGAGGCAATTTTCAAATGTTCGGTATAAGAATATTTTATATAAAGCCAATGAACTTGGTTGGAAATGCAAAAGTGCCTCTAAAAATGCTGGCAGAACAACGTTCCTGCATATAGCGAGTAGTTATATGTTTACATCATGACGTTTTTTCTTGGATTGACAATGATTATGAAAGTTCTATACTTTACTTATTCTTATTAGTTTAGTCGGCATTGGAGTATTACTTATTTATGAATCTTCATGTGGAGGCGCATTGATAATGAACTTATTGGAGAAAGAAGCATTGATTCGAGTCAAAGCAAGTGAGCTGGAAAAGGCTACGCCTGAAGAAATTATCCAGTATGCAGTTCAAACATTCCCCAACATTACCTTTGCTTGTAGCTTTGGAGCAGAAGATGTAGTACTCGTAGATATGCTTCAAAGAATTAGCCCTTCTACCGACATTTTTTACTTGGATACTGACTTTCATTTTCAAGAAACTTACGATACGCGTGATCAGATGCAGGCTAGATACAACTTGGATTTTGTTAGAGTCTCTCCCTTAATCACTCCCGAAGAGCAAGCTGCCAAGCATGGAGAGGAGCTGTGGAAATCAGATCCTAATGCATGCTGTGGTATACGCAAAGTTGAGCCACTGACACGCATTCTGTCTCAGTATGATGCATGGATTACTGGTATCCGCCGTGATCAGGCCCCTACACGTGCGAATGCCAAAAAAGTAGAGTATGATGAAAAGTTTGGCCTCGTTAAATTCAACCCCTTGGCGAGTTGGACATCCGAGGATGTCTGGAACTATATTCGCACTCATGAGGTGCTGTATAATCCATTGCATGATCGTAATTATCCCAGTATTGGCTGTGAGCAGTGCACACGTGAAGTCCTGCCAGGTGAGGACCCTCGTGCGGGCCGCTGGTCAGGCAATGAGAAAACAGAGTGTGGACTCCATCAATAAAATGGTATATGGGTAGCTATGATCCTTATTTATGAATAGAAAGGAAGTACATTATGACTGCAATTCTTCCGCACGGCGGAACGCTGGTTAATAGAAACATTACAGGCCCGGAGCAAGAAGCATTGTTGCAGGCTGCAGGTGAATTGTTTCCTATCCTTGTAAACTCTTGGACCATTTCCGATCTGGATTTAATTGGAGTGGGGGCTTTCTCTCCATTGACGGGTTTTATGAATGAGTCAGATTATCGATCGGTGGTAGCGGATATGCGTCTTGCCGATGGTACGGTCTGGAGTATTCCCATTACTCTTGCAATTGAAGAAAGTGTAGCTAGTGAATTGAAATTAGGCCAGCAGGTAGCCTTGGTGGGAGAAGCAGATGGTGTTATCTATGCTGTACTCGATATTGAGAGTATTTATCGTGTTGACCAGACTGAGGAAGCCAGATGTGTATTCAAGACGGATGACCCGGCCCACCCTGGTGTAAACAAACTATTAACCCGACCTGCTACTTATGTAGGAGGAAGCGTGCAAGTGCTGAAACGACCTGAACCTATCCGTTTTAGCGAATTTTATTACACACCAGCAGAGACGCGCAACCTTTTTGCCGAAAAGGGCTGGAAGACTGTGGTCGGTTTTCAAACGCGAAACCCAGTGCACCGGGCACATGAGTACATTCAAAAGAGTGCGATGGAAATTGTGGATGCTTTATTTCTAAATCCACTCGTTGGAGAGACTAAGTCAGATGATGTTCCAGCAGATGTACGTATGAAGAGCTATCTGGTGTTACTGGACAACTATTATCCGGCTGATCGGGCCTTTCTAGGGGTGTTTCCTGCTGCCATGCGATACGCTGGTCCCAGAGAGGCTATTTTCCATGCTATTGTGCGAAAGAACTATGGCTGTACCCATTTTATTGTTGGAAGGGATCATGCCGGTGTAGGGGACTATTACGGCACCTATGAAGCACAGGAAATTTTCAGACAATTTACACCTGAAGAGTTGGGGATTATACCATTGTTCTTTGAACACAGCTTTTACTGCACCCGATGTGGAAATATGGCCTCAAGCAAAACATGCCCACATCCCAAGGATCATCATTTGACGCTTTCGGGTACCAAGGTGCGCGAATTGTTGCGCTCGGGGGTTTGTCCCCCACCTGAATTTACAAGACCGGAGGTCGCTCAAGTGCTGATTGAAGGTATGAAAGAATTTGTTCATGCCTGAGTTGTACTAACTACACGCCTCGTCCCATATAGATTATTAGTATCTGTATAGGACGGAGGCGTTTTGTTATGCAAAAAAATAATCGTAAACCCGAGATTACACTATGGATTCGTTATCGGACGCTGAAAAAAATATTGTTAGGTTGTTGTCTCGCCGTTCTATTTATCATGCTGACATTGTATGAGATACCTGCTTCAAGAGCCTGGATTCATTGGAGTCTACCACTTACGGGTAAGGTAATCGCCATAGATGCTGGACACGGAGGGCCTGATGGAGGAGCAGTTAGCAAAGAGGGTGTCATTGAAAAGGATATTAATCTGGCGATTGCTTTTTATTTGCGTGATTATTTGCAGCAAGCAGGAGCTGTTGTCGTCATGACACGTGAGGATGACCGCGATCTGGCGCAGCAAGAAACAAAAGGCTATGCCAGAAGAAAGACGGAGGACCTAAAGCAACGTGTACGTATGATTGAGGAACAGAAAGCTGACCTCTTTTTAAGTATTCATATGAACAGTATCCCGTCGAGCCGATGGAGTGGAGCCCAGACCTTTTTTGTTCCTAATCATGCGGATAACGCGAATTTGGCGTCTTTAATTCAGGATGAAATTAAGCGCAACTTGGAAAATACGGATAGAGTAGCTAAGACCGTGAACACAGTCTATTTATTAAAGGCACTCAAAATGCCAGCTGTTCTTGTAGAAGTCGGATTTTTGTCCCATCCAGAGGAAGCCAGACGACTCAGTGATGAGAACTATCAAAGACAAGTGGCTGCGTCTATATATAAAGGGGTTTTGCGTTACAGCGCCGGGGAAAAGGGGATCTCATCAGCACCTGAAGTCAGATAGTGGTATACTGTAAGTGTTTACCACTACGTAAATCAATAAAGCAGAGGTGCTGATTATTCATGCAATCGAGAGAGCAAGTTATAGAGCTGCTTCAGCAAGTGCGAGAGCCTCAAACGGGACACCGTTTGGTTGACCTCCATTTTATTCGGGATGTGGTTGTTAAAGAGGATCGGGTATCATTGACTGCTATTACCCTGAATGGACAGGAAGAGACGAGGATAGAACTGGATCGGGAAATCCGGCAGACATTAGAAGAAGCGGGCATAAGTCACGTCCATATTCGTATTCGTGAGGCTTCCGATTCTGAAAAGTCAGCCATTCACAATGGAGAGGATCCTGAGGAGATAGCTGATCCGGTATTGACCAAAGGACATGCTGTCGGCATGGAAGAACATGAGCTACTTGATCCAGCATCTGGCGTACGATTTATTGCTATTGCGAGCGGAAAAGGTGGTGTCGGAAAATCGACAGTATCTGTGAATTTGGCGGCAGCTCTTGCTAGACAGGGAAAGCGTGTGGGTTTAATTGATGCTGATATCTATGGATTCAGTGTGCCGGATATGATTGGGGTAGAGGATGTACCTTCGGTAGAAGATGGTATCATTCAGCCAGTGGAGCGATTTGGCATCAAAATCATGTCCATGGGCTTCTTTGTTAGAGAAAACAACCCGGTCATTTGGAGAGGTCCCATGCTGGGGAGAATGCTTAGGCAGTTTTTTAGTGATGTTGAATGGGGCAAGCTGGATTACATGATACTCGATTTACCTCCGGGTACTGGCGATGTAGCGCTAGATGTGCATCAAATGATCCCTCAGAGTGAAGAAATCATTGTCACTACTCCACATGCGACGGCAGCTTTTGTAGCTGCACGTGCAGGGGCAATGGCTCTTCAAACAGATCACAAAGTCATAGGAGTCGTGGAGAACATGTCCTATTATGTGTCTTCCACCGGAGAAAAAGACTATGTTTTTGGACGGGGAGGCGGGGCTATGTTAGCTGATACACTTCACACGAAACTTCTGGCACAAATTCCGCTGGGTATTCCAGACAATCATCCGTCAGAGCCTGATTTTTCTCCATCCGTATATAAATCCGAGTCAGCGACAGGAGCGATTTATAATGATATAGCCGCTCAAATTACGAGGTTGCACATGGAATCTGAATAAATAAAAAAGGCTGGTTGTTAACCAGCCTTTTTTTACTGACCTGCTCCTTGCCCTCCTTCACCACCGCCTTGTTCTCCTTCACCACCACCTTGCTTTTGATCCTTAGAGCCACCTTGCTCGCCGCCTTTTTTCTCAACCTTAGGTTGAAGTTCCTCTTGTACAACCGTTTTGAGTAAATTCATGACCTCAAGCCGAAAAATGGGGTTCTGCATCGCATCATGCATGACTGTCATAGATTGTTTTCGATATTCGGGTGTTTTAGTTAATTCCATGTACATCTTGGTTATTTCTGGCGACTTTAGCATCGCCTCAATTGATTTTTGGTAAGTAGGGTCTTTTATAAGCTGCATATGAAGTTGTTTGTTTTGACTATTGATGGCTTTGGCAAATTCTCCGGCAAAACGTGGATCAGTCATAATTTTTTCGATTTCCTTTTTATATTCAGGCGAGACCAAGGTATCTTTTACAGCGATTTTCATCTGTTCTGCCGATTGCGTGGTCATAAGCATTTTCATTCCCACGCTGCCGCCAGATCCACCTCCACTTCCGCCTTCTTCACCGCTTTGACCTGATTTCCCCTCTTTTTCCCCGGTAAGAGCTTCTTCTACTGCTTTTTTCCCGTCATCGCTTTTCAGGATATCGACAACCATCGTTTTCATCTCTTTATAACTGTTCTGGGGAGGTGCCTGATCCGAGCCGCAGCCGCTCAGTGCAACGCCCAGTACACATACCATACTAACAAATCGCAAACGAGTCCAATTCATGGCCGTATTCCTCCTTCATCATGAATGTGGATAGTATGCGGATGATTGGGGAGAAATATGTCGAGTTACTTTTGGTTTTTAGCTGAGAACGATGTAAAATAACTCCTTAAAGACCCAGAGCTTGATCGCGAACCTCTTTACCTTTTACTGTACCCTGTTGAAGCAGTTCGGATACAGTCACGAATTCATAGCCTTTCGCGCGCAACTTGTCGATAATGACGGGCAACGCTTCATGAGTTTGTTTACAAGAATCACTGGCATGAAGAAGGACAATGTCCCCGGGATGTGCTTTATTTACAACACGATCGATTATGACCTGCGTACCAGGGTTTTTCCAGTCCAGGGAGTCGGTATCCCATTGAATGGTTTTATAGCCTAAAGTACGGGCAACCTGGAGAACTCTCTTATCAAAGTCGCCATTAGGCATACGGATTAGCTTCGGGGATTGACCAGTTAGCTCGGTTAATGTGGTATGAGCTGTTGAAATCTGCTTACGAATCTCTTCATCGCTTAAGCTGCTATAATTTTCGTGCTTATGGCCATGACTGCCAATCTCAAATCCGCTGTCTTTAATTTGGTTCACAAGTTCTGGATGTGTTTTACTCCAAGGTGCAGAGAGGAAAAAGGTGGACTTGGTCACTTTTTTGTCTTCGAGGACTTTTAAAATAGGGGAAGTACGCTTATCGCCCCAACTAATGTCAAAGGTGAGAGCGATCAGCTTTTTATCTGTAGGCACACTGTAAATGGCAGTTGGCGCTTCCTCGGAAAAAACCGTAACATTATCGGTTTCTACATAAATGACTCCAGCAGTAAAGACGGCTGCAGCTATTACAATCAGGAATCGTTTGATTTTTTTGCCGTTCAAAACATAGAAAAAAGAATTCATGGTTAATGCCCCTTTCATCCTAGAAGTGCTTGTTTACTTAAGGCTATGCCAGGGGTTGTCAATTATTCCATTGGACTCATAGGAGGATTCAACAAATGGGACTAAGAGCATTTTTTCAAGATTTATGCACTGCAAGACGGTTAATTTTGATTTCTGCCCTTTTTTTCTGCGCAAGTATTGTTGTGGGATGGTTTAGTACAGGTATTATTCAAGCTATGTTGGTACAACAAATGGAGGGGCTAGGGGAAGTGTCGCAACGCTTACAGAGCTCTGAGCATCCTCAATGGAGTTTTTTTGTCTTTATCTTTTTCAATAATGCAATCAAATGTGTGCTGGTTATATTTGCTGGGGCTCTTTTTGGAATCGTACCGTTTATATTTCTGATTGTGAATGGAATGGTTTTAGGCTTTGTAGTACACCTGCAGGCAGATATGGGAAGAAGTATGTATGAAATTGTCGTAAAAGGATTATTGCCTCACGGTGTGATTGAATTGCCTGTGTTGATTGTCGCCTGTGCCTTTGGTTTGAAGTTTGGGGTTAATATAATGTCTACCTTAGGTACAAGCTTAGGGCTAAAACGCAAAGGTACTGGCCCTTCGTGGAAAGTTTTCTTGAAACAAACATTGACCGTGTCCATATGGTCTGTCATTTTTCTGCTTATAGCAGCTGCAATTGAGAGCGGCATAACTTATCGTCTATTGTCACATTAAAATAATATGGCTAATTATTTATATATTTCTTGAAAATTGAACATAACAAAGGGGAGAGCGTAAAGAAATGCGGTAAAGATGAATCGGAGTAAGTTTGAAACCTTAGCAGTTGAGTTTAAAAACAGGTAAAGTTTGGAACAATTAGATGAGCAAATATAAGTACTATATAATCTGCTGATAAGGGAGTATGGTCATATGTTGGGAATGCTGTTTAACGAAAAAGAATGCAAGGAACTTGATTACGTTCTTCGTAAGGAACTTGATGAAATGCTGCTTGACATGAGCGATACCCGATTGGATCAGGATATCCGTTATGCTATAGCACTTCGATATAAAACAGTTTTCCGCATGTATGCCCGTTTTGCACCCGCCAAGGAATTATCCAAGTATGCACGCAGAGGGCGTGTCCCACAAACCAAGCAATGAAAAAAATGAAGAAGAAATATATCAGACAAAGATATCAGGAAGTAAACATACTTTCTGATATCAAAAAAAGTATTGACTCTATTTAGTATTCATGGTAAATTAACTTTCGTTCCTTTTTGAAGGATTTGCTCGAAAAAAAGAATCTTAAAAAAACTCTTGCAAAATTCAAAAAGAGATGATATATTATAAAAGTCGCCGCTGAGATGCGGTGATGGAACAAAGTAAGAGATAATAAAGGTTTGATCTTTGAAAACTGAACAACGAGTGAGTAAATGATTTTGTTCGCAAAATCAACATTGAGATATTTTATCTCGTCAGTTTCAAAATGAGCTAATCGCTCTTTCGATAAACCAGCTTCGGTTGGTCTTTAATGGAGAGTTTGATCCTGGCTCAGGACGAACGCTGGCGGCGTGCCTAATACATGCAAGTCGAGCG
>NZ_JBCNHI010000016.1:0-245810 GCF_050482105.1 Paenibacillus jamilae | reverse complement strand
TTTCAGGGTGTAACACCTTGGAATTACGCTTGATATTCAAATCATTTAAGTTGATAATCTGAATATCTTGTACAATTTCACTAAGCGAGTTCGTTCATATGGAGAGATACCCAAGTGGCTATAAGGGGACCCTCTGCTAAGGGGTTAGACTGCGAAAGTGGTGCGAGGGTTCGAATCCCTCTCTCTCCGCCATTTAGGACAAGCTAGTGAATTATGTTATGGCGGTGTAGCTCAGCTGGCTAGAGCGTACGGTTCATACCCGTGAGGTCGGGGGTTCGATCCCCTCCGCCGCTACCATACATACCCAGGAGGCTTAGCTCAGCTGGGAGAGCATCTGCCTTACAAGCAGAGGGTCGGGGGTTCGATCCCCTCAGCCTCCACCATTATGCCGGTGTAGCTCAACTGGTAGAGCAACTGACTTGTAATCAGTAGGTTGGGGGTTCAAGTCCTCTCGCCGGCACCATTTTTTTGAAAAATATAGGGAACTGTGGTGTAGAGGCCTAACATGCCTGCCTGTCACGCAGGAGATCGCGGGTTCGAATCCCGTCAGTTCCGCCATTTTTCATTTTAATATTTTGGTCGTACTAAAGTGGGAAGGGGTATCCCTCCGCACTTTATTTTTTTGTAAATGGATATGGCTCGGTAGCTCAGTCGGTAGAGCAGAGGACTGAAAATCCTCGTGTCGGCGGTTCGATTCCGTCCCGAGCCACCTTTATATGGAGGATTAGCGAAGTGGCCAAACGCATCAGACTGTAAATCTGCTCCCTTACGGGTTCGGTGGTTCGAATCCATCATCCTCCACCAGTTTTACGAGCCATTAGCTCAGTTGGTAGAGCACCTGACTTTTAATCAGGGTGTCGAAGGTTCGAGTCCTTCATGGCTCATCAGAAGTCATCAACTATAAGTTGATGACTTTTTTTGTATTGTTTTAAGTTATGTTTTTATATAGCTTTTTATTTTAAGGTATCGACAGGTTATAATGGGTTCATTATGTTCGCTTAATGTTTATCTATATTCTAAAAAAAGTGAAGTGGTGATCGCGTGACTCTGGATACAGAATGGATTCAGCAACAGCTTCAGAATATAATTCAAGCGCCTTTTACCATAGTGCCTTGGTGCCCAGAAATGATGGCAGAAGGAGAAACAGCCGATTCAGTTATACCTGATAGATCGTTTGTCCGTGACAGTAAATTATATTTTCCGTTTCGTGCATCGGCAGGTGAACTGGCTGCTTTTGCGGTAGAGGACAGATATTTGACGGATCGAGAACGGAAGCTAATAGAAGCACTGTTGGGGAACATGGAACAAGTATGGATAAACGGTCCACAATTGTTGATTAATCCGGCTTATAGCGAGGAAGAGCGGATGCAACGTTTTGGACATTGGCTCATACAGCAGGCTGCCGGCCTAAACGGTGAAGAAGAAGTTCCTGCTGAATTGGAGCTTCGTGATTCGCTATCAGCGTGTATGGTGCCTTTTTTACTGAATGGCGAGGGAACACAGGATGGAGCTATTACGTATGCGCAGCTTCATCGATTGTTAGCGAGCTATTTTGGAGGGGATGTGCTGCTTACTCCGTTAGACGAACAGTCCTGGCTGATTCTGGCTAAAAAGGAGCTTTTATTAGGAGCCGACGATGAATGGGACAAAGATCCTGAGATCAGAGAGGCAGATTTTGCGGAACCTTTAGAGGAGGTTCTTACGGCTTTTAGCCTGGGGTTATATGAGCTTATTGCGAATGAATGGGTCGGTGTATTCCATTTGGCGATTTCCAAGCCTTCGATTCCTTTGCAAAGGCTCCCCCACGAGCTGAACTTATTATGGGAGACAATCCATCTTGGCAAAATTTTTCATGTAACAGAGCACATTCACCTTTCATGGGAGCTTCATTTGGAGAGATTGTTAAATCGCATTCCCAAGGAACAACGTGAGCTATTTTTGGAGCAGGTAATGAGGTCATCTGTCATACTGGAAGATTCAGAAACGATGGCTACTTTAGATATCTTTTTTCAACTCGATTGTAATGTGAGTGAGACAGCTAAGCGTCTATATGTTCACCGAAATACGTTGATTTACCGTTTGGACAAGATTAAACAGGAGACCGGATTGGATGTGCGAACGTTTAATGATGCAGTTTTGGTCAAACTATATCTGCTATTGTACAAAGTGACAAAAAGGAAATAGCATTTTTGTGCAGTTTGCGAATAGCCATGCTTTGGGTACTAGGGTAAGATACAAGTAGAAAATGTATTCGATTTCAAAACTTGATCCTGGGGAGGCAAAAGCTATGGCTGGCGTACGTTTAGAGCATATTTTCAAGAAATATCCGGGTGCAGAAAAAGCTACGGTTGTTGATGTCAATTTGGACATTCGAGATAAAGAATTCCTCGTATTGGTTGGTCCGTCCGGTTGTGGGAAGTCTACTACACTTCGTATGATTGCTGGTCTGGAGGAAATTTCAGATGGTAAATTGTACATTGGGGATCGCGTTGTAAATGATGTGGCTCCAAAAGATCGCGATATTGCGATGGTATTCCAATCCTACGCCCTGTATCCGCACATGAGTGTGTACCAGAACATGGCGTTCGGTCTGAAACTGCGCAAAGTGAAGAAAGAAGAAATCGACAAGAAAGTACGCGAAGCTGCCAAAATCCTCGATATCGAGCACTTGCTTGAACGTAAACCTAAGGCGCTGTCCGGTGGTCAACGCCAACGTGTCGCTCTGGGTCGTGCGATCGTCCGTGATCCTCAAGTCTTCCTGATGGATGAGCCGCTCTCCAACTTGGATGCTAAACTTCGTGGTCAAATGCGTGCTGAAATCACTAAACTGGTTAAACGCCTTGAAACCACTTGTATCTATGTAACACATGACCAGATTGAAGCTATGACGATGGGTGATCGGATTGTAGTTATGAAGGATGGTATCATTCAACAAGCTGCATCCCCGGATGAACTGTACAACCGTCCAGTGAATCTGTTCGTAGCTGGGTTTATCGGCTCTCCTACGATGAACTTTATCTCAGGTAAGCTGGTTGAAAAAGAAGGTGCATTGCATTTTGCAGCACCAGGTCTGGATCTGTTTATACCTGAAGGTAAGGGACAGATTTTGAAAGCGAAAGGCTACATTGGCAAAGAAGTGATCTTGGGCATTCGTCCTGAAGATATTCATGAAGAGCCTGTATTCTTGGAGGCTTCTCCGAACACGATCTTTACATCCACTGTGGATGTAACAGAAAATCTCGGTCATGAAATGCTGTTGTACCTGAGCGGTGCTGGAAACGATACGATTATTGCCCGTGTAGACGGACGTTCCAATACTCGTGATGGTGTTAAGGCGAAGTTGGCAGTTGATATGAACAAAGTTCATATTTTTGATAAGGAATCGGAATTGAGCATTCTGGTTGGCGAATAAGATCAGCCTCTGGAAGAGAGTCGCAGTTTTCCCAAGCGGAGAACTGCGACTCTTTTGTATATCGTATACAGCACTAGCTTCGGCATTGCATTCAATGGGAAATTCCGATACGATGAGTGTACAATGGTGCAGGTCTAGGTTCAGACAAGGTTCGTTGGCAGAAGTGCCAGATTGAGGCCTCCAACTGTCGGGATAGGGATAGCCTAGAATCCTATTGTTAAATCAAGTAAAGTGTGGACTCATTCAGGATAGACTGCGTGGGGTTGTATGGTTAATCGAATAATGTTACATAAATCAAATGGCGTATAGAATCCGGTTTTTGCAGATGAGGAGAGAATACAATGGCTAAACAGGTAAAGGTATCCGAGCTTGTACAGCAGTTCCAAATGGAGGTTATTTCCGGTGAAAAGGGTCTGCGCAGACTGATCACCGTGGACGATTTGAATCGCCCAGGTCTGGAGATGGCCGGGTATTTTGAATATCATACACAGGAGCGGGTACAGCTTTTGGGAAGATCTGAGTTGGCTTTTCTGGGAATGCTGCCTCCTGAGGAGCGATGCGATCGGATGGAGCGTCTGTGCACAGAGCTGACTCCCTGTATTATCGTCACACGTGGCCTGGAGGTACCGGCCGAGTTAGTGGAGGCAAGCACAG
The DNA here is from genome assembly GCF_050482105.1 of Paenibacillus jamilae. GTDB lineage: Bacteria > Bacillota > Bacilli > Paenibacillales > Paenibacillaceae > Paenibacillus > Paenibacillus jamilae_B. Next base: position 241,744 of record NZ_JBCNHI010000016.1, on the reverse strand, counting down.
AACGAGATATTCCTGTACTGCGAACCAATATGGCGACGACGATTTTATCGAGCCGCATCACAGGTTTCCTGGAAAGAAAGCTGGCACCTACGGCAACTATTCATGGCGTGTTGTGTGACGTGTACGGCGTGGGAATGCTTATTACAGGCAGTAGTGGGATTGGTAAGAGTGAAACAGCACTGGAACTGGTCAAACGTGGGCATCGCTTGGTAGCAGATGACGCGGTAGAAATCCGGCAGACGTCCGACTTTCAGTTGCATGGAACAGCACCTGAGCTCATTCGTCACCTGCTAGAGATTCGTGGTGTAGGCATTATTAATGTGATGACACTGTTTGGTGCGGGTGCAGTTCGTAACAATAAGCGGATTACATTAGTTGTTCGTCTGGAGGCATGGCAACAGGACAAGCAGTATGACCGTCTTGGTCTCGATGAAGAAACCACACGCATTATTGATACAGATGTTCCACTCGTTACGATTCCAGTTCGTCCAGGCCGAAATCTGGCTGTTATTATCGAGGTAGCGGCTATGAATTATCGCTTGAAACAAATGGGTGTTAATGCAGCCCTGCAATTTACAAACAAGCTGACTGCTACGATATCCGAAGATATGGAAGAGATGGATTAAGCTTCGTTTGGTTGTAAGGAAGAACAAGGAGTGAGAGAAACATATGTCAACAGCAACATTACTGCTGAATCCGATCGCTTTTTCAATCGGGGCAATTAAGGTCCATTGGTATGGGCTTATTTTGGGGCTGGCGGCGCTTGTGGGTTTATATCTCGCCATCCGTGAGGGAAAAAGATTCGGTATCCCGCAGGAATTCTTTATGGATATGCTGCTTCTGGGTGTTCCATCGGCCATTATTGGAGCGCGTATTTATTATGTTGCCTTCAAATGGGAAGACTACCGAGATCATCTATGGGATGTCTTTAAAATTTGGAATGGCGGTATCGCGATCTATGGTGCCTTGATCGGTGCTATTATATGTGCGGTTATTTATTTCCGTTATAAAGGGTACAACTTCTGGCGTATCGCTGATATTTGTGCGCCAGGCCTATTGATCGGTCAAGCGATTGGACGCTGGGGTAATTTTGTCAATCAAGAGGCATACGGTGGACCGACGGAAGAAACCTTTTTGCGAAACCAGCTGCATTTGCCGGATTTCATTGTGAATCAGATGAATGTTAACGGAGTATTCCACCATCCTACGTTTCTGTACGAGTCGCTGTGGAGTATCGTGGGTGTGATTTTGCTGCTTGTGATTCGCCGGATGAAATTTGTACGTGCGGGCGAATTGTTTGCATTCTACTTTATCTGGTACTCTATCGGTCGTTTTTTTATCGAACGGGTGCGGACAGACAGCTTGGCTTTTCAGGGACCGGATTGGTTGGCTTCCTTCTTGGATGCTCTGTGGTCCCCTATGGTGTGGCTAGGGTTTGAACCAGGGTACTTGGATCCGAATTACGGCAATGTACGGATTTCACAGTTGCTTGCTATTTTCATCATTGTAGCTGCGGTGATATTCATTTTGGTTCGTCGTCGGAAGGGCTCAGCGGTTGCGAGATATAGCGACCCGATTGTCTCCAGCAAGACAGGGATTGATCAGGTACCTGATGTGACGCCAGAACAGGTATCCCGTCCTGGACAGGATACCGTTTCCCCAACAGCCACGGCAGATAAGCTATCTAAGGAAGACACGGATGAGGATAAAAAGGAGCATCTATGATAAATACGATTTTGTTTGATTTAGACGGTACCATTATGGATACGAATGAGTTGATTATCAGCACATTTTTACACATTCTGAACCATCCGGATGCTGATCCGCTGACGCGGGAGCATATTATTCCTCATATGGGGGGAACGCTAGACGATCAACTCCGTACTTTTACAGGATTAACGGATGTATCTGGGTTAATTAAGGACTACCGTGCTTATAATCAAATTCATCATGATCAAATGGTGAAGCCATTTCCATATGTTATTGAGGTTATTCAGGAGCTACGTGCACGAGGAATAAAAATAGGGGTTGTGACAACTAAAATACGACCGTCCACGATACGTGTACTTAACCTGTTTAATCTGACTTCCTCTATGGATTACATTGTGACGGTAGACGATGTGGAACATCCGAAACCTCACGCGGAGCCAGTGCTTAAGGCGTTGGCAGGACTGAACGCTAAGGCGGAGCATACGTTGATGGTTGGGGACAGTTCCTTTGATATTTTGTCAGCTCAGGCGGCAGGTGTGAAATCTGCGGGGGTGGCTTGGTCGCTTAAAGGTGAGGAAGCTCTGCGCGGATATGGACCAGACTACATGCTATATGATATGAGGGATTTGCTGAAGTTGGAGCTTCAAGGTGTCAATGTATCGTGAGAAAGGTGAACCGCTATCCTGTAGAAGGTCCCAATGCGTTGTGGCAAATTTATCGGACGGTGAGCCCTTGGAAAGGCGTTAAGAATTTCATTTTCATACAGATTGCCCGTTATTGTCCTGTGCTTTCTCTGAAAAATGTTATCTACCGCAGAATGCTGGGGATGAAGGTGGGGGAACATGCGGCCTTTGGTCTGATGGTGATGGTGGATGTTTTTTTTCCAGAGCATATTACGATCGGGAACAATTCGGTCATTGGATATAACACAACCATACTGGCTCATGAATACCTTATACAGGAGTATCGCATCGGTAAAGTGGTGGTCGGAGATCGTGTGCTGATCGGCGCAAACACAACTATTTTGCCGGGGGTTACCATCGGTGACGGAGCTGTGGTAGCGGCCGGAGCGGTTGTGCATAAAGATGTACCGGCAGGTGCATTTGTAGGCGGTAACCCGTTGCGTGATTTAAGACCCTCTGGTGTGGATGAGTAGTCAATAGTACATTAAGAAAGGCCCCTTGTATATTAAGGGGTCTTTCTTGTGCTGTTTTTCTGTATAATAAGTGGGGTAATGCATGTTGGTTATGTCTAAAAATTGATAATAGATATATTTGCAAAGCGATATGGGAGCGTGTTGATTTGGTCAAAAAAGAACGTATACCAGAGCTTGATATTTACCGGGGAATATTAATTGCAGCCGTCATTACCATTCATTCAACTTCAATGGCTTTGATTGATGCGCGTCATTCTCTATTGTTTTATCCTTTTTTATTTTTAAATGTATTTAGCAGCTTTGCGGTGCCAGTATTTATTTTTGTGAGCGGTTTTGTTCTTTTTTACAATTATGTCGATCGGCCGCTTCGTGGGAAGAGTATGCTTTTGTTTTTTCGAAAAAGACTGATGTTTATTGTGCTACCCTACGTTTTGTTTTCTCTTATGTACTATTTGACCTTGGTGACACGTGGATTGATGCCGCTTAGTGATCTTCCGCTCGTGCTGCTAACCGGAAAGGCGTATACGCATTTGTATTATGTTATTATCATCATCCAATTTTATTTGGTCTTTCCACTGTTGTTGTGGGGAGTGCAGCGTTTACGTCATTGGATATCGAGTCCACGGAGAACAGCCGTTGTCATTTTGGCAGTAGGGTTAGTCATTCAATGGGGGTTTGTACTGCTAAATAAATATGTCTGGCAAGAGGAAAGAGGAAGCCTTGCGATTACGTACATCAGTTACTTTGCCTTAGGTGCCGCTGTAGCGATTGGGTATGAAGGATTTAAAAAGTGGCTTTTTCCAGTCCCAGGCACGATAATTGGTCACGGCCAGTTGACTAGTTGGTGGGTCTTGTGGGCGGCTTGGTTATTACTGGGTGTTGTCTATGTACAAATATGGTTTGTAGCCTACCGCCAAGCCATTTATGCAGACTCGCTGGTCTATGAACTGCTACGTAATGCGTATGCTCTCGTATCTGCTTTGGCGCTGTTCCAGTTATCGGCTTTATTATATCGTCATACTCGTGATAGGTTGCGAATGTTAATCAGTTGGCTGGGAGCATGTTCTTTCGGTATCTATTTGCTTCATCCTGCGTTATTACGAGTGTATCGCAAACTGGATTTGCATGGTACACCGATAGAATATGTCTTCTCTGTTGCTGGTGGATGGTTGGTGGCGCTGTTTGGATCATGGCTGATTGTGACCTTATTTTTTCGATATGTACCATTTTCATGGATCGGTTTGGGCACCGTTCCGAAGTTTCCGTCTCAGAGTAAAGATAGACAGGTAAATTGCTAAATGTTTTGATTTGGACTGTTGGCTTAAGGCTGACAGTCTTTTTTTGGGATTCATGCATTTTGCATTGGATAAAATATAGAGAGGGGCAGCGACTTGTCTGGGCTGTAAAAATGGGTTGCTTGGTTTGGTTGACGTTCATAAGTAGGGCATGATAATATATCGAATATACTTTAGTTTGTTAGCACTTTACCATGATAAAGATATTGTGAAATCATGAGGTGATAGAGATGTCTAAGCCAAAAGGATTTGAGATTCCTATAGGGGTTCGAGATTATCTTCCACGTGCAGTGTCGAAGCTGCGGGCCATTGAATTGAATGTACTCGCATGTATGGAGCGTTGGGGTTACCGTCAGATTATGACGCCTACGATGGAATACTACGATACGGTGGGAGTGGCTAGTTCTACTTCTGATCGGAAGCTGTTTAAATTGCTGAACAACCGTGGGACTACGTTGGTACTTCGTTCTGACATGACTGCTCCGATTGCACGGGTCGTGTCTTCGTTGCTCAAGGAGGAAGAAGTACCGCTTCGCCTTTCCTATCACGCCAATGTATTTCGAGCGATTGAGGAAGAGGCGGGAAGAGAGGCAGAGTTTTTTCAAACAGGCGTGGAACTGGTAGGGGATGACTCACCTGAGGCTGATGCAGAGGTTGTAGCGTTGGCCATTGCATCATTGCAGGCAGCGGGTGTTGCTTCTTTTAAAATTGCCATGGGACATGTGGGATTCTTGAACGGCTTGTTTGAAGAGATTATTCCAGGTCGCCAGGCTGAACAGCAAGCGCTAAAGGAACTGTTGCTCAGTCGTGATGTAGTGGGCTACCGAACGGCGATTGAAGCTTTAGGTTTGGCCCCTGAGCATCGGGATAAGCTGGAAGCCATTCTTCGACTGCGTGGCGGGAAGGAAATTTGCGATCAGGCTACCCGCCTTAGTGTGGAGCAGCAGACGATTCAATCCATTGCACATTTGTGCGAGGTGTGGGAAGTGCTGGAGGCATATGGCGTATCTGAACATGTGTTAATTGACCTTACCATGATCGGGGATTTTTCATATTATACAGGAATGACTTTTGAGGGCTACGCGGCAGAAATCGGGTTCCCGGTATGCAACGGAGGTCGTTATGACAATCTGCTTCAGCAGTTTGGGCGATCGGTACCAGCAACGGGATTTGCATTAAAGACAAACCGAATCGTCGATGGTGTAGATGGTATTGCAATAGAAATGAAGCGCCCTGTACTTATTCGTTATGACGAGCAGGAACGGAAAGAGGCGTTATCTGCCGCAGCACAGCTGCGTGCAGAGGGTTTTACTGTGGTGACAGGACTTACGGGAGGGCCAGAGGATCGACGTCGTGAGCAGCAGGATCTGTACGCAGAGGTATACAGCTATACAGCCGAAGGAAGACAGCCAGTACAAAGGAGGGAATTGCCATGACGGAAACATTGAAGGTAGCCATGCCGAAGGGACGGATTTACAAGCAGGCTTCCAAGTTGTTTCGCCAGGCAGGGGTTCCAATTCCACTGGATGTGGACGAAACGCGCAAGCTGGTTATTCCACTGCCTGAGCTGGGGATGGAATTCATTATGGCGAAGCCCGTAGATGTTCCTACGTATGTAGAGTACGGTGCAGCTGACATCGGCATTGTGGGCAAGGATGTTCTACTGGAAGAAAACAAGGATGTATATGAACTGCTGGATCTAGGGATTGCCCGCTGCCGGATGTCGGTAATTGCTTTACCGGATTGGCAACCAGGTATTCGTCAGCGGGTCGCTACCAAATATCCGAATGTAGCTTGCCAGTATTTTAGAGAGCAAGGTCAGCAGGTGGAGGTCATTAAGCTGAATGGCTCCATCGAGCTGGCGCCGTTAATTGGTCTGGCAGATCGCATTGTAGATATGGTGGAGACGGGGCAGACCTTGCGGGAGAACGGATTGGTTGAGCAGATCAGCATACTGGATATTACTAGCCGTCTGATTGCCAATCGGGTCAGTTACCGGATGAAAAATGGCCCCATCCAGGCATTGTGTGATCGATTGCATCAGGTGATCCCAACTGAAGTTGTACCGAAGGATTAAAGGCATTGAAGGGATTAAGGGGATTAAAGGAACGTGGCAACGGTTAAGCATCAATCTGCAAGCAAGCAGCAGGTAAGGGGGAATAGACAAATGAAGATCGTAGCGGCCCGTGATTTCAGCCTCCAACGAGAGGTAGATTATGGCACACCTGAGCAAAATGAGGCTGTGCGTACTATTATCCGATCGGTACGTCAAGAGGGGGATGGGGCTGTCCTGCGGTATACGGAAACGTTTGACGGTGTATCGCTGACAGCAGAGCAGCTTCGTGTGACAGATGAAGAATTGAAATCGGCCTATGATAAGGTAGAGCCTTCATTTATACAGGCGATTCGGGAAGCGGCTGATCATATTCGTGCTTTTCATTTTAAGCAAAAGCGCAACTCATGGATGGACTTACAGCCGGACGGTAGCTTGCTTGGTCAAATCATCCGACCATTGAAACGTGTAGGCGTGTATGTACCGGGTGGGAAAGCCGCCTATCCCTCCTCGGTATTGATGAATGTTATTCCAGCCCAGGTGGCTGGAGTACCGGAGATCGTCATGGTGACACCCCCGGCGACAGGCGGCAAGGCAGGGATCGATCCCTACACGCTGGTAGCTGCGGCAGAGGCTGGTGTAACGGAAATATACAGGGTTGGCGGAGCGCAGGCTATTGCCTCTCTTGCATACGGGACACATAGTATTGAACCGGTTGATAAAATTTGCGGTCCTGGCAACATTTACGTAGCGCTGGCGAAGCGAGAGGTATACGGTGCAGTGGATATCGACAGTATTGCGGGACCGAGTGAAATCGTCGTGTTGGCTGACGACACAGCGAATCCCTCTTATGTAGCGGCTGATCTACTTTCACAGGCAGAACATGACGAAATGGCCTCAGCCATTCTGGTTACTACTTCGCAACGTTTGGCCGAAGAAGTATCAACTGAGGTACAGCGCCAACTAGCAGACTTGCCGCGCAGAGATATTGCTGCTGCATCGGTGGAGTCATACGGAGCCATCATTGTCGTTGACAATTTGGAAGAGGGCATCCGTATTGTCAATCAGCTTGCGCCAGAGCATCTGGAGATTATGACAGAGCAGCCAATGGAGCATATGGGGATGATTGAAAATGCAGGAGCCATTTTTATGGGAGCATATAGCTCGGAGCCGGTAGGCGATTACTTTGCCGGACCTAACCATATTATTCCGACGAATGGAACGGCGCGCTTTTCCTCGCCAGTGGATATTGATGATTTTATCAAGAAGTCGAGTATGATCTATTACAGCAAGGAAGCGCTGCTCCGCAATGGTGAGACCATTATGCAGCTTGCCCGGCATGAAGGACTGGAAGGCCACGCACGGGCGATACAAGTTCGATTGGACAATGAGAAGAAGGCGGTGGATGGCGATGGGGAACGAAAATAACAAAGCAGGACGTACAGGCAGTGTCAGCCGGAAAACGAACGAAACGGATATCCAGCTGTCATTTGCGGTAGACGGGACAGGGCAGACCGAAATTGAAACAGATGTTCCTTTTTTGAATCACATGCTGGATTTGTTCACGAAGCACGGACAATTTGACCTGAATGTACAGGCCAGAGGAGATGTGGATATCGACGATCATCATACCGTGGAGGATATCGGGATCTGTCTGGGGCAGACTTTGCTGGAAGCATTGGGTGATAAAAAAGGTATCAAGCGCTATGCCAGTGTCTTTGTACCGATGGATGAGGCGCTCGCGCAGGTTGTTATTGATCTGAGTAATCGACCTCATTTTGAGTATCGTGCAGAGTATCCGTCTCAGCAGGTAGGTAGCTTTTCGACAGAGCTGGTGCATGAATTTCTATGGAAATTTGCGTTGGAGGCTCGCATGACGCTACACGTCATTGTTCACTACGGGCAAAATACCCACCATATGATCGAGGCGGTGTTCAAAGCGCTCGGGCGTGCTCTGGATGAGGCGACCTCCATTGATCCGCGAGTGACAGGAGTGCCTTCAACGAAGGGAGTGCTGTAGTCCATGTCCATTGCTATTGTGGATTACGGCAGAGGGAATCTGCATAGTGTGAGCAGGGCGGTTGAGCGCCTTGGCTATGAGGCTGTAGTGACAGGAGATGCTCAAGTGATTCGTACCTCTAGCGGTGTGATTTTGCCGGGTGTAGGGGCCTTCGGGGATGCGATGGAGCATCTGCGTTCCAGCGGATTGGATCGGGTCATTCATGAGGTTGCAAGTGCTGGACAACCGCTGCTCGGTGTTTGTTTGGGAATGCAGCTGTTGTTCACTCGTGGTGAAGAATACGGCAGTCATGAAGGACTTAATATTTTACCAGGCGAGGTCGTTAGGTTTGCTCCTGATCTGGGCGTTAAAGTGCCGCATATGGGCTGGAATCGTCTGCGTATGACTCAGCCGGAGCACCCGTTGTTGCAGGGCTTGGAGGAAGGGCATGTGTATTTTGTGCATTCCTATCATGCGAAGCCGGAGGTCGAAAGTGACCTGCTGGCAGTAACTGACTATGGTGGGCCTGTAACGGCTATCGTTGGCAGAGGACGTGTATACGGCATGCAGTTCCATCCGGAGAAAAGCGGGGAAATGGGAATGCGTCTGCTTCGTCAGTTTTTAGAATTGGCGGAAGCAGAAAAACGAGCATAACTACTTGAATGTTTGTTGTTGATACGCTCAAGTTTGGGCGCTGATGGGTGTGAAGGTATTTAGCTGTTGATTAGCTTATAAGGGGGTCATACTTTGTTCACGATATACCCGGCGATTGATATTCGCGATGGCAAATGTGTACGACTGGTACAAGGTGATTATAACCAGGAGACGATATACAACGAAAATCCGGTGGAAGTTGCACAAGAATGGGAGCGCTTGGGCGGCTCCTACATTCATTTGGTTGATTTGGACGGTGCCAAAGCAGGTCAACCAGTGAACGATGCGCTCATTGGGCGGATTGCTTCTGCGGTACAAGTACCTGTACAGGTGGGCGGCGGCCTACGTACGCGCGAGCATGTAGAGCGGCTGTTGTCGCTGGGCGTGAGCCGGGTGATTTTGGGCACGGCAGCTATTGAGGACCGTGTTTTTACGGAATCGGTATTGGGTACCTACGGTGATCGGATCGCCATCGGTCTGGATGCGCGGAATGGCTATGTGGCTACACGTGGATGGCTCGAAACCTCGGAGGTCCGAGCAGATGAATTGGCTGCTGAGCTGGCCTCCAAGGGGGCGGAAACATTTATTTTCACAGACATTTCCCGCGACGGCATGATGCAGGGCCCGAATGTGGAGGCGATCGCAGCGCTTGCCAAAAGCAGTGGACGAACCGTAATTGCATCCGGCGGTGTCAGCAAGATGGATGATCTAATCACACTGAGCACGTATGCGAAAGAAGGCGTAGGCGGTGCTATTGTGGGTAAAGCATTGTATACAGGGAGCATTGATTTACAGGTTGCCGTACAAGCTGTAGCAAAGGCATAGGGGGAGTAGGCATGCTGGCTAAACGTATTATTCCCTGCTTGGATGTAAAGGATGGCAGGGTGGTTAAGGGCGTTAATTTTGTGAACTTACGCGATGCAGGTGATCCGGTGGAGCTGGCTGCGCTGTATGACCGTGAAGGGGCGGACGAAATCGTATTTCTGGATATATCCGCTTCGGTTGAAGGGCGCGCCACGATGGAAGAAGTAGTTCGCCAGACAGCCGGGGAAATAGCCATTCCTTTCACCGTAGGTGGCGGGATATCCCATGTCGATGATATGAAACGCATTTTGCGTGCCGGTGCTGATAAAATTGGCGTAAATACGGCGGCTGTCCGCAATCCGCAGCTGATTGCGGAAGGTGCGCGCAGTTTTGGTTCACAATGTATCGTTGTTGCCATCGATGCCAAGTACAATGAGGCGTGGGGCGAATGGGAAGTATTTACGCATGGAGGCCGCACGCCATCGGGTATCCGTGCCTTGGCCTGGGCCAAGGAAGCAGAGCAGCTGGGTGCCGGTGAGATTCTGCTGACCAGCATGAATGCAGACGGAACCAAGGATGGCTTTGACCTGCCGCTGACTTCCGCGGTTTCGGATACCGTAGGGATTCCAGTGATTGCTTCCGGCGGAGCAGGCAAACAGGAGCATTTCTATGACGTGTTTACGTCAGGTAAGGCGGATGCTGGATTAGCAGCAACGATTTTTCACTATAAAGAAATCGGAATCCCTGAGCTAAAACGGGATTTGAAGCGGAGAGGAGTGGAGATACGATGAGCAGCGAATTGAACCAACAGCTATCTCTGGAGCAGATACTGGATAATGTCCGCTGGAATGAGGCGGGGCTTGTCTCGGCAATTGTGCAGGATGATGCTACGCTTCAGGTGTTGACGCTGGCCTATATGAACCGTGAGTCGCTGAAACTGTCTTTGGAGTCAGGAGAGACCTGGTTCTGGTCACGTTCCAGACAGGAGCTGTGGCATAAGGGGGCAACTTCAGGGAATACGCAAAAAATCACTTCCATCCAGCTGGATTGTGATGGCGATGCTCTATTGGTACGTGTCATTCCAAGCGGTCCGGCCTGTCATACAGGCGCAACGAGTTGCTTTTCCCGTGATATTTCCGTGCCAGGAACAGCTGTAGCAGTTGGGGCAGGAAATGCAGGAGCTCAAGTGCAGGTAACTCGTACCAATGCTACTTCCAGTGCTTCAGAGGGCCGCTTTGAGGTACTCGCCCAATTGGAGGCAATTATTAAGGAGCGCGAGGAGACACGTCCTGAAGGAGCCTATACAACCTATCTTTTTGATAAAGGTGTAGACAAAATCCTGAAAAAGGTTGGCGAAGAAGCTTCCGAGACGATCATTGCAGCTAAAAACAAAGATAATGAGGAGTTGCGTCTGGAGGTCAGCGACTTGATTTATCACCTGCTGGTGCTGTTGCAGGAGCGCAAGCTTCCATTCGATGACGTGCTGGCTGAGCTGAATCGCCGGCATGAACGTCCTCGTCGTGATTAGGACGGATGTGCAGGGTTTGAAAGGAGGGAGGCCGTATGAAAATTGACTATCATACGCATCATTCCCGCTGCGGGCATGCGATAGGAAGCCTGGAGGAGTATGTGCAGCAGGGGATTCGGCTGGGACTGGATCAGCTCGGCTTGTCCGACCATATGCCGTTGCTGCATGTAGAACCGGCCAACTATTATCCAGAAATGGCGATGCCTATGGAGGAACTACCCCGATACGTGGAAGAATGCTTGGAGCTGAAGGAGCGCTACAAAGGGCAAATTGATATTCGTATTGGTTTGGAAGGCGACTATATCGAGGGCTGGGAACGCGAAATTGAAAATATCGTCCGTGCATACCCATGGGATTATGTAATTGGCTCCGTCCACTTTCTCGGTGAATGGGATGTCACCGATTTTCGCCAGGTACACCATTGGGAGGGTAAACATGTGCTGGAGGTGTACCGCACGTATTATGATGCGGTTTCCAAGGCGGCCGCAACGGGTTTGTATGACATCATGGGTCATTTGGATGTCATTAAGCGTTTCGGCTATCATCCGAAGTCGGAGGAAGAGGGGGAGCTGCGTGAATTGGAGCGCTCCACACTTTCAGCCGTAGCCCGCAGCGGTCGGGCCATGGAGCTGAATGCATCGGGGCTTTCCAAGCCATGTGCCGAAATGTTTCCGAGCCGACGCATGCTGGAAGAAGCTTTCACGCTAGGTATCCCATTGACCATCGGCTCGGATGCCCATGATCCGGCAAAGCTAGCTGAGCACTTGGAGAAGGCGCGTGCGCTTTTATATGAGGTGGGCTATCGCGAGCTTGCCGTATTTCAGGATCGCGAACGTTCACGGGTTCCGTTGACGCTATAATTCTATATTTGTTGGGTCCAAATGTTATATCCAGTGACTAGCCGAACGCGCCTTTCATACAGGGAAAATGCGCTCGGCTATTTTGCGTATTTTTGCATATGTATCTATCGGGGGACGAGCACGGATCCGTTTTTTGGAATCAGGTAGGATCGACTGTCAAGTCGTTTTGAAGTTGTGGTATACTGAAGGGTATGAACATGTCAGCTACTTTTAAAGGAGGTGCCTTGGTTATTTATGAAAGGGAAACATCTGCGAGTCTCGAAACCTAGCCCTAAGATTATTGCTTTGCGTTTCGACGCATCTTTCTTCTTTGAGAAAGCTGTGCGCTCGCTTGATCGCAATCATTATGACAAGGCATTGAAATATTTTCGCAAAGCCGTTGAATATGAACCGGATAATCCGGTGAATCATTGCAATATGGCGGGTATATTATCAGAGATGGGGGATTATGCAGGTTCAAATGAGATCCTGTCCTCTGTTTTGAGTGACGTAGACTCGTCGATGACAGAATGTTATTTCTATATGGCGAATAATTACGCTAATATGGAGCAGTTTGAAGAAGCGGAGAAAGCATTGGTCACGTACCTGGAGGAGGACGAAGAAGGCCAGTTTCTTGATGAAGCCGAGGAAATGATGGAGCTGCTCTATTATGAGCTGGACCGCCCGACGAAGCTGAGCCGCATTAAGGCCCGGCAGGGAGTGGTTGAGCATGATCAGGCCCGTGTTCTGCTGGAGGAAGGAAAATTTGCTCAGGCCGCCCAACTGCTTAAGCAAATTTCAGAGGAGCAACCAGACATGTTCGCTGCGCGGAATAATCTGGCGCTAGCGTATTACTACATGGGATTGTTCCAAAATGCTAAGGCTACCATTATTCAAGTGTTGGAGGATGAGCCGGGTAATTTACACGCATTGTGCAATTTGGCGATCTTTTACCAGCATGAAGGCGGCGGTCCGGAGTTGGATCGTCTGGTTCAAACCTTGGCGGTTACTATACCGTTTCAGGAGGAGCAGGTATTTAAGCTGGCGACCACTATGGGCATTCTCGGACGCCATGAGGAGGCCTACAGACATTTCCGCAGGTTGCTTCATGGCAATGGAGAGAACAATGCGGACGCATCTTTGTACCATTACACGGCGGTAGCTGCCAGCAATACAGGGAGATATGCGGAAGCTCGGCGGTTATGGAGTCATTTGCAAAAGCAGGATGCTTCCTCGGAGGTTCCAAGATTTTTCCTGTCCAGATTGGAAGAGCTTCAGCAGGAAGGCACACCGCTGCAAGTGCTCAGCTATCACTATCACCTCCCATTTGAGGAGCAATTCCGCATGTGGGAGAAGTTTGGCGCTGAGCAGGTGCCTGACAGTATGAAGAAGGACCCGCTAATCCGATCATCTTTCTTCTGGGCCTTGCGCCACGGAGACCGAGCGACTCAGCTTCAGGTCATTCAGGCGTTAAGCTTGATCGGTGACGATGAGGTGCGCCAGGCGCTGGAGTCCTTCGTAGAAGATCCGAATCAGGAGAGTGAACTCAAACGCCGTGCTTTGCAAGTATTGCAAGAGCTGGCAGAGCGGGATCTACAGAATACACGCGCGGAAACAGAACATCCTGAGCGGTTGGAGGCTGAGCAAGACCCGCATACAACTGAAGGTGATAGCTCTGCTTCGCCAGTTGATCCACAATGGCAGGCCGTGCTAGACAAGGTACTGACTGTTATGAGCAAATCATCCGATCCGGCCATGCAGCATGATTTGAAATCACTTTGGCAGGAGTATTTGGATCGGCTCGCTCCAGAAGTCCCGATGGTTCAGCATACTGAGGGATGGGCAGCTGCGCTGGAGTATTTGACAGCCAAGATGCATCATCACTCGGTCACTTATCAGGAAGTAGCTGACCGCTATGGTATTTCCGTATCGACCGTAAGCCGCTACGCACGTCAAATTGACAGCGTGTGTGGTATCAAACAGAAGCTGAAGCAGCCGCTCTCCACGTTTAAAAAACAGGTCTAAGATCTGCTCCAAACATCACTTAAAGGAGGCAACAAACGTATGTATAAATCCATAATTATTGGTACAGGTCCTGCAGGGTACACAGCCGCTATTTATTTGGCGCGCGCCAACATGAATCCACTGATCATTGAAGGAATGCAGCCCGGTGGGCAGCTGACCACAACGACTGAAATTGAAAATTTCCCGGGTTTTGAGCAAGGTATCCTTGGACCTGAGCTGATGGATAACATGCGCAAGCAGGCCGAACGTTTTGGCGCTGAGTTCACTTCCGGTTGGGTAGAGGAAGTGGATTTGAGCAAGCGCCCTTTTAAAGTGAAGGTAGAGGGTAAAGGCATCATTGAAGCGGAGTCGGTTATTATTGCTACAGGCGCGTCCGCCAAATACCTCGGCATTCCGGGTGAGCAGGACAATGTAGGTCGCGGAGTTAGCACATGCGCAACTTGCGATGGCTTCTTTTTCCGTGGGAAAAAGATTATCGTGGTTGGCGGTGGCGATTCGGCCATGGAGGAAGCGAGCTTCTTGACCCGCTTTGCTTCTAGCGTAACCTTGGTCCATCGTCGTGACGAGTTGCGGGCATCCAAAATCATGCAAGATCGTGCACGCGAGAATGAAAAGGTACATTGGGCATTAAACCGGACTCCTCTCGAAGTTGTGACGGGAGAAACGGGCTTAAAGGGCTTGAAAGTACACAATAATGAGACCAACCAGGATGAGCTGATTGAGGCAGATGGCGTGTTTGTGGCGATTGGTCACACACCAAACACAGGCTTCCTAAATGGACAAATTCATACCGATGAACACGGCTATATTGAAGTGAAGCCAGGTACGACGGAAACAAATATCCCAGGCGTTTTTGCCTGTGGGGACGTGCAGGATAACCGTTATCGGCAAGCCATTACGGCAGCGGGAACAGGTTGTATGGCGGCTATGGATTGCGAGAAGTATCTCGAAGGCAGCGCTGTCCACGACTGGAGCGAAACACTGGATCAATAAAAAGTGTCTATAGCATACACAAAGTGGCTAGTGTGAGGGGGCGCCGCTCCCTTGTTAAGCCCATTGTTAGTTCAGGAAGAGAAAGCCTGGTGCATTTGCACGGGCTTTCTCCTTTTTTCTGGGGGCATGAGATTAAAAGTTCAGCTAATCGTACTTTTTTCAACAAGTAAGTGTCCTTGACCGTAACGGGGGCTTCAATTATAGTTGGAACGTAGGATGACTATGATGAGGCAGCAATTTTAAGCTATATTTCATACCAGATTTTTAAGTAAACATAAAAGGTGGCTTGGAACATGTCTGAAAGTATCTATGTAGGTGTCGATTTGGGCGGTACCGCGATTAAAGTCGGCATTTGTAATGAAAACGGACAGCTTTTGCACACATATGAGGGACCAACCGAAACCGATAAAGGTGTAGACGTTGTCATTGGTAATATCGAAAAATATGTGCGGCACATTGTTGAGGAATCTCCTTATGAGTGGGATCAACTAAAGGGTGTCGGTGCAGGCGTTGCAGGTTTTACGAATGTTCGTGATGGTATTATTGTCCTCGCTCCTAATATTGGCTTTCGTGACGTACCGATTCGTGCGCTCCTAGAGAACCGGATCGGCAAGCCTGTGAAAATAGACAACGATGCGAATGTTGCTGCGCTGGGTGAAGCTTGGGCTGGTGCAGGCAAAGGCATAGAAAACTGTGTATGCTATACCCTGGGAACAGGTGTAGGTGGCGGCATTATTATAAATGGTAGAATATACCAAGGTTCTTCGGGTATGGCTGGGGAAATTGGACATATCAGCGTTGTGCCTGATCTGGAGGCTATTCAGTGTGGATGCGGCAAAATGGGTTGCCTGGAAACCGTATCCTCCGCAACAGGCATCATTCGTATGGCCAAGGACGCTGTGGAACGTGGCGACCGTACTTCTCTGGCACTGGAAGATCACATTGCCGCCAAAGAAGTATTTGATGCTGCCAAGGCTGGAGATGAAGTCGCACTGCGTATCGTGAACCGGGCTGCCTTTTATTTGGGGAAATCGATGGCAGCGGTTGCCGCTGTGCTTAATCCAGAGTTGTTTATTATAGGCGGTGGTGTCTCTAAAGCAGGCGACTTTTTGTTTGAAGAGATGCGTCGCGTATACGCCAAGCTGGCACCTGAGCCGCTTCAAAATGGGGTATATATCGTACCAGCCGTTTTAGGCAATGACGCGGGTATTGTAGGGGCTGCAGGATTGCTGCTGCGCTCTTAATCTGGGGTTGACGATAGGGGTACTGACATAGAGCAAAGAAGCAAAAGGAGAGGGAAGTCCATATGACAGACAATTTAAAAAATGCTGCACCGTGGGCAACGCTCATTATTATTACAGGGATGTCAGGCGCAGGGAAGACCATTGCGGTGCAAAGCCTTGAAGACTTGGGCTTCTTCTGCGTTGATAATCTGCCCCCTGTGTTGATTCCCAAATTTGCCGAGTTGATTGAGCAATCTAACGGTAAAATAGGCAAGGTGGCTCTCGTTATTGATCTACGCGGACGAGAATTTTTCACCGCCTTGTCGGAATCGCTGAATTATATTAAAGATCATTTTACGATTCATTGTGAAATTTTATTCTTGAATGCGAATGACGGTGTCCTCGTACAGCGGTACAAGGAAAGCCGTCGACGGCATCCGCTTGCTCCAGATGGTATGCCTTTGGATGGGATTCGTTTGGAGCGTAAGATGCTGGAGGAACTCAAAAGCTCCGCTACACAGGTTATTGATACAAGTACGATGAAGCCCGCCACCTTAAAGGCGAGGATTATTTCGAGATTTTCCCATCTGGAGAGCAGTATGCTGTCCGTGAACATTACATCTTTTGGCTTCAAATATGGTATTCCCATTGATGCCGATCTTGTATTCGATGTGCGCTTCTTGCCTAACCCCCACTATGTGGATCAGCTACGTCCGCACACGGGACAGGACAGCGATGTATATGATTATGTTATGAAATGGCCTGAGACTCAGGCGTTCCTGACCAAGTTGCTGGATATGTTACACTTTCTAATTCCGCAGTATCGCAAAGAGGGTAAAAGCCAAGTCATTATCGGTATTGGCTGTACTGGGGGTAAGCATCGTTCAGTTGCAATATCGGAGTATTTAGGAAAAATGCTGGGTGCCAGCGAGACAGAATCCGTTTCTGTTTCGCATAGGGATGCTGATCGGGACCGGCATTAATGAGGTGAAATCATGAAAGAGACCGGATCACAACGGGAGCGCCCACGTATTGTTGTTATGGGCGGCGGAACCGGCTTGTCCGTCATGCTGCGGGGCTTGAAGCAAAAGCCGCTGGATATTACGGCTATTGTTACAGTCGCTGACGATGGCGGAAGCTCCGGGATATTGCGCAGTGAGCTGCAGATGCCCCCTCCAGGGGATATCCGTAATGTGCTGACTGCCTTGGCTGACGTGGAACCAGTAATGTCAGATATGCTAAAATATCGTTTCGGTGCCGGATCAGGACTGTCAGGTCATAGTCTGGGAAATTTGATTTTAGCAGCGATGACTGATATATCAGGGGATTTTGTAACGGCGGTGCGTGAGCTTAGCCGTGTATTTGCTGTCCGGGGGCGTGTGCTACCGGCGGCTGAAGAAGGCGTTGTGCTCAGCGCCGAGATGGAGGACGGCACGGTGATCACCGGGGAGTCCAAAATCCCGGAAGCGGGCGGACGAATCAAACGTGTTTTTCTTGAACCGACTCACGTGGAGCCGTTGCCTGAGGCAGTGGAAGCCATTAATGAAGCCGATGCGATTCTGATTGGTCCCGGCAGTCTATATACTAGCATTTTACCGAATCTGCTTGTGCCAAAGCTTGCTGAGGCTGTGGTGAAATCAGATGCGATCAAAATATTTGTCTGCAACGTGATGACCCAGCCAGGGGAAACCGACGGCTATACAGTGGGAGATCACCTGCAAGCGATCTATGAGCATGTTGGGCATCACCTCTTTGACTATGTCATTGTGAATAACGGGGAAATTCCACCCCAAGTACAGGAGATGTATGCCGAGCAGGGAGCTAAGCCTGTTCAGGTAGACATGGGCGAGCTGGCTGATCGAGGATATAAAGTAGTGGCAGATACGTTAGTTCTGTTCCGTACGTATTTACGGCATGATGCCGACAAACTGAGCCAGCATATTTACCAATTGGTACAAAACTGGATGTTAAGAAGGAGGTGAGTCCCTTGTCCTTTGCGGCACAAACGAAAAAAGAGCTTACGATGATTGAAAGCCAGCCCTGCTGTGAGAAAGCGGAGCTGTCTGCGCTCATACGTATGCTCGGATCCGTACAACTGTCGAATAAAAGGGTGATATTGGACGTGTCCACAGAAAATGCCGCGATTGCAAGGCGGATTTACTCCTTGATCAAAAAGCATTTTCAACTTCACATCGAACTGCTTGTACGGAAAAAAATGCGCTTGAAAAAAAATAATGTGTATATTGTCCGTATCCCCAATGGTGTACAAGAGCTGCTAAAGGAGCTTTATATTGTCTCAGAAGGTTTCTTGTTCACTGACGGGATTAATCGTGATATCATTCGGAAAAACTGTTGTAAGCGGGCTTATCTGCGGGGAGCCTTTATGGCAGGTGGATCTGTAAATAATCCAGAGGGATCGTCTTACCACCTTGAAATTTCCTCGATGTATGAGGAACATTGTCAGGCGCTAGTTGATCTTGCTAATGAGTTTCATCTCAATGCCCGCTGTATTGAGCGAAAAAAAGGCTTTATCCTTTACATTAAGGAAGGCGAGAAAATTATTGAGCTGCTCAGTATCATTGGGGCGCACCAAGCCTTGTTCAAATTTGAAGATGTACGCATTATGCGCGATATGCGCAATTCCGTAAATCGGATCGTTAATTGCGAAACAGCTAATTTGAACAAGACGATCGGAGCTGCTGTCCGGCAAATTGAGAATATTAAGCTGCTGGAGAGGGAAGTGGGTTTGGAGACCTTGCCGGATAAACTACGTGAAGTGGCGGAAATTCGGCTCGCTCATCCTGATTTGAATTTGAAAGAAGTCGGGGAAATGCTCAAAGGGGTCGTGAGTAAATCGGGTGTAAATCACCGACTTCGCAAAATTGATGAGATGGCTGACAAAATCAGAGGGGAAAACGGCCTGATTCCGTAAAAAAGGATCTGTGGGGCTATGAGTCCCGGTTTTTTTAGTTTTTTTTCTAGTGTCTGTCCCGGGTTAATGTTATAATGTGATAAATAAAATGGAGTAAATAGCGTCCAGATTTATTTGATGAGGGGGTAAGCTGACATGTCAAAACATCCAGTAGTCGTACGTTTGAAAACAGGACTGCACGCCAGACCTGCTGCATTGTTCGTACAGGAAGCTAATAAATATTCATCTGAAATTTTTGTGGAAAAAGAAGACAAAAAGGTTAATGCCAAGAGCATCATGGGTATTATGAGCCTCGCCATCAGTACAGGTACTGAAATTAATATTAGTGCCGAAGGTGCGGACGCCGAACAGGCTGTAAACGCTTTAGTGAGTTTGGTTAGTAAGGTAGAGCTGGAAAATCAATAAACGAACATCTGCTTTGTGATATGATGTATGCTCTTAGTGAAAAGCCCCCTTTGGGGCTTTTTTTGTCCAGAAAAGCATTCCAGTCCCTCACACTCAAGCCGCTTATGCATATTTGTTTGAATATAGCGATTGCGTTAAGTCCAAGCTACAATTAATTAAAACCATTGAGATATTTGCTCTGGCTCAGAAAATTTGAATGCTCGCTTGCAACCTTTTCCCGTTTTTTCCGTCTGGAGGGTACAAACATTTTCAAGAAAGAGGTTGAATACGATGAGAGTTTGGACAAAAACAGTAAGCACAGCAATTCTTGCAGGAGCATTATTAGCTGGAGGAGTAGCGGGAGGATTGTGGACAGGGGCTGATCGCGCTTATGCTGCAACGGCGACGACGGCGAATGGTGTAATTAACGTGAGTGGAACTGGTGAAATAATGGCTAAGCCAGATATCGCGTATCTCTCGATCGGTGTGCAATCGGAAGGAAACACGGCTGCTGCTGCTCAAAAAGCCAACGCTGCGAAAATAAACAAGGTCACACAACTGTTGAAGGAAAAATGGAGCATTAGTGCAGATGATATTCAGACAAGCCAGTTCTCTGTACAACCTAACTATACCTATAACGAAAAAGAAGGACAGAAACTTAAAGGCTACATGGCCAACCATACACTTTCAGTGAAATACCGCAATTTAGATAAAATTGGTCAATTACTGGATGAGGCTACAAACTCCGGAGCAAACAACGTAGATAATATACAGTTTTCCGTAGAGAATCCTTCCACCTATGAGGAAGCAGCCATTGCGAAGGCATTAGATAACGCTCAATCCAAAGCCAGTGCCGTAGCAAAATCAGCTAAACGCGGCTTAGGAGCTCTGGTGAATGTGACAGTGGATGGCGGGGAAGCTCAGGTTTATACCCAACGTGAGAATGCTATGTCCAAAGCGCTTATGGATGCGAGTGGTGGAACAGAGATACAGTCGGGGCAGGTAACGGTGAAAGTCCAAGTGTCGGCCCAATATGAGATGAACTAGATAGATCGTTAGACGGAGCCGCGAGCGACTGCAAACATTGCAGGATGACTTGTTGGCTTCTTTTGTCTATTGAAACCGTTTTGTAATGAGTCTGTCATAGCTAATGGCTGTTAGGTGTACAGATTGATATCAGTGAGTGTACAGATTGTAAACTACATATCATAGGGTATAGATATAATAAGAAAAGTGATCAACACACATAGATAATACAGATTTACAATAGGAGGAATACTTACGATGAACAAGCATACGAAAAAATGGGGCTCAGCACTGCTGGTAGCGGGAATTTTAGCAGGGGTTGCGGTCGTTCCCGTTTCCTATATTGAGGCAGCATCGACCAAACAGCAGCAAGCGACAACACAGCAACCAGGGGTCACCATCCAATGGAATGGTAAAACGTTGGCCACTAAAGGTGTTCAAGTGAACGGAAACACGCTCATTCCAGTGGCAGCCCTGCGTGACAGCTTGGGAATTCCAGTGAGCTATGATACCAAAGAAACGACATATACAGTGGGGAGTGGGTACAACAAGCTCTATATCGTAGTTTCCTCTTCGGATGCCTATGTCAATGTGAACGGAATCAGCACGCGCAGCATGGACGCCAAACTGATTGCTGGGAAGCTATATATTCCTATGAGTCTGCTGAAAGACTATCTGGGTATCGATGCTCAATGGAATGCAGCTCAGAAAACAGTAACATTGAATAAAAGCCAGCTAAATCCGATCACAATTGCATCTCAGACGCTTCCAGCTTCGAGTAATGCAAAGGTATCTTATAAGATTAAGTATCCGCAAATCAGTGGCAGCCAGCTGAATCCAGAGGCTCAACAGGCCATTAATAATGTGCTTAAAAAGCATGCAGAGACAGTATTGGTAGCAGGCAAAAAGATGGTGGCAGAGGGAGAGGTTACAGCAGAAAGACCATATGATTTCGAAAATGATTTTGCAATTGCCTATAACAAGGACGGTATTCTAAGTGTGATTATGCAGGACTACTCGTATACAGGTGGCGCACATGGCATGACGGCACGTAAAGGATACACATTCTCGCTTGCTGATGGCAAACTGCTGCAATTATCTGATGTATTGAAGGCGAATCCGAACTACAAAAAGTTCCTTAATGCTGATTTGAAGAAAAAAGTTGATGCGCTCCAAGGTGGCGATGGTTTTGAAAAATTTAAAGAGCTGGCCGCCGATCAGAATTTTTATGTGACCAACAGTGGCGTAACCATCGTGTTTGATTTGTACGAGTATGCACCATACGCGTATGGAATTCCGGAGTTTACCTACTCGTTTGCTCAACTGCTGCCTCAGGGCGGTAAACCTTTTGCAGGACAAAATCAATAATTAGGATTAGCTATACATCGAAAAATATAGTATATAAAAAAGGCTACCTACTGGATACAAAAATCCAAGGCAGCCTTTTTCATATTACCCGCTAATCAGAGATATAGCTTTTCTTATACACCTTCTGGAGAGGAGCTAGTTAACACTTTATCAATAATACCGTATTCTTTGGCATCATCAGCGGACATGAAATAGTCACGGTCTGTGTCTTTTTCGATGCGTTCCAGTGGTTGACCTGTGCGATCTGCGAGAATGCGGTTCAACTTGTCACGCATTTTCAGAATGCGACGGGCGCGAATTTCGATATCTGTTGCTTGTCCTTGTGCGCCGCCCAGTGGTTGGTGAATCATAATTTCGCTGTTTGGAAGGGCAAAACGTTTACCCTTGGCACCTGCATTCAGCAAGAAAGCGCCCATGGAAGCGGCCATACCTACACAAATTGTAGAAACGTCAGGTTTAATGTATTGCATCGTATCAAAAATGGCCATACCAGCTGTGATGGAACCGCCAGGACTGTTAATATACAAGTGAATGTCTTTTTCAGGATCTTCAGCAGCCAAAAACAGCATTTGTGCAATAATTGAGTTGGCTACAACGTCATTGACGTCCGAGCCCAACAAAATAATGCGATCCTTCAACAATCTGGAATAAATGTCATAGGCGCGTTCGCCGCGGTTACTTTGTTCTACTACCATAGGAACATAGCTCACGTCAAAAAACCTCCCTTAAATATCATTAGTGGATTTGGTGGGTATGCCAATTACATACCCCTTTTATAAACTGTTACCGTAATAATCACATGATAAACAATTTCAAACAAAAAGTCAAAGAAAGTCAAACTATTGATTAAAAAAAAGAGCACTTAGCGCTCTTATTGGTTAAAAACATTATATGGAACAATTAGTCAATTGTATAAAATGGCGCGCCCGCGAGGAATCGAACCTCGATCTCAGGCTCCGGAGGCCTACGTCATATCCGTTGGACCACGGGCGCATAGTTAAATCAATACAGGCAACTAACTAATTAATTGGAAACAAAGATGATTATATGATATACAGCATTGAATTGCAAGCTTTTATTACGTGCGCATATTCACATAAAAAGTTGAGAAATATAGGTTCAGATAGACTTGCATGTGAAGCAAATATTGGGTAAGATATACGTGGGACTTAAAAAGTTATCCCGGGACATTTTAAGACCAGTTAGAGATATAGCATAGAGACAGAACTTAGAAGTGTGCGGGAGTGGAAAGCATGCGAAAGATATTAGAAATACAGAAGCAGCTTCTGCCCGACCTCATGGATGTTTTGAAAAAAAGGTACACGATCCTGCATCAGATTATGCTGTCCGAAGTTATTGGACGCAGAACACTGGCAGCTTCACTGGATATGACCGAGCGCGTATTACGCGCTGAGACCGATCTCCTTAAAGCGCAAGGATTAATTGAGATTGAGAGTGTGGGCATGAAGGTGAGCAAAGCAGGACTGGATCTGCTGGAACAGCTGGAGCCGATTGCGAACAACTTGTTCGGCCTGTCCCAATTGGAGGACCAGATTCGTCAAGCCTACGGCTTGAGGAAGGTGGTTGTCGTTCCAGGGGATTCGGATGCTTCACCGTTAGCGAAGCAGGAATTGGGCCGTGCTGGCGCAAAGGCGCTGCTGAGTGTTATGGATGACGAGGACGTGGTCGCTGTAACAGGCGGCACGACGATTGCCGATGTGGCGGAACAACTGACATTACCTGCTAACGGCCCGCTTAAAGGCGGATGGTTTGTACCGGCACGCGGGGGTTTGGGAGAGAGCATGGAAATGCAGGCCAACACAATTGCTTCCACGATGGCTCGCAAAGTCGGCGCTCAATACCGTCTGCTCCATGTACCGGATTTGCTCAGCAATCATGCTTACAACTCCTTGCTTGAGGATACGAACATTCAGGATATATTGAGCCTGATTCGAGAGAGTCGTATTATCATTCACGGGATAGGCAACGCCATAGCAATGGCCCACAGACGCAAGCTTGACCCTGAAACCTTTGCCCAGATCAGCAATGAGGGCGCGGTTGCCGAATCGTTTGGCTATTATTTTAACGAAGACGGCGTCGTTGTTCATAGAATGCTGACGCTTGGACTCCGTTTGGAGGACATCAGGCGTACGGAGACGGTGCTGGGTGTGGCTGGAGGCAAGAGCAAGGCGGCTGCTATTCATGCGGTATTGCGTTTCGGTCAGGAAGACATTCTTGTCACCGACGAAGGCGCTGCTGCCGAGATTGTAAGCCGTTATTTAGAAGATTGATATGATTTTTTAATAGTGTTGTCTTGACGGGCTTTCGGGTCTGTCTTGAATATATAAATTAAACTAAACGAACTTTGGGAGGAACTCACTCATGACAGTTAAAGTTGGTATTAACGGTTTCGGACGTATTGGACGCCTTGCTTTCCGCCGTATTCAAGACGTGGAAGGTATTGAAGTAGTAGCAATCAACGACTTGACAGATTCCAAAATGCTGGCACATCTGCTGAAATATGATACAACACAAGGTACTTTCCAAGGGGAAGTAGAAGTACATGATGGCTTCTTCAAAGTAAACGGTAAAGAAGTTAAAGTTTTGGCTAACCGCAATCCTGAAGAACTGCCTTGGGGAGACCTGGGTGTAGACATCGTTCTGGAGTGCACAGGTTTCTTCACAACTAAAGAAGCTGCTGAGAAACATTTGAAAGGCGGCGCTAAAAAAGTTGTTATCTCCGCTCCAGCTACTGGCGACATGAAAACTGTCGTTTACAATGTAAACCATGAAATTCTGGACGGATCTGAAACTGTAATTTCCGGTGCTTCTTGCACAACTAACTGCTTGGCTCCTATGGCTAAAACACTGCAAGACAAATTCGGTATCGTTGAAGGCTTGATGACTACAATTCACGCTTACACTGGCGACCAAAACACTTTGGATGCTCCACATGCTAAAGGTGACTTCCGTCGTGCTCGCGCAGCAGCTGAAAACATCATCCCTAACACTACTGGTGCTGCTAAAGCAATCGGTCTGGTTATCCCTGAGCTGAAAGGTAAATTGGATGGCGCAGCTCAACGCGTTCCAGTACCAACTGGTTCCCTGACTGAGCTGGTAACAGTTCTGGAGAAAAACGTAACTGCTGAAGAAATCAACGCAGCGATGAAAGAAGCTTCCGATCCTGAAACTTACGGATACACTGAAGATCAAATCGTTTCTTCTGACATCAAAGGTTTGACTTTCGGTTCCCTGTTTGATGCAACTCAAACTAAAGTTCTGACTGTTGGCGACAAACAACTGGTTAAAACTGTAGCTTGGTACGACAATGAAATGTCTTACACTGCACAATTGATCCGTACGTTGGAATACTTCGCTAAATTGGCTAAATAAGAAATTTCTTATCGAGCAACATCATAGAGCGGAAACAGGTGTTATTGTTTCCGCTCTTTATATATCAAAATGTGCCTTAAATTCCTGTTTCGTAAAATTATAAGGGTGCGGAGGAATATGGAGATGAACAAAAAGAGCGTACGTGATATAGAACTGAATGGAAAACGGGTGTTTGTTCGTGTAGATTTTAACGTTCCGGTTGAGGATGGTAAAATTACAGATGACAAGCGTATTCGCGAAACCTTGCCAACCATTAACTACCTGATCGAAAAAGGTGCAAAAGTTATTTTGGCGAGTCACTTTGGACGTCCAAAAGGTCAGGTCGTTGAATCCATGCGTCTGACTGCTGCTGGTGTGCGTTTGTCAGAACTGCTCAATAAGCCTGTTACTAAGGTGGACGAAGCAGTTGGTGAAGCTGTTAAAGCGAAAGTGGCTGAACTGAAAAACGGCGATGTGCTATTGCTTGAAAATGTACGCTTCTACCCAGGAGAAGAGAAAAATGATCCTGAACTGGCGAAGCAATTTGCTGAACTGGCTGACATTTTCGTGAATGATGCATTTGGTGCAGCACACCGTGCTCATGCTTCTACAGAAGGTATCGCGCATTTCCTTCCGGCTGTTTCCGGCTTGCTGATGGAAAAAGAGTTGTCTGTCATTGGTAAAGCTCTGTCCAATCCAGATCGTCCTTTTACAGCCATTATTGGCGGTTCCAAAGTAAAAGACAAAATCGACGTCATCGACAACCTGCTGAACATTGCAGATAACGTAATTATTGGCGGCGGCTTGACTTATACATTCTTCAAAGCTCAAGGTTATGAAGTGGGTCAATCTTTGCTGGATGAATCCAAACTGGACGTAGCTCTTGGATTTATTGAAAAAGCGAAGAAGCTTGGCAAAAACTTCTACCTTCCTGTGGATATCGTTATCTCTGACGATTTCAGTGCTACAGCGAACACAAACATCGTGGATATCGATGGCATTCCTGCGGATTGGGAAGGCGTGGATATCGGACCGAAAACTCGTAAAATCTATGCAGATGTAATCAAAAACTCCAAATTGGTTGTTTGGAATGGACCAATGGGTGTATTTGAAATCGAGCCTTTCGCTGGCGGTACTCGTGAAGTAGCAGAAGCTTGCGCAACAACAGAAGCATACACCATCATTGGTGGCGGTGACTCTGCAGCTGCAGCTGAAAAATTCCACTTGGCTGACAAAATGGATCATATTTCCACTGGCGGCGGCGCATCCCTGGAATTCATGGAAGGCAAAGCACTTCCAGGTGTCGTTGCACTTAACGATAAATAATCAAACGCATTGCGCGTAATAAAGGCTTTAGGGCACCTAATAGTTAGGAGTTGAAACCATTGAGAACACCGATTATCGCGGGTAACTGGAAGATGTTCAAAACCGTACCAGAAGCTAAAACCTTCATCGAAGAGATCAAAGGTAAAGCAGAGGTTGCAGGAGTGGAGAGCGTTATCTGTGCTCCATTTACAAATCTTCCTGCTCTGGTTGAAGCAGTAAAAGGTACATCTATTAAAATTGGCGCACAAAATCTGCATTTTGCAGAAGATGGTGCGTTTACAGGTGAAATCAGCGGCAGAATGTTGCAAGACCTGGGCGTAGATTACGTTGTAATCGGACACTCTGAGCGCCGTGAGTATTTCAATGAAACAGACGAAACAGTGAACAAAAAGGTTCATGCAGCATTCCGTCACAGCCTGACTCCAATCGTATGTGTAGGCGAAAAGCTGGAAGAACGTGAAGCAGGTCAAACCAAAGAAGTTGTAAAAGTGCAAACTGTAGCAGCTTTTGCTGGTCTGGCTAAGGATCAAGCGGCACAAGTCGTGGTTGCTTATGAGCCAATCTGGGCCATCGGAACAGGCAAATCCTCCACTTCGCAGGATGCGAATGAAGTGATTTCCTACATCCGTAGTCTGATTAAAGATCTGTATGATGAAAATACAGCCAATGCTGTACGTATTCAGTACGGTGGTAGTGTAAAACCTGAAAATGTTACTGAGTACCTGGGTCAAAGCGATATCGACGGCGCGCTTGTGGGCGGTGCCAGTCTTCAACCGGCGTCGTACATCGCGCTTGTTGAGGGGGCGAAGTAAGATGACAGCACCAAAACCGGTAGCTTTAATTATTATGGACGGATTCGGACTGCGTGACACTGTGGAAGGCAATGCGGTTGCACAGGCCAACAAACCGAATTACGACCGGTATTTAAAACAGTATCCACATACCACGTTGACGGCTTCTGGTGAAGCGGTGGGTCTGCCGGAAGGACAAATGGGTAACTCCGAAGTAGGTCACTTGAATATCGGCGCAGGTCGAATTGTATATCAAGATTTGACTCGTATTTCGAAGTCCATTCGTGAAGGCGAGTTCTTCGACAATGAGACATTGGTTAAAGCCGTGCAGCATGCGAAGAAGAACAACACTAAACTCCATCTGTACGGACTTCTGTCCGACGGGGGTGTGCATAGTCATATCAGCCATCTGTTTGCTATGCTAGACTTGGCTAAAAAAGAAGGATTAACTGAAGTGTACATTCATGCTTTCATGGATGGACGCGATGTTATGCCTGACAGCGGCGTAGGCTTTATGCAACAACTGGTCGCTAAAATTCAAGAAGTGGGCGTAGGCAAAATTGCGACTGTACAAGGCCGCTATTATGCTATGGACCGCGACAAACGTTGGGAACGTGTAGAGAAATCCTACCGTGCAATCGTATACGGAGAAGGCCCTCAATACACAGATCCAATGGAAGCATTGAAAGAATCGTATGAAAAATCAGTGTTCGATGAATTTGTGGAGCCAACTGTTATTGTGAAGGCTGACGGAAGTCCTGTAGGGCTGGTTGAAAGCAATGACTCTGTTATCTTCCTCAATTTCCGTCCTGACCGTGCGATTCAACTGTCTCAAGTATTTACAAATGCGGACTTCCGTGGTTTTGACCGTGGCCCGAAATGGCCTAAAAATCTGCACTTTGTTTGCCTGACCTTGTTCAGCGAAACGGTTGAAGGCTTTGTTGCCTATGAACCGAAAAACCTGGACAACACGTTTGGTGAAGTGCTGGTACAAAACAACAAAAAGCAATTGCGTATTGCTGAGACAGAAAAGTATCCGCACGTTACTTTCTTTTTCAGTGGCGGACGCGATGTGGAGCTTCCTGGCGAAACTCGTATTTTGATCAACTCGCCTAAAGTGGCTACATATGATCTGCAGCCTGAAATGAGTGCGTATGAAGTAGCGGATGCTGCTGTTAAAGAAATCGAAGCCGACAAGCATGATGCGATTATCCTGAACTTTGCCAATCCAGATATGGTTGGACACTCCGGTATGCTGGAACCAACAATTAAGGCAGTAGAGACGACGGATGAATGTGTTGGACGTGTTGTAGATGCAGTTAAAGCCAAAGGCGGTGTGGTAATTATCATCGCTGACCATGGTAACGCGGATATGGAAATTGATGAGCAGGGACGTCCGTTCACAGCTCATACAACAAATCCGGTTCCGTTCATTTTGACTGACGAGAATATTGTTCTACGGGAGCATGGAATTCTGGCTGACGTAGCTCCAACGCTTCTGGATTTGATGCAACTTCCGCAACCTGCGGAAATGACAGGAAAATCTATGATTGCATCCCGCAAGTAAGCTTGATTTAATAAGTATAGGCTTGACCAATAAATTATGAATTACAAAGGAGATTAAGTACAAATGACTATTATTTCTGACGTGTACGCTCGCGAAGTCCTCGACTCCCGTGGTAACCCTACGGTTGAAGTTGAAGTATATCTGGAATCCGGTGCAATTGGTCGCGCTATCGTTCCTTCTGGTGCCTCCACAGGTGCTCACGAAGCTGTAGAACTTCGCGATAACGACAAATCCCGTTACCTGGGTAAAGGCGTTCTGCAAGCTGTTAAAAACGTGAACGAAATTATTGCTCCTGAAGTAATCGGCTTGGATGCTGTCAACCAAGTAGAAATCGATACACTGATGATCAAATTGGATGGTACTCCAAACAAAGGTAAACTGGGTGCCAATGCAATTCTGGCTGTATCCATGGCTGTAGCTCGCGCTGCTGCTGAAGCTCTGGGCTTGCCACTGTACACTTACCTGGGCGGATTCAA
Source organism: Paenibacillus jamilae (assembly GCF_050482105.1). GTDB lineage: Bacteria > Bacillota > Bacilli > Paenibacillales > Paenibacillaceae > Paenibacillus > Paenibacillus jamilae_B. The sequence goes on along the minus strand of NZ_JBCNHI010000016.1, from coordinate 212,223 downwards.
CGCTAAACAATTGCCAGTACCAATGATGAACATCGTTAACGGTGGCGCTCATGCCGACAACAACGTTGACGTACAAGAATTCATGGTTCTGCCTGTAGGCGCTCCTACATTCAAAGAAGCTCTGCGTGTTGGTGCAGAAATCTTCCACAACCTGAAATCCGTACTGAATTCCAAAGGCTTGAACACAGCTGTTGGTGATGAAGGTGGTTTTGCTCCTAACTTCAAATCTAACGAAGAAGCTCTGTCCACTATTATCGAAGCAATCGAAAAAGCTGGTTACAAACCAGGCGTTGACGTATTCCTCGGTATGGACGTTGCTTCCACTGAGTTCTTCAAAGATGGAAAATACACATTGGAAGGCGAAGGCAAATCCTTCACTTCTGCTGAATTCGTTGACCTGCTTGCTTCTTGGGTTGATAAATACCCAATCATCACCATCGAAGATGGTTGCTCCGAAGATGACTGGGAAGGTTGGAAATTGCTCACTGAAAAATTGGGTAACAAAATCCAATTGGTTGGTGACGACCTGTTCGTAACTAACACAGAGCGTCTGGCTAAAGGTATCGAAGAAAACATCGGTAACTCTATCCTGATCAAAGTAAACCAAATCGGTACGCTGACTGAAACATTCGATGCTATCGAAATGGCTAAACGTGCAGGATACACAGCTGTAATCTCTCACCGTTCCGGTGAATCCGAAGACAGCACAATCGCTGATATCGCTGTTGCAACAAATGCAGGCCAAATCAAAACTGGTGCTCCTTCCCGTACTGACCGTATTGCGAAGTACAACCAATTGCTCCGCATTGAGGATCAACTGGGCGAACTGGCTCAATACCACGGCCTGAAATCCTTCTACAACCTGAAAAAATAATATTGCGGAAAATTGCTGACAGCGTCTTAGACCTATGGTTTATGATCATGAAGTCTGACGCCCGAAGCCTTTACGCATGAATAAAACAGACCTGCTGGCTTTATGCAAGCAGGTCTGTTTTTTGTTATGAATAATACATCTATTATCTACAAAGGCTTAATAGCTAAGTGTCTTGTTGTAGCTGTTGTTATCTACTGGAAGCTGTGGTAGAATGAAAATAGTGTTTTGCGTTAATTTCCGGCTATTTATAACATGATATGTGCATGTTTTCATAAAAGAGGCTGTGTTGTTTTGCAAAACAGATGTATAAGCTCAGGAGGTGGGATTTTTCATGGAAATCTTTTTGAAAGTGCTGCTCGTTGTGTTCTCGATTGCTGTTATTGCGGTTGTTTTACTGCAAAAGGGGAAAAGTGCAGGTTTGTCCGGTGCCATCTCTGGCGGTGCTGAGCATCTGTTCGGCAAGACAAAAGCTCGCGGTATGGATTTGATTTTACAACGTGTAACTGCTGTTTTGGGTGGATGTTTTATGATCATTGCCGTTTTGGTTGCATTTTTCGCAAAATAAGATAAATATAAACCTTAAGCCTTCGTTTCACGGGAAACGGGGGCTTTTTTGGATTTTGGACAGGCAGGGATGCCGTCGATTAAATTCGTGTATACTAGGGTATGAGTATATGAAGAGCCTTGTATCAGGAACAAGGAACACGCGGATTTATTACTGAAAATTAAAGGTCACCCGAGGTGGACAAAATTATGATAACAGAGCAACAACTACTTGATTTCATGCGCGAGACCGCATACAAGCCTATGACATACCAGGAGCTGGAGCAACATTTTGACATTAAGGATGCAGAGGAGTTTCGTGAATTCCTTAAGCTCTTGAACGCATTGGAGGAAGACGGGAAAATTCTGCTGACCCGCACAAACCGTTATGGTGTTCCAGAGCGGATGGATTTGCAACGCGGGCGTTTGCAGGCCCATGCCAAGGGCTTTGCTTTTTTGATTCCAGAGGACCGGGAGCACCCGGATGTATACATTCATGCCAACGACTTAAAGAGTGCAATGAATGGTGATACGGTTCTGGTAAGAGTGACGTCAAAGGGACCTGCGGGTGGCCGATTAGAAGGCGAAGTTGTGCGGATCGTGAAGCGCGCAGTGCTTCAGGTAGTCGGTGTGTTTCAGAGCCACGAAGCATACGGATTTGTTTTGCCGGATGATAAACGTATTAACCGGGACATTTTCATTCCTAAGGACAGCTTCAACGGAGCTGTGAACGGGCAAAAGGTCGTCGTGCGTATTGTGAGCTACCCGGAAGGACGTGCAGCGGCGGAAGGCGAAGTGCTGGAGGTGCTGGGTCATAAGGATGATCCGGGCGTCGACATCTTGTCCGTTATTCGCAAGCATCAGCTTCCAGAAGCTTTTCCGGATGAAGTGATGGCGGAAGCGGATCAGGCTCCTGATGCGATTACGGAAGAAGAGATTATACGCCAGGGACGGCGTGATTTGCGCGATAAAATCATTGTTACCATTGACGGCGAGGATGCCAAAGACCTCGATGATGCGGTCAATGTAGAGCGCTTGCCGAACGGGAACTATCGTCTGGGCGTTCATATTGCCGATGTAGGGTATTATGTGCGTGAAAACTCCAAACTGGATCAGGAGGCATATAACCGCGGTTGTAGTGTGTATTTGGTTGACCGCGTTATTCCGATGCTCCCACATCGACTTTCGAACGGAATTTGTTCGTTGAATCCTCAGGTGGATCGACTGACTTTGTCCTGTGAGATGGAATTCAATGAGCATATGAAGGTCGTAAAGCATGATATTTTCACCAGCGTGATTAAAACTAAGGAACGAATGACCTATACGAACGTTCGCAAAATCCTCGAAGAGGAAGATGCAGAACTGATGGAACGGTACAAGGACCTGGTTGATGTATTCCGTACGATGAAGGATTTGGCACTGAAACTGCGTGCGAATCGGATGCGCCGCGGTGCGGTTGATTTTGATTTTGATGAGGCCAAAGTGATTGTAGATGAGGAAGGCAAAGCTGTCGATATTGTGAAAAGGGATCGTACGATAGCCGAACAAATTATCGAAGAGTTTATGCTCGCGGCCAATGAAACGGTAGCCGAACATTTCCACTGGCTTAAGGTACCGTTCTTGTACCGGATTCATGAGGACCCCGATCCAGAGAAGCTGCAAAACTTTATGGCTTTCGCAGCTAATTTTGGGCATCACATTAAAGGTCGAGGAAATTCTATTCATCCGCGTGCACTCCAAACGTTACTAGAAGACATCCAAGGTACGAAGGAGCAAACGGTGCTTAGCACGATGATGCTGCGTTCGATGAAGCAGGCCAAATATGATGCGGAGTCTACAGGACATTTTGGACTGGCTGCGGAGTATTACTCTCATTTTACATCGCCAATTCGTCGTTACCCAGACTTGGTGATTCATCGTGTTATTCGTGAGGTATTGGAGAATGGCGGGGCTTTAACTGCTGAGAGACAGGAATATTTGACTGCACGTATGCCTGATATTGCACAGCAGTCTTCCGAGCGTGAACGTGTTGCTGTGGATGCAGAACGTGATACGGAGCAAATGAAAAAGGCTGAATATATGCTGGATAAGGTCGGCGAGGAATTCGAAGGAATTATCAGCAGTGTAACCAGCTTTGGGATGTTCATTGAGTTGGACAACACAGTCGAGGGCCTGACCCGTCTAAGTGCGCTTACGGACGACTTTTATCACTTTGATGAGCAGCATATGGCCTTAATTGGCGAACGCACCTCCAAGGTATTCCGCATTGGGGATGAGGTTAAGGTTCGTGTTGGGCGCGTAAATATGGAGGACTATACGATTGACTTTGAGCTCGTCGATATGAAGCAACGGCAACGCCGTGAACGGACGGGGGGGCCGGGACAGCGCGGAGATTTTGCACGTGGCGAAGGTCATGGTAAAGGCAGAGGCCGAGAAGGACGTGACCGCAAGGGCGGTAAGGACAAGGCTGGAAGAGAGCGTAAAAGCGGCCGTGAGGCGGCTGGGAAGCCCAAAGAGGGCGGCAGCAACGGAGGTATCAGCATAGCAGGCCGTGCAGGCCGTGGTGGTGGAAACGGTGCCGGAACGGACTCGACTGGCAACTTCAGCTTTGGTAGTGGCAAGGGCGGATACAATTCGCCAGCAGCCGGTACAAGTAAGCGACGGAAAAAGACGTCTGCCAGCGGGATATTCATTGGAGATGCAGCTACCCCAGGTAGTGAGGCCAGACCAGCCAATGAAGGTGCAGCACGTCGTAAGCGGAAAAAAAAGGGCGGTAACGGCGGGAATAGCACCGCTGCATTTGTACGGAAAAAGAAGAAATAGGCTGAGATAACTTTCTTTTTAGGAGACTGGAGCTTCTCAAGAGCAGTGGATGATGCTTATGGAGGCTTAGGTATATGAGCGGTTTCTGTCTGCAGTAATGGATAGAAGCCGCTTGATTTTAGTGTGCTGTTTGTGTGAGTAAAAATGTAGAAGGCTTGGCCTTTCTTGCTTTTACCATCTGAAATTTGTTACAATATATTTCTAGGATAGCTCTTTGTAGCTGGGTTTCTAGATTGAATTAAGTTATTTAGAAGGAGTGGTATTCATGGGTAAGAAGGCAGACGGGAAAGTGCTCGCCCAGAACAAAAAAGCTTCCCATGACTATTTTATTGAGGACACCTACGAGGCGGGCATGGTGTTAACGGGAACGGAAATTAAGTCTCTGCGGAATGGTCGCTCTAATATAAGCGATGCTTTTGCTACGATCCGTAATGGTGAAATTCATATTCACAATATGCATATTAGCCCTTTTGAACAAGGTAATCGTAACAATCCGACCGATCCGACACGCACGCGTAAGTTGCTGCTGCATAAAGAGCAGATCCGCAAGCTTATTGGTCTGTCCAAACAGGAAGGCTACACCATCGTGCCGCTCAAGATTTATGTTCGCAACGGCTATGCCAAGCTGCTGCTTGGACTGGGTAGAGGTAAAAAGCAGTATGACAAGCGAGAGACAGCTGCCAAACGTGATGCACAGCGTGATATCCAACGTGCTCTGCGAGAGAAGCAAAAAATTGCGAGATAAACTGTCTGCTGATTAGAATGGTACAAATTACGTGGATAAGTTACTTGTTCCTGTAATGGTGCTATTTTATCGAGCTATAATGGCTTCAATCCGTTTCGTTATGACATGTAATATGTTATACTAACGAAGTAGTAAGTTTTCAATGCATCTTGATTTAACTTGGTTTGAATGTTGAATCTTAGGATTCAGCTTTTGATATTATGCACTTATGCTCCGGTATTTCCGGATTTATCCGTGGAGCCCTTTTATAATAAGGGGGCGTTTATGGATTCGACGGGGATAGTTCGAGCATGGGTAGCGGGTAGTGGGGACGCGTCCACTTCATCAACGCTAAAGCCTATTAAACGGCAAACAACAAAACAACTACGCTTTCGCAGCTTAATAACCTGTGAGCGTGCTCCTCTCCAGCATCGCCCATGTGCCGGATGTAGGGGCTAACCTATAGTGGGATACGCTGCCACATCTCCGCCTGGGGTGTGCTGAAGAAGACAATCAGGCTGACCCAACGTATAGCCGGTTACGGGGCGATACTCGGGTGACATCAAAACTGTGACTACACCCGTAGAAGCTTATGTGTCGTTATCTTCGGACAGGGGTTCGACTCCCCTCGCCTCCATACTGAAAACCCGCTCAATGAGCGGGTTTTTTGCTTATCTCGTCTAAAATTGTAGCCATTTAGTATCCACTGTAATATCTATATTGAATTTTTAAAAACCCAGTAGCCAGATGGCTACTGGGTTTTTATTGTTACAATATCTTTCTTTATGTTAATTTGTAATTGGATTCAGGACTCCTGTACGGTCAAGTGTTTACCGTGGTTCTAACGTGGTTCGACACTTTTACTATTTACGAACGCACGTTTTTGTTCTAAATTGTTTATCAATAAGACAAAAAGGGTGGGTTAAAAAATGATGAAAGGTATTATTAAAACGGAAAAAGGCAATTATAGAGCAACATTTGATCATGGAACTATTAATGGTCATAGGAATAGACACTACAAAACTTACAAGACACTTGAGGAGGCTGAAAAAGCTCTAACAGAGTTTAATTATAACAAGCAGCGAAATTTGTTAGTTACTCCGAATAGGATGACCTTGGTTGAGTTTATTAAACATTGGATGGAAAACTATGTGAAATACAACTGTGAAGAAACTACGAAGTACGGATATACAAACATCATTAATAAGCACATTGTTCCTTACTTCAAAGAGCTTGAATTGCAGAAACTTCAATCATTTCATATACAGCAGTATTATAAATTCTTGATGGATGTAAAAGGATTATCCCCGAACACAGTTATCAAGCACCATGCTTGTTTGCGAAAATGCCTCAAATTCGGTTCTGTACATCAATTTGTGCATCGAAATGTTGCTGACGCGGTTGAGCTTCCTAAGAAGAAAAACTTTGAGGCGAAATATTATACTATAAAACAACTGAAAGTATTGTTTGAAAAAGTGCGTGATCAAAAGTTAGAAGTTGCGGTATATTTGGCGGGCTACTTAGGACTTAGGAGAGAAGAGGTTATCGGGCTGAAATGGAAAAATATTGATTTAGATGATCGAATCATAAGTATTGTTGAAGTACGGACATCCGCAGGTAAGCAGGAAATTATTAAGCAACCTAAGACTGAAGAAAGTAAAAGAAGATTGTTTATTCCTGATGAGTTGCTTGAAGTGCTAATCAGACATAAAGAAAAACAAAAATATTATAAAAGCATTTTGAAAAATGAATACGTAGATTTAGATTATGTTTACACGAAAGACAATGGTGAGCTCTATAGAGTTAATACTGTTACTGAACAATTCAAGATGTTTTTGGAAAAGAATGATTTACCTCCCCTAAGGTTTCATGATTTGAGACATTCTGTGGCAAGTATATTGTACGATCAAAAAGTTGATATTAAGGCGATTTCAGAACTCCTTGGCCATTCCGATATAGCGACTACGGAAAAAATATATACACATCGGTTCGATAAAACGCACAAGAAAACTGTCAATGCTATGAGTATTGCATTAAATGCATAAAAATAAGCTCTCCATTCTTCTGAAGGGCTTTTGTTCGATCAATACTTCTTGTTAATAGCCTGATAGTTTATTCTATTTAGTGTTGATGATACAAGAAGGTTTCATTCCTAATATTGATCTGCAAAAATTCTTTTTTTATAAGTCTTTATTTATAAAGTTATCTGAATTGTCAAAGAACTTTTCAGCTCTTTCTTTTGAGATTCGAGCACTGCTTTTTCCAAACAAAATATTCTTCAAACTGGGGATTAGTAATTCGTATCCCCGCTTATCATACTTTTTAGCATATCGAATCAAAGCCATATCAATTCTATCCAAACGCTGGGTTATGCTTGATCCGACATGTTTTGGTCTATCTTCCGGCACCAAATTCAGGTCTGCAAATACACCTCGAATGCCATCATAGACAAACTCGGCATGGTAATTTTTTTGAGGTATCTTGATATTACGGGATTTTTCGTACACATCCTGTATTTCACTTTCTGGTATTTTCCCCTTCAATACATCTTTTTCGTAAGCCCAGAAAAACCAATCCGGATCAATAAATAACACTTGCGGCAAGGTTTTTCCTTTATGTCTTCCGAACCCTAACACAGACCAATTCACCTGCATCACTCTCTTCCCTAATTAATGGGCTTTGTATATTTTAATCACCATAATAACATATTCTTTGTTGTTTAAGTGTCTTACCAGGAGGTAATACTCCTACGGCTACAATTCCGGTAGTACCCCGTCTTAATAATTTCTCTTTTAATATCCGTCCGTTACTACAGTAAAAATCATTGTCACCGTCTAACAGAGCCGGATAAAAAAGAAATAAGAATTTTTGTATAGCAAAACATAATTTTCACATATCATTCCAAAGTCGTGAAGGTTAGTATTAGACAGTCTGTCATGTGGTAAAATAACATGTAAGTAAATAGCCATTTTGTGAAACGAAAGGGGTAACATTTTGCTTGAATTGATAGACAAAAAACGGAGTGGGTCTTATTATACAAAGCCTGAAATCGTATCCCTCATTCTTGATTTAGTGGGCTACACAATTGATAAGCCTTTATTTAACCAATCCTTGCTTGAACCTTCAACTGGAGCGGGTGCGTTTTTAGTAGAGGCTGTTGATCGTCTATTAGATTCTACAGAACATCATCATGGGAAAGAAGTATTCAGTAATGATAAAAAGATCTTTAGTATACTTTCTAAAGCAATAACATCGATCGAAATCGATTCCAATAAATATTCTACATTATGTGATAATTTCAAAAAACTTTTATGTAATAGAGGCTTGTCGGATAATGTTAGCGAGAAATTAGTAAAAGAGTGGGTTATTAATGAAAATTTTTTGCTTTGGAACAAGCCAGTAGTTCAAAGATATAACTACATTGTTGGAAATCCACCATATATAAGAATTGAAAACGTAGAAGATGGATTAGAGAAGAAGTATCGAAATCTGTACAAGACACTCTTTGATCGAGCAGACATATATGTAGCCTTCATAGAGCATAGCCTTGAGTTGTTAGATAGCGGTGGTAAATTAAATTTTATATGCACTGATCGATTTACGAAAAACCAATATGGTAAAAAGATTCGTAATTTCATAAATGATAATTTTCGGGTATTACATTTCATGGATATTCATAATTCGCAACCATTCGTGGAGGAAGTATCAGCCTACCCATGTATTTTTACAATAGAAAATGCCCAACGAGGGGCAGGTAGAACATTAAGGATGGATTGTGTAACGAACTCTTATTTAGATACAGCAAAAAATTATTTGCTATATGGAAAACAACCAACCACTGGAGATGTGGAGACACATAAAATAGATGAATGGTTTAAAGGAACAGATCCATGGATTGTTAATGGGAAAAATGCACAGTTAATTTTAAATAAATTGGAAAAAGAGCACCCAGTAATAACGGATGCACCACATTTTATCCACGTAGGTATTGGAGTAGCTACTGGTGCTAAAGATGTCTACGTTATTAATCCAAATAAAATTGATATCGAGCCAGATATCCTTCTTCCAGTAGTTACAAAAGATGACATTGCCAAGGGGATTATTGAATGGCGAGGGTATTATGTGATAAACCCATATCTTGAGGATGGCTCGTTGGTTAGTCTTGATGATTATCCCAAATTAAAAAAACATCTTATTAAGCATGAGGAACTTCTAAAATCAAGAAGTACAGCTAAAAGTAATCCTACCAAATGGTACAAGACAATTGATCGAATCTTTCCTGAAAGGTTAGAACAACAAAAGTTACTTATACCAGACATTAAATCCAAGAATTTGATTGTTAAAGATAAAGGCGAATATTATCCAGAACATAGTCTTTACTATGTTACAGCGGGTTCGTGGGATATCGATGCATTACAAGCAATTTTGGTCAGTTCGGTAGTGAAGTTTTTTATTTGGTCCTATGCCACAAAAATGCGTGGAGATTATTTGAGATATCAAGCACAGTATCTAAAAAAAATTCGACTTCCTTCCGATGTATCTGAAAATGATGTGTATAATCTAAAGAGACTTCATCAAGAAAAAGATTTTGTAGGGATTGATCATATTGCACAACGCTTGTTTAATTTGAGTGACGAGGAATTGCTAATCATACAAGATCTCGTCCAATAAAATGAGGTGGCTTTGATTTGTGGATGCCAGAAGCAAATGAGATTCAAATTATGACTCAGGAAGCCTTAAAAGCATTTTGGGGCGTAAGAACTAATGGAGTTCTTAATGGTCAGACAATGGATGGATTTTCAGATATGTTAAGGTATATTTTAGATTTGAACGGCATTACAGAGAGTGAGATTGTAATGGGGAGATCAGCTAAACTTCCTGGTTACTTTAGAATGTCAAAAGATTGGGATATGGTTGTCCTTAAAAGGTACTCAGACGGATCTCAAAAACTCCTCGCAGTTATTGAATTCAAGTCAATGCATGGTTCAGTAGGAAATAATCTTAATAACAGAACAGAGGAAGCTGTTGGTAGCAGTTATGATTTATTAAAAGCATTTGAGCATGGTGCTTTTGGTGTATCTCGTCCATTTTTGGGATATATATATGTGATGAGTGACCATGTTAAAAATAAAGGTGGATTAGATCGAAAAGGAATGCTATTTAAGCCACTTGAGGAGTATATGGAGTTTCCAAGGACTAAGAAACCTGCTAATTACGAAGAACGGGCTGAGCTTTTTATGGTAAAGATGGTTCAAGAACAATTATATGATAAATGTGCTCTTATAATTTCAGATATTGATAATCATGGGGAATATCGCACGCCTAATCAAGATTTATCAATAGAACTACTTGTCCGATCATTGGTAGGTCATATTGTTGCAAATCAGTAAAATGAGCACAGCGGATCGACAAATGCATATGAGAACTGTCAATGCAATCAGAGTGGCATTGACATGTGAAAAAAACCCACGTATGGAGGGTTTTTTTTATGAAGTGATAATTTGTTGTTCGATCCATAGTTCGAGTTCAGCTCTCGGTATCCTGTTTTGTTTACCTATCTTAACGTGTGGTACGCCACCGTTATTGATCAGATCATACATAACATTTCTCCCGACCCGTAGGATGCTTCTCGCCTCGTCAACTGTCAGCAATTCATAATTTTTCTCCACTTTATATCACTCCCGTTTATTATTCCTTGGTGGTAAGCCTTATGTCATTACTATAAATGATAAGCAAGTTGTTTTGGCCAAAAAGTGGTTCGATAGTGTTCGACTGTTTTGATTGTTACAGATAACTCAGATTGAAACTTATGAGTTATCTTTTTTTGTTGAACAGCATTAGTCACCGTTAATTGATTAATATTGGCATCGGACTGACTATTATATAATTTGACCTCAAAATGGTCTGTCTGAGGGACAAAAAATGATGTTCGGATCGCTAAAAAAATAGCAATTGAAATGCTGAAAATTCCTTGCGGCAATTGGCTTTAAGCTGTTTTTGAAATTGAATTTAATTATTATAAAGAAGGAGTTGGTATCCACATGATTCATACGGCAAGACTTTTTGTGCAGTTATCTGATGAAGAGGTAGTTGGTGTAAAGCGAAGATTTAAAGAGGACATAGCGTTGGTGCATGAAATTATTGATGGTCAATTTGAAGAAGTATTCGATACTGATATTACAAATAAGTTCGGTACATGGTACTTATTTACGACAATTGATGTAGTTCAATTGTTAAGGAGAGGCATCGTCTTGGAGAACGATTTGTCTACTATTCAAAAAGCACTGGATGCATATCTTTATTTTGTTCTTGGTGAAAACGATAAGGAATTTACGCTTTGCCGAATTGACTATCGATTCGATGCCGTAATTGCTGATGCTGCGGAGCGGCAGGTTGTGTTAGATCTTTTGAAGAAGTCGATTGATCGATTTGGATATAAGGTGAAGAGAAATATATACGGCACGACTTTGTATTACAATTCAAAATCGATTGTTATCTGTGTCTATGATAAAGAAGCCGAGCGTCAGGATAAATGTAAAGTCATAAAGAAATATGAAAAAGATGTCTTACGGGTAGAAGTACGTCTATTAAATCGGCATATGAATTACATGAAAAGACATTATAGGTTAGACAAAAAAATGGGCAATTACTTCAATCACGATTTTTGGATTAAGTACATGGCGAATAATATTATGCCGATATTTCATTCTGGTAATTTTTATACGAAGGCTGAAGCTTTCAAAATAATAAAACGAAGCGGATTGAAAGAGCAGGAAAAAACAAAGGTAAGAAAATTCCTTACAGATGTAATGAAGCTTGGTTTCGATGGGATCAAGTCATTAAAGAGGAAAAAACCAGGATGCAAATTGAAACCTGCCTACAGCTCATATGTAATCAAAGAGAATATAAAAAGATTAGAAGCATTGGGAATCAATCCGCTTCTCGTGGAGAAAAACGATGAGGTAATTTTAAGTCGAGATATGTGTATTCGGAATCCATTTTATTTTGGTTAACGTAGTGGACTCTAATGAATAATTCAATGATTCGTATCTATAATGCAATATGCAAAAAGAGGGACGTGGTACAGTATCGTAAACATGGAGCGATCGTCAAAATCAATAAGATTTTCCTACATCTCATAGAATTGTAGCAATGGGACGAGGGAATAGCGGGAAGAGGGACTTCGTTCACGGGGAGTCTTCCGTCTCACCTTCACCCGTTGGGTTTGGTTCAACTGGAAGCTCCATTCACTCCGTTACAATCGCCTGTGGCGACCGTTCGGGCTTTGCCGCTCACTTTGGAACGGAGTGCCGTTCACTTCGTCCCTAAAGGCATTTGGACAGCTCTCCGCTGTCCAATGTCTCTTGCAGAGACAGAGGCATGTTGTCCAGTCCTTGACTGTCCAAGTATCAGGTAATATGCATGTCCTGTTACCAGCCCATCCAAATTACCTGATACCAAAATAAAGTGAAAAAGAGGAGGTGCATCAAATGGCAAGACGTTCAAAACCGTATATCACACAATTCTTCAATCGTGACAGATTAGCATTTACAGCATTGTCCAGAGTGGGGCATGCGAATAGAGAACAGCTAAACGGCGTTGGAATTGCGGACTCAAGACTTAAAAACTATGTTCGTGATGGCTTAGTTGAAAAGGTGTGTTATAAGCAGGGGAATCAAGTAGAAGAGTGTTATAAGCTTGCCAAAGGCGGAAGAGAACTTGCAAAACAGCAATGGGCTTTGAATAACCATTATCACGCTCAAAGTCCGAGGCATGATTTAGCATTAGCCAGAAAGTATTTTAGCTTACCTGAAGAACAGCAACGTACATGGAAGACGGAATCCGAATTGAGGGAACAATTCATAAGCAAGATAGAGCAATTAAAAATAAACAGAGTAGAAGAGGCTAATCGATATGAACAGATGCTTGATAGGGGTTTACTGTCGTTTCCTGATGGTTCTTATATTAACGACCAGAATGCAGAGGTTGTTTATGAATCGATTACGAACAACTACGGAGTAACAGAGTTGCTGTCGAAAGAAGTATATGTAGAGATTATGAAATGTGAATATGAAACAATACGGGTTTAGAAGGAGGCGGGAGAATGACTAATAACGAAAAAGAAGCGATATGTCAGCAACATAGGATTTACTTGAGTATCATTTATAGTTTAGGAAATAAGGTCATTGTAATGAAACAGCTCTTTGCATATGCGAAGGCTTTAGGAATAACAAATACGTACTCAGTCTTCTTAGACCATATTCATGAGCTGGTTTCAGCGGAAATAATAAGACAAGAGGCTTTTACAGCATATAACAAAACTACTTCACTACACATGCTTACGCTTAGAAAATTTGGTATTCGCTATATTAGTGGAATCGGATGGTAGGATTTTGAATAGAGAGAAAGAAGAAGTAGGGAAGCAGGAAAATCCAAGTGCATTTAAGACGGGACTTGATAAAGTTTACTACACGCCCTTTTATGAGATTCTTTCTCGTTTTAGTCATTGCAATTTTGGGACAATTGACTGTTATATTGAGGACAACACTTTCACCATCGATAAGAACAACAATCCATTGTTAATTCGCTTATTTGTTGTCTTTGTTTTCAGTAAGTTATTTGAGCTTGTCGTGACGGTGGAAGGTGAGGATTTCCTTGATGCAAGAACAGAAAAAAGATGCTATAAGTTAGTTATTGAGTCATGTGAGATCCAATTGAAAATCATGGATTACCTAATTTCTATCTATCAATCTGATATGCATGACACATTTATGTATAGAAATAAGAGAATGAAAAAACTTCTTAAAGGTATGAAGCGTTCGCTACAAGAGGAATTAGGGAGCGTACGGAAAAATATAAAGTAGTATGTTTTAATATTAAATGCAAGGAAGGGTAAGGAGAACAAGATGAGGACTGGATTTTACGAGTACAAAGAAATCATCACCCAAAATTTGATTGTGTTTATACGTTTAAGGGGATACTCGAAACTGTCATTATCTAAACAAACAGGTTTATCTCGCCTCACTATTGACCATATTTTGAATGGAGAAATAACTAATCCATCTGTTTACAATTCAAATATCGAAAAAATCATTCAGACCTTTGATTTGCCTAATGACTACTTCCTAATAAATCAAAATGATCAAATATCTTTTGCCCCTAAAACTTATTCTCAGCAAAGTTTAACTGTTCAGGAGTTATTTGATGGTTTAGACAATGTGATGGATATTTTTTCGATGTATTTAAAGTGAAGAAATTAAGATACAGATTAGACTCAAATAATTTTTAACGTGCTTTGCTTTGGAATCCCCTCGATTTTATGTAGCCAAGGTGTAGCCAAGAGGGGTAAATCACTTTGATTCCAAATAAAATTAATAAACACCAACTAACAAATCAACACCGTTAAAACCTTTCTGAAAAAGGCTTCTTGGTACCATTTAGTACAAGTTAAAACCAATTAATAAGTTAAGGACAACAGTTCGACTCCCCTCGCCTCCATTTGAGTAAGACAAGAAAGCCATCAGCCAGTGTTTCTGGTTGGTGGCTTTTTATTATCATTTATTGTTTAGAAATCAGTCATTAATCAAGCGATTCCACGCTACAATATCCACTCTTTTTACATGCGGATACGCCTCATATTTTCTAAGAAATCTTATTGAAAATTTCCCATGCACAAAGCACTTCTTGATAGTCCAACGTCCTCTTTAGCGATATGCTTTGAAGCAAAGGAAATAATAGTTGGCTTCAATAAGTTCACTCTTTTGGGACTAGGTAGAACCAATGTGAATGTGATTCGCTATTTTAATATTTCTTTTCTTTTAGGGGCAAGACGGTTTTGGGGAGCTTCATGCATTCATTTGTTAGCCATGTTAATTCAAAATAACAGAATGGATGGGGCTTTCTGTAAACAAAATCTTTATTCTATCCGATACATACATAAGAATGGTTTGCTGTTAAAAATAACCTATTAACCTCATGTTTGAATGGTGTGATAGCTACGAACACATGTAAACACAAGGTGGCCCGCGAACGTGCCTTGTGCCGCAGGAAAGGAGATATGAAAGCATTTGGACGTACTGCAAAACGGAATAGGGTATGAAAGTCTACGCTTATACGGTCCTTTTCAACCTCAGCATATGGAACAATTGCGAATTACCAGGGCCGTTAACGATCATGCATACCTGTATGTGAGCGGGATGCTGTCGGAAGAACAGGGGGCCGCGTGTGTTGGACAGGACATGGAGCAGGAACCGATTGTTATACGTCAGTTAGATGAGCAAGGGCAGTCGCTTAGATGTTTATTTCATGGGTTAATTACACGCATGTCTGTGCACTGCATACGGGGAGTATACACTTTTGAACTGGAGGCGGCCTCGCATTCCTATCAAATGGATATCAAGAAGAAAAGGCGCTCCTATCAGGATATTCACCGTACTTATGATGATCTGGTCACTACAATGGTTCGGAAGTATATGTATGGGGATGCCATTGATACGGTGACTAATTATGCTAAATTAGGTACTTTTGTTTTACAATATGAAGAAACCGATTGGACCTTTTTAAAGCGTCTTGTCTCTCGCTTTGGTTCGGTACTTGTACCGGAGATCACGGCTGCATCACCTAAGATTTTCTTTGGGATGCCAGAAGGCAAGCAGTATAAGGTGGAGCGAGATGTATTTTATAGGGTACGGAAAACATTTCATGAGTTAGATACAGGAAAATCAGGGGAACGTGCTGGCGCGTATGTCACCTACACGATTGAAAGTCTGCAATACTATGCACTGGGTGACTTGATCACGTTACCGATCGGACAAGATAAAGAACTGGTTGTTGTTCGGGCAGTGACAGAGTTAAAGGACGGTTTACTCCAAACTCGTTATGATCTCCAAGCCGAACAGAATATTCATTATGCTCGGTATGAAAACGATCAAGCTATCGGGATTTCACTCACGGGAACGGTGCTGAAGGTACAACAGGATTTCGTACAACTTCAACTGGAAATAGATCCGAAGCAAGACCCAGCTAAAGCTTGTTGGTTTCCCGTAGCTACCCGTTATGTCGCGGAAGAACATAGTGGCTGGTACGACATGCCTGAAGTTGGGGAACAAGTGGAGCTGTATCTGCCTACACACCGTGAACAGGAAGCGTATGTGGCAGATTCCTTGCGACAACATCGCCACGCTAATGGACAGCCAGATGTGAAGGCATGGGAACACGTACAAGGTAGTGGCATCAAAATGCCTGAGCAGGAACTGATCCTGTCCACTTCCGATGGGTTTTCGATTACACTGCATGATGATACGGGCATCACCGTCAACAGTCCGGGGAATGTACGGATTCAAGGCGGTCATGTAAAGCTGGATGCAGGTCAGGAACTATCACTGGAAGCTGGAACCGCACTATACTTAAAAGGCGGATCCAGCAGTATGGTGCTAGATGGTGAGATGGACACCAAAGCGCCAGTGATTAATCAGGAAGGTACGGTGAAAGCTCCGGTTTTCGTAGCTGACCTCCCTCCTGTACCCGAGCCGCCGTTGATGAATATTAAGGCGTATGAGGCAGCGCAATCGGCAGCAGCTAACGCTGCTTCTAGAAGTACAACTTCTACTCCTACGGCAAGGGTTACAAGTCCAGCGGCGCTTCAACAGGCTAACGCATTGCTGGGTACAGTATCTAAGCTATTAGGCTCCATTCCAGTAGTAGGGAAAGTGGCCAATGTGATGTTGAATACGTCGGGTGGACTAGCAGGTAAAGTGGTGGCAACGGTTTCACAAGTAACCGCAGCGATTCCTGTTCGCAGCAAAGGAACGCCTACCCTGGGAGCGTCTAAAGAAGTAGGGGTACATCCGTTAAAACATTTGGCAGGTCTGGCGCTTCAAGGATTGATTAGTCAGTATGAGCATGAGCAAGCGAAACAAGCCTATTATAGCAAGTGGATTTTAGGCAAAGTATATACGAGCGCACGTCATGTGGCCCATTCCGGTGGTCCTCTGGAGCTCGTTCAAAACTTACTGAAAGAATCGAACACTATAGTTCATGCTTATCAGCAAATTCCCACCGAGCTGAGACAACGCTGGAGGGCGAACTACGACAGTTACATGGCTCAACAGCCGCAGCCGAAGCAAGAGGAAGAATCGCAGTCCTGGTGGGATCTTATGGCGGCAGTCCAGCTCCAGAATGCGGAAAATGAAGCAATTATGGCGAAGCAGATGGCGAACGAGTTGGAGTATGCCGCAGATGTGGGTGGAGAAGTTGTACTAGGAGCAGCAGCAGCGGTTGTAGAAGATTATTCGTTCGGATTAATGAATAAGGAATATACCTCAGATCATCCGATGGCGCGTAAAACAGGTGAAGTGATCGGACATTCTTTGACAACTGTAGCCGGAGCTGTAGAAACGGTTGGTGCTGTGACGGAAGGATTCTTAGGTGGTTTGGTAACAGCTTCAGGAGTAGGGGCACCTGTAGGCGTCCTGGCTATGGCACAATCTGCCCTTTTGGGAGCACATGGGACAGCGGTAACGTATACCGGAGCATCCAATAGTGTGGAAAGTGCTAAGGATCTTTATCGAATGTCTAAAAGCGAGGGCCCAAATAGTTCAACGCCGTCTAAACCTTCTGGCGGAAAGTCAAGCAAGAACGAAGGAACACCTGGCTCACAGAAGCCGAGCAAACCAAACGAGAAGCTTCCTGAAACTAAGGGGACAGATAAACCTAGATGGGATAGTAAACCAGAGGGTATGGATCAAAAAGATTATATTTCAAATAACGGAAACAAGTATAGTAAGGAAAAAAGAACCGAAGCTTATAATAATAAAGAAGGGAATTGGGCATCCGCTTCTAATTCAGCTAACTCTAAGGCTTCGATTGGAGAAAAAGCACTGAAAGACGTGAGCAAAAAATGGGGCCAAAAGGGTGTAGATGCATTTAATAAAGCTGCTAACAAAGGTATTGTAAGAGCACAGAAGGAGAATGGAATCAAGATATTAAAAGGAAAGGGTATTAAGATAGGAAGTAAAACATATACACATGAAATCAAAGTAACCAATACTGAGTACGGGGATTATAGAATCTATGGATACAAAGGAGAAAATGGTGAATTAATTTTTGATTTATTCGGTAAAGGTAGGCATTAAATATAGACTAAAGGGGCAGTTGTATAATGGAGTTAGAAAAATGGTTATTAAAACATGACATAAAAAATATGGCGATAAGCTGCTATGAAGACTATATGAGTGTTTATAGATTAGAAGAAAAAGAGGATTATGAAGAGGTGTTTGGTGACAAAGAAACCTCGAAGATTAAAATCGTTTTTCACAGTGTCTCATATGTAATAAATTATTGGTATGTTATTGATGAGCACAAGTATATATCAGCTAAACTTAGATTAGAGTATGAAGATACAAGCTTTGCGGAGTACGAAGTCATTTATGATCTTGATGGTGAGATAGAGGATGATTACTTTAGAAGAATCTAATTGTATTACTTTTAAACATGTGTTTTTAAAGCTTGACAGATTGTAATGAAATGCGACATCTACTGGAAACATCAAAAAAACAACGATACTGACTCTGGCGTAGTTTGACGCTTTCGTCGGTATCGTTGCAAAAGAATTATTGATAGGGTTTGAGTAGGTACATATAATGGACAATTAAACGTAAGGGATTGGACTAGTATGGCGAAAAATACTGAAATGACTACAGAAAAGGAGCAGTAAAAGATAGATCTCAAACTTACAGTCTTAAAAATGACATGTGGGTTAAAAGGGATGCAAGTAGCAGAAGATTCTTAGAAGCTAAAACGTCTGACTCCTTTTAAGTGAGTTGGGAAGGGAAAGTAACCTTTTGATAGAGGGTTAGTAAATTTTATATGTGTCAATTGATGGGGGCAGAACTCAAAAAGTCACAATAAAAAAATCAAAATGGAGATTGAGAAAGCTATGGAGAAACAAATGGATCAGTTATATCCCCAAATTGCAGAGCATATTTTAGATATGATACCTGAAGACAAATGGCATGAGATTTATTTGTATGCTGAAATACTAGGTGACTCTAGTAACGTATACTTTTATTTTAATACGTCTGAGAACGGAGATTTTATATACTCTCATGATATTCCTGAAAGATATGGTGTAAGTGAGAAGATTTATGATGACTTGCTATTAGGCTTACAATCCAAATTTGAAGAGCTAAGAAGAATACTTATTGATAATGATCAAGAGGCGTGGACGAATTTAACCTTAGTACTGAAGTATCCCGGTAAATTAAAAATTCAATATAATTATGAAGATATAATAGCCTCAAAAGTAACATCAACTCAACGACAAATGATTTTTGAATATCAACATTTAGGATTGTTACCTATAAGCGAGAGAAACAGACAGTTTTTAGAGGAATACTTAAATAATCAAGATAAGTATCAGTAGAACCAAACCCACTTTGACATAATTCGTCATTGTGGGTTTTTATAATGCATTCAACTTTATTGCGGCAATCCACAAACATTGGGCCGACGAGCAAGCCAGGGAAGCAGGCATATCATCGGATTCCTGAAGATTTGAGACAACGCTGGAGGGCGAACTACGACAGTTACATGGCTCAACAGCCGCAGCCGAAGCAAGAGGAAGAATCTCAGTCCTGGTGGGATCTTATGGCGGCAGTCCAGCTCCAGAATGCGGAAAATGAAGCCATTATGGCAAAGCAGATGGCGAACGAGTTGGAGTATGCCGCAGATGTGGGTGGAGAAGCTGTACTAGAGCAGCAGCAGCGGTTGTAGAAGATTATTCGTTCGGATTAATGAATAAGGAATATACCTCAGATCATTCGATGGCGCGTAAAACAGGTGAAGTGATCGGACATTCTTTGACAACTGTAGCCGGAGCTGTAGAAACGGTTGGTGCTGTGACGGAACAGCGGTAACGTATACCGGAGCATCCAATAGTGTGGAAAGTGCTAAGGACCTTTATCGAATGTCTGAAAGCGAGGGCCCAAATAGTTCAACGCCGTCTAAACCTTCTGGCGGAAAGTCAAGCAAGAACGAAGGAACACCTGGCTCACAGAAGCCGAGCAAACCAAACGAGAAGCCGCCCGGAACTAAGGAAACGGGTGACGTTGTTAGTAATATTAAACTGACAGAACCTTCATTGCCAAAGGGGAGTTAACCTAAAGGTAATTATGGGGCAGGAGATTCGCGTGGAATAAAGAAACAAAATAAAACAGCCGATTTCTTGGCTGACAAAGGTTATGACATTAAGATGTTGGATGAAATTGATGGTGGAAATGGCTATGGAATTAAAGAAGGATCGAATCCAGATTTTTTAATCGAAGGTAAAGTATTCGATTGTTATGCGCCTAAGCCAGATGGTAAGGTACAAAGTATAATAAAAGAAATAGCTGGAGAGACAAAGAACCAATCTGGAAGGATTGTTCTCAACTTAGACAACTTTCCAGATGAAAAAATTGCAGAAATTACTGGAACAATTTTAAGAAAAGCAAATCCGAATGGTGACCTAAAAAGACTTGAAGAATTAATTAGTGTTAAAGATGGCACAATTACAAAAGTATTTGGAGGAGAGAAGTAAGATGGACTGTGAATTATTTTTAGTTTCAAATTTAGGACCTGAAGCATTAAAGAGAACGATTTATAACATAGTAAGCAAGACAGTTAAAGATAAAGTAACTAATTACGAAAACTTTTCTCGTCTTAGCTGTAGATATTTCACAATTGATATTGAAACAGAAGATATTACTAGCATTGATTTTTTAAGAGAAGAATACGACATGGAAATAAATACGGAAATTAGTGTTCAATTGTTTGGGAAAACATTTTATGAAGGACTGGAGGTCTTATTTCAAACTATTGGGAAGATTTTAAAGAGCTTCAATCCTGATATGGTGTTTTTGGAAAATGGTACAGATCAACTATTTAGAAAAGAAAATGATACTATAATTGTAAACACAAATTTAGACCAGTATCAAAAGAACTATCTATCTAATAGAATAATTGATTCGCTAAAATATCCATATATTGAAAAATATTTATCTAACTAAAATAGATTTAACAATGTCAGTTCAGGAAATTATCAATGAGTCTAATGAGGGTATAGCTAATTATGGATTTTCATTCTCACGAAGAGTTTGAAAGGTAGTATAATGCTAAATAAAAGTATCCAAGTGATAATGTATTTTGTGTGACATTAAAAGATATAGATTATAAAGCATTGATTATTCCACAGGGAACAAGCAAGTTTTTTGATTTAAAACATGGTTTATATATGCTTGATAGAGAGTATGATATCTTCATTTATAGAGACAGAATTAAGATACAAGACGAAGATTTTATTAAATTCAAATCTGAGCGTTCTGAACATAATCGTAGTAATCTAAAAAAGATGGATTTATTCTAAGCCACCTTCCCCAATACTCTCAACATTACAACACGCCGAATTTTAGATTTACCGTTCACGGTTCGCCTCCATTTTAAAAAAACGCTCAATGAGTGGGTTTTTGCTCTTTAATAAGTTCGATTGCGGACTAAGTATATTCCAACTCTACAAACTCCGATTATCCAAACCGCTTAATAAAATTACTTGTATTACGGAAACTGCCCTTCAAATTAATAATAACTGCTTTCACTCTGAGCAAGGATGGATTCAATTCGATCCATAATCCGTTCCGATCAATCCCCTTCTCCATATTAATTTCAGAAATATACATTGAAAATAACGCATGGGATGGTTCTTTCTGTAAACAAAATCTCGATTCTGGCCGATACATACATAAGATGGGTTATTGTTAAATATGCCCTTTTGCTTTTATATTTTGAATTGAATACTTATCTTTTTTACGAAGAAGGGACTAGCCCTATGAGCTATATGGACGAGCATATTTTAAGTCTAAAAAATAGGCTTAATTATGGTGTTGCATCTAATAACGTAAATACGAGTCTTTCTCAAACTATTATATCTGATCGGGATCAATCCGTGTCTGGAAAAAATATGGCGTTGCGGTTAGGTGATGAGTTCACCACGTTGGAATGGAAGATGATTTTGGACGGACAATTGGAGGTAAGCTTGCCGAAATCTTTTAGTTTGATGCCACTGGAGCAGGCCAAATTTAAGTATCCTTCGGAGTATCGCCCAGAGGTCATTTATACCTCGGAGGATGGAACGGTGAATATCACCTTTAATCGGACAGAATCCACTTTGGCAGACGAGGAGCTTTCTGATTTTGTGGAACAGATGGCGGATGTTTTGCGTTCTGTACAACCAATCCGTAACTGGATGGGCACTCAAGTGATCGTAAATCATTCCGGTCTGTCCATTGGCATGATCCGTTTTATAGCTGCAGGCGTGGATACGAATTTGTACAACGAAATTCTGCTGTTCACCCATGAAGGACAGGTGATGATGGGGACGTTTAACTGTATGGAATCGGACATGGAGGTATGGCTGCCTGTAGCGGAAAATACAGCGCAATCGCTTCATGCAGTCTCTTTGCTTTTACAACCTACGCTTGAGAAAGGAGCGGATTCGCTATGAGTCTGGGCTACGATAATATCCAAATTCACCCCTACGAACTGGTTGAGCTGGAGCAGCTTACCCTCACAAAGAAAATCAATGAGCATACCCGGCTCTATTTTACAGGGATCATCCCGGAAGAGATGCAGGACAGCTATGTGGAAACAACGGAAAAGAACACTGTGATTGAGGTGAGCCAGCGCAATGAATCGGGTGAAAGTAAGCCGCTATTCAGCGGGATTGCGTTATCGGTCGAAGTGAAGGTTGTACGGGATGTGTACTATCTGGAGGTAGAGGCTATTTCCCATACTTATCGGATGGATATTCAGCAACGTACCCGTTCTTTTCAATATACCAAAATGACGATTCCTCAGATGCTGGAGCAGATTGGTAAGGATTATGAAGGGTTGGATGTGATTGATGGAGCGACCGGTGGAGAGCCTATCGGACGGATTGCCATCCAGTATCAGGAGACGGATTGGGCTTTTTTAAGACGCATGGCTTCCCGTTATCATACGAGCCTGATGCCGGTGTCGCGTTTTGATAGTCCCAAATTTTATTTTGGCATTGAAGACAGCCCTGCACAGGTCGTGCTGGATCATACCCGTTATACGGTACGCAAGCAGATGCTGCCTTTTCGCTATTTTCAGGAGAATGAGCAGGCGAAGGTGAACGAAAATGATTTTATTTTTTATGAGGTGGAGACAGACGAGGTGCTGGATTTGGGCGCTCAGTTGACCTTTCAGGGACACAGTTTGTATGTCATTGAGGCTTATACGGAGATGAGGCAAGGGCTATTGCGGCATCAATATGTGCTTGCCTCGTACAAAGGCTTACGGCAGAAAGGCTACTTTCAGGAAAAGCTGGCAGGTGCTTCGTTAGGCGGAGTGGTCGTGGACGTGCGTCAGGATCAGGTACGTATCCATCTGGATTGCGACGAGAAGCAGGCGGTCGATCAGGCGCATTGGTTCAACTATTCGACGGTGTATAGCGGTGGGGGACATACAGGATGGTATGTGATGCCGGAAAAAGGGGACCCGGTTTCACTCTATTTTCCGGGCAGCCGTGAAGAGGATGGGGTAGCGGGTAGTGCAGTCCGACGTGCAGACAGAGGAAGCGGGCATAACAAGCTTTCCAATCCGCAGATGAAAATATGGCGAACACCTCATGGAAAAGAAATCCGTTTGGGTCCGGATGAACTGGTCGTGACGGGTAAGGATGGTGCTATTTTCATCAAGCTGGACGACAAGGAAGGCATTCATATTGTGAGCAATAAACAGGTGAGTATCTCGGCGGGGGGGAACCTGAGCCTGTCAGCAGGGAAAACGATGAATTTGTCCGCAGGCAGTGAGCTACGTATGGATTGTAGTGGCAGTCATATTCAATTGAGTGGATCAGCGGATATGAAGGGCAGTGAAGTGAAGTCGAATTAGGCTGTAGGGCAGCGGATGAATGGCATCAGCCTGAAGATATGAATTTATGAGAGCTTTAGGTGGTGGTTGAGTACAAATGGAGAAGCCTATCGATGAGTTCGAATCGCAATGGCAGGTCATTTTGAATCAGGCGTGGTTTCTCATCCGCAGAGACTGGGCACTGAAGTTCAAGGTGACGCAGGAGCAACGGATTCAGGCCTGTGTCGAAGAGTTTCGGGGATATTGCCAGCACATTCGGCAAGAGCAGCTTCAAGGAAGAAAAGGAAGGATCGGTTATATTACGTACTCTATGCTACGTACCACGTGGCTGGAAGAACGGCCTAGTTATCTCGTAGAGGCTTCCGATGCTTTATGGATGTTTGATCCGCAGCCGATCAGATTGGACTGGGATACAAGCTGGGCATATTCCTACTGGACTGATTTGCAGCAACAATTGCGAAGGGAGGTAGAGAAGCAGCATGTTTCTCTATCAGAGCTTGAATGGGAGCAGGCTATGCTGGAAGCAGCGATACACATTCATGCGCTTGTTGTGGATGCGTTGCGTTTGGCAATGAAACAGGCGGTGTGCTTGCCGGAGTTTCAAGAACTGGAGCGAAATGAGACGTTCGAGATTCGTGTGGGGGAATATATGGATCATAGTGTGTCGGTATATCGAGAAGATCGCAGAGCTATGGAGGCCAATGAAATCCAGTCGTGGTTGGAGGAAAAAGAAGAACATGCGTACAGCTATCAAGCGTTGACCCAAGTTGAACTATCGGATGGGGATTACAGCCTGTTGGATTTCCGTTATACAGCCTTTCGCCAAATCAGAATGGAGCATAGCCGACTGCATGGTTGTATCCTGGTAGGAACGGTGTGGCAGGAAAGTCAGCTAAATGGAATCGATTTGACATACAGCTTGCTTCATGGGGCCAATTTTAGCGGATGCTCGATGAAAGGGGCCATATTGGATGTCGTTATGGGTAACGCCGGATATGGATCAGATGCTTCATTGGATTGGGAGCCATTGGGTTTTGCCAGCGTAGATTTCACAGGGGCGAGCTTGCAGGGAGCCCGTTTTCATGATGCACAGTTGCGAGGAGCCATATTTCAAGAGGCGTTACTACAAAAAGCGTCCTTGGACGGGGCAGACCTCACGAATGCCTGCTTTGTTGGAGCAGATGTGACAGGTGCATCCTTTAAAGAGGCTTGCTTGATCGGGGCTGATTTTACGGGTGCAAACGTACAAGGAGTTATTTTTACCGATGAACAGCGTAGAGGAGCCATTGGTTTAGAATGGTCTATACAGGTAAGGGATGTTACTAGCAAAAGGGGGTGGCTGCACTGAGATATTTTCGACTAATGGTAGACGAGCGGGTAAAGCATCGGGTGGAGCCTGCTTCGCTGTCTCCTTTACAAGTAGAAGATATCCTGACGGAGGCTGAGGGACAGCAACAGCAGGACGAACCACTTTTTTTGGCTGTACATACCGATCCACGAACAGTGTACCCGGATTTTTTGGGATTTCCCCTACCACTGGTGTCCGATCGGATGAAAGTATTATTAGAGAAATATATGCCGGAACTGAAGTGGAAAGCAGCCATCCTTACCGACTTCCAGCAGGCCAGACAGGAGGTATACTGGGTGCTTCGTCCGCCGATGGTGGACTGTTTGTCCGCACAAACGGAATGGTACCCCAATGGTACGTTGAAGCGTTTGATACTGAGACAGGGGGAGATAGAGCCCCCTGTTTTTCGAATTGAGGGACTGATCGAACCTCATATCTATATTCATTTGGCCGTGGCAGAAAGTCTGCTGCGCCGATCTTTTACAGGTATTCGAGTGCAAAGAGTTGAGATAGAAGCATTAAGGAGGATGGGATAAGTGGGAGAAGCCCAGGTAAGGCCGGGAACGGGTGCAAAAAAAAGCTATGTCGTGGCAGGAGCGATCTTAAGTTGTAGTTATGGCACACAACCTACCCGTTTGAAGAGACCTTTTAGCCATGGCGTCTACGTAAAAAACAAAGCACAAATGAACATTGGAGATTACGTTCCAGGGGTGAACATTCAGTCTTTTGGAAATTGCTCCAGTCCCTTAAATCCAGCTGTGCAAGCAAGTGAGATGGTGGACATCTATGGCGTGAAGAAGGCTCCGTGTGTTCCAATCCTGACCATGCCGTGGCTAAATGGCAAAAGTGATGTGAAGATCGAAGGACAGCCTGCTTTGACACAAAACTGTACCCATCAGTGTCTGTATTGTGGTCATATTCAGATTGAAAATGATGGACAGGAGCTGGACTAAGAGTCTGTTTCGAAGCCGTTAGGTTTCGGAATTGTATTCAGGACGTGTATACATTTGAGCTGAAGGTTGCTTCGCATTCGTACCCGATGGATATCCAGATAAAGAAACGATCTTATTAGGATATCCATCGTACCTACGATGGTCTGGTTACGGCAATAGTACGTTTAACATACAAGTAATATCAGTACGGAGATGGCCTTAATATTATGGGGGTTAAAAGCAACTCAAGGGTTTATCTTCTTCTCTTTTTAATAAAGTGTTGACAAGAATAAAAAAATATTATATCTTTATATCAAGATAAATAAATTAAAGATAAAACAACGACAAATTCTAAATAGGAGGTATACACATGATTGCGATTTTAGAAAGAATTAATCAGTTGGCAAACAAAGCAAAAGAAGTTGGGTTAACTGAAATTGAAAAAACGGAGCAAATGGATCTTCGCAAGGAATACCTTCAAATCTTCCGGGGCTCTGTACAAAGCATTCTCTTGAACGCTACGATTTATGATCCAAATGGAGATGATGTTACCCCTGAAAAACTTAGAAGAGAGCAGGCTAAAATCGTTAAACCATGAATTTAGCTTTATCTAATATCTCTAATTTAAAAATCTTTAAATGATAAATATAATATGGAGCGTGATTTTATGTTGGCGAGTGGACTGTTGTTGATACGTTTGGTAGTAGGATTGCTATTTGTGGGGCACGGGGCTCAGAAGCTTTTTGGCTGGTTTGGTGGCTATGGTCCCAAAGGTACTGGTGGTTGGATGGAATCAATCGGGATCAAGCCCGGAGTATTGATGGCCGTGGTCGCTGGATTGATGGAATTGCTAGGAGGAGCTCTATTTGCTGTAGGACTGCTTACTCCACTGGCTGCACTGTTGATTACAATGACGATGCTTGGAGCGATTGTCAAAGTACATGGTCAAAACGGGATCTGGGCCACAGCTAATGGCTATGAATATCCGCTGGTTCTTATTGCTGTCGTAGTCGGTATTGCGTTGACAGGTGCAGGTTCATATTCCATTGATGCAATGCTTCATTAATACATGAACCTAAGTCATTAAAAATGACCAATGGTAAAAATAAGGATTTCTACGATTAAAGGAGGATTCTATATGTCACTTCAAACTACAGGTATTCATCATATTACAGCTTTTGCTGGTAATCCGCAGGCAAATGTCGATTTCTATGCAGGTATTCTTGGACTTCGGTTAGTGAAGAAAACGATCAACTTCGATGCTCCTGAGGTTTACCACTTGTATTTTGGTAACGAGGTAGGAAGTCCCGGAACGATTATTACTTTTTTCCCGGCACCAGGAACTCCCAAAGGGCGAATCGGAGGCGGTCAGGTAGGCATAACCTCGTATGTGGTACCGCCAGGTTCACTTGATTTTTGGCAGCATCGTTTGCAAAGCTTTGGGATTGAAGTTACGAAAACAAGCCGTTTTAATGAACAATATCTTCAATTCGAGGATAATGAGGGTCTACGTCTTGAGCTTGTTGAACGTGCAGAAGGAGCGAACAGTACTTGGTCTTATGATGGTATTTCGGCTGATAACGCCATTAAAGGGTTCGGAGGTGCCGTGCTATTTAGCGTCAATCCACAGAAAACGATGGATGCATTGCAGAGCATACTCGGATTTACGAAAATCGACGAAGACGCCGAATATGCTCGTTATCAATCTGTAGGAGAAATCGGTAATATCGTGGATGTTCCGCTTGCGAAAATGGGTTTAGGCTTTGGTGGAGCAGGCACGGTACACCACATTGCATGGCGCGCAAAAGATTTCGAGCAACATGAAGACTGGAGAAGCACCGTCCAGCATTATGGCTATCAGCCGACCCCAATCATCGACCGCCAATATTTTAATGCGATATATTTCAGAGAAGCGGGCGGCATACTATTTGAAATTGCTACAGATCCACCGGGATTTGCTAACGATGAACCTGCGGAATCTTTGGGGCAGAAATTAATGCTACCAGAGTGGTATGAACCGCAGCGGGCTCAGATCGAGGCAAACCTGCATCCTATTGAAGTGAGAACATTAACAGATAAACAAAAGTAAATGAAATGACTGCTGTTTTGCATCCAGATGAAGTCACGTAAATCCACAATCTTTTTCGATTGTGGATTTTTCATCTAATGGATTACCACCTGAAAATGGAATCTCCCGCAACGACTTATGTGTCTCGTGACCTCCGGTCTCTTTTTATTCCACCAGCCTTTCGGACTTTTTCAGCATTTCTCTTAGCACGTGAGCGACTCGGCTTTTCCGGTTCTCAGCTTTCCTTTGTATCGCTCGTAATGATTGCTGGTATGCTGGGGTGCTGTTGTGATAATAAAACTGCTTGGCAGCAATGCGTAGTGTCCTTCTCAACAACATGGCTGATGAACGTGTTAACCTGGAACGGAGTCCCCTGCGTAATACTCGCAGTGTATTTTTGTAGGTTTCAAAATCCTCGGATGGAGGAATCAGAGCGAATAAATTTAACGAGGAGTCATTGAATCCGTAAGTTTCATACATGATTCTTAAATTTTCCGTATTTAAAACGTTACCTCTAAGATGGGTTGGATGCTCCTGATGATACCCGACCACCTCTTTGATGCAATAAAAAGGGATTTTTAAGCGATGCAGTCTATAGCCAAGATCCCAGTCTTCGAGTCCGTACAGCACAAACCGTTCATTAAAACCTCCAATACGAATCAAGTGGTTGCGTCTGATGGCTACACAACGAGTTACTAGCATCATCCAGGGAGCTACGTCCGTTGAGGCAAATTGTTTTTGAGTACTGGGCGGAACCCTAGTGGGGCTGACGACTTTAGACAGTGTACCTGTTTGATGCAGGACATCATCAGGGGTGATGATCGGAACAATTTCATTCGCTGTTTCAAAGTCGGGGTTCCACAAGCCTGAGTGTGTAAGTATACTCCGACAATGTTCTTTTTCTTCTACAGAAAAGTCAGGGTGATAGTGGGTAAATGCATCGTCCCACGAGTGAGGAATGCCTGAAAGCACGGATTTGGGATACTTGCGGTGATAACGGCTCACGGTTTTAATGAAATGAGGCAGCACCAAAAAGTCAGCGTCACAGAAAATGATGTATAGCCCTTTTGCTCGGCGCAGTCCCAAATTTCGAACGGCAGATCGACCGCGTTGTTCCGGGTGTGACACATAGATAAGAGGATAGGATGCTTTGAAGCCTTCGACCATTTCTTTCGTCCCATCTGTAGAGCCGTCATCAGCTACAATGACCTCGAATAGTTGCTTCGGATAGGTTTGTGTTTCAAAGGAAGCGAGTGTGAGCAACAACTGTTGGGCGCGATTATAGGTTGGAATGATGACGCTGTAGCGGATAGCCAATGTGATCTCCCCCCACCATTCTGATTAGAGAACCCTTGAACGAGATAAATAATAACAATGTATTCAAGGATTTTAGCCTGGTCTAGTCAAACAACCCACAAAGTTCGAAACAGGCTTGGTCCTATGCGGATGTTAATGTGGGTGTGATGTATATGTCATGGCAGCATTATGCATAAGGATGTAAAGTAAAAGGGACACAAACAAACATGAGATGAAATGGGCATGTTTATGGTAAACTATATGGAGTTATAGAAGACCTGAAAGAGGAGTACTATATGACACAATTTGTCTATAAGCAAATTATTGACGATCTTAAAATGAAAATTTTCGCTGGAAAGTTTGCAGATATGAGATTGCCAGATGAACGTAGTCTTAGTGAGACTTACCAGGTTAGTCGTAGTTCCATTAAACGTGCTCTGACTAAAATGGAGAGTGTCGGAATTATTTTCAAAAAACAAGGTTCCGGGACATTTATTAATCCCTTATACATAAGAAATGAATCTATCTTTAACTACGAGGGCTCTAATCTAGGAGTTACTGATAATTTTCAAATGCATGGCAAAAAGCCAAAAATCAAAGTATTGAGTTTTGAGGTCATTCCACCGACAGAAGAACTACAGCGCGATTTGTTCTTGGACACTCATGATTTTGTGTATAAAATCGTTCGCTTGCGTCTGTTTGATGATGATCCATTTATGATCGAAACGGGCTATATCCCCATTAAAATTGTCCAGGACTTAAATCAGACCATTATTGAGGGTTCCATTTTTAATTATTTGGAGGACTCGCGGAACCTGGCTGTCACCAAATCCTTTTTATCTATTTTTGCAGAACCGTCTGAAGAGAATGATCAAAAGCTACTGCAATTAAAAGAAAATGAACCCGTAGGCATTATGGAGGGTGTTTTCTTTTTGGATAACGGTACCCCATTTGAATTTTCGCATATGCGATTTCACTACAAATATTTGAAATTTAATACCTTTGTATCGGTACACTAATGAACAGACTGGAGAATTCTCCGGTCTTTTTTTTATGGTTTTGAAAAAGGATTAGAGTCTGCAAACTCTTCATTTATCACAAATTTTATTGGTTTATCCTGCTATATATTTTAATGTAAGAGCTTTTTTACTGTCTTTTTAATTTATATTTCATAGTATGTTCAAAAATTCACAAAATTGGACCGTATCACTTGTGAAAAAGATTGAATTAATTCAGCGTAGCGTTATGATGTACATGTAGATGAAATTTCCGGAAATAAATTACAAACAAAATTACTAGGGAGTGGACACCATGGCTTTATCACCCGTGTTAGAAGATTACTCGTCTAAAACATATTTGGAAAAACTTGATGCATACTGGCGTGCAACGAACTACATTTCAGTAGGTCAGCTTTATTTAAAAGACAATCCTTTGTTGAGAGAACCTTTGAAAGATTCGGATGTAAAGGTTAAGCCTATTGGACACTGGGGCACGATTCCAGGCCAAAACTTTATTTATGCTCATCTTAATCGTGTTATTAATAAATATGATTTGAACATGCTTTACATTGAAGGTCCTGGTCACGGCGGCCAAGTGATGGTTTCAAATTCATATCTTGATGGAAGCTACACCGAAATTTATCCGCAAATCACGCAGGATATCCCAGGTATGAAAAAACTGTTCAAACAATTTTCATTCCCTGGCGGTATTGCGTCACATGCTGCGCCTGAAACACCTGGATCTATCCATGAAGGTGGGGAGCTGGGCTATTCTCTGTCTCATGGTGTGGGTGCTATTTTAGATAATCCGAATCTGATTTCGGCTGTTGTTATTGGGGATGGTGAAGCTGAAACGGGTCCATTGGCCGCTTCGTGGTTCTCTAACCGATTTATCAATCCAATCACGGATGGCGCAGTGCTGCCGATCTTACACTTAAATGGCTTCAAAATTAGTAACCCAACGATTATGTCTCGCCAATCAAAAGAAGAGCTAACCTCGTTCTTTAAAGGTTTGGGTTGGGAACCATTCTTTGTTGAAGGTGAAGATCCTGATCACATGCACCCAGAAATGGCGAAAGTATTGGATACTGCCATCGAGAAGATTGAAGCTATTCAAAAGAATGCGCGTGAAAATAATGACCTTACTCGTCCGGCGTGGCCAGTGCTTATCTTCCGTTCCCCTAAAGGCTGGACAGGTCCAAAGGAATGGGATGGCGTGCCGAATACAAATTCGTTCCGTGCCCACCAGGTTCCAATTCCAGTCGATCAAAAAAATATGCAGCACGCACCTGCTTTATTAGAATGGCTGAATAGCTATAGACCAGAGGAATTGTTCGATGAAAATGGTCGTTTAAAACCTGAGATTGCTGAAATTTTGCCTACAGGCGATAAACGAATGGGAATGAACCCTGTTGCGAATGCGGGTAACCTTATTAAAGACTTGAAATTGCCAGATTTCCGCAACTATGCACTGGATAACTCCACGCCTGGTAAAGTGATTGCGCAAGATATGTCGGTATTGGGCAAATACGTTAAAGATGTGGTTGTTTTAAATGAAGAGAATCGCAATTTCAGAATCTTCGGACCTGATGAAACGATGTCTAATCGCTTGGCACCTGTTTTTGAAGTAACCAAACGCCAATGGATGGATCAAATCATTGAGCCTAATGATGAATTCTTGTCATCGTATGGTCGTGTTATTGATTCACAATTATCCGAGCACCAAGCTGAAGGATTGCTGGAAGGGTATGTGTTAACAGGTCGTCATGGTTTCTTTGCAAGTTACGAAGCCTTCCTGCGCGTGGTTGACTCGATGATCACTCAACACTTCAAATGGCTGCGTAAAGCAACGGATCAAGGATGGCGTGCAGATATCCCATCATTGAATGTTGTAGCTACTTCAACGGTCTTCCAACAGGATCATAATGGTTATACACACCAAGATCCAGGCTTGTTGGGACATTTGGCTGATAAGAAACCAGAATTTATTCGTGAGTATTTGCCAGCTGACGCCAACTCTCTGCTAGCTGTTTTTGATACCATTTTAAATGACCGTCAAAAGATCAATTTAATTGTTT
This sequence comes from Paenibacillus jamilae, assembly GCF_050482105.1. Lineage (GTDB taxonomy): Bacteria > Bacillota > Bacilli > Paenibacillales > Paenibacillaceae > Paenibacillus > Paenibacillus jamilae_B. The sequence continues at coordinate 179,612 of NZ_JBCNHI010000016.1, read as the reverse complement.
CGTCCAAACACCCACGTCCACAATGGTTCTCTGCTGATGAAGCGAAGGAATTGGTGGACAAGGGCTTGAAGATTATTGACTGGGCAAGTACAGATCAAGGTGGAGAGCCTGATATTGTCATCGCTTCTGCCGGTACAGAGCCAACGATTGAAAGCTTAGCTGCAATCTCGATCTTGCATAAAAAACTGCCTGACTTGAAGATTCGCTACATCAATGTAGTAGACTTACTGAAGCTGAGAAGCCAGAAGTTAGATCCTCGTGGATTATCTGACGCTGAGTTTGATCGATTTTTCACAAAGGACAAACCAGTTGTGTTCGCTTTCCATGGCTACGAAGGTCTGATCAAAGATCTGTTCTTTGATCGTCATAACCATAACCTGCATGTACATGGTTACCGTGAAAACGGCGATATTACAACACCATTTGATATGCGTGTATTGAATCAAATGGACCGTTTTGACTTGGTGAAGGAAGCTGTTCTAAGCTTGCCTAACGCTGGAAAGTACACAAATATTGCGGATGAAATGGATGCAGTGGTTAAGAAACATCATCAGTTTATTCGTGAAGAAGGCATTGACTTGCCAGAGGTAGAGAACTGGGTATGGGAAGGCCTGAAATAAAAAAGTATAGTACATTTCAGCTTTGTGTTGGACAACCAAGCAGTCAAGCATGAGCTGGAATATATGATTTGGTAGTAGTATAGAAGTGCCTGACCTCTTGAATTCAAGTATGATTTCAATGGGGATCAGGCACTTTTTGATATGGCATAGAGAGAGTTTAAATAGGGAAGTCACGAGCTGGTGGGTAATAAGTATATGGGGAACGAATTGATTCACTGTATCCACTGTATTTTGTCTGAGTATTGAAGAGGTGTTATGGTAGAAGAGAATCGTAAAGGAGGCTGCTAATATGAACCATCTAATTCCGGATAAGGTATTGAATGACGGCACTAAGGTGCCTGTCATTGGATTTGGAACTGCTGGATTGAAGGGTGCAGATGGAGTAAAAGTGATAGCCGGCGCGATTGATGCGGGTTACCGCCTGATTGACACAGCTTTTAACTATGAAAATGAGGGCGCTGTCGGGAAAGCTGTCCAGCAGAGTTCAGTACCGAGAGAAGAATTGTTGATTTGCTCCAAACTTCCAGGTCGTCGACATGCGTATCAGGAAGCCATTGTCACGATCGAAGAGTCATTATATAGAGGCGGTTTGGACTATTATGATCTGTACTTGATCCATTGGCCGAATCCCAAAATCGATCGTTATGTTGAAGCCTGGCAGGCATTGATTGAGGCGAAGAAGCGGGGCTATATTCGTTCGATCGGAGTCTGCAATTTCCTGCCTGAGCATAATGAACGATTGATTAGGGAAACAGGTATCGCGCCGAGCATCAATCAGGTTGAACTGCATCCATTATTTAATCAGGAGCATCAGCGTACCAAAGATGCTGAACAGGGCATTGTGACGGAATCATGGAGCCCCTTGGGGCGCGGTCACAGCATGATGGAGAACGAGGAGATTGGGAAAATTGCCGCTGCTCATGGCAAAACCGCGACCCAAGCGATTTTACGTTGGCACATTCAACTGGGAGCGATCCCAATTCCCAAGGCTTCTTCTGTAAAACATCAGACGGAAAATCTGGACATTTTTGATTTTGAGTTGTCACCAGAGGAAATGAACGTGATTTCAGCGCTTAACAGGGAAGATGGACGGCTATGGGATCAGGACCCCAATTCCTATGAAGAACTGTAATCTACAAGAATGAATTCGAAGGGTTCAAAAATCTGTAGAGGGTTTTTGAACCCTTTGCTTTTAGTAATAGTGGAAAGGATGCGATAAGTCTGGATATAGCTATGATGAATGATGAACATTTTTAACCGGATATGATGTATGATATGGGGGAATGCAGTCTTTTTGAAGGAGGGCATCATGGGGATTTTATCAAGGTTTAAGGATATTATGAAGGTGAATATCAGCGCCTTATTGGATAAGGCGAGCGATCCGGAGAAGACCATTGATGATTATATGCGGAACTTGAACAGTGATCTGGGCAAGGTGAAGGCGGAAACGACCTCGGTACTAGCTGATGAGAAAAGAGCGAAAAGAGCACTGGATGAATGTAGAGCTGAGATCAAAAAGCTCCAGCATTATGCAAGTAAGTCTGTGGAAGCTGGCAATGAAGATGAGGCTCGAAAGTTTCTGGAACGTAAAATCTTGCAGGCAGAGAAACTGGAATCGTTACAGACCTCTTATGAATTAGCTTCGGCAAACGCCGTACATATGAAACAAATGCAGGAGAAATTGGTGTCCGATATAGGGCGGCTGGAAGCGCGGCGTGCCGAACTTAAAGGGAAGCTGGCAGTCGCCAAAGCACAGCAAGCCTTGAATTCTATGGGCGACCATGATTCTGTCTTCGAGGCCTTGGAAGAGAAGGCAAACAAGGCTTATGATGAAGCGATGGCGATAGCCGAGCTCCGGGGAGAGACGAAGGACGACCTAGATGCGTTATTTGCACAATATGAGAAGAGTACCAATGCAGAAGATGAGCTGGCTGCAATCAAGCAGAAAATCAATTCCAAAGAATCATAATAGTTTCTACATGGAGAGGTGAGCAGATGCCGGTTATCGAATACAAATGCCCCAACTGCGGCAGCGGCATGGTCTTTGACAGTGAGACAGGAATGTTGTCTTGCCATAGCTGCGGAAGAGAGGACAACATCGATACGATTCCTGATCCTCTGACCAATCGTGTTTTTTCAGAAGATGAGGCCCATGAGTATCATTGCAATAACTGTGGAGCAGTGATTATGACCGAAGTGGAGACGAGTGCAACGGTGTGCAGCTTTTGTGGTTCTGCCGTGGTACTGGGTGATCGACTGACCGGGAAGCTGGCTCCGGCGCAGGTTATTCCTTTTTCGATCAGCAAGGAAGAAGCCATAGCTGCGTTCAAAAAATGGTGCAAGAAAGGCCGTCTGACACCGAACCAATTCAAGATAGCCGACCGAATCAAGGGAATAACCGGTATGTATGTCCCCTTCTGGTTATATGAATTACATAATCAAATTGAGGTTCAAGGTGAAGGTACCCAAGTGAGAACCTATACGAGCGGAGATTACGAATATACAGAAACGAAGCATTTTGATGTATATCGGAAAATCCGTTTGAATTACGTGAAGGTTCCGATTGATGCTGCGGAGAAAATGAATGACGAGCTGATGGATAAATTGGAACCTTTTCCTTATGATCAGCTCAAACCTTTTAAAACGCCATATCTAGCGGGCTATATTGCGGAAAAGTATAGTTATAACGAAGAGGAGCTTTTCCCGCGCGTGAAAGACAAAGTGAAGGAATATATTGATGCTTATATTCAGTCTACGGTGTCAGAGTATACGTCCGTGAGTTACACGGAAAAGCAAATTGATACTACATTAAAGCAAGCGGATTATGTCTTGCTCCCGGTATGGGTCATCCACTATGACTACAATCAATTGGAGCATACGTTTGCGATGAACGGTCAGACGGGCAAGGTAGTTGGTAAGCCTCCGATTAGCAAGTTCAAAGTGACGGCTTGGTTTGCAGGCATTTTCGGCATAACTCTCTTTTCATTAAGGTTAACCACTTGGTTGATCATGGGGGGAGAATTCTATTGAAAAAATATAGAGCGATTGTGGCCGTTTTGTTGTTCTTTGCTGTTTTTCTAGCGGTTCCTATGGAAATGAAGGGCGAAGCAGCAACGACAGAGATGAAGCCATTGATTTTTGACGAGGCGGGTCTACTTAATCAGGAAGAGTATGATGTGTTGAACTCTATGGCTAATCAATACGGTGCCGCGAGAGAGACAGACATTATTATTTATACGACTAACAATCCCGACAATATGGATGTTATGAAGATGACACAGGATTTTTATGATGATCATGGTCCGGGATATGACAGGGCTCATGGAAATGCAGTTATTTTAACGATGGATATGAGGAATAGAGAGGTGTACTTGGCCGGGTTTTATAAGGCAGAACGGTATCTGGATGACGACAGGCTTACGAAAATCCGCCATGAAATTACCCCGGATCTGACGAATGGCAACTATGGACTTGCATTCCAAAAGTATATTCTCGGTGCGCACAAATATTTGGCCATCCGCCCAGGGGTGAATCCAGACAGTATATTTTTCAAAGGCTGGCTTCACTTGGCGATTGCGCTGGGATTGGCGTCTATTATTGTAGGTAAGATGGTTTCGAGTTCCGGCGGTCGGGTTACGGTAAATCGACAGACCTACGAGGATGCAAGCACGTCAGGGGTTCTGGCACATCAAGATCTGTACACCCACACCACGACAACGAAGCGGAAGATTGAAAAGAGCAGTAGCAGCAGCTCATCAGGCGGAGGGGGCGGAACCACCAGCGGCGGCCATTCGCATAGCGGCAGCAGAGGATCATTTTAACGGAAGGGATGGATACAGCACATGGGATTCTTCAGAAATCAATTTGCAAATGTAGTAGAATGGGAAGAATTTAGGGATGACATGATCTTTTGGAAGTGGAGCAATCGTGAAATTAAAAAAGGCAGTAAATTAATCATCCGCTCCGGTCAGGATGCGATTTTTGTCAATAATGGCAAGATCGAGGGTATCTTTGAGAATGAAGGGTCATATAACATGGACTCGGATATTATTCCATTTCTATCGACATTAAAAGGGTTCAAGTTCGGTTTTAATAGCGGCATGCGGGTGGAGGTCTTGTTCGTTAATACGAAGGAGTTTACGGTAAAATGGGGAACACAAAACCCGGTTTTGATCCCGACTCCCCAATTGCCAGGCGGAATGCCGATTCGCGCCAATGGTACATTTAATTTTAAAGTAAACGATTATGTTACGCTTATTGACAAGATTGCCGGGGTAAAGGACAGTTATCTTGTTGAGGATGTGAAAATACGGATTACTTCGGTGTTGGATCAGTTATTGATGAAGTGGATCAGCAGAGAAGGCAAGGATATGTTTAATCTACAGGCGAATGCTTATGATATTTCGAAGGGCATTCAAGAAGACCTGGATATGCAAGTGATGGACAACGGTATGACGATTACAGGCTTTCATGTGATGAGCTTCAATTATCCTCAAGAAATTCAGGATATGATTACGAAGACGGCTTCTCATGAAATGATCGGCAATCTGCAAAAGTACCAACAAGTGACGATGACCGACGGTATTGCATCGGGGAATGTAAAAGGCGGCGGTGCTGCTTCGGATATGGCCAGTATGATGATGGGCATGAATATAGCCAATGAAATGATGAAAAATCTGAACCCAAGCCAGCAGCCTCCGGCTGGGAATCAGCCAGCTTCCGATGTCTCCACTTCTTCCGGTGATGGCAAAAGGCCCAATTTTTGTCCGAATTGTGGTACAAAAAACGAGGGAGCTAACTTTTGTCCGAATTGTGGACAGAAATTGAACGGATAGCTTTGTAAACCAAACAGCAGTTGTTGCAGAGTATTCTCTGTGATGACTGCTTTTTTATTGTAGTTTGTTCAAGCATTTTCTTTATAAATCTGATTTATTGGATTGAAAAAGGTACACAGGATAAGGTACTATAGTTATATAGTATGTATTTATATTAATTAATTAGGTATTACATTAATAAATTATAGGTATAGGAGCCACAAAGATGACCAAATTCCAAGATCAAATCATTGCGCGGTACAAGTTTGATGATGCAGAGAACGTCGGCAAAGATAGCTCCGGACAAGGTAATAACGGGATTGCTTCAGGCACAGCAGCACCTACGATCTCCCATGCTACCGGAAGAGCGGCTTTGGCACTTGAGGGAGGCCCCAACGGAACATCTTATATACAGCTTCCTTCCGATCTGTTTAAAGATGTAAGCGATAACACCGGTGTTACAGTGACGGCTTGGGTAAACTTCGGCAGATTCACGGATATGTGGGAACGTGTTTTTGACTTTGGTAAATCCCATACGGGTCCTTATATGTTTATGACACGAAATCTGCGCGGGACTCTCTTCACTGAGGCTGATTTATCCGTTGACCCGGGAAGAGGTTTTGTCAGGGATGAGTGGATGCACATAGCGCTGTCTGTCATCGGCACGGAAGGCGGTACATTAAGCAGTGCAGGCCCGGTGGTATATGTTAATGGTGAAGTGGCAGCGGACGGTTCCATCAGTCAAACCTCCAGTGGCAACTACGCCAAGCTACGCAAATGGTTTGAAACGTTTGCAGATACGACCAACTATAGTAACAATTTTATCGGTCGTTCCCAACATGCAGCCGATGTAGACTTCGCTGGCTCGGTTGCGGACTTCCGGGTTTATAAAGCAGGCTTGACGGCGGATGAAGTCATTGAGGTCATGTGCGATTCATTGACAGATGAGGAGATCGTGAAGCTTGCCCGAGATAAGTATTTATCATTTCCGACGACAATTATAACCAAAGACATAGCTCTGCCAACGGTTCTGATGGGTGGAAGAGTAGAAGTGACCTGGAAATCCAGCCAGCCTAGCATACTCTCTGACAATGGACAGGTTCAGGCGATTACTTCCGCACAGGGAGTCACTGTTACGGCTCTGTTGACCAGAGGTTCAAGCCGGATCGAAGAAAGCTTTGAAGTATCCGTTCTTCCAGAACAGTTGCCTCCATGCACGCTGACCATTCATGGGAATAAGGAAGTTGTGGATGTCAGCGAAGTGATGTACGGCTTGTTCTACGAAGATATCAATAACGCGGCAGATGGCGGGATATATGCAGAACTTGTACAAAATCGCTCCTTCGAATCCTTTGAGTTTGATACGTATTCCCATGCTTCGGGTGAATGCGGCTGCTCTACAGGACGGAACCGCAATCCATTGTTCGCCTGGTCTGGTGATACGGACAAGATGGCTCCACAACATAGCGGTGGATTAAATGAGTTTTTGGGCGCAAAAGACAAGGATGTGAACTCTTATTACGTAACAGTAGCGGATGGGGCAACGATTCGAAACAAAGGCTTTTCCGATTCTAACCAGAATTGTGCCATGTCCATCCAAGAGGGCGCCAAGTATGAGTTCACCATCTGGGCAAAGGCCGAATCTGCGGGTACAATCACACTGCAACTTCAAGACTCGAAGGAGAAGACCGTCAGTGATTCGGTAACCGTGCAGGTGGGGGGTGGAAACACGTGGAAAAAATATGGCGTCCACTCCAAGCTGGTACTGACAGGTACAGCTACGGTTCTGGGACAGCTGGCGCTTACATTTGAAGGGGACATTTCCATTGATATGGTCTCCTTATTCCCACAAGATGTATGGGGGGCAGGAGAGGAAGAGCAATCCCCATCGGCACACGCCAACTATCAGGGTAATCCGAATTACCGATTGAGAAAAGATCTGGTGAACGCACTGGTCGGCATGCATCCGAAGTTTTTGCGTTTTCCGGGGGGGTGTATTTCCGAAGGATCGTTTATATGGGAAAACGTATACGACTGGAAGGAGTCCATTGGGGATATCGAGCTGCGCAAGGAAAACTTTAATGTATGGGGCTATATGATGACCATGGGTCTTGGTTATATGGAATACTTCCAGTTGGCAGAAGACCTCAATGCAGCTCCGCTTCCAGTTATGGCCTGCGGTGTGCTCTGCCAAGCCCGCTCGGATTATGCTCATCCGGCTGGAGGCGCATTAAGAGAATACTATATCAAGAATTTTACGGACCTAATTGACTTTGCGATCAGCGTTGATTTTGAACATAATGAATGGGCCGCCATGCGTAAAAAAATGGGCCATGAAGCACCGTTTGATCTGCGTTATCTGGGCGTGGGGAACGAAAACTGGGGCACAGAGTTCTTCGCCAACTTTGAAGTGTTCAAGACATCGATTGATGAGTACATGGAGAAAAACTACCCGGGATATGAGCTGCATATCATCTCCACGGTTGGCGCTCAAGCGGATGATGATGCCTACCAGCAGGGCTGGAAGTTCCTGAGCGGTAATATGAAGGGCTCTGCCAAGGTTGCTTTTGCAGACGGTAACCAGGTGACGGAAGAGACTGTAACTTGGTATGAAAAGCAAAAAGACTACATGGACACCATTGCCGATGAACACTATTACCGTTCTAATGAGTATCTGTTGAATAATGTGGACCGCTATAATTACTACTATAGAGCTTATAATGCGGATGGCAGCATCAACTGGAAAGAAACGTCGAAGGTTTTCGTTGGGGAGTATGCTTCGACAGATAAAAATACATTGGCAGGCGCAGTCGCAGAAGCAGCGGTGATGACGGGCTTCGAAAATAACGCCGATGTCGTCCGGTTGGCTGCCTATGCACCGTTGTTTAACAAAGTCCTGACGGACGGAACGTACAGATGGACACCGGATTGTATCTGGTTTGATGACGAAACCGTATGGTTTACACCAAACTATTATGTGCAGAAAATGTATGCCCAATATTTGGGCAATAAAGTATTGACCACTTCGTTCTCTACTTACAAAAACGGCCAGCCAATTGACCTCATTCCTCAGGGTGGAATTGAGATCGCGACAGGTAACGCCGAGGTTGTGGTTAAGCGTGTGACTGTTACTTCGAATAAGGACGGCAGTGTGCTGCTGGATCAAGATTTTACCAAGGAATTGAATTCAGCCTGGAAAGTTATTCCTGGTTCCGTAGGATCTAAGGTGGAGGAAGGCAAGGGGCTTGTCCTCAAAGCCCAAGATAGCGGTCTGAACGGCCTGTACATCTTGAACGACAGCTGGAACAACTATAAGGTAGAGGTCGTTGCTTCCCGCATTTCCGGCACGGACGGTTTTTATGTGGGTGCAGGTCTCACGGATATTACCGCTGAGAAAAAGAACGTCATCGAATACGCGATTGGCTATGGCGGCAATGCTACCGGCGTGAAGGTTTACAAGCAAGGCATAGAAGGCTATACCATGGGTGACTACTCTTCCAGTACAGCTGCGGGCAACTTGAGAGCAGCCAGCTATGAAGAACTGGCCGATAATACCGACTACACCATCACGGTGAACTATGGGGGAGAAACGGGCAGCAACCTGATTTGCTCCTACACGGACGGCAAGACAACCAGCAAAGTGCTGGATTACAAGCTGGAGGCTTATAACAGAGACGTGTTTCATTCGGTGACCCGAGATGCTGGACATGTATATGTGAAGCTTGTGAATGCCGACAACGTAGATAAGGCAACGCAGCTGAATCTACAAGATTTGAATGTTGAGTCCAGCGCCAAGCTGATTACACTAACCGGCGATTCCTCGCTTGTTCATGTACCTAACGTGAATAAGAAAAATGATGAAAAGGTAGTGCCTACTGAACAGCAAGTCGCACTGCAAACGAATTCTATTCTCTTACAATTACCGGCTAACTCGGTAAATGTACTGGTACTGGATCTAAAGGCGTAGTACCACTAAGAAGTCAGGCGAAGAGTTTTGTGTTTTTCACACACTGGACATATTCATATGAAAAGTTAAAACCCGCTCATTGAGCGGGTTTTTTCTATGAATCGAGTCAGAATGTTGTTGTATCGATTTCCCTGACGGGCATTACTTCGTGCTTCTGTCTACCAATTCACGCGGATTGGTGCCATCGTCTACCGTAAGCGGCGTAGGAGCACCTGTAGCAATTCGCTCCCAAGGTACCATTTTAAAGTTCTGATTTAACTTCTTGCCGTTTTGGAGATTTTCGTCATCTTGTGCAACGAAGATGCCATGTGGGAAATTCTTGCCTAATCCGTAGCCAAGAACATCAATACCGTCTGTGACAGACGTACCGTCTACAGTAGGGCTGTCACCGATTGTGAAGTTGCTAATATAGGCATTGTCGCCTTGTCGTTCATAGATGGCATAGCTGCTGTTGCCTTGGCTGGAGGCCATAAGATACCCCTTGCCGTCTTTGCCGTAATACAAAGTGAGTCCCTCAATGTCATCGTGAAGTCTACGTCCATCTGCAATATCAACACGTCGCAGCGGCTTGGATGAACCGTCTGGCTCGGCGCTATATTTCCAAATGGCGTAGTCCTCTTCAGCAATGTACAGCGTACCATATTCATCATCAGCGACCATGCCCTCGGATTGCGTAGCCAGCTTAAACTGGCGGACAAGCTTGCCGGCAATTTTGCCGTTTCCATTGTCAGTCAGCTCATATTGCTCAAACTCACCCTCTTTGCCCAAAACGAGTGCGTAAAACTTATCTGTTTTGAGGCTATGGTACAAACTGAATCCATATACTTCTTTCATGGTTGCTTTAATAGGTTTATCAACCACGTTGGTTAATGTTCCTGATTCACCGTCAATGGCAAAGATATCGATCGTGTTATTGGTACGATTGGTTGCGCCTGCGATATCAATTTTTTTACCGCCCAATGTGAAACCATAACGAAGATCCACGTTGTTCATTTTTCCGACTTTCATGTTTTGCAGTTGCTTGCCATCCAGATCATAGACTAAAATTCCGCCGCCTTTATTGGTAGCTAAAATTCTGCTCTTGTCCGGATCAACCGGATTGAGCCAGATGGCAGGGTCGTCAGCTGCATCTTCTCCATCCTCTACGGCTTCTGTTTCGACAGAGGGAAGTACTTTATAGGTGGGAACTGCGTCCTTGGGATCTGTATATTTACGATTCTCTGCTTCAAGTGTAGTGATCACTTTGGTAGGAAGATATACATTTCCATTGATCATCTTAATTTCTCGGTCCGCTTTTCCAGTTTGGCCAGCTAAACGATATTGCTTCTCACCGACTGTAAAAGTCCCGACAATGCCGTTTTTCAGCTTGATCAACACTGAATGATCATCACTATCCCATGTAATGGTGGCCCCCATTTTATCTGCCTGTGTTCGTAATGGTGCATACCCAGATGGCTGAGTGTCTGCCGCATGGATCAGGTCTGGTGATACCAAAATCCCGGTTAACATGGTTAATAATGCTAGTTTAGTTGATTTCATATGTATGCCCCTTTTCTGAAGCGAAGATGATATAACCGACTCAGTATAAAGTGACAGTATCAAAAGAATACAATCAAAATGTAAAGGAAATGTAAAAGAGACGTAAACATTCAATTAGAGGCCGGTTTCCAGTATTGTTGTCTGTAATTTTTCGGCGACATTCCGAATCTTTCCTTGAAGCACTTTGAAAAATAGCTGGCTTGAGAGAATCCTGTTTCCTCCGTAATTTGCTGGATGGACCAGTCGGTTTGCAGCAAAAGACTGCGTCCCTGATCCAGGCGGTAGTCCATTAAATACTCAAGCGGCGTGCGCTGGAAGGCGGCCTTCATGCATCTGGCAAGATAGTTTTGATGTACGTGAAAATGTGCCTCCAGATCTTTATTAGTGACGGCATTTCTGTAGTTTTGTTTTAAAAATATTTCGATCTGTTCAGCTAACTTGGAGGAACTGCTTTTATAATTCTCATCATATTCCAAACCCTGAAAAATATTCACAAATGTTTGTTGAGTCTCCCATAGAGCCAGCTTTCGAGTTTTTAAAGTAGAGGCTAGTAAATAGTCCAATTTGGAGAACAGCTCATGGGGATTAATTAATTTTTGGTATTTGGGTAGGTGGATGGTGGTATGTTCTGAGTGAAAATGCAACTCAGGAATGGGGGTGCTAGGGATAATAAGATTAGGCGAGGATTGGGCACACCACAAACTGTTGGTTTGAAAATGAAACCAGTAAAAGGAGGTTTGTTCTGTACATGCCTCGATGGGAAAATGATGCTTATCCGGCTCAAGAATGAGGGCATGATTTTCGGTTATCTTCCACGAATCGTCCTCCTCACCGATGTGCAACATTCCTTCTTTAATAATAATTACGTCAAAATAACCCAAGTTATAGCGATTCGGATGCCAGTCCCCTTTTTGGTATGTAGTAAAATTCCCCTCTATAAAATATGGCAATGGAGGGACAAGGAAAGATAGAAAGTCTGTTTTGCTCACGGAAGTCAGCTCCTTTGTGTGTGAAATCGTATAAGTTTTAGTTAAAGATCGCGATTTTTTTTATAAATTCAGGTTGATAAAATAAGGACTGTAGCCAAGGGAACTTAGGTTAACTTGTTCGATATTATCATTACTTTATCCTTATTTTTTCAAAAATGAAAGCGTTCTATTTCCAGGAAAGGATGTTTATTCAATGAAAACGGCAAAGCCAGTGAAGCATGTCATCGTCGATGATTCATTTTGGAAAAAGTATAAGCAGGTTGTGGCGGAAGAGGTCATTCCCTATCAGTGGAAAGCATTAAATGATGAATTACCAGATACAGAACCCAGCCATGCGATTGAGAACTTTAGAATTGCAGCCGGGGAATCCAGCGGGGAGTATTATGGAACCGTTTTCCAGGACAGTGATCTTGCCAAATGGCTGGAGACGGTTGCTTTTAGCTTAAGGGATCATCCCAATTCTGCGCTGGAAGAGCGGGCCGATGAAGTCATTGAACTGTTGGGAAGAGCTCAAGCTGAGGATGGGTATTTGAATACGTACTATTTGCTGAAGGAGCCTGACAATCGCTGGACGAACCTAAGAGATAATCATGAGTTGTATTGTGCCGGACACTTTATAGAGGCGGCTGTTGCTTATTACGAAACGACGGGCAAAACGAAGCTTCTTCACATTATGGAGAAATACGTAGACCTGATCCAGCAGATTTTTGGTACGGAAGAAGGGAAACGAAAAGGCTATCCGGGGCATGAAGAAATTGAACTGGCCTTGATCAAATTATACGACGTAACGGCTAAGGATCAATATCTCAAACTAGCGCAATATTTTATCGATCAGCGGGGACAGCATCCAATTTATTTTATGGAGGAGCAGGAAAAGAGAAAGCATATTCAAACAGAGCCCACCTGGAATGATGATAACAACATTAATTTCGGCCTAGGCTTCGAATATCAGCAGGCACACCAACCTGTGCGGGAGCAAAAAGAGGCCGTCGGCCATGCGGTAAGAGCAGTGTATTTGTATATTGCGATGGCAGATCTGGCTGCCAAAACGGGAGATGCTTCCCTGTTACAAGCCTGTGAAACGCTGTGGGATGATGTCACGAACCACAAAATGTACATTACCGCCGGAATCGGGTCTACAGTGAACGCAGAAGCATTCACTTGCCATCATGATCTTCCCAATGACAGCATGTACTGCGAAACCTGTGCCTCTGTAGGGCTGGCTTTCTGGGCTAACCGTATGCTGCGCTTAGCGCCGGACCGGAAATATGCCGATGTTCTGGAGCGCGCGTTATACAACGGAACGATCAGCGGAATGGATCTGGATGGGAAACGGTTTTTCTACGTGAATCCGCTGGAAGTCAATCCTTTTCAAAAATCGAGAAAAGATCAGGAGCATGTAAAAACAGAGCGGCAAAAATGGTTCTTCTGTGCCTGCTGTCCACCCAATTTGGCGCGAATGATTGCATCGGTGGAAGACAATATGTACACCCAGACCGAGGACACATTGTATACGCATCTGTATATTGCCAGCAAGATGAACATGACTTTATCTGGTCAAGAGGTTGAAATTACACAAACTCATCATTATCCGTGGGATGCGGATCTCACTCTTTCGATCCATGTAGCAGAGCCAACTGCATTTAAATGGGCACTGCGAATTCCAGGGTGGTGCAAGCAGGCAGAGGTCAAGGTGAATGGGGAAGTCATAGCGCTAGACCAGCTTGAAAAGGGCTATGTCGAGATTCAGCGCACTTGGAAGGACGGCGATGTGGTCACTTTGCATTTGGCTATGCCGGTGGAGCGCATTCGGAGCAACCCGCTTGTCTCCATGAACCAGCAGCAAGTTGCTCTTCAACGCGGCCCAGTCGTGTACTGTCTGGAAGAAGCGGATAATGGGGCGAACCTGGCAGGATTAAGAATACCAAAGGATAAACCCGTTACAGAAGAGTTTAGTGAAAATCTGCTGGGTGGTATTGTAAAGCTGGCCATAGAGGGATATCGGGTAAAAGGTTCAAAGGCATTATACAGCTCGGAGCCCCCTGAACTTGTTCCTCAACAAATTACCGCCATTCCTTATTACGCCTGGTGCAATCGGGCCAAAGGGGAAATGCGTGTATGGGTTTATGAATCATAATTCATTCGCATGGGGAGAGGAAAGATCATGAGTACGAGAATTGTGAGTACGGAACCACCTGAAAAAGCAACCAGTACCGTTCCTTTTCATCGTAAAATCAGCTATTCGTTAACAGATACGGCAGGCAACCTACTTTACTGTGTCATTTCCAGCTATCTATTATATTTTTATACGGATGTATTCGGTCTTTCTATCGGGATTGCCGGAACATTACTATTTATCACCCGTTTTATCGATGCCATTGATGCCCCGATCTGGGGCATCCTGATTGACCGGACCAAGTCCAAATACGGTCAGAGCAGACCTTATTTTCTATGGTTAGCTGTTCCGTTCGCCGTGTTCATGGTCCTTACGTTCACGACGCCCAATTGGAGTGAATCAGGGAAAATTGCATACGCGGCTATCACTTACATCATAGCAGGTATCCTATATACGGGAATCAGTACACCGATTACGTCTATTCTGCCTAACCTGAGTACCAATTCCAATGAACGCGTAGTTTTGAACTCTTTCCGTATGGTCGGGGGAAACGTGGGCTTCTTCATCGCCACGACGTTCACTTTACCTCTGGTAGCCTTCTTTGGACAGGGGAATGATCAAAAAGGCTTTTCTTTAACACTCGTTTTATTTGGAATCATGGCGATTATTATGTTCTTCATAGCTTTTGCCGATTTGCGGGAAAATGCGGCAGTGAAAACGAAATCTGTCCCGATTGCTAAAAGCTTTACAGCCATCAAGCGAAATTGGCCTTGGATGCTCGTTGTAGCTGCTAACCTGTGTTACTGGATCGGCTTGAATATTCGTTCGGCCACGCTTATTTTTTATCTGCAATACAATCTGGATAGTAAGGACCTGGTACCTTTAATCAATGGACTCACCTCTTTGCAATTGATCTCGATGGTTCTGATTCCGTTCTTCGCCAGAAAATTAAGTAAAAATACGATCATGATTATCGGATTGATCTTAGCTGCACTAGGTCAAGTCGTGATTTTAATGGGGAGCACAAACTTAACCCTTATTATTGCTGGTTGGATCATAGGTGCCTTAGGATCAGGCTTTGCGTGTTCGATGCCATTTGCAATGTTGTCCGATACAGTAGATTATGGGGAATGGAAAAATGGAATTCGGGCAAGTGGGTTCCTGACTTCTATTGGAAGCGCATTCTGTATTAAAGCGGGTAGCGGAATTGGCGGATTATTGCCAGCATGGGTTATGGGTAGCACAGGCTATATTGCTGGAAAGGTTCAGACCCCGACTGCTTTGTCTGGCATTCAGTTCAGCTTCATCTGGCTGCCGTTTATCGTCTTCTTGATCGGAATCATTCCTATGTTTTTCTATAAAAAATTCGAAAAGAACGAGGCTTCTATTCAGCAAGACTTAATCGCGAGAAGATCATAAGTGTTCACTTAACAAGATATTAATGACATTTCATAACATGGTCATGCTGCTTAAAAACCTGTTCACTGAGCTGAGCAGGTTTTTATGTTTTTTTCTATTGAAATGTGAGCAAAACCATTGACAGAATTTTCTTTTAGAGTAATACTTCTATGTAGAGAAAAGTGTACAGAATCAAGAGCCAGAGACATCTAGCCTTGCAACTTTATACATTTTTTCGCCATGAAAGACTCTTCTGTTGAAGGGTTTTTTTCAATTTGATAAAAAGAAAGTGATAATATGAGTCAACTAAGTGTAAGGATGAGAACGCATGGCTTTCTGAATCGGCATTTTTCAGGAGAGTCCATTGATTATCGGCAGATTATTGCCCTGTTTATCCCGCTTCTGATTGATCAGGCCTTTATCGTGGGTCTCAATTTGGTGAATACAGCCATGATCAGCTCGTCAGGGATGGCGGCGGTCAGTGCCGTAAATATGATTGATTCATTAAATATTTTTCTAATTAATGTGTTTGTGGCTGTGTCTACCGGGGGAACGGTTGTCGTGGCGCAGTATAAGGGGAGCGGTAATGACCTTATGGTCTCTAAAGCAACCTCTGGTACCATATCCTCCGTTTCCTTGCTGGCCTTATGCATCAGTCTGTTTATGATCGTGTTGTACAATCCAATTTTAAGTGTGCTGTTTGGCTCTGCCTCGCCTGATGTATTGGCTAACGGCAAGGTGTATCTGCTGGGAAGCTGTATGTCTTTTGTAGGGATTGCAATTGTTGAAGCGGTATGTGGAGCGCTGAGAGGGATCGGCAAGACGAGGGCATCGCTGGCTCTTTCGCTTATCATGAACCTTTCGTACGTGCTGCTGAATGTCGTATTTATTAACTTGTTGGATATGGGTGTACTGGGCATGACGATTGCAGTCAATGTGTCCAGATATGCTGGGGCTGCCTGCGCGTTGATTTATTTGGTCAGGGTAGATGACGACTTGCGTGTCCAGCTTAGAGATATGCTTTATTTTAATCTGGCTATGCTTAAAAAGATCCTGTTTATTGGTCTTCCTTTTGCGGCGGAACAGATGTTTTTTAACGGGGGTAAAATTTTAACCCAAATTTTCATTGTAAACCTGGGGACCAATGCATTGGCGACGAATGCCATTTGCTCATCCCTAGCTAACGTGTTCCAAATTCCTGCGAATGCTCTGGCTCTTACAATTGTAACCGTGGTTGGTCAATGCATGGGGCGGCGAAATGTACACGATGCCCGCAAGTTCACCAAATCGTTTATTTGGCTGTCGTCCGCTTCATTTATTGTAATGGGACTAATCCTAATGCCTTTATTTAAGCCGATGGTGGGGCTGTTTCATCCGCCTGCTGAAATTGTAGACGACATTTTTATGGTCATGCTGATTAATACGTTGGCCCAGATCCCGCTCTGGTCCATCGCCTTTATCACACCTTCTGCGCTTAGGGCGGCAGGTGACTCCAAATTTACGTCCCTCACCTCTATGCTGTCCATGTGGCTATGTCGGGTAGTGCTCGGATATGTTTTGGGTATTGTGTTCAATTGGGGAATTGTTGGTGTTTGGCTGGCTATGGATATTGAATGGGGGGTGCGGGGGATCGTTTTCCTCTGGCGCTTCCGCGGCAGCAAATGGGTTCAGCATCGATTGATCGACTGAATAGGTCCACTACTATAAAATTGACCTCGGGAAGAGGCCTTTTATAGTAGTGGATTTTTTTCTAGACGCATAGGGTTACGTGCGTATTATTCCATGCTGATCCCTATATTGCCTAACTGCGCTCCCTGCTGCATACGGTAAAAGGCTTGCGTCGTATCTTGTAGAGGGAAGACGCCGTCTATAATGGGATGAAGGGAATGACGCTCCATGAATTGGAGCATATCTGCGAATTCCTCGCTGCTCCCCATAGAGGTACCGATGATGCTGATTTGCGGAAAAAATATGGAGCGAAGCGGAAGCTCTATATGATCTCCTGAGCTTGCGCCAAATGTAACGATCCGACCATCCGGTTTGATGACATCCAAATATTTGTCGAATGTAGCGGGTCCGATGCTGTCAAGGATCAGATCCACGGTGTCTCCGTTCATACTTTCTTTCCAATCGCTATCACTGTCGAATGCATGATGAGCGCCATGGGTGAGGGCAGCTTGCTTTTTGGCTTCGCTACGTGATGTGACGCTGACCTGTGCGCCCGCCGCTAAGGCCATAAGCATGGCATACGTGGCTACCCCGCCGCCAATACCGGGAATGAGGACATGATCCCCTTGCTGCAATTGGCCTCTAGTGAAGAGAGCGCGGTAAGCGGTCAAGGCAGACAGAGGCAGCACCCCTGCCTCTTCCCAAGACAGGTAAGCTGGCTTGCTGATGGCATTTTGAGCGGGAATGATGACCGATTCGGCCAATGTCCCATCTGAAGGACCGCCCAGAATGGCAGGAACCAAGGGAACGAGGTGCGTCTTTTCCCATCCGATACATGGATTGATGATTACTTCAGTGCCAACCAGCGAGATTGGGACGCCAGCGCCTACAGCTTCAATCACGCCTGCTCCATCCGATCCGAGAATGAGTGGAGCATCGTTGGCGGTTCGATCCGCCATGAGGAACAGATCCCGATGGTTCAAGCCTGCGGCTTTGAGTCTGACCTTCACTTCACCATGCCCTGGCTGTCTGTCCGTAACGTTCTTATACGTCAGGCCCTCAAGGCCTTTTTTACCAGTATGAATTATAGCTTTCATTTCAAAGCCTCCTGTGGTCGATTTTAGATGCATTTGCATGTACTTTGAATTGTACAGAGTGGCAAGCATCCGGTAAAATGAACAAAATCGAACGTCAGTATCATAAATGATCATACCAAGCAGGTGACGTATACATGGAAAGCAGTGATTTGAGAATTTTTCGGGCGGTTGCTCGCGAGGGTAGTATCACAAGGGCTGCACAAGTGTTGAACTATGTACAGTCCAATGTAACCTCACGGATTCAGCAGCTTGAGGCACAATTGAACGTACCGCTATTTCGCAGATCTAATCGCGGAATGACGCTAACATCGGCAGGAGAGAATCTGCTGGAGTATGCGGAATCCATACTAACCTTGCTCGACGAGGCAGAGAAGTCTACTCAATATTCGGATCAGCCTGCCGGACCGTTGCGATTAGGCTCGATTGAGACGACTGCGGTTACGCATCTAACGGCTTTATTGACGGGATATCACGCTCAATACCCTGATGTACAGCTATCGCTTATGACCGGGGGGACGCATGCTCTTGTACAAAAGGTATTAAGTTACGAATTAGATGGGGCATTCGTCTATGGTCCCGTTGATGATCCGAATATAGAGCATATGGCGGCTTTCGAAGAGGAGTTGGTGCTTATTTCGGAACCGGGAGAAAGTGATATGAGCAAGCTACTTGCCAAGCCTATGCTATTCTTCGATGTAGGCTGCACACATCGGGCAAGAGCGGAAGGCTTTCTCAGCCATGCAGGAGTGGATGCGTATCAGATTATGGAATTTGGAACATTGGAAGTCATTTTGGGTGGTGTAGCCTCTGGTCTGGGGGTGTCCATGCTTCCACACTCGTCAATTGTAAAGGCAAAGGAGGCGGGAAGGATTGCTGCGCATCGTTTACCCGAAACCTATCGTAAATTAGAGGTGTGGTTTGTTCATCGGAGGGATTCGGTATACTCTGGTGCGCTATCAGGCTTGCTCCACTGGATGAAAAAGGATGCTATACTGAACTGGGATTAAATTGACATCAGGGGTGTATCATTTGGAAGAACCTAATTTATCGAAAAATCCAACTACATTTGCGCCAGAAGAATACGTGAGGAATAGTGGTGGCTATCAACGACGAGAACCAGATAAGATGGCGGCATTATCAGAGACATACGGAGCTTCTATCTTTTTCAGAAGATGGGCAGCCTGGATAATTGACTTCATCCTTATCGTTTTCGGATATGGAGGACTGGTATATTTCGCAGCGAAAAAACTATCTGAAACGGAAACCCCAAATATGGGTATGGTAGTGATACTCTTCTTGATTGGCTCTTTCTGCTATTATCTGTTGCTGGAAGGACTTACAGGCTATACGCTGGGCAAGTTTGTACTTCGTATTCAGGTCGTGAATGGAGAAGGAAGGCCGCCAGGCATCATTAAATCTTTGATCCGTACGCTCATACATCTGGTGGATACGAATCCGCTGCTTTTCTGGGGGCTGCCCGCCGGTATATGTGTGCTGGTGACGCCTAGGAAACAACGAATTGGAGATATGGCCGCCAATACATATGTAGTTAAGGTACGGGATTTGGGGAAGGTAGACAGAAAGAAAACCGGCATTATTGCAGGTGCAATCATCCTAATGACGATCACTTCGATTGTCTTGGCTGTATCCTTAATTTCTACGCTCATTACTCAAATCGTGAAGCCAGAGGTATTTATCAGTAAGGATAACCAGTTTGCGATTACAGCTCCGTGGAATTGGTCACGAGATAATGGGATTAATGAGGAAGCGGATATTTCCATTAAAAATGAATTTACCGATAGATACTTGATTGTATTGTCTGAACCGAAAAGCGACTTTGACAGCAGTATGACCCTTCAAGAATATAAAGGGATTATTGAAGATCATTTGGTGTCAGAAATTACGGACCCTGAATTGGGAAGCGCCTCTGACAGG
This sequence comes from Paenibacillus jamilae, assembly GCF_050482105.1. Classification (GTDB taxonomy): domain Bacteria; phylum Bacillota; class Bacilli; order Paenibacillales; family Paenibacillaceae; genus Paenibacillus; species Paenibacillus jamilae_B. The sequence goes on along the minus strand of NZ_JBCNHI010000016.1, from coordinate 159,469 downwards.
GTGGTGAATGGATACCCAGCCATTGAATTCACCCTAAAGGGAGAAGTAGACGGGATCCCGATCATGTATAATGTGACCACGATTGAAACGCCTTCACATTATCATCAAGTGCTTGCTTGGACCTATGCTTCCCGATACGGTAGAGCCCAGCAAGAGCTGCGCAAGATTAGAGATAGTTTCCGTGAAATGAACATGATGTAACGTGAACATGAAGCTGCTACTATATTCGAAGTTATTAGGGTAAACAAAAAAAGCAGATAGCTCATAGGAGCATCTGCTTTTTTTTATTTAAGCTGAATTTAAAAGATGAACATCAAAAACGGAGCAGGCGGAATAGTGCTGTACAAGCAAAGCGGTGGCGATGGGAAGCGCTATCCGCCTGCGTAGTGGCGTTATCGTAGATTTATATAGATCATTTGGTCATACAATAGAATGTCTGATCACTCGTAATCCAGCCACTTTCGCCACCTTGCCTTGTGGATGGGCTTTGAATTGAATTGTCACTTCATTTTTGTGGCTCGTCACAGACAGAGGCAGCTCATAGGCAAACGTCTCGAATTTATTCATTTCCTCGGACTCCAGCTTGCCTGCTCCTAAATTCTGGCCATCCGCAGTGATGTCAAAGTCACGATGAGAGTGGTCGGAGTCCTTCAGGTAAGTGACTGCCAGCTGGACAGGCTCATCCGGGAGTACCTTCATGACAAAAGAGAACCAGCCCCCAGGCCATGTGTCGCGATATTTGCGATTATAGATGGACCCCAGGCCTACATGCTCGCCAGTAAAGGCATGATCCCGTTCTGGCTGCATTTCGGCAGGCTGCACAACATCCACTGTAAGTTGTTCCAGCTCTAGCTGGTACGCTAACGCGGTACGGTATTCTGCCTCTGTTGCTGCCCACTCCTCTTTGGAAAAGAGATCCCAATAGACGGTATAGGAACGATCATGTATCTGATAAAACGGACGAAGCTGCAAGTCCCCGATATATCCCAGGTCACCTAGATGGAATGTATTCGGCTCGTTTTCGTTAGCAATCAGTCTGGTTGTCAGGGAATCAGCTGCTCCGATCAGAACAGATGCCAGCAGACGTTCCTCGTTGGACTCCTGTTCAACAGGACCCAGATCTCCAGCCAGCACAAGCGGACCGTACATGAAGGCAATTCGTCGCGGATTATCCGGCATTTCCTCCACTCTTACTGTCATAGGAATATCGTACTCGATCGTATCGCCATCGTTCCATTCCCGTTCAATTACAATGTAGCTGGTAGGACAAGCCTCTGCGGCATATTCTTCTCCATTGATTCTAATCAACATACCCTGCTCCGCCCAGTGCGGGCATCTTAGCTTGATCGTGAAGAGCTTGGGCTCCTTGCTTATGACACGCAGCGTTCCTCGCCCATTTTGCGGAAAGAGAGTGTCTTGTTTGAGCTGTACATCCATCTCATCCCACGTCACCGTAGAAGGGACATATTGATTAACATAGAGCGTTTTTGGTGTGTGAAAGTAAATCGCTGTGCCATACATAGAGTGACTCTCCATACCGGACCCTACACAGCATGTAAAATCCTCATATTGAGAATTAAAGGACTTGTGTCCACCCATTTCGAGGGATACAAAATAGCACACCCGTCCATCTACAGGCTGCTGTGAAGCCAATATATGATTGAACATCGCTCGTTCATAGTAGTCGGCATAGGCTGCGTAAGCGTCCCACTCGAACATATGTCTTGTTAATTTCAGCATATTGTAGGTGTTGCAGGTTTCACAGGTGCCTTCACCCAAACGATCATTCAGCTTGCCAGGTTCACCAAAATGCTCGTTATAGCTATTGCCGCCGATTACGTAGGAATGCTTATGAACCACCCGATCCCAGAAAAAGCGGGAGAGGTCCGCATATAGAGGTTTGCCTGTCACTTCGAACTGCCGTGCTGCGCCAATAATCTTAGGAATTTGTGTATTGGCATGTCTTCCTGCCAGCGTATCACGGCTGTCTGCGAGATCATTCAGCACCTCTCCATGATAAAAGCGTTCCGCCAGGTTCAAAAAGCGCTTTTCTCCGGAATGTTCGGCCAGGTCGGTCAGCACCTCGTTCATGCCGCCAAACTCGCAATGGAGCACCTGTTGCACCTGCTCATCGCTCAGTCCTTGGAATACACCCTCGAGCCAGTCACCGAGTCTGATTTCCATCGCTAAAGCTTTGGGATGATGAGCGAGCAGGTGGGCATCGCGCAGCCCTGCGAAGAGCTTGTGCATCGTATATAGCGGTACCCAGCCTCCGTTAAGATCAAAGCCCTGGGAACGAATATCCCCGGCTTTGACTTCTTCGAAAATCTCCTTCCCACGCGGAATGCCGGAAATGTATCCGTTTCCATGACTGGTTTGGCATATTTCCAACTCGTCGATTACATAGTTTACTCGTTCCAGCAACCTTTTGTCGCCTGTAGAGGCAAACATCAGCGCACAGCCAGACAGGTAGTGCCCAAGTGTATGTCCACTGATGCCGCGTGCCTCCCAACCTTCATAATGAGCCGCTTTGGGCTCCAAGCCCGCATATTCACGAAAACGTGACAATAAACGGTCAGGTTCCAAACTCAGCAGATAGGTCATATTCAGCTCCATGGCATGGTAAAGTGGGCCAGAATCAATGCTTACTTTATGCAAGTCAAAAGCTTGTGCTTTCAAAATCATCGCTCCTTAGCTAAGATGAAAGTGTATATTTCTCCACTACATTAGCATTGCAACCGCGGTATGTCAGTAGCTTAACCATACAATAGGTGGACAAATCCGAACATGAACCAAAGGAGATGACAACATGGCCTATCTGAAAGTGAATGTAGATGCTCCGATCCAACTAATCTCGGCAGGTGAGTTTGTTTCCGAGGTGCCATGGAAGCATATGAGCCGTTCCATTGAGAACTTTGAGTTGATCCTGGGTGTCCAAGAAACGGTATATATACGGGAGGAACAGGAGGATTTTGAAATAGGGGAAGGAGATATTCTATTGCTGTACCCCGGCCGTACGCACCGAGGATACCGGGAATCATTGCCGGGGGTTAAATTTTATTGGTTTCACTTCGATGTGCCTGCGACCCCGAATGTATTATCTAATGAGGAAATGAAGCAGGAAACAAGTGTTATGGATGGGCTTATGCAACGCCATGGCGCAATGCGCGATATCTATTTGCCACAAAATGTACAGGCAGATAACGGAGATCGGATTCATATTATTGTCAATCAAATTTTGCATGTCGCCAACTCGCATTATCTTACGTATCACAGTGCTAACTATTTGTTCACCTCACTGCTGATCGAGATATCTGAACTGGCCCTCAGTCGCTTGATCTCCAATCCTGTTTATTCACAGGGGAATGTGAGTATGAACAAAATTATCGAGTGGACTCGAATTCATGCTGAAGAGCCGCTGACTGTGACCGATTTGGCTCGGAAATTCAATTACAACAAGGATTACATATCCCGTTTGTTCAAGCAGAATACGGGCATGCGTCCCTTGGAGTTCATTCACAGTATTCGAATCAATAAAGCGAAGGAACTAATTTCCCGTACAGATATGAGCATCAAGCAGGTGGCAGAAGAAGCAGGATACACGGATGAGAAGTATTTTATGCGATTGTTTAAAAAGAGCGTCCATATGACACCTTTGCAATATCGAAATGCCTATCACAAAACATTTATGAACAATGTCTAGTCCATTTCCGCTTGGATAGGGAAATTTTATAGATAAAACCTGGAGAAAGAGTCGGCTAAAATAAACTTGTAAGCGTTTCACTTATAGATAGAAGGGAGGAGAGACATCCACCATGATTACTAGAGAACAGATTTATTTGGATGAGAAGCTGGAGACCAAATCGGCTGTGTTTGAGTTTATTGCCCAAGAGGCTGAAAAGCTGGGTGTCACCGTCCATAGGGAGCAGCTGGTGCAGGATTTGTGGGAGAGGGAGAAGATATATTCGACAGGGCTTCAGGATCAGTTTGCCATCCCTCATACGCAAAGCGAGGTGGTCACCAGACCGGCAGTGCTCGTGATCCGATTGGAACATAGCATTGACTGGGACTCTCATGATGGCAAGCCTGTCCAGTATATTTTTAGTATTTTGGTGCCTAAAGGGTCTGTGGATGTATCCCATTTACAAATTATTTCCTCGCTCGCAACTCTGCTTTTAGAAGATTCCTTCAAAGAGGCGGTAGCGGACGCTAATAGCAGCAGCGATGTGTATCATTTGCTGGAACAGTATACAGAAGGGTTGGTGTCATAATGAAAATTGTAGGCGTTACATCGTGTATTGCAGGGTTGGCTCATACTCCAATGGCGGCCAAAGCGCTGGAAAAAGCGGCGGCACAGCTCGGTCACCATATTAAAGTGGAACAGCAGGGTGCACTAGGCCAAGTGAACAAGCTTACGGAGGAAGACATTGCAGCAGCGGATTTTGTATTGATTGCTTCGGATCAGACGGTGAAGGATGCGGAGCGTTTTGAAGATAAAAAAATTGTTCGCGTTAAAATTGGTCATGCGGTCAACAATGCGGAAGCGGTACTCACCAAAGCGGTGGAAGCGATCTCTGCTCAAAAATAAGGTTAGGAAGGCAACACGGACAATCGACAGCGTAGCTGACTTAGAAGATGTCCGATGAGCCTTTGAATAACAGTAGTATTCATGATGGGGGAGAACATGATGAAAAAATGGCTCGGTGAAGCTAAAAAACATCTGATGACAGGCATTTCTTATTTGCTTCCGGTTATTATTGCAGGCTCCTTGATTGTTGCCGTATGTAAAATTATCGGCCTGACCATGGGTGTCACTGACTTTGGTCCGTATGCTGACAAAAGCGGCCTTCTTCATATTTTATACTTAGTTGAAAATGTAGGTTGGCGCGGAATTGGACTTCTAAATATGGTCCTGGCCGGCTATATTGCGTATTCAATTGCTGACAAGCCTGCACTTGCTGCAGGGCTGATCGGTGGTGTGCTGGCACAGGAAACGAATGCGGGCTTCCTAGGTGCTCTTATCGCAGGTTTTTTTGCAGGGTATATCACCCTCTGGGTGAAAAACAAAGTGAAAATCACAGGCCCGGCTGCTGGTTCTGTTCCACTGATTATTTTGCCGCTCATTACGGTAGGCTTAACCGGGATTCTCATGTCCGTCATTCTGGGTGGACCGTTGAGCGCAATTAATGAAGGACTGGTCAACTGGATTAAGCATATGAGTGAGAGCGGAACCAGTACCCTGGTGCTTGCCTTGATTTTAGGGGCTATGATCGGGTTCGACCTTGGGGGCCCTGTTAATAAAGCGGCCTGGATGGCGGGAAATGCTTTATTCCTGTCGGGCGTATACTTACCCAATATTTTCGTGAATATTGCAATCTGTATTCCACCTCTGGGCTATGGAATTGCAACTCTGATTCTAAAAAAACGCTTTTCCAAAACGTATCGGGAAGCTGGAAAGGGCTCCGTGATCATGGGCATTATCGGAATTACGGAAGGGGCTATTCCGTTTACACTGCGTAATCCTGCCAAGCTGATTCCACTGAACATGATTGCCTGCGCAGCAGGTGCTGGATTGACAGCTTTGCTAGGCGCACATGTTATCATGCCTCCAATTGGCGGTTTGTATGGTGCAATCTCCGTCGGTACTCCGTTTGCATATTTGGCTGGGGGGGTTATAGGCGCATTGATCATTGTAGCCGGAACCCTGCTCGTCAACTTCCGAGAGGAGGAACAGGAGGCCGAAGCCAAAGAGGCATCTGTTAAGAAAAATGGAGAAGACATAGAACTTGTATTTGACTAAATATCACTAGATAGAAGATCGATAGATGGAGGGAGAACAAAATATGAGCCGTACGAAAGTGCATGTCATACCCCATACTCACTGGGACCGGGAGTGGTATTTTACGACTTCCAGGTCGAAAGTCTACTTGGTGAAGCATGTGAAAGAAGTATTGGATGCGTTGGAAAACGGGGACGGTTTTAAATACTATCTTTTGGATGCCCAAGGGTCATTGCTCGACGATTATATCCGCTGGTGCCCGGAAGATGAAGAGCGCATTCGCCGCCTGGTAAGCGATAAGCGTCTGATGACTGGACCGTGGTATACGCAGACCGATCAATTGGTGATATCCGGTGAATCCATTGTCCGTAATCTGTATTACGGTATGGAAACCGCGCAGAAATATGGTCATGCCATGAAGGTCGGGTATGTACCGGATGCCTTCGGTCAGTCGGCGCAGATGCCGCAGATTTATCAAGAGTTTGGTATTCGACATTTTCTGTTCTGGCGCGGGGTAGCAGATAACACCAATCCGAAAACCGAGTTTTTGTGGAAAGGGTCGGATGGCAGTCAGGTGTTTGCGGTACAGATGCCGTTTGGCTACTACTATGGTGGGAATATTCCAGAGGAAGCGGGAGAACTTGAGGTGTATCTCGACAGTCAGATCGGTGCACTGGAGGAAAAAGCGTCCACTCGCCATGTTTATTTTCCCAACGGCTTCGATCAGGCGCCGATCCGCCTGAACTTGCCAGAGCTGATTCGCACGTTCAATGAGCTGGACCCGAAACGGGAATATGTGATGAATGAGCCGGAACGCTTTCTTGAAGAGATTGAAAGAGACAGCAGTGACCTTCCTGTACTGGAAGGAGAGCTTATGGAAGCCAAGCATATGCGTATTCATAAGTCGATTTTTTCCACACGGGCGGATCTTAAGCAGCAAAATAATGAGATTGAACATTTAATCGTGAATACGCTGGAGCCTGTACTGTCGATCAGTCATGCACTTGGACATGAGTATCCACATCATATCGTGAAAGATATATGGAAGCTGTTGTTTGAAAATGCGGCTCACGACAGCATCGGTGGCTGCAATAGTGATACGACGAACCGGGATGTGGCTTTTCGATACAAACAGGCACGCGATATCGCGGAGAATTTACTGGAACTGCACAAGCGAATGATCGCGTCAAAGATTAAGCAGGAGGAGACTTTTGCCTTCACCATCTTTAATACGTTGCCGTACCCGCGCAAGGGAGTGACAGAAATTGATGCTTACTTGCCGGAAGGAGGCTTTGTCATTCGGGATACGAAGGGACAGCAGCTTCCATATACGATTACCGAGAAAGTGGAACAAACCGATTACGTGCTTGGCCAGCATATTGATCTAAATCCGAGCAAAAAGGTGTACCTGCCTGAGCGTGTGTTTCGTGCCAAGCTGTTGGTAGAGCTTCAGGAAGTCCCTGCTATGGGGTATACACAAATCGTGTTTGATTTCAGTTCGACTGGGGATGCGATAGCAGGGCGCAGCAACGGAAACGAGATTGAAAATGAATTTTTTACGATATCTGTACAGGAGAACGGGGCATTAAGTATTACGGATAAAGTCTCGGGACGTGTGTACGTGGATCAAATGGTGTTCGAGGAAAATGGAGATGACGGAGATTCCTACAACTATTCTCCGCCGGAACGAGACCTTACGGTATCTTCACTGGGTGCTGATGTGGAGACGATAACATCCAAAGGTCCGGTAGCCGAGGATCTGTCCCTTCGGATGAAGCTGAAGGTTCCGTATGACTTAAATGAGCGTTCCGCTGCTCTGACTTCGGCTGAGTTGCCACTACAGGCGTCGGTCTCGCTACGTAAAGGTGAACGTCTGATACGTTTCTCCGTAAATATCGACAATCGGGTATTGAGTCACCGTCTGCGGGTGCTATTTGATACCGGGATCACCTCCAAGCTATCCATTGCAGATCAGCCGTTCGGCGTCATTGCCCGTCCAACTACGCTGGAGGAAGTCAAGGTTTGGGAACGGGAGCAGTGGACGGAGAAGCCGATTACCATAGAGGCGATGCAAAGCTATGTTGCGTTAAATGATGGCTCACGTGGAGTAGCGGTGCTGACCGAAGGGGTAAGAGAATATGAAATCATAGGCCCTGAACATGATACAATAGCGCTGACGTTATTCCGTACTTTTGGATATATGGGTAAGGAGAATCTGCTATATCGCCCAGGTCGTGCCTCGGGAGAAAAGATCGTAGAAACGCCGGACGCACAGCTGCTAGGTGAGCTTTCATTTACGTTTGCTCTACATGTCCACGAGTCTGGGTTTGATGAGGCGGACATCGCTCGAGCAGCTAAGGAATATTTAACGCCGTTGTCCAGTTATCAGCTGTCTGATTTTCTCAACGGTCGCTTAATATTCGCCTTCCGTGACGAAGAGAGAATATTCGAGCAAAACTATAGCCTTTTATCATTTAGCGAGCCTTCCAACGTCATCTTAAGTGCATTCAAGAAAGCAGAACATAGCGATGGGTATGTCGTTCGTGTGTTTAATCCTTACCTGGAGAAAAATGCGACTGCACGTCTCACATACGGTGGATCGGCCCACTATGAGTTGGTTTCACTGGATGAGCGCTCCAAGGGGGAAACGCTGGTTTCATCCGCTTCGGAGGGCGCACAATTGCCGGAATTGCAGCATTGCAAGCTGCTAACGGTACTGATAACCCCGGAAATGGAGTAACGTGGAGGTAAGGTTTATCGGAAAGGAGGTCTTGAATCTACATGATTTTTCCCTACAAACGCTTGAAAAAGCTGTACCAGCTCATTAGTGGAAATGATCAAGGCTGGTCTTGGACCACCAAGGCGCTCGCTGAGCGGCTGGAGGTCACGGAACGGACAATCCGCGATGATCTCAAGAAGCTGGACAGTATGCTGAATGAATATGGAGCATATCTGGAATCCAAAAGGGGCAGCGGCTATACGATCAGGGTTGATGATCATGAGAGATACGGTTTATTCGCGGATGAAAGTCAGGAAGAAACAGAAGTAGGTCAGTGCCTGCCAGAGGCTCCAGAAGAGCGCATACGGTATGAGCTGTTCAAGCTGCTGAATGCGAGGGCATACGTGAAGATGGAAGACCTCGCCGATGAGCTGTATATTAGCCGGGCAACGATGAATAATGATTCTAAAATCATCCGTCAGATTCTGGAGGATTATAGCCTCACCTTACGTACCAAGCCAGGATATGGTGTGAAGGTGGTTGGGGAAGAAAAGAGTATTCGTTACTGTCTGGCTGAATATGCCGACATCCGCGATGAAGAGGGACAACGTAGCGGTATGCCCTTAGAGCAACAACAGCTATTTCAAGGATTAAATCTACCGCAGATCCGCACAATTATTCTAAAGCATTTGCAGTCCAGTGGTGCCAAAATGGCTGATTTGGCCCTGAAAGACCTTATTACTCATCTGGCGGTTATGGTGCTGCGGGTGAAGGAAGGACATGGACTAGAACGCTTTGAAGCGGTGGTGGGCAGTCAGCGGGATATTGAAATGGCCACCACCATTATGAGGGAAATGGAAGAGGCATTTGGCATCATCTGCCCTGAAGGAGAACTGGATTATGTTCTGCTGCATATCGTCAGCAAAAAGATGACCGAAACGGAGTGGGAGCGTCTCCAGTCTGACCGTCTCTTCTTGGCAGTGCGCGGGATGCTGACGTTTGTCTATGAACGCTTCACCTATGACTTGCGTGACGATGAACGGCTGTCCCGGGATTTATTTGTACATTTGAAGCCAATGCTGATCCGGCTGGAGCATGGCATGAACATGCGTAACCCGCTGCTTGGACATATTCGCAAGTATTATCCGCTTGCCTATGAAATCACAGTGGGTGCAGTAAAAGAACTGCAAAAATCGTTTCCATACGACATCAACGATAACGAGATCGGTTATTTGGCACTTCATATCGGAGCTGCACTGGAACGCAAATACCATATTCCTCACCGGCGTCGCAAAACCGTGTTGCTGGTGTGCGGCTCCGGCTACGGAACCGCCCGTATTCTGGAATCCAGGCTGCGTTCGCTGTTTGCTGAGCTGGATGTATCCCGTGTGGTTTCACTTCGGGAATACGAGGAAATGTCCACCGTCGATGAGGACCTGGTCGTTTCGACCATTCATTTGCAGCAACGTAAGGATAAGCCTTCGGCGGTGATCAGTCCGATTCCCTCGGAACGTGATATGGAGACCATGACACGGATGATACGTGCCAGCGATGAGGAACAGGAGACATCATTGCTGCGGTATTTTGACAAGGAATGGTTTATGACCCGGTCCGATCAACCGAGCAAAGATACCCTGATTGAGGAAATGAGCGGTATTTTAAAGCAAAAAGGAGTGGTCACCGACAAGTTTTTGCCAGCCGTCATAGAAAGAGAGAAGCTGGGTTCTACTGCACTCGATCGAGGGATGGCCATTCCCCATCCTCTGGAGCTAAGTTCTAACCGAACAGTCGTAAGTGTGTGCTTGCTGGAAAATCCGATCCAATGGGACGCTAACCATGAGGTTCACGTGGTATTCCTGCTTTCAATCTGCAAAGAGGACTATGAGCAGGCCATGGGAATTTATGATTTGTTTGTAGAACTGATCCGGCAGGAGGAAACGCTTGAACGATTAAAGCATTGCCATTCCTTTGATGCCTTTATGCTAATCGCCCGTCAGGTGCTCGCAGTCAAGAGTAATGATTTGTATTAAGGTAAAAAAGAGATCATGCGTGATCTCTTTTTTTGGTTCATCCATGTAGTTTGGAAGAGTGAAGCTTGATTAATAAAGCTAGCTGATCCAACGAAAATTTATGATTAACCATATCTACAGTAAAGTCTCCGGCTGCTTTCTGATCCATTTTAAATTGAAAGTCATTATAGCGCAAAAAAATGAGTAATGCAGTAAAAGCTGTCCGCTTGTTTGCATTATGAAAAGGATGGTTTTGTCCTAGGAATTCGAATAATGCAGCGGCTTTGCTGAATATTGTGGGGTACGCATCTTCACTAAAAGCTGATGATTGAGGACGTAGAACCGCAGACTCAAGTAGACTGGTATCTTTGACGCCGATTTGTTCGCCTTTACTATATCTTTCAATCATAGCGACATTAATAGCTATAACTTCTTGAATGGTTAAGAAACGAATGCTGCTCATCTATCCTTAAGTCCTTTAAGAGTTTCGTCATATGCATCCATTACTTGAGAAAGATTTTCAAGAAAATCATCACTTAGTCCTGAGGGCAGAGTTATTTTGTTCGATTTTTGTATAATGATTTGTCCACTCTGGGGATCTACTTTAACCTGAACTGTATCTCCTTGGCCCAGTCCGAGTTGCTTAATGGCTTCTGTCATGGTTATCCCTAAGCTGTCTCCGAATTTAGTAATTTTACGTTCCATTCCAATCACCTTACCTATCTCTTTATCCTCCTTATTATACTATTTAACCGTTATAACAATTCATACATAGTTTTATAATATATAAACATATAATTTTTCAGCTTATATCTGCTAGAGAAATAGCTTGTCAGACTGTAATTTGATAATCTTATGTAAGACTTGTATGGGGAATATATCTATATTATTTCGTTAAAAAGGGGCGAGTGAGATGCTGAAATCACCATTAAAGGAAGAACTGACTCGAATACTCGAAGAGCATTCACTTGATGATGAATTAAAAGAAGAGCTCTATCAGGAAGCCGAAGCTACGATACAATTTCATCTAGAGCATGAGGAAAACTATGAACATGCTGGAAATAGTCGGATCGCCGGCTATCCAGATCTGCCGCCTTCGATCGAGTGGCCGTGTAATTCAGACGGAGAATATTATACGTTTATTGCTCAGATCAATCTAAGTGAGTTGCCTTTTTCACCATTTGAGGGATTGCCTCATCAGGGCATACTATACTTTTTTCTTGGGCTGGATGAGCCAGCTTATGATATTGAGCATAAAATCTTTTACTATAACGGCGATAGCAACGCTTTGCAGAAAACCTTGCCGCCGAATGGGAAGGTTGAAGTATGTGCCGAGAACAGGGATTTCACCGCGTATGCAATTTCCTTTCATCCGATCCTGACACTACCCTCGGAGGGTGAACTAGGAGATATTCTTGTAGATCAGTACGAAGAGCTTTATGAGCTTCTATATGAACATAGCGACACGGTGTGGGGACAGCATCAGTCTTTTGCCGGGAATACTCGTCGGGATGCTTATCTGTGCCGAAACGGATTAGAGGGTCTTCTGTTTAACTGGCATAAGAGCGAGAGTCAGATCCATCAGGAAGCCGAGCAAGCTATGTATAGGGGAAGTACGGAGTATGCGGAGCAGTTACGATCCAAAGTGCTGCCTCAGCTGCAAGAATACCAGGCCAACCGGGAAAAGCACGATCAAGCTTCAGCAAATTGGCATGTTCTGCTCTCGGTATCATCCTTGAATGAGGTCGGTATGTGCTGGTGGGACGCAGGGTATTTGGAGTTTTTTATAGATCAAAGGGACTTGCAAAACCTTGATTTCACGCGAACGTATGTTAATCTGGCTACGAGCTAGCCAGGGCGACAGACTCATGTTTATGACGAAGGCTATATGGCACAGTAGGTTTGTTTTTCCTGACCGTTGAGAATTGAACGATTAATCAAAGGTGGTCCTATATAGGACTGCCTTTTTTAGATGTAAATGAACGATTGTGCTCTGTTATTAGTCTTATAGATGAGACCACAACAAGGGGGGTGCACACATATGACTGATCGAGAGCTATTTGAACTATATAAGGAGCAGATATATTAGGCGTTCGCCGCCTATTCTACAGATACGTAAATATAAAAGCCCTTCCGGCTTTCCATGAGGGAAGCAGCGGAAGGGCTTTTGCTACATATACATTGTCCATACAGGGAGTTTATTTATACCCGCTGCACGGTAAACTCGAATTCCAGCTTTTGATCGGCCGGAATTTGATACTCCTCATGCACTGGAGCGCCCCAGCTGTCGTCGCCGCCTACGCCCATTTGCTTGCCAGCTACAGTGACAACGGTGTAATACACGCTCGGCAGCTCATACAGATGGTATGCACTTTCCAGCTCGAACGCTGTATACGGCGAAATATTGCATTCCACTGGTGCGGTGGCAGGTGCGCTAATGCGGATGCCCCGCCGTGAATCGTCAGTAATGTCGACACGGCGCACGCCTGTACGATTGCCGGATTCCTGTGGCACGACATACCCGGACACGTTATCCACAGCTTCGTTGCGGAATACGCCGAGTCTAGCACCGAAGGCCCGGTCGATGTAATTCTCCTCCGGTCCCATCGCATACCAATCCAGGTGGCGATAGTCTGCCGGAACTTTGAACGAAAGGGCAAAGATCGGTAGGTTAGGCAGTCCCGATACACCTTCATAGGTAGATTTTACGTTCAGACTGCCATCTGCCAAAACGGTGTAGGCTACCGTTACCTGTACGTCGGCATGAATGCTCAGCGTGTAGCGGAACGTAACGGTTACACGGTCTGCCTGCTCTTCCGTGACCTCGATGCCCACACATTTACGCGTCAGGCTTGCAGCGAACCAGCCACCAGCTTCAAAACCGAGCGCGGTTCCCCGATCATTGTCTGTGGTCGCCCGCCAGAACAACGGGGCAGGAGGCGTAGCGATCATCTCACGTCCAGCGTAGCGAAGTGAAGTCAGGCTGCCTGCTCCTTTGGAGAACATGATGGTAAAATCTGTGCCGTGAACGCCAATATTCACATCGCCATGCACCACTCGTAAAGCTCGACCTGTAGGAGCCTTCAGTGGATTTGGATCTTCCACAATGAAAACATGCTGTCCGAAGGCTACTTCGTGCCCAGCCTCAGCCCAAAGTGCCGCTTCCTTCAATACAAGCGCCGTGTGAATGACATATTCCCCAGGCTTCCCGTCTGTGCTTGGGAATGTCAACGGAATATAGGCCTCAGTCTGAGCCGCCACATCCACATGAATCACATTTCGTGCGATTTCCTGACCTTCATGCAACAGGCTGTATACCAGCTCATAGTCCCCTGTTCCCTCGAACAGGTTTTCGTTGCGAATGGTTACGCCACTGCGATCCGGGGTGAGCTTCAAATTTTGGTACAGGAATTTGACCTCCTGCATCTTCGGTGAAACCTTCCGGTCCGCATAGACAATTCCGTCCGTACAGAAGCCATAGTCTGTTGGACGGTCGTCAAAGTCGCCGCCGATCGCGAGGTACTCGCGCCCGTAGCGATCTTTTTTCATGACGGCCTGATCGATATAGTCCCAAATAAAACCGCCCTGGTACAGCTCGTATTTGCTCTCCAGCTCGGTATACTTGTGCATGCCGCCCACGGAATTGCCCATCGCATGCATGTATTCGCAGCTAATATACGGCTTTTGTGGATTATCGTTTAAGTATTGCTCGATATCTGCGGGCTTGGCGTACATCCGGCTCTCCATATCGCTGGTATCATCGTACGTACGATTGTGAAACACGCCTTCGTAGTGTACGAGACGGCTCGGATCGGTGGACCGGAAATAGTTGGCGACATTGCGCAGCACTTCACCTGCATACGATTCATTTCCACAGGACCAGATCAGAATGGATGCATGGTTTTTGTCCCGTTCCAGCATGGAAATAGCGCGATCCATAACGATATCCTGCCATTCAGGCAGATTGGCTGGAATATTCCACGAAGGCTCGACCGCGCCGAGTTTTTGCCAGGAACCGTGTGTTTCCAGGTTCATTTCGTCAATCACATATACCCCGTACTCATCGCACAGCTCATACCACAGCGTCTGATTCGGATAATGAGAGGTACGGACAGCGTTCATATTGTTCTGTTTGAGTGTCCGAATATCCCACAGCATATCTTCACGGGAAATTGCACGTCCGGTACGAGCGTTAAATTCATGACGGTTCACACCCTTGAACACAATGCGCTTGCCATTCAGATGCATGACCTTGTTCACCATCTCGAATTTGCGGAAACCAACCTTTTGTGGGATCACCTCGACGAGTGTTCCATTGGCATCATAAATTTGAATGAGCAACGTATATAAATAAGGCTTTTCCGCGCTCCAACGCTCTACTTGCCCCAAAGTTGCTGACAGCGAAGCGGTGCCCTCTGTAAAGTCAGCCTTCAAAGAAGCTACGATATGTCCGGTGGCATCCTTCACATCGACAGTTGTATGGGCTGTTGCTGGTTGTTCCAAAGTCAGTTTCAATTCCAGCAGGCCTTGCGTGTAGGTAGCATCCAGGTCTGCCTTGGCATGCAGGTCGCGTACGTGAATAGCAGGGATCGTATACAGATATACGTCTCTGAAAATCCCGGAAAAACGCCAAAAATCCTGATCCTCCAGCCAAGCTCCCGTACTTCTTTGATATACCTCGACCGCCAGCTTGTTTTCGCCAGCTTGCAGGTAGGGGGTCAGTTCAAAATCAGACGGTGTAAAGCTGTCCTCGCTATAACCGACAAATTGTCCATTCAGCCATACATAGAAAGCCGACTCGACACCTTGAAAAGAAATGAACACAGGTTGCGCATCAGAAGCCATATTTTCAGGCAAAACAAAGCTTTTGATATAGCTACCGACCGGATTGTGGTCTTCTGGAATATGGGGTGGACGAACGTCCGAATGTCCGTCCCACGGATACATCGTATTGGCGTATTGCATTTGACCGAAGCCTTGCGTCTGAATATGACCCGGCACCTGAATATCGCTCCAGCCGCCATACCCAAAGTCAGGGGCATAGAATTCTGCTGGGCGAGTGGCTGGATTCGTCGCATAGTTGAACTTCCAGCTCCCATTCAGGCTGTGACGCCAGGCCATATCGGCCTGGTGCTCTGCTTCCTGAAGCGTGGCGTAATACTTATGATCGGAATAGGCTGATAAGCGATTTACCGCGAATTTGGTCACATCGGTGAGCCAGTCCAGACTAGGGGTATGAATGGTCAAGGCGAACACTCCTTATTTTTAATTTAAATGAAGACCGTACATAGCAATCTATTATTTGACCGAGCCAACCATGCCAGCGACAAAGTGCTTCTGCATCAGGAAGAATACCAGTGCAGTCGGCAGTGTGGACAGGACAATGGCGATCATAATAACGCCGTAGTCCGGTGCATAGCTGGAGCCGAGGTTCGAAATCAGCAGCGGGATGGTTTGATTTTCTGGTGTTTGCAGTACAATCAGTGGCCAGAGGTAGTTGTTCCAGCTGGACATGAACGTGATGATGGCGGCAGCGGCATAGGTTGTTTTCATCGTAGGCATATACACCCGGAAGAACAGACCCAGCTCGGATAATCCATCCATACGCCCAGCTTCCAGCAAATCCTTAGGAAACATTTTGGTGCTTTGACGGAAAAAGAAGATCAGGAATGCCGTAGTTACGGTCGGTATAACGACAGAAGAGAGCGTATCAATGCCGATCCACGGTATGACATTAGAAATGCTGCCGAACATCCGGTAAAGCGGGATCATGATTGCCGCAAACGGAATCATCATTGACATCAGCAGGATATTGAAGACAACGTCTTTCGATTTACTTCTGTAAATTTCAAAGCCATAGCCAGCCAGTGATGCAATGAGCATCGCCAGCAACGTCGTTGAAATGGAAACCTTTGCAGAATTGCTTAGTGCTGTAACGATGTCTACTTGTTCGAGCAGATTGTGCATGTTATCCATCAGATGGGAGCCTGGCAGAAGCTTGCCTTTGGTCACATCGACTGACAGGTTTGTGGAGCTGGATATCATCCACAGGAACGGAAAAATCGAAATGAATGACACAAGAATCAGAAAGGCGTACGTAAATACTCTTTTTGTTTTCATCATTTTTTCTCACCTGCCACTTTAAACTGGATGATCGACAAGATAATGATCATAATGACGATGGAATAAGATACGGTCGCCGCATAACCAAAGTCGGATGAATACTTGAAGGACAGATTATAAATATATTGCGAAATAGAAGATGTAGCGTTACCTGGGCCACCTTTGGTAATATTCATGATTTCATCAAAGAGCTGGAGTGTACCAATCGTCGATGTAATCGAGGTAAACAGGATAATTGGCTTAAGCAATGGAACGGTAATGCTGAAAAACTGCCGGATCGGGGAAGCTCCGTCAATACGGGCTGCTTCGTAGATAGAGCTGTCAATGTTCTGAAGACCAGACAGGTAAAAGATCATGTTGTACCCGGTCCAGCGCCATGTGATCGCGATAATAATCGTTACTTTGGCCCAGAAAGGATCTGTAATCCATTGGATTGGCGTGCCAATCACGTGCAAGTTCAGCAACAAGGAGTTTACCAAACCGTCAGCCGAGAACAGATACTTGAAAACAACCGAATAGGCTACAAGGGATGTGATACACGGCAGGAAGATGGCGGTGCGGAAAAAGCCTTTGAATTTCAGGTTTTTATCATTCAACAATACGGAAATAAACAACGCCAGAATGACCATTAAAGGTACCTGGAAAATTAAGTAGATAAACGTATTCTTCACAGCGGTAATGAACATTTTGTCAGTGAACAGACGCTTATAGTTATCAATGCCGTTAAAGCTCAGATTAGACCCAGTACCCGTCTTAAAGGATAAGATTAGCGCCTGAATCATCGGATAGAAATAAAAAGCGGCAATCATAATCACTGCGATGGATATGAACAACCATCCTGTCATACCTGCTTTGAGACGTGTTGTAGTCATTTTGGGCGCGGCTGTCTTCATACCATGTCAACTCCCTATGCAGCAATAAAACCTTGAACTCGCAAGCCCAAGGTTTTAAGTGCTTATCGTTTTATTGTTTAGCCTTGGCTAGATGGACTGTCTTATTTAAGCTGTGCTTCCGCTTGTCCTTGAGCGTCCTTCAGAACTGCGTCTACATCTTTTCCGTTCAGGTAGTTTTGAATTTCAACAGTCATGATGTCCTCAATGGCATAAGTGTGCAGGCCGTAATTGACTTTTGGAACTTGTTTAGTCCAATCAGCAAACTTCTTGTATACTTTGTCGCCACCGAAGTAAGCATCTTCCACGTCATAAGCTTTACCGCTGGAAGCTGCGTTCAATGAACCGACAATTCCGATTTTGCTCAGCATATCTTGATACAGCTCTGTATCTGAACCGAATGTTTCTTTCAGGAAATCAGCAGCGGTATCTTGACCGTCCGAGTTGAGAACATACCAGGAGCTGCCGCCAAGGCTGGAAGCATTCACGGATTCAGGTATATTTTTCAGTTTAGGGAAAGGCACAACAGCCCATTTACCGGATTGCGAAGCTTCTGCCTTAATCGAAGGTGTAATCCAGTTACCTGTAGGTACAGAAGCAACTGCACCGCTGTTGAATGCGGCCAAGAATTGACTCCAGTCGGCATTCATTTTAACGATGTTGGCGTCAAACAAGGCTTTGTACGTCAAGAGCGCTTCTTTCAGAGCTGGATTACCAGCCAGGTTTGGTGTTTTACCGTCTTCTTTCAGGTACCAGGAACCCGCTGTTTGGATCATGCCACGGATCAGACCGAGGTCATTCGGATCTTGAGTCAGCATATCTTTGCCTGTTTTTTGTTTTACAGCTTTACCGATTTCAATGAATTTGTCCCAATCAATATTGGTCAAGTCTGCCACTTTGTAGCCAGCTTGTTCCAGATAATCCGTCCTTACATATAATCCCATAACACCAGAGTCGAAAGGAACTCCGTATTGCTTGCCGTTGTAGCTGGTCGGCCCGATTTTATAATCAGCGAAGTCGGATGCTTTGATTGTGTTGGTCATATCATGGAATGAATCGGGATAAGCTTGCAGGAAGTTCTGTGCCCGGTAATCCTCAATCAGAACCACGTTTGGCAATCCTTTGGTAGAACCGGAGTTGAGGCCGGCATTCATTTTTTGTACGATATCGTTTTGAGCATATTCAACAATGTTTACGGTTACATCAGGATGTTTGGCAACATAACGATCTTTTGCCAGCTTCAGGGCTGCGATGTTAAAGTTCGGGTCCCAAGCCCAGACCGTAATTTCTTTCTTGCCTGAATCTGTGGTCGTAGCTGCTTTCTCAGAATTGCTGGAGCATGCGGATAACAAGATCAAGCTTGCAATCAGCAGAAGGAAAGACATTTTTTTCATTTTGTTCAACCCCTACTCTTTTTTTATATGTTGCTAACCATGTAGAACTTTTTTTGAAAGCGGTTACCTTGTTTATGAATTTAGTTTATCATTCTTGCTTTACTGGCAGTTAGGAATATCTTTATACAGATTGGTCTTATTATTATGATTTATCTAAAAAGGTACCGCTTACATTTGTGTTTTCTTTAGGTTTAGGTACTTTTTATAGGAGGGACTAAAGATATTCACGAAGCGCCACTGCGCAGCCGAATGGTGCTTCCCATCGCTGTTGCTTGTAAGCACCATTCCGCCCACTCTGTTCTCGCTCCACCTTCTTTGTGTAGTTCAGCCTATATTATTTATGGGGTAGGAGGAGCGGGTTTTATGATCAGAGGCAGTGTCATTCTTACTTTGGTGCCCTCGCCCTTCTTGCTGGAGATGGTCACACCATATTCTTCTCCATACAAAAGGGTAATACGATTGTGTACATTCTGAATGCCGATGCCTGTAAATAGTTGGCGTTTGCTCTTGGGATTCGGCAGTCCGTCCTGCGCTGTATGCCCGTCCAAATCCATACCATCTCCATCGTCGACCACCTCACAGATCAATGTATCCTCTGTTTTCGACACCAATATATAGATGTGCCCTGTATTTTTCTCATTAAACGCATGGAAAAAAGAGTTTTCGATAAAAGGTTGAATGATCAATTTGGGCACATGATACTCCAGACAATCGGGTGATACAAAATAATTCACTTGTACCCGCTGCCCGTAACGCACATGATTAATAAATACATAATTTTGCATGTTGGCCATTTCCTGATCGATGGTGATCGTTTCGCTCACATTGCTGATTGTATTTTGCAGCAGGGAAATGAGTGCATTGATCGTCTCGGCGGCGGTTTCCTTGTTTCCTTTGAGCACTAGCATTTTAATTGAAGCCAATGTATTGTACAGAAAATGTGGATTGATCTGCCGTTGTAGTGCAGCAAGCTCTGCATTTCGTTGGCCTTTCTGCGTTTCTAAAAGCTTATGAATATAATCATTGAGTTCATCAAGCATGTAGTTGTAAGCATGACTTAGTTGTCTGACCTCGTAGCTGCCCGTGACCGGGATATAATTATCAAAGTTTTTCTCACGTATAGTCGACATTTGCTTGACCAACCGAGTCAAGGAACGGATTAAGCGACGAGAAATGAGAAATACAATCACCAAAGCAATCAATACAATAGCGATGCAGATCCACACAACAGATTTAACGTCAATAATTTGCCCAACCGCGGTTTGTCTATCGATCATGTTCACCAGATAAAAATCAAATGCAGGAATATAGTTGGACAGGACGATACTTTCCTTATTCATCACATCCGCATTAATATAGTTCAGTCCCTGTTGATTGATTTTGGTGGCATAGCCCAGCAGTTCACTGGAGCGTTGTCCGATCAAGTCTTGGCGGTTGCTCGATACGATCAGTCCTGATTTGTCCAAAATAAGCACGTCGTTACCGTTGCTCGTGAAATTGTTGTAGAAGCGCCGAAATTCTGGCTCCCGAATGGCAATGTAGATCATCCCGTATAAGGTGCCACTGGTTCGCTCCATAAATGGTTTGGAAGCGATGATATAGGGTATGGGTTTTTGCATGGTGCTAGTCAATTGTTGATGAAATAACTCCGTATCCATTTGATACATAAGCTGTGCCGGGCGTGCTACACTTCGGGCGGTAATAGCACTGCTCTTAAGCTGCTCCGCAGTTACAGGCCAATAGGAGGAATCGGAGTAAAAACTCCGACCGTTCAGACCTGTTACAGCCACACCGACATCATAAGCATCAACGTTCGATTTAATTTGCTTCATTTGCTGTGCCATACCGAAATAAGTCCTTGCTGAGTTAATCGAGTCGGATTGGCCGCCAGTCAGATAGTTTTTAACCGTTCCGTTTTCCGAAGCATGGGTTACAGCATTCACGATGGAGTCATTGAAGGATTCAAAGCTGGATTGAATCTGGCTAAGCACCTTGGCATTCGTAATACTGAATGTTTCAGCGAATAGTCGTTCAGACATTCGAATCGTCACCAAAGAGGTCAGCAACGACACCGCCGTGATGCTGACCACCATAACAATAAAGATTTTGAAGAATAAACCTTGATATTTGATCTTATGGATATATCTTTTCATATGTTATCTCTTTTCTGCTGGCAGATAAGCGCTTGTTCTCTAATGGAGATGTTCCCGGCGGTACTGACTGGGCGAGTATCCCTTCACTTTTTTGAACACTTTAGTAAAATAGCTCGGGTCCGAATAGCCTACTGTGCTGCTAATATCTGAAATGGGCAGCGTCCCCAATCGCAGTAACTCAGCAGCCTTTTCAACCCGGATTTTGTTCAGGTACTCGCTAAAACCCTCTGTATGGTGTGCCGTAAAATAACTGGACAAATAAGAAGGGTTAAAATGAAAATATTGCCCAAGGGTCGTCAAATTGAGTGTTTCCGCATGATGTTCCTCAATATACTCCAGCAGTTTTTTCATGCTTGCACTACTTCCTTGCTGCGTCTTAGCCAGGATCTGTCGGTTCGCTTCCTCCAAAAAAGTCTCCAGCAACCGTACGGCTTCATGTACATGAGGGGCATCATTAATTGTTTTAAAATAGGAATATTTCGCCGCATCCAACTCCTTCATATCATACCCCTGATTCCCGAGCAAAATTGTAATGTTGAACACGATATTTCCAAGCAGCGATTTGAATTCAAAAGCGGTAGAGGTATAGTTGCCGGACATGGCCGCTACATAGGATCTTAAATCCTGAAAAGCTGTATCAAAATGCTCGCGCTTCATCTCTTCCGTAAACTGTTTTAAATTAAATGAACGATTCACCTGAACAGGCTGAGGGAGCTCATCTTCTATCAGTAGCGCTGTCTCTGGGAAATAAAAGCGGTAGCTTAGTAATTTGGGCAGCTCATCCTGATAGACATCGCTAATCTGATTGAAATCCTCAAATAGCTGACTGACCGCCCAGCCTGTTTGTGGATCGAGCTGCTTCATCTCTTGAGCCACTTCTCGAATTGCAGTCATCCAACAGTCTAATTCCCGCAGCTCCAGATTGGCTAAAAAAACAGCTGCATAGACGTCAGATGGCAATTGTCTCAGAACCACGTGTTTACAGACAGAGGCTACTCGATCTGTAAGCTTGGAAAATAGGTCTGAAGCAGAGGGAGTGGTAGAGCGTACCGTGTTCTGTTGTGCCGACTGTTCTATACCTATGAGCGCAAAACGGGCATAAGGGAATGCTTGCTTCAGCAGCTCAGCGTCATAGTCTATGCTATAGCCGGAAATCAATTTTTCGATCACATGATCCATCGTAATTTGGTTATTCCCGGCATCCTCTTGATACTGAATGGATGGAATTTTGCGGGCTGTTCGCTGGAGCACCTGAAGCAGCTCATCTGTGTCCAGCTTGGGCTTTAAAATATAGTCAGCCACACCTTGCTGAAAGGTGGAGCGCACGTAATTAAACTCGCCGTAGCTGCTGAGCACAATCACTTCGATATCTGGATAGTTCTGTCTAACGATGCGTGTCAGCTCCTCGCCATCCATGATCGGCATTACGATATCCGTAATGACAATATGAGGACGCAAGGCTTCGATCAGCTCCAGTGCTTCTTTCCCATTGGAGGCCTCACCTACAATTCGAAATCCGTATTGTTCCCACGACAAATGGTGTTTGATCCCTTGCCGTACCAATATCTCATCATCCACAATCAAAATATTGCATAGCTCATTCATCGCAGCACTCTCCATAATTATATCTAATCAATCAAGACGCCATTAAGGCGAGGGCTTAATCATCTGCCGGACACAGTTGATAACGCTTCCAACTTTAGCTAAAATCTAAAGCTTTTAATCTTTACATGCTAACATAAACAACACGGTGATTCCAAAAGATAATTTAGTTCAAATGGCATATAAAAGACAAAAAGGGCTGCCGAGGAAATCTCGACAGCCTGGACAACCGGGATTATTTTACACAGTACCCCAGGTCCGATCTCCTGCCAAATACTTTTCAGTCAAAATAGACAGCAGTTGAATTCCAACCTCATTATGTCCTCCCTCAGGCAGGATCAGGTCGGCGTATTTCTTGGAAGGCTCAATAAATGCCTCGTGCATCGGCTTAACCGTCGTCAAATAGTGATCATGGATCGAATGGATGGTGCGACCGCGTTCCTCAATATCACGAAGAACCCGACGAAGAATGCGCACATCAGGGTCCGTATCCACAAATACCTTAATATCAAGCAAGCTGCGGAGTTTTTCGTCTGACAGTACGTGCAGACCTTCCAACATAACGATATGATTGGGCAGAAGCTCTACCGTCTCGTCCGTGGAGCGGGCATGAACCGTAAAGTCATACACGGGCGCTTGAGTCGCTTGTCCTTTTTTCAGACATTGCAGATGCGCAATCAGCAAGTCGTTGTCAAAGGCAAACGGATGATCATAGTTGACCAGAGCACGTTCGTCATAACTCAGATGTGAATGGTCTTTATAATAGTTATCCTGAGATATGAAAGTCACTTTATTAGATCCCAGACGCTCAACGACGGCGCGTGCGACCGTCGATTTACCGGAACCTGTACCGCCGGCAATACCAATAATTAGCATGGCGTTTCACTTACCCTTCCCTAAATGTATCCCAATACAACTCAAGTATTGTAGCACAATGCGCACTTTTTTTCATCACTGTTGCACGTTGTATTTCTTCCATTTCCGTAGCTTGGCTCTAAATGTTTTGAATGGTGCCACAGAGTTGATGTGAATCCATCTCGCCATAGGCCAGTTTGGATTGCTGCCTGTCCACTGGTGAACGCCCTGGGTGAACAGCTCTTCATGACTGAGTGTGTCCACCCAATCGAGCCATGTCTGCTCAGCCAGCCTGAACATATGGCGTAATTCATATAGAGAGTGATGGGAGTAGGCCTTGTAGAATGATTGGTATAGTTCACCTAGTCTATTCCACTTATAATTCGGGGCGGGCATGATGACCGTTTTGCCTTCCCGTTCGTCTTTGTCCCAGCTCATGACAAGATGAAGCCATCCGAGCTGGTAGGCAATCATTTCGGCGGGTGTTTTATCTACTTCGTCTATTCGAGTATCCTTGTTGCTTTCGTCGATGTCCTGAAACTCACCATCAAACCGTAAGTAGGCGGTATGAATGGCTTCTTTTAACTCTGATTTGGAAGCGTAGTCGTAGCTAGACATCTAATCGCTCCTTTACATGATATTGGTGATACTTATCCCTCTATATGTATCATTCTCAATATGACAACCGTATGTCTTATTCAAAAATATCTTTTTTTTGGTTCTGAACAGCGTGTGGTGTGTTTTATTTTGGTGCGAATGTGAAGCTCCCATGAAACCCCCGGGTCCTTCGTACCTCAGATTTTGTCGAATACTTGTCGAATGTGAATGAAATGTGGATGCATATGGTATATTTCATTATAATTAGAATGTATTGATAATATTTTAAGCTAAAATAATAACGAAGTAGGTCTAATATGACCAATTTCCTCTGTCGCACTCTACATGAGTGCGTGGGTCAAACTTACTATATAAGTTGAACTGGAACATACATGAAAGCGGAGTAGATGGAATGGTGCTGTACAAGCGAAAAGGTTGCTTTTGTCCCCGGATTTCTACCCTAGTATAACTTATTCAAGAAATCCGGGGGCGGTGGAAAGCACCATCCAACTGCGTAGTGGCACCATATGAAACTTTTAAGCTCACCCATTAGGAGGAACCCAAATGTCCTTTGCCCCAGACAAAAACAAACTCCACCCCATTCAAGATGTAACCAGCGTCTGTTATATTCGGAATCTACCAGCTCGACCGAATGTTGAGATTGGTGACTATACTTATTACAGCGACAATAGCCGTCCAGCAGAGCTTTTTTATGACCATATTCAGCACCACTATGAGTTTCTAGGAGATAAGCTGAAAATCGGAAAATTCTGCGCCATTGCAGAGGGAATCACCTTTATCATGAACGGTGCCAATCACCGTATGGACGGGTTAACGACCTACCCATTTAATATCTTTGGCGGCGGTTGGGAAAAGGTAACCCCCAGTCTGGAACAACTACCTTTTAAAGGAGATACAATCATCGGCAATGATGTCTGGCTCGGTCAGTCCGTAACTATAATGCCAGGAATTACAATAGGGGACGGTGCCATTATCGCATCAAACTCTACTGTCGTCAAAGATGTGGAGCCTTATACAATTGTTGGCGGCAATCCGGCGAAAGTAATTAGACCCCGTTTTGACCAAGAAATGATCACACTACTACTTAAGCTCAAGTGGTGGGACTGGGAAGAGGAGAAGCTATTTCGCTATATGGATCAACTGGTATCCGTAAATTCTGCTGATGCAGTCAAGCAACTCCTAGCCGCCGAGTGACAGCTCATGGAGTGTGTTATCAATCGTAAAAGCTGCCTTCTGCTAAAGGTAGCTTTTTTTGTTTTTTTATAATGGTTCACTCCGTCCTGTGAATCTGAGGAGTGGGAATAACAATTACTTACAATTAGTTGTTATAAAAAGGGTGAAAATAAACGTAACTTGAGTGATATATAGCGGTGTATTAAATGTCAAAAAAATCTTATAAAGGAATGTAATGATGAATATAAGTGCGAAATAATGTGGTTTGGGATACTGTTAATTTTTTTTTGCTTTTTTGAATTTAACGCAAAAAGTAGGTGTAGTTGAGAAGTTAGCTGGTTTTAGCGTCTTTTTTTGAAAAATGGTTCAAGGAAAGGGTGAACAGGGAGGATTCCTTTTTTCCATGAATAGTACGTACTTTTTGAAATCCTAAGTTCATTAATGATTTGAGTAACTGTTTTATCCGTCTTATAGATCAAGAAGATAAAGTTGAATATTTTTTTGTGATTGTGCTTTCTATAGAAAAATGAGGGAGTGTTCCAATGGGTAAGGTAAGCTCGCTTACAATCCAAGCAGTAGGATCGAATCAACGGGGAGTTGCTATGTTTCTTAGTATTGCTA
This sequence comes from Paenibacillus jamilae, assembly GCF_050482105.1. GTDB lineage: Bacteria > Bacillota > Bacilli > Paenibacillales > Paenibacillaceae > Paenibacillus > Paenibacillus jamilae_B. The sequence continues at coordinate 133,533 of NZ_JBCNHI010000016.1, read as the reverse complement.
CTGCGGCAAAGGGGACATAGACTTGAGTTGTCTTTAGATGGGACTTTCTTGCCTATCCGCTTATCAATGTTGTGTAGAAACCCCCAAGCTATTCTGCGTAAATGTCTTAATTCCTCTTCAGATTCACATCCTTTTAAAATATGATCTAAATTTTCTGCTAAATTCTCATTGAATTGCATCATAATTTCCTCCTGTAATGTTGATAAGCAAATACTAAATGCTATTAGTTATATATAGACACAATATAACGGAATATTAATTTTGTATATGTTACAATACCGTTGTTAGAAGCGACAATGATTGAATAATTTACTCATAAGGGAGTAGGTTGGGTTTATTTAAAGGGCACTTAGGTGCTGAGAGGACGATTATCTGTAGCTTGGTCGCGTTTACTAAGCCCATAAAAAAAGAGAAAACAACTTATCTACTTCATTCTTTTACAGAGTAAGGAGGTTGCAGTGAGGAAAATTCCTGACTTACAGTCGCTACGTGGCGTCCCAGAATTAAAGTATGTGAATGCAGATAATGTTACCCGTTATCGTGCCATCATGCGTCTTATTTATCAGCAGTATCAGAAATTGAATTACTGGCTCAAGCCTGAGTTTATTTATGAAGAGCTGATGAAATGGAAACTGCATAAGAATTACACACTAGAGCAATGTCAGATTGACCTCAATCAATTGGTGGAATGGGGTAATTTAACCGCCCAGCACGATGGAGGAGAACGTGTAGTAACTGTTGAAGAATATCTACGCAAAAAATTCCGTTATCTGCTAACTCCCTACTCAATTGAAATTGAACGGATGCTTGAAAGCTTGGAATCAATCCGGGGCTACGGTGGTTCATTGGAACCCACTCTTTTTGACAAGATTGCAGATACCTTAAATAAAGTCAGTGGTAATGCAGGTATATATGAGCCTGGAGAGGCATTGGAGTATTGGAAAACGTTAATCAATGTCTTCCAAACGTTACATGAGACATCTGTGGATTATATAGCAAGTCTGCAAACGGGGATGGCTGAAGAATTGATGGCTACGGATACTTTTTTGTTGTATAAAGATTCCATTACTCATTATTTACAGGACTTCATACAAGCGTTGCAGCGGCGTTCTTACAAAATTGAAGGTAGATTGCATCGTATAACAACAGGAGTAAGAGATCTTTTCTTCTCAGCGGTTATGGAAGATGAATGGTTAATTCCTAAATTGGAACAGTCGATTTCAAAAGAAGAATATTTAAGTGAACTTCAAGATAAATGGAGCAGTTTAAATAGGTGGTTTCTGGGCGATGAGGAATCCATTAGTGATTCCGTGTTATTGGAGCGGGCAACAAAGGAAGCCATTGTAAAGGTCGTAAAGAGTGCAGTACGAATCCAGGAAAAAAAACGATCCAGCATCAGTAGAAAAAAAGATCTGGATCATTTAGGAAAATGGTTTTATAACATCAACGAATTGAATACCTCCCACAAACTAGCTGCTTATGCATTTGGTTTATTTCCAAGCCGTCATTTGCAGGGTGAAGATATAAGGGGATCTGATAGCAAAGAAATGTCAATGTGGCAAGAAACATCAATATCAAAGACGATTCGTTCCCGTAGTAGGAAAAAGAATGAACGGCAGGATTCAGATGCCGCTATTGATAATAGTAAGCTAAAAAAACAATTTAGAGAGGCATTCCTAATTAAACAGAAGCAAGAACTACAATTTCTCATTCAGATGGTGAACGCTAGGACCATTAATATTGCAGAACTGGGTCCTATTAGCTCTATTACCCGATTGCAGTTGCTAGATTGGATTAGCCGTTGTAACGCTTCTTCTACTTCATCTATTCAGACATCCGAAGGCGTCCAGATTGAGATGAGCACGCCATTGGGGAATAACCGTACTCTTTTACGTTGTGAGGATGGCACACTTGAACTGCTAAACCATAATTTTGTTTTTACAGTTATGATTCATAAGGCATGGGAAGGTCAAGTTGCCTGGTTGAGTGCACAACAGTAGTCGACATACTAACCACTGTGGAGGATATATAGGTGGAGAAAATAAAAGTAGGTAAGATCAACAGTGTCAGAAGACATCGAATGAACCGTACGGGTCCGAATGAAATCGAAGAAAGAAAACAAATATGTATGAATGCTTTATTAAATCGTTCGTGGATTGATAAGCATGAGGATGAGGAGCTTTATTACTGGATTAAAGAACAATATTTCGAGTTGAGAGACTGGTTTACGAATTATACAGGCTACACAATCATTATGAATCGCCATTTTGTTAAGTTGGAGAAAGTACCTGCTGTTGCTTTTCCTTGGATGGGTTTTTCAGAATTTAGTAAACCACTTGATTATGCTCTGTTCACATATAGTCTCTGGTATTTGGAAAATAAAACAGAAAACGAACAATTCTTACTTACCCAGTTAGTTATTGAGATTAGGCAGCATATGGTCGAACAAGAGATGGAAGTAGATTGGGGCATTTATTATCATCGGTTATCAATGGCTAGGGCGTTGAAAAAACTGAAGAGCTTGAAAATCGTTCAGGCTGTTGACGGAGAAGAATCAAACTGGGTGAATGATACTGCACATCATGATGTTTTGTATGAGTGTACCCCTTATTCACGTTACATTTTACGGAATTTCCCCGTGGAGCTTTCTAGTTATACGAACATGGAAGATTTAAAAGAAACCATAATTTATGGATTAGATACGAAAGAGAAAGCTTTACAACAGAAACACAATCTATATCGTCGATTTTTACTGGAACCCATCTTATTGAATCATCAGTGGCAGGGTGATATATCCTATCTTCGCAAAGAATCGAAGGAATTAGTGAGTCAATTTAAGATAATGTTTGGATGGGAAGGAAGCCAGTATCGTGAAGGCATTATTTTTTTCGAGCCGCATGTAACTTCTGAATCAGACACATTTCCAACACAACCTGCTTTGTCAGACTTAGCCATGCTTGTATGTGGAGAAATCCGAAGTATGGTCACAGATCCAGTTACAAGGATGGAGGTAGAGTTAGACGGCCTTGTGAGACTCACTAAGCATGAAATAGAGCGCATACTGATTCAGTTAAAAGCGGAACATGGAGAGTTTTGGACGAATGAACATAAAAATATGGATTCTGCTGAACTTGCTGAAGCACTATGTAACCATTTGGAAGAGTGGGGGTTTGGACACTGGGAAGATCATATATTTTTTGTGTTAAATGGGGCCGGAGGAAGATGGGAAGTTAAGTATGGAATAACTGAGCAGGTTGATTAGGGAGGGTATGGTATGGATCGCTGGCATATGAGTAGAGCAGGCATTTTTAATTTTTGGTACTACGATGAAGAAGAATTTCACTTTGAGGAAGGTAGATTAATTTTACGTGGAACGAACGGTTCAGGTAAATCGGTCACGATGCAAAGTTTGATTCCACTCGTGCTAGATGGAGATAAGCGTCCTCAACGTCTGGACCCTTTTGGATCACGTGATCGTCGTCTTGAATATTATCTACTGGGAGAGGGCAACGAGGGGCATACAGATCGGACTGGCTATCTCTGGCTTGAATTTTATCATCCTGTCAAAAAAATATATAAAACGATTGGAATTGGACTTAGAGCCCGACGTGCTGTTACAGTGATTGGTTTCTGGGGTTTCTTACTTGAAGATAACAGAAGAATTGGTGAAGACTTTTATCTGTATGATTACAATTTATGGTTAGAAGAAGGCAAAAAGGTTCCCCTTAACCGTAAATCTTTAGAAGAGCAAATAGCATCCGGAGGACAAGTGGTTCAGGGACAGGGTGCCTATCAAGAAATGGTGAATAAAGCACTATTCGGATTTAGAGAGATAGAATCTTATAAAGATTTATTGAAATTGCTGTTGGAGCTACGTAGTCCAAAATTATCTAAAGATTTCAAACCTTCATCTATATATGAAATTTTAAATAATTCATTACCTCCGCTTATGGAAGAAGATCTGAGTTCGTTATCTGACGTTCTGGAGGAAATGGACCAAATAACAGATCGGCTGGATGAGTTACTGTTATACCTAGAGGAGATCAGTAGGATTGAAAAAAGTTATAACAGCTATAATCAGTTCCTCTTACAACAAGCATCCACTGATGTGATTCAAAAATGGAAGGCGTATAACAAAAATAATAATCAAGTTGAATATATCCAAATGGAATTAAAGCAATTAGAAGAAGATCGTCAGAGGGTTGTACGCCAACTAGACGATTACCATCAGCGCCTTGGAATTGTAGAGATGGAGTTGGAAACTTTAAACCAAGGTGAAGCAGTTGGAAAACAACGGGAATTAGAACTTGTCGAAGAACAGTTGAAGGAGGTACACAAGCAGCTACAGAGCCTTGCACACCGTCTTAAAACCAATGAGGATAAGCTGGAACGTCTAAAGAAGGAGATTTTAAAATTAAACAACTCTTTAAACCAGATTGTCAACGAACAGGATGAAACGATTAGTGAATTGGAAGATATAGCACGCATCATCGAATTTCACGAGCACGATATTTATCATGGACTGTGGAACCGTGCCATTCCTGAGGAAGAGCGTTGGCATAAAAGCTGGTTGCAAGACCTTGAAGCTCATAAGAAAAAACTGGCTTTGGCACAACAAACAGCGAGAGAAGAAGGGGAGGCTTCGAGAGCTGCCAAAGAAATGGAAATTCAACTTGGAGAAGTCCACAAGGAACGGCATCAGGCCGAAGGTGAGCAAGCAAAACAGGCTGAGCATGTGGAGTCAACAAAAGAAGGAATGAGAGAACTGTTGGTTCGCTGGTATCAAGAGTTGAAGCATATCCCTGCGCAAGGAGAGCAATTGCGAGAAAGTTTACGTGCTTTAACTTCGCTCACTACTCATAACCGTCAATATGAACCTGTACGTCAGCCCGCTGTACAGGCTTATGAACAAAAGAAAGAAGCCATTATGCAGCAAAAAGTTCAATTAAATCAGGAAAGACTTTCTGTACAAGCCGAGACAACTAGACTTGAAGAGGAACTTAATCAGTGGAGAGTGACTAGAGAACCAGAGCCCAGAAGGACTGACAATAGAGATTCTGCCCGCAAACAGAGAGGGACAGGAAGAGGGGCGCCACTCTATACGGTGTGTGAGTTTAATGAAAATTTAACAGACATACAGCAAGCTCAATTGGAAGAAACTTTGGATCAAGCGGGTTTGTTAGATGCATGGATTTTACCAGGTGGTCAGGTTGGTGTACTAGACCAGGAGCACAATGAAGAAGTGTGGTTTCAACCTGTAAATCAGATTAAGGGGACCACGCTAAGTTCTGTACTGTATGCAACACCTACGGAGAAGAGTGGGCTGTCAGCGGAGGATATTACAAGTGCGTTAAATTCAATAGGGTGGAACCAGCAAATAGAGCAATCCACAACTCGTATTGAAACGGCAGGTGCATTCATTGCTGAAACGGGAGAATTTAAACTGGGGCCTATCTCTGGCAAGAATAGTTCCAAATCACGTTCTGAATTTATCGGAGAAGCAAATCGCTTACGCACAAAAGAGTTAGAGATGGCGAAGTTGCAAGCAGAAATACAGTATAAAAATGAACAACTTCAAGTCATCAGCCAGCAACTTGAGTTATTGACACAACATCAGCAGGAAATGGATATTGAACTCGAAACTTTACCTCAGGATCTTGAACTTCAGAAGCAATTGGAAAGCCTGATGAAAATAACATTTCGGCTAGAACAATTCATGATTCAAGAGCAGAAAGTGGAAGAACGTTACAAAGAAAAGGTTTCAGACTGGAGAGAGCTACAGTTAAGGTTAACTGAACAAACCGCAGAGTGGTCCTTGCTGAAAAAAGAGCATCAAATAACTGAGGCGATTGAACTTAGTTCTGCTTATCAAAGCCGCATATCTGACCTTTACTCTTACTGGGAGCAGCATCGTGGTACATTGCGATTAAAGGATAATCAAGAGGAGCAACAAGCCGAATTGCTCATCCTCGTTGAGGGAGATCAAATGGATGTAAGAGACCGAGAAGATCAGAGAGTAAGGATGACAGCTCAAGTAGATTTACTCAAGGAACTAGTTAAAAGCATGGGAATCGAAGAAATTCATGAACGTATTACGAAGTATAAAGAAGAGAGAAATACAATTAAACACAATGTTGTTCAATTACAAAACGATAAAGAGCAAAAATACAAAATTTTAGGCGAGGTAAGTACAACCCTTAAAAATGAAGAAGAAAAATTGAACAAAATTCAAAGTGAATTGGATGATGTAATAGCCCTCTGGAAAGTGGAAATAAATATAGCGCTATTACCTATCTGGAAAACATTTATTGGCCAGATAGAAGCTGAAACTTCTATATTAGAAATTGTGAAATGCTGCGAACAGATTACAAAGGAATATGCGAATCTCTTCACAAATCTAACTCGAGAGCGAATGGTTAATGACTTGACGCAGGAGTTTCACAAAGGGAAAACAAATTTACAAGACTATGTATTAGAGATGGATCATGGGGGGGGGAACTCAAGTCGAATCATTCTTCTTTCCAAAAGAGATCGTATGAACCCCATGACTCCAACGGCGGTGTTACAGGAGTTAACTCAACAAATTGAGGAACAGCAGATTCTACTTACAGTCAAAGATCGTAATTTGTATGAGGAGATCATTATCGGAAGCGTAGGAAAGGCAATCCGTAATAGAATCCATCGAGCCCGAAGTTGGGTGGATGAAATGGATCAGTTAATGAAGCAAAGAAATACTTCCAGTGGGTTAAAGCTCTCGTTGAAATGGGAACCTCGCGAACGTGGTAGTGATAATGAATTGGACACAACGGATTTGGTGGATTTATTGATGTTAGACGCCAACCGTATGGACGATGAGCAGATTGAACAGGTCATTACTCATTTTCGGACAAAGATATCTCAGGCAAAAGAGGAAGCTCAAAAGGAAGACGGAGTATTACGTAAGTACATTTACTCGCAACTCGACTACCGAAGCTGGTTTCAATTCAAACTGGAGCATTTAAAAGGAGAGCGAGCTAATTATACGGAACTGACGGATCGTAAATTTAATGTGTTGAGTGGTGGCGAGAAAGCCATGGCCATGTATATTCCTTTGTTTGTCGCTTCTTATTCCAGATACAGTGATGCTGATGCAGACGCACCTAAAATTATTTCGTTGGATGAAGCGTTCGCAGGCGTGGATGACGCTAATATGAGAGATATGTTTCACTTACTGACTGACATGGGCTTTGATTATATAATGACTTCTCAAGTTCTATGGGGCTGTTATGATACGGTGCCTAATCTGGCGATATATGAAATACACAGACCCAAAGATACGGATATCGTTACATTGTTCCATTATCGATGGGATGGTGAAAGTAAGATACTCATGGATTGAACTAAATCTATATGCAGTGTAGAGGTGTGTTATGGAACTTGCTAATCGGAAAACAGCCAAGCAATATTATGCCGATCCTAGCTTTGAAAACTTATTGACCACTGTTTTCAATAAATATCAAGGTCTTAATGGTGTGAAAGGGAACGCTCGGATCATTGTAAAAACGGTGGCTGAAGCAGAGAGATTGCAGGACTATTTTGGCAATCGCACACGACGATTAATTCGTCCTGGTTCAGAAGTTGAAGTTCATTTAAAGATTTTTGCTGAGGAATTGGAACGAGGCTATAAACTAACAATACCAGATTTATATGATGTCTTATATGGTAAACAGCTATTGACGAGACACGAACAAAAAGAATTAAAATTAACAGCCTGGATGGATCTTTTTACAAAAGTTAGGCAGGATTTTAAACGTGAATTTAAAATTTCTGAAGAGGAGATCAAAACATTTAATCAAAAGACTTTTAACTGGTTCAGTAGGTTACAGGCGGGAGACGCTAAGGGCTATGGAGTACTGAGGAGTACCTTCAATAAAGGAGAAAATGCTTACTCTGATCTGCTTGTTTGTTTAAGCGCTCTATGGCATTTAATTATTAAGAAGAAAGAAATGTTTGCAGAAAGGGGGATATCCACTGAGAAAATTACTTTACCTGCATTCGCTGCTCATGTAACTCAGGATTCACATGCCTTTGATAAAAGATGGTCACTTGGAAGACTATTAGGACATGCTTTATATGATATAGATATGCGAAGGGTACTTGCGAATGATACGCTAGAGAGTGATCGTACGGTGATTCCTGAATATTTACTAGAGCGTCAAGTATATAGGAATTTTGGTGTCAAGGACGACGATCTTAGCTCTATATCTCACGTTTTTGTACCAAACTTAATCAAGGGTACTTCCCCTCGTACACTGAACTTGCGAGAAATAGAGGAAATGGAGCATTTACCGAGGTATTCGGCATTATACATTGTTGAAAATCCCTCTGCGATCTCTCATCTGGCAGATGAGACTATTCACTTCCTGAATAAAAACGGACTCTCCTTAGAGCAACTCCCAGAGAGTTTTCCCGCTCTTATTTGCACCATTGGACAAGCAAGAACTGCTTCTAAATTATTTATAGACAAGTGTCTAGCTTCCAACCCTGATTGTGTTATTTATTATTCGGGCGATCTGGACTGGCACGGTTTGCAGATGATGCACAGGATAGAGGGACAATTTACAGCACAGTTTCATGCCTGGAGGATGGATGTGTCCATTTACCGCAAATATATCTCTACGCGAAGTGTAGCTTTATCTAATGAAGATTTAAAAAACTTAGGACAATCCAGCAATGTTTTAGAGCAGGAAATGGTGAAAGTCGGAGCTAAAAAAGTATATCAGGAATTATTTGGTAAGGAATTACGTGAGGACTTCATTGAAGTGATCCATGAAGCTGTTAGGGTTTGAAACTGATTATTGAATGGCTAATAAATTTAATCTGATAGGTGCTGAGGGTATGCCTGCTTGGCAGTTGAAGCATATAAAGGGAGAAATGTTCGCATCTGAAGTTACTCCAATGAATGTGGATGAATCCAAGAATCTGCATCGCTTAGGATGGGAGCAAGGGTTTCATTGGGAACGCTATCTTGAAGAAGAGGGAGAATCAAGTGCTTATAAATTAAGTATCATCGGTGACAGAAGCTTGCAGGGAGCTATTGCATATCGAGTGGCAGAGGATCATGTGTATATTGATTTATTGGAAAGCTCACCACATAACCGATTTAACAATCCTGAAAGACAATTTATTAATGTAACAGATGTTCTACTAGGAGCTGCTTGTTTAAAAAGCTTTGAAGCAGGAAAAGATGGTTTTGTTGCATTTACACCTAAGACAAGGCTCTACAGTTATTATGCAGACAGATTCAATGCTAAAAAATTAGGTTCCCGTATGTACCTTAACGACATTGATGCATATCGCCTTATTGGGTTATACTATAAATAAGGAGATGATAATCATGTCCAGACTCGCTCGTAATAAAGCTCTAGGTATAAGAACTGTGAACAAGGGTATAAGTGCATTTAAAACAAGAAATTCTATGAGAGAACTTGAGGGTACTATGATTGTCCCTGCCCCTAAAGAAGCTCGAGAAGAGATAGACCTCGACATGAAGAAAGTTCGTGTAAATTTGATCCAAGAGCTTGGACAAGCGGAATATGATCGACGAATTCAGAATTCCAATAAAATATTTAAAGACCTTATGAATGAAACGTGACTGACCCCATAACGTGAGACACATCAAAACACCTTCAAGAGAATCGAGCCATGTCGTAAGATATGGAGATAACTTGGGAGGTGTTTTTACGTTGGCAACGAGAGTGAGTTATCCCTTAGAAATAAAGATGAAAGCTATTGAAATGAGATGGGCAGGAGTTCCGGTAAGAGAGTTTATGGAGCGACTGGGAATACGGAATAAGACACAGCTAAAAACATGGATGAGGTGGTATCGAACAGGCGAAGAGCATCGTCTGGAGCAGCCTGTGGATAAACAATACAGCTACGGAAAAGGCCTGCAAAAGCTCGTCACGGACATCACCTACTTATAACTCAATTCGGATTCGGTAGATTTCCGACGACTGGTTGCTTAAACTTGCAAGGTGTTTTGATCCCTGTCTCATAAACGGGGGTCAGTTTCTCATTTCGGCGGGTGTTTTATCTACTTCGTCGATTCGAGTATCCTTGTGGCTTTCGTCGATGCCCTGGAACTCACCATCAAACCGTAAGTAGGCGGTATGAATGGCTTCTTTTAACTCTGATTTGGAAGCGTAGTCGTAGCTAGACATCTAATCGCTCCTTTACATGATATTGGTGATACTTATCCCTCTATATGTATCATTCTCAATATGACAACCGTATGTCTTATTCAAAAATAAAAAAATCTCGTTTTTTGTGATTTTATGAAACATCATTTGGCATGTTCGCGAAAAAGAACGAAAAATTAATAGAAAAATTAAGACAAAAGATAAGTAATTAGACATATTTTAATATTTATTTAAGTGCCTATAATTATTGGAGTATAGCGATTAGGGTCCTCATTGGTGGGTGGATATGATTCCATCCATCAGTACGTTATATACCGTTTGCTTTAGTATTCATAAATCCAATGAGAAGGGAATTGTGATATGAAATCGAGTTTATTAAAAAAATGTGCAAGTGTCATGTTAAGCAGTACGTTGGCGTTATCTTTATCATTACCGCTATTAGGCCATGCACAGGCTGATGAGAATGTACAGGTAAGTGATGATTTTGAGCAAGGAGAAGCTCAAGGCTGGACCGTAGGTTCGGGGAGCTGGTCTGTGGTCAAGGACGGAAATGGTTCTACATACCAACAATCTAGTCGAAGCGAAAGCCATTCCGTTAAAGGCAATACCTCATGGACAAATTATAGTGTGCAAGCAGATGTATATGTAAATGATTTTAATGGCTCTAACCGAGTATATGTGGCAGGCAGATACACGGATTCCAACAACTTCTATGCAGCATCATTGTATAACAAGAAAGGCGGAGCCCTTGAGATTCGTAAAAAAGTTAAAGGCTCTATGAAGACACTGGCTACTAATAAAACATACAAACTGGACACCAATACATGGTACAGAGTGAAGCTGGAGTTATCCGGTTCGGAAATCAAAATGTATGTTAATGATCAGCTGGAGTTGTCCGCAACAGACACCAGTCTCACTGCTGGAGCTATGGGTTTGGTAACGTCCAAAGCAGTTGCCCAGTTCGATAATGTGATTGTATCAGGTGCTTCCTCGGAAGGGGAGACAAGTACACCTCCTATGAAGCCGGCTCCAGGTACAGAACAACCGACTCCTGGGGTGGACCCCAGTGTAACCTCCAAAAATAATTATAAATTGACTGGCTTTTCATATGGTAATACGGGTGGTGGGAACATTGCCAATACGGATGCCAATTACAAAAAGGTGTACAATGCTGTAGATCTCAACGAAGCTCTGAAAAAAGGCAGCAAAGTTAAAGTGATTGAGATTATGAACGATCTGGACCTTGGCTGGAATGAGATTCCTAGCGCTGCGAAAACAATGCCGTTTAGTGCCAACAATCCTGTACAGACACATCCTGTCTTGAAGAAAACAGGGGTAAGCAAAATTTATGTAGAGAACATGAATGGAGTTACGATTTTCTCAGCCAATGGTGCGAAAATCAAGCATGCCGGCTTTGTGATCAAACGAAGCTCTAATCTGATTTTCCGTAACCTTGAATTTGATGAACTTTGGGAGTGGGATGAAGCAACCAAAGGAAATTATGACAAGAATGACTGGGATTATATTACTATCGAAGGTGCAAGCTCCAAGGTATGGATCGACCATTGCACATTTAACAAGGCCTATGATGGGTTGGTAGATGTGAAAAAGGGCAGTAACGGAGTTACAATTTCCTGGTCCTTGTTCAAAGGAGATGACCGCAGTTCCAACAGCTGGGTAACCCAACAAGTCAATGCCATGGAAGCAGATAAGTCCTCCTTCCCTATGTACGCTTATTTGAGAAGCAGTGCAGTGGGCATGAGTAAGGAAGACATCATTGATATTGCAGCAGGACAAAAGAAAGCGCATCTGGTGGGTGCCACGGAAATGGCAGGCGACAATGCGGATTTGGAAGTGACGCTGCATCATAATTACTATCTGGACATTCAGGACCGTATGCCACGTTTACGCGGTGGTAATGCTCATGCGTATAACATCGTTATGGATGATGCTGGATTAGCCAGAGCCAAAAAACGAATTACATCCGACATGGCCAAAGCGATTGCAGCCAAAGGATATCATTTTGACGTCGTAGGTAATGGTGCGATTTCAACGGAAAACGGCGCGGTACTGCTAGAAAAATCGTATTTAATTGATGTGTTTTCTCCGGTACGTAACAATCAAAAAGACCCTAACAAAGCGGATTATACAGGTAAAATCAAAGCCGAGGATGTGATCTTTTCGGACAACGGTGCCGTGTTCAGAGGAGGCAGTGACGCTGCGAATAGCCCGTTAGCTCCTTATCCAGCAAAGGCTAAGAGCTTCTCTTGGAATGGATTCACAACGTTGCCATACAGCTATACAGCCGAAGATCCGGCCAACCTGGTTGCTCAATTGCAGGATGGAGCGGGCGCAGGCAAGCTGAACTGGTCGAGTGAGAACTGGCTCAAAACAGTGTACAATACAGCCGCTACGAAAGATGCGCAAGTGGAAGAAGATTCGGAATAGGTAGTTTGAAAAAAGCAGTCAGGACAGATCCGCTCTGTTCTGACTGCTTTTGTTGTTAAACACGTCTAGGCTACGTTCGATACAAGCTTAACCGATAACGACAAATGAGGATACGCCAGCAGGTACAGTTCTAACCCGGAATAACGTTCCGTCGTCTCTAAAGGTACGCAGAACATAAGACTGGTTTGTAGGTGTGCGGACTCTGCTGAATCGAGCAGTACCAAAACTATCGAAGCCTGCAGCTTGGACAAAAGTTCCATCTAAACGACGGAGTGTAGCGAAAAATCCGGTTGTGTTAAAAGGTACACCGTTGTTGTTAGCCCAGATAACTGTAAATCGACGGAATGTTTGCGTAGGGCTCACATTGCGATATCTCGTAATAGGAACTTTTCTTCCCGTAGATTTCAGCGTTTGTGGAGGACGAATGGCCACTTCAAATCAACTCCTTTGTTGTGATGAGATATTAAATGCATACAAAGGAGCTTTGGACCGTGCTATAAACTACATCTTCTTAAAAATAGGTGTATATCGAACTTGGGACCTCATCATGCCCAATCGCGTCGTAGCGTGAAGAGGTCTTTCAATTCATCCGTCGACAACTCGGTAATCCAGCCCTCGGTGCTGGTAATGATTTGGTCGCTGAGCTGCTGCTTGCTCTCCAGCATTTCATCAATGCGTTCCTCCAGCGTGCCTAGAGAGATGAATTTGTGGACCTGCACATCTTTGGTTTGTCCCATCCGGTAGGCTCGGTCTGTAGCCTGATTTTCAACAGCCGGATTCCACCAGCGATCAAAGTGAAAGACATGGTTGGCAGCTGTCAGATTGAGGCCCACTCCCCCGGCTTTGAGCGATAAAATAAACACGGACGGCTGTTCATCAGGAGGAAGCGTCTGAGATTGGAATTGATCAATCATTCGGTCACGTGCAGTTTTGGATGTACTGCCGTTCAGATAGAGCACAGGTTCTTGGAGCTCCTGAGCGAGTACCTGCTGAAGCATCTGGCCCATACCAATATACTGCGTAAAAATAAGACAGCGCTCGCCCTCTTCCCGCAGCTCCTTGACCATAGCCAGAATGCGCTCCAGCTTGGATGAACGGCTAATGACCGCTTCAAGATCGGGCTGGCTATAACCAGAAGCTGCTGCATCCAGCAGCGCCTCCTTCGTTAAAAGGGCAGGGTGGTCACAAAGCTGCTTCAACTGGGTGAGGGCCGATAAAATGGCTCCTTTGCGCTCAATCCCTTCCAGCTTCTGCATCCGTTCCATCAATTCCTTAACAATCTGGTCATAGAGCGCACCCTGCTCGGAGGTGAGGTGAATGTATGTTTTCATCTCATTCTTGTCAGGCAAATCAAGCTGTATCGCAGGGTCCTTCTTTTTGCGCCGCAGCATGAAGGGCTGAACCAGCTTTTGCAAATCCATTGTGCGCTGCTCATTATGTTCTTTCTCAATCGCATTCATAAAGCGATTGCTAAAGGCGCGTGAGCTGCCCAGATAACCTGGATTGATAAAATCATAAATGGACCATAGCTCAGACAGCCGATTTTCAATAGGTGTTCCTGTCAACGCGATCCGATGACGTGCAGGGAAGCTGCGCACGGCTGTGGATTGCTTGGTTTGTGCATTTTTAATATTTTGCGCTTCATCCAGGCAGATCGAATCCCAAGTCATGCTTTGCAGCAGCTCTTGATCCAGAGTTGCCGTAGCGAAAGAGGTCAGAATGACATCGGCTTGCTCGACTTTTTCGCGGAACAAGTCTCCTTGCTCCCGCTTGCTTCCATAGTGCAGCATGACCTTCAAGGAAGGAGCGAAGCGGCTGAGCTCCTTCTGCCAGTTGCCTAGCACCGAAGTGGGGCAAATCAGCAGCGAACTGGAGCGCACACCTGTCTCGGCGGCAATTTCCTGTAGGTGCAGTAGATAAGTGATAAACTGCACCGTTTTGCCAAGTCCCATATCATCGGCCAGGCACGCGCCCAATCCGAAGCGTCGCAGAAAGGCAAGCCATGCGTACCCGTCCTGCTGATACGTCCGCAGCTCGGCTTGCAATCCGTCTGGTACGTCCAGAGCGGGCCATTCCGATTGCCGTCCGAGCTGGCTGATCAGCTTCAGCAGATGAGCGTTCAGCTCGACCTCCAAGCGGAAGCGTGCCGGGTCCGCCGACTGCTCGCCCGAGGCATCGCCTTCAGGCTCGTCGGTGTTGCCGAGCAGATGCAGCTGCAGGATGTCCTGAAAGGACAATCCCTCAGCACTATCGATTCCGTCCATGGCGCGGCGGATTTGCGCCAGCAGGACAGGGTCGAGCGCGATCCATTGGCCGCGGAAGCGCACCAAGCGCTCGTTGCGAGCCACGAGCTCGGCGAATTCTGACTCGCTCAGATCGGCATCACCGATGGCCACACGCCAATCGAACTGGACGATCGAATCCAGTCCGAACAGCGAGCCGCCCTTCGAGCGCTCTCCCGCTCCTTCGCCTGGGCGAACCTTGGCCCGCAGCTTTGGCTTCTTGCGGGTGGCTGCCTCCCACCAGGCCGGCAGCAGCACCTGCCAACCGCTTTCCAGCAGACGCTGGCTGTCGGTCGTCAGGAATTGCCACGCTGCTTCGTCGGAGAGCGGGCGACTCAGTATATCGTCGCGGCTTCCGGCACGCTGGCCTGCGGGCAAAATGGCGGTCAAGCTTTCCAGCCACCCGCCTGAGCGCTCACGCACATGCGTCGTCCACGCTTCGGGCCATGAGCCGGAGGCATAACCATCATCGGCAAGCTGTACAGGCACCAGCAAGGCCGGGTCCTGCTTGTCCTGCAACACAAGCTTGAGCTGCCAGGACGGCTCATCGTCCTCCTGTTCTGGCTCCAGCAGTTGCAGAAGCGGACGGAACGGCGCCGTATCGGCCTTCCAGCCAATGGCGATTAGCCATGCCTGAGCATCCAGGCCTGCTGCAATCTGCCGTTGGGGAGCGAAGAGAATCGGGTACTCTCTTCGCAAATCGGCGGCTTCCGCTTCGGTGCCGTACCAGCGCTGAAATACAGCCGCCGAGAATGCCGCTACCAGCCCTTCGCGCTCGTTCTCATCCAGGCTGTCCAACAAAGCCAGCTCTGCCGGTTGGATGTTTTCCAACGCTTCTGCATCCCACTTCCATTGCAGCTTCCCTGCCTGGAACGACGTGAAGCTGGGCACATAGGCTTTCGTTTCAATGCAGTGAGTCAATAGAGGGATCAGCCGAAGCCACGGGGCATTGGCCTCGTCCCAGATCCATTCGATGTGCTTCAGCAGCTCCTGCTCTGCCAGAAAAGGAATCACTTGCTCCGAGGGCAGCACGATAATATCTGTGTCTTGAACATGCTGAATCTCCAGCTCGGTGCCATAAAATGAAGCCTCATGCCAAGCAAACAAACGCTGCTTTAACATTTGGCCGGAAATGCTATAGTTCATGGAGGAATCGCCATAAATTAGCGCGTCCCCATAGGTAGTTAATTGGATGTGCACCGTAATCGTTTCGGTATATTGGCTCATGATAACAATTTCCCTTTCCGCAATTCCTCCTGTAGCGCACGCAGGCGGCTGTGACGGCTGGTAAAGGTCGTGAAGAACAGCTCCCAGCGTGTTTCTTGCTTCATTTTTTTGTACAGCTTAAACAGTCGCTTTAACAGCTTAACGGCTGCTTTGTAGCTGGCTCTGTTTTTTTCCAGCACATATCGTTCTACCGCTTGATGGTAAAAGGGTAGCAGCAACTCGGGAGCATTCTTTTCAATAGGTTGCAGCACGCTCACTCGGAAACTTAAAGGTTCACTGCGTATGCTTAGCTGATAGTCGATCCATTGCCGCCATTTTTCATGAGCAAGCAGGGCCTCTTCATACAGTCCACCCGCAAATGGAAGCATATCCACCAGCGTGTCCCACATGTCCTGCTCTACTTCTGGAAGGTGCTGCAAAACCAGCTCCCAATGATGCATATAATCCTGTAAATGATCATCCCGATGACTATGAAGCAGGGGACCGATATGCCGCAAGCCGTCTTTGAGACGTATCCAATCTTCGGCGTTGGATAACGCATGTAAGAATAAAAGCAATTGGCTGGAGGAGATTTTTAGTGGAAAAGCTCGTTCTGCCTCCTGTAGCAGCTCCCAGGCTTTATGATCCTGCGCTTGGTAAACATACATCCAGCTCCGAGCCAGCATCCATGGAAGCCGTGCCAACGTAGCACTATGCTCCTCTTCAGCTGCATGTAAATGCTGCAATTCCTCTGTATATATGCTGGAGTCCTGCCTTGCAGGATGCACCCAGTACAGCCAAAATTGAAAATATGCGTCCGAAAAGTAAGTACCGTTCCGCGACTCTGTCAGCATTTTTCGGCGCAAATAAGCTAAAGTTTCTGCTATACGGGCTTCGTGCATCGGTTCATCATTCAGTTCCAATGGATGCTCAAAATCACGCTCGATCGCCTCTTTAAGCTCATCTGCGGCGATTTGGGTGTAATAACCCATATAGGTATGAGTGGGGTAACCCGCCATGGGGGTCTGAGGTACCAGCTTTTCCAGTACACGCAGATGAGCATGAAGTCCATATAGCTGCTGCATGCCAGGTGAGAGTGGCGGCTTCACCGCATAGATCGAAGCTAGAGCGCTTTGGACATATTGAGAATTTTGGGTGTGTACATGATTCTGGGCGATACACTGATCGAACAGATCATGCCATTCGGAAACGGGCATGTCCGGTATGTTGCTTGCTTTTTTGATGAGAGCATCTCTTGTTGCTTCCTTGTGCTCCAGAGAAAGGTTCGACCGGAAAGCAGGTGTGGTACGGGGGTCTGCTTTTGTAGCCAACCGTGCGAATCCCGCCGAATGAGCGTTCACTAATGCGTGTACCGAGCGTTCCTGTTCATTCGCGTAATTCAGCAATACAGCGACCATATGCTTGCAGTTGGTGCGAACAGGGCATGTACATCTGCTGGCAGCAAAAGCACTCAAGTGGAGGTCCACTTCGTAGAGATCATTCCCATCCACGACAGCCGCGATATGGTCAGCATCAGGCATTGCGAATTCTTTGACCTTTCCCTGCTTAAAATATTGAAAACCTCGTTTAATCGTCACATCGTTAAAATGGTCAGCTACGTTTTGAATAAGCTGCTGCCACTGTATATCATCCATAAGATAGGTTGGTTTCATATGCATTAGTCTCCTAAAAGAGAATAGTTGAGTTGATAGTAGCTTAACTCTTCCATTATATCAGTTCACGAATGCAAATTGAGTGGAGGGAGCAGTTGGAAAGTTTTCATACGATTATCGTATTTGCTTTTGAAAATACAGTTGTTCGGCATTTCAATGAAGATCGGGCAAGATGTGCTTCGCCAGACAAAGCAAAAAGCCCCTTACGCTGAAGCGTAAGAAGCTTAGATCATCTTTCTTGCTTATCCTTTGATAAAATGTTCTTCCAGCATGCTCAATGAAAGCTCGGCTGTAGTGGCTACCACGATATCCGCACCTTGCATTTGCGAAGGTGTTCCTACACCGACTGCGAACATCCCGGCGCTCTTGATCGCCTGAATGCCGGCCTGTGCGTCTTCTATGCCGATACAGTCGGCAGGTCGAACGCCCAGATTCGCAGCCCCGGCGAGGAAAATCTCCGGGTCAGGCTTGCCATTCCGAATGGCAGTAACATCCACCACACTGTCAAAATAGTGTGCCAGCTCCAGCCGATCCAGTATAAACGCTGCATTTTTGCTCGCAGAGGCGAGCGCGATGCCGATTCGGGCTTCACGAAGCTCCTTCAGAAGCGCTTTAATACCGGGAAGAACGTCTGCGGGCGTTAAAGCTGAGATAAGCCGCTGATACTCGGTGTTCTTTTGCATGGCCAGTTCTTGCTTGCCTTCTTCTGATAACGTATCGGACAGGTTACCACGCACTAGTATTTTTTCGAGCGATTCCGTACGGCTGATTCCTTTTAACTGTTCATTAAATTCCCGATCAAAAGGGATACTGAGCGCTGCCGCCAAGCTACCCCATGCCTGAAAATGATATTCAGCCGTATCTGTAATGACTCCATCCAGATCAAAAATAACTGCTTTCATTTGCTTTCCCCCTATCTGGTCCATTTATGAAGCACTGCTCGCCATTAACGACTGCCCACTGGTAATGTGCGTTGGCTGTCCATACAGCTCCAGCGTCAGCGGTTCTCCGTCCAGCAGGGTAATGATTACTTCATTTTCCTGTACGAGAACGCTTAGCAAGCGGCCACGATAGTTGATTTTAAACGTATATTTGTTCCAGTCCTGCGGCAGAAAGGGGGAGAAGCTCAATGTTTCATTATAGGTTCTCATCCCGGCAAATCCCTGTACAATCGCCAGCCAGCTTCCTGTCATGGAAGTGATATGAAGTCCGTCTTCGGTATCGTTATTATAGTTATCCAGATCTAGACGGGCCGTCCGCTTATACATTTCGACTGCCTTTTCCTCCATTTTCAATTCAGCGGCCAGCACGGCGTGAATGGAAGGAGACAGACTGGATTCATGAACGGTCATTGGCTCGTAAAATGCAAAATTGCGTGCTTTTTCCTCCAGCGTGAACTGGTCTCCAAAGAAATACAGCCCTTGCAGCACATCTGCTTGCTTAATGAAGCAGGAACGCAGGATTTTATCCCATGACCATTTCTGATTAAGTGGCAGATTGCTGGGATCCAGAGTGGATACAGGCTGCAAATCCTTATCCATAAAGGTATCGTGCTGTACGAAGATGTCTCGTTCTTCATCATACGGATAATACATGTTGTTGATGATATCTTGCCAATGTGCAAGCTCATCAGCTGTAACTGCCAGGCGCTGAGCTTTCTCCGTCGAAATTTGCGGCAAGACCGATAATGTATATTTCAGAACCCATGCAGCCAACGTATTGGTATACCAGTTGTTATTGACGTTATTTTCGTATTCGTTCGGCCCGGTAACCCCATGGATCATATACTGCTGACGACTGTTGGAAAAATGCACCCGGTCGGCCCAGAAGCGGCTAATTTCGACCAGTACATCAATTCCGTAGTCATGCAGATAGCTCAAGTCACCTGTATAGTTGGTGTAATTATAAATGGCATAGGCAATGGCACCGTTACGATGAATTTCCTCGAACGTAATTTCCCATTCGTTATGGCATTCCACCCCTGTAAAGGTGACCATAGGATACAGTGCCCCTCGAAGCCCTTGCTGAGCTGCGTTGTGCTTGGCACCCTCCAGTTGTTGATGACGGTACAGCAGCAGATTTCGCGTTACGTCCGGGTCTGCAAGCGCCAGGTACATAGGTACAGCATATGCTTCTGTATCCCAATAGGTGGCACCGCCATATTTTTCACCCGTAAAGCCCTTCGGTCCGATATTCAGACGGGCATCTTCACCGTAGTACGTAGAGAATAGCTGGAAAATGTTAAAGCGTATTCCTTGTTGGGCCTCCGTATCTCCCTCGATTTCGACATCTGCCTTGTCCCAGCGTCTGGCCCAAGCGGCGATATGCTCTTGCTTAAGAGAGTCGTAGCCTTTGTTCACAGCTTCCACGGCGATGCGTTCAGCTTGCGGAATCAATGCATCCTTTTCCATATCGCGTGAAGTGGTGACGGCCACAATTTTTTGCAGTTGGATACTGTCACCCGCAGCGACGGTGTATTGATAGTGGCGAGCAGCATATAAAAAGCCCTCTTCCGTCGTCTGCTCATCCTGTCCCTCGGTTACAATACCCATGGTAGCGTTTACGGTAAAGCGCGGAATACCAAAGGGATTATCTATAGTTGTTGTAGACAGGCTGATGAATTGTTCTTGAACCTCACGGGCCTCTTCCAGCCAGAATACCTCGTCATAGTTCGTGTCCTCATTTTTCGTATTGCCGTCCAAATAAGGAACAAGCTCAATGGCTAAAGGCTGATCGCTTATATTCTTGACCTGGTAATCAATCAGACATAGCTCACGAGTAATAATGCTTAGAAAACGCTCCGTAGTGATACGGACCTGACCGTTCACAGTACAAGCGCGCCGTAGGATCCCCTGCTTCATGTCCAATTCCTGCACAAAATCGCTGATCTGTGCCGTGAATAAATCCACTTCCTGCTGGTTTACGAACAGACGGATGCCGATAAAGTTCATGGCATTGATAACCTTGCCAAAATATTCAGGATAGCCGTTCTTCCACCAGCCTACCTTTGTTTTGTCAGGGAACCACACGCCAGAGATGTACGTTCCTTGATGATGATCACCTGAATAAGCTTCTTCAAAATTGCCGCGCATGCCCATATAGCCGTTCCCTATGGACGTGATGCTTTCTTGTAATCGCATGTGTGTGCTATGTAGAGTGTGTGTTGTCAGCTTCCAACTATCTACGTCAAATAATCGGTTGTAAACCATGATTGCGTACCCCTCTCGGAAAATGAGATCGTTGCTTTAACGAAACCAATATATGAGCGAGTTCAGTATATAGTGCAACCGTTTGCCCTGTCAACGCAAAAAAACTGATTTTATGGATGTCCACAAAATCAGTTTTTGTTCATTCTTTGAACAAATCACAGTGCCCGGCTGGATTCGCGTTCCACAATTCGGTGGGGAACAATGATGTGCTTGGTTAATTCCTTCGGGTCTTCAATTTTTTCGATCAGGCTTTTGGCAGCCTGATAGCCGAGGCTGAAGATATCAATATCCACGGAGGTAAGTGGGGGATTCATCAGCTCCGCCAGCATCAAGTTATTAAAGCTCACCATGGATAGCTGCTCTGGCATGGACACGCTGAGCTGAGCCAGCATTTTTTGTACGGCCATCGCTACAAGGTCGTCGCTAACGATCATCGCAGTAGGTGGCGGGGCAGCCTGCAACAACGTGCGCATGTCCTCCAGATTAAAGGGCTCCCTGACCACGTATTCTTCTGGCAGAGGCAAGCCAGCTTCTCGCAGCGCATCTTGGTAGCCTCTAAGTCTGTCAAGATTGACGATGTGCTCCTGATCACCGCCAACATAAGCGATGCGCTGATGATTCAGCCCAGTCAAATAAGTGACCACATCCTTGGCAGCCTGGTAGTTATCGTTGTCTACATGGGTGGTTTCACTGACAAACTGCTGAGGCTTGCCGATTACGGTATAGGGGATTTTTTCTTTATGGAGATACTCCACGATGCTATCCTTTTGCTTGGAGTACAGGACAATGTAGCCATCCACGCGTCCGGTCCGGGTCATCAGCCTGACGCGGGATAGCAATTCATCACTCGTTTTGCCTGTGACAATCGACAGTGTGTAGTTGTGCTCGTTTACCCATTCGCTGATCCCGCGAAGGCTTTCCGGAAAGAACGGATTCTGAAAAATCGCCACATCCGATTCAGGCATAATAATGCCTATCGACTGTGTGACACGGTTAGCCAGGCTTTGAGCCGAATAGTTGGGTTCATAGCCAAGCGCCTTCATTTCTTTACGGACGCGTGCCTTGGTGGCTTCGCTGATTTTGGGGCTGTCTTGAATGACACGGGATACGGTGGAAGTAGCAACGTTAGCACGCTTTGCGACATCTTTGATGGTTACTGCCATCGTCTTCGTCTCCTTTTGCTATTTCAAGCAGAAAATATTATGTTCTATCATACGATATTGCTCGAAAATCAACAAATTCGCGGCTTTTTTTCGTGTTTATTCATCGTAATTAGCCAAGAAGTTGCAAACAGGGTATTGCCAATAGAAAGCGATATCATTATAATAATCGTGCAACCGATTGCATAATATTTATTGAGTACGAACCATGCTATACATACTATAAGGGATGGAGACTGAAGGAGCATGAAAAAACTTCTATCATTTGATTTTTGGCAAAAGCTTGGGAAAGCACTGCTTGTCGTTGTTGCTGTCATGCCGGCTGCCGGGATTATGATTTCGCTTGGTAAAGTAGTGGCGATGTTGGCTGGCGACATTCATTTTTGGGTGACTGTTGGCGGGGTCATGGAGAATTTGGGTTGGGGGATTATTAACAATTTGCATATCCTGTTTGCCGTTGCGATTGGTGGTTCTTGGGCTAAGGAACGGGCAGGCGGGGCTTTTGCGGCTTTAATTGCTTTTGTTCTCATCAATATATCAACAGGAACGATTTTGGGCGTATCCTCGAAGATGCTAACCCAAGAAGGAGCAACTACTCATACACTCTTCGGTGCATCAATTCCAGTCAGTGGTTATTTCACCTCTATTTTGGGGGCACCTGCGCTTAATATGGGCGTGTTTGTCGGTATCATCTCCGGCTTCGTCGGGGCCGTTGTATTTAATAAATATTATAATTATCGCAAGCTTCCCGATGCTCTAGCCTTTTTTAACGGTAAACGTTTTGTTCCGTTTGTCGTAATTTTGTGGTCTGTGATCGTTAGCTTGATCATGTCTGCTGTCTGGCCATTTGTCCAAGGAGGGATTAACCAATTCGGTGTCTGGTTGGCGACTTCGGGAGAGTCGGCTCCTTTTGTAGCGCCATTTGTCTATGGTACACTGGAAAGACTGCTGATCCCTTTTGGTCTTCATCATATGCTGACCGTCCCTATTAACTATACTCAACTTGGTGGCGTTTACACGGTGCTCACGGGTTCTGGAGCAGGAAGTGTTGTTGCTGGGCAAGATCCACTATGGCTGGCTTGGGCTAGTGATCTCAGTGCGCTTCGTGGTACTGATCCGGCAGCCTACAACAGCTTGCTGGGAGACGTGACGCCTGCCCGTTTCAAGGTAGGACAAATGATCGGCGGAGCGGGTATCCTTATGGGGCTGGCCGTGGCTATGTATCGCCGTGTAGACAAAGATAAACGCAGCAAGTACAAATCGATGATTTTCTCAGCTGCAGCAGCTGTCTTTTTAACAGGGGTGACAGAGCCGCTGGAATTCATGTTTATGTTCGTGGCGCCTGTGTTGTATGTAGTGTACGCTATTCTTACCGGAATCGCGTTCGGAATGGCTGATATCATACATTTGCGTTTACATTCGTTTGGTATGATTGAATTGATGACTCGATTGCCATTGTCTATAAATGCAGGCTTGGTGCAGGATATCATTAACTTTGTGCTGACTTGTGTTGTGTTTGCAGTAGCAACCTACTTTATCGCTTATTTTATGATCGGTAAATTCAAAATGGCTACACCAGGTAGACTGGGGAACTATACAGATGAGGAGCCTCAGGGGACTTCCGAGGCAGAGAGTACGAAGACGGACGGTGTGGCAGCTGCTTCCACCCAAAATCAACTGGCTACAGATATCATTAAGACGCTCGGAGGCGAGCAGAACATTGTCGAGGTGGATGCTTGCATGACCCGTCTGCGTGTGACGGTGAAGGATACGGAAGCCGTCGGGGATGAAAAGACGTGGAAGGCGCTGGGTGCTCTGGGCCTAATTAAAGTAGATAATGGGGTACAGGCGGTTTACGGACCGAAGGCTGATGTGCTTAAATCAGATATACAAGACATACTCAACAGGTGATTAGTTTGAAATTGTTAACCTTAAATGCACATGCTTGGATGGAAGAAAACCAACACGATAAGCTGAAGCAATTGGCTGCTTTTATTGATGAACAGCAGTTTGATGTCATTGCTTTGCAGGAAGTAAACCAATCCATGGAAGAGACTCCGTTGTCGCCGGACGATTTGGGCACTTACTATAGCGCAGACCCTGAAGTTGTCATTAAACGTGATAACTATGCCTATGTGCTGAACAGTCTGTTGTCCGATGCCTACCACTGGACGTGGGCTCCCGCGCATATTGGTTTTGCCAAATACGACGAGGGTTTGGCGATTCTGTCCAAAGCACCGATTACAGCTACGGTGAATGAATATGTTTCCTCACTACAGGATTACGACAACTACCGCTCGCGTAAAATTGTGGGCATTCAGACTGTGGTGGACGGAGCGCAAGCCTGGTTTGTCAGTGGACATTATAACTGGTGGAATGATGAGGAATCCTTCCATGGACTATGGGATCGTACAACCAAAGTGCTCGATTCCTTGGCTCCGACTCCTGTGTTTGTGATGGGGGATTTCAACAACGCGGCTGAAGTGCGCGGAGAGGGATATGACTATGTCCTGCAATCCGGTTGGTCGGACACTTATTCGAACGCAGCTGTACGTGATGCAGGACACACGGTTATCAAGGCTATTGCTGGCTGGGAAAGTAATGCGGAGCCGCTTCGTATTGACTATGTTTTCTCCAGTAAGGCAGCGCAGGTTCAATCCTCAACGGTTGTACTGAATGGGAAAACAGGACCCGTTGTATCCGATCATTTCGGCGTTGCAGTCGAGTTGGAACTGTGATGAACGCAAAAGAAGGCCAATTGCTTATGCGATTGGCCCTTTTCTTCCGAATTTCGATTTTGATCGAATGACATATTGGATAACAACCGCGATCAATACTAACATCATATTGTAATAAAAAGGAGTATTGATGCTAAAACGGTCCATGAGCACGCCTGCAATAATTGGAGACACAATGGCCCCCAATTCGGACAAAGATACGACGTTGCCGATGAATGAGCTTCTATTATCTTCAGGAATAACATCCCCTAGCTGCGAGTAAAAGGAATCCAGATAGCTGGCTCCTCCTATACCTCCGATGAACATCCCCAAGTATACGATCCATGGTTCTGTGAACCACAGAAATAGGATGATTTCCATCATGATCAACAATAGACCGATGATACATAGCAGCAAGCGATCCTTGAGTATATCAGATATTTTGCCAATAAAGGGTGCTGATACAAAGGTCGATATGCCGATGATTGTAAAAGCTAAGCTGATTTCTGCTGGCCTCCAATGGAGCTTGTAGGTCGCATATATAGAAAAGTATGTTAAAAATATAGCAAATGCACTCATTTCAAGAAAATGAACGGTGGAATAAAGCAACAACTGTTTCGTTAATCGAATTGTTTTTTGCGTTTTTTGAAGAGGATGCTGTTGTGGCTTTGAGGGAGGATTGGTGAAGGTCATTCTTGAAACAGCAATGAAGGATATACATGCAAAAATAGCAACGAAGTAGAATGGAACGGATAAAGAAAAATAGGAAACGATGACTCCGCTTATAAGAGGGCCTAAAATCATACCGGCACCTTCACTGCTGCTGATATATCCATTGAGCGTGCCTCGATTCTCTGGGCTACTCATATGGTTGACCGTAACTCTTACAAAGACGGTTAGCCCTATAGCTACCAAGCCTTGAAGAAATCTAAGTATGGATAAAACAATGAAGCCTCTCGCAACCGGGAACAGAAGCATACAAACGACTTCAGCGATGAGTAAGCCTAACCCCAAGCGTTTGGCGCCTATCCTTTCATAAATCCGTCCTGTCATGCCTCCACCAAGAAATCTTCCCACATAAAACAAAGAAAATAAGATGCTCATGCCAAGTGTAGATATCCCGAATTGCTCTACATAAATAGCAAAGAGTGGAAGGATCATACTTCCACTCATGTTAGCAATAAGGCTGATCACGATCATACAGGCAATGTTACGATTTAAATATAAGTGTTTTACCATACCCTCGAAACCTCTCTTTGGTTTGCATCGTGGGAACCGTTATTCGGTTTACACCTGCTTACGGATAAACGGCTTCAAGTCGAGTTAGTCGGTTCCCATATAGAGTACGCAAGTGAGTTCCTCGTGGTACCCAAATCCCAATGCATTGATGGAGGTAGGAGCAGCGGATAAGATGAATTCTTTTGTTTAATTTATGCTCTGCTCGTATGACAAGGGTAGGTGTAGCCTTTAAGCAGGGAAGCCGCCTCCTGGGGGTGGCCAAGCTCCATAAATGCGGCGCAGCAGTACGACTTCACCCAAATGATAGGAATTGTGGGAAGCAATATTCCGCAGCAATCCCGCTTTGGTTTCACCTGGGAAATGAGCCAGTGATTCATCTAGTTGCGCGGTTTCGGCAATTTGCACAGCCCGCTCTACGCCTTGTAAAAATTCATTAATGACAGCCTGCCATGCCTCTTCGCTTTGCGGTCCAGTTTCTTCGGGCCAGCTTTCCATAACATTACCCGGAAGCTGGGGCTTCCGTCCTTCCAAATGCTCCAGCATAAATTGCTGCCAGTAAATCATATGTTTCAGCAGTTGATAAATGCTGTAGGGCATTTCTACATTTTTCTTCCCTGCCAGCTCGACATCAATGTCCGGCAAAGCCCGAGACACACGAATATGTCCACGTTCCCCGACCAGTGATTTAACCAGCGCTTGACCGAATAATTGGTTGGCATCCGACATGTATGATCATCCCTTCTATGTATAACTTATTTCTAGCTTAGTCTTATTTTACGATTATACAATTATATTTTTCAAAATGGAAATGAATGCATAGTTCAAAGTAAAGGGCAGGAATCATTTGAATAAAGTGGTTGATAATCGTTCTCAATTAAATTACAATAATATTGTTTCGTGAGAAACGATAAATGACAGATTGGTGTGTTGTTTAATATATGCGGAAATGTTATGGGGAGCTTTCCGTATGTATATATTGTTTCTGTGAAAACAATTAGGTGGTGGGAATAAAGATGTTAGATAGGAGGGTGAACATGGATTACGATGTGATTGTAGTAGGCGGCGGACCTGTTGGAATGTGGCTGGCTGCTGAGTTGGCATTGGCAAGCGTAAACGTATGTGTAATTGAACGCTTCGAGGAGCCTAGTGGTCAGTCGCGTGCGCTTACAATACATCCACGGACGCTTGAGATGTTTGATATGCGTGGATTGAAGGAGCAGCTTATGAAGCACGGCAGACCTATACGTACGGGTCATTTTTCAATGCTAAATACCCGCTTGGATTTTTCTGTGCTTGACAGTTCCTCTAATTATACGTTGTTTATTCCACAGGTGATTACAGAGCAAGTGATCGAGGAACAAGCGCTCAAGCTGGGAGTTGTCGTTCATCGTGGCATGGAAGTGGTATCTGTGCGAGAGCAGGAGCAGGGCGTAGAGGTGGTGAGTGTATGCGCGTCTGGACCACAAGCCGATGTATCCGTGATGACTGCGGCCTATGTCGTAGGAGCAGATGGAGCCGGGAGTATCGTGCGCAAACAAGCGGGGATTGCTTTTCCAGGCACGGATACTACTCTGACCGCTGTATTAGCGGATGTAGAATTAGCCAATCCGCCTGAAAGTGGCGTACATTCCGAATATAGTGAACGAGGTGGGGTGATGATTGCTCCTGTGTCTCCAGATATTTATCGGGTTATTTTGACTACACCTCGACTGATGGATGTCCCGAAGGACGTACCTCCAACGCTGGAAGAAGTGCAGACAGGACTGTATGATCTGCTCGGTACAGATCTTGGCATATCTAATCCTCGCTGGTTATCTCGATTCGGGAATGCAACACGGCAGGCACAGACCTATCGTAAAGGAAGAATCCTGCTAGCAGGTGATGCTGCGCATATCCACTTCCCGGCAGGTGGACAGGGAATGAATGTTGGCTTGCAAGAGGCTGCAAATCTGGGATGGAAGCTGGCAGGAGTGATTCATGGCTGGGCCCCAGACACGCTGCTGAATAGCTATCATGACGAACGTTATCCGGTTAATACGCGGTTTTTACGGAATACCGAGGTTCAGACCCTCTTACTGGATTTTACGCCTGCTGTCTTGGCACACCGCCAATTACATGAGGAATGGTTTCGTCATCCGGAAATCAATCGGTCTATGGCAGAGCAGATTAGTGCCCTGGATGTATGTTATCCAGCAGCTGGCAATATACCGCAGCATCCGCTGAACGGGAAACGGTTTGCTGATTTTGAATTGCGGTTGCCTGACGGAATGATAACGTATGCTTACAACCTTCTTCATGAAGGCCGTTTTGTGCTTCTTCATCTTGCACAGGATGCTGAGGTATCGAATGAGTTTCGCCATATCTCACTTTCACATATTTCATATGTGGAGGCTATAGCCGATGAATTGCCCGTGGGATGGAGGGATGTGCATACGATTCTCATTCGTCCGGATGGATATATCGCCTGGGCTGTTTCTGTGAAACAAACGGATGTATGGAGTGTTATTAAGGATGCCTTGCTATCCAAAGAAAATAAAGTTCTAGACTGAAAAATAAAGCGTTAGACTGACGTTGCTTCATTAAGCTAACGGGAAACGCTGTTTTAATTTCTAAGCTCAGTCTAAAGCTTATTTTCTGCTGATAATTGCACGTTGCTATACAAGGAAAAAGGTATGATCATGACATGGCCAGATTGTTTCCTACGCAACAAATGTGAGCTATAATGAAAGGAGGAGCATGCCAAAGGAGTGACTACTTGTTAGTATGGAAAAGGCGACATCGGTTCAGCATGTCTATGATTTGCTTATTAAGATGAATCACCAGCTGGAGCAGCATCAGCAGAGAGAGGGCATGATCTTTCTCGAAGAGATCCGCGAGCACTTTGATGGAATGACTTCGCTCAATATGACGGATGTACACGTTATGGATTGTATTGGGAGGCATGAGCCGATCAATGTTACAACTTTAGCGGAACGAATGGAGCTGAGCAAAGGTACCATTTCGAAGGTTAGCACCAAGCTGCTCAAGGAGGGCTGGATTCGCAGAACTCAGCTGAACGACAACAAAAAAGAGATTTATTTTCGGCTAACTCCGTTGGGGAAGAAGCTCTTTCTGGTACATGAGCGGCTGCATGCTAAGGTACAGCATCAGTTACTTCAATTTTTGAATCGCTACAGCTCGGAAGAACTAAATGTATTGAAGCGTCTGCTGTCCGATGGTGTAGGTTTCTTGGAAGCTATGGAGTAGCGGAACAGGAGGCTCAAATCAAGGGACATTTAAATCATCGACAAAGTGCACCTGTTTACTCTCCGTCTGATACCACAGGGAGAGCTACAGGTGCTTTTCTTTTAATGCAATAGTCGTTTTGCTTCCATATAGAGCACCTGCACGAACTTTTTCGTATTAATACGGGCTTGCGACAGTGAAGGCTCTACATTGTTTTGCAGCTCCAGCATTTTTTTGCGGATTTCTGTGAAATCAAAAAATTTGGATGCATAATTTTCAAACTTAGGATGGGTATAGTCGGTCAACCCGAGCGATACAATATGGCTTAATGTCTGGAAAATGGCGCGGCGGACACGCTGCTCCGATGCCTTGATTTCCTTGCTTAGCTCAATTGCTGAAGCTGAGTCTCCTAATCGTTTCAACGCTATATTGGCGAATATATCCTTTAGCGAGGGGAACAGATAGGGGGATAGATTGCCTGTTTCCTCCTCATATTGGTCCAGGTATTCCAGCATATCCAGTAAATCCACACTTCCGGCTTCGCCGATCATTCCCATTTCAGAGAGCAGGAACTGTCCTGAACTCACAATGTTTCGGGTCGGTTCCAGTGTCGCTGTTGGGCCATTGGATGTGAACATCGACAGACCCTGCAGTGTGCGCTGGATATCTGTAATCGATTGCTGCATGCGCAGACGTTCAGTCACCTTTTGAATAACTGCAATAATTTCCAGTCGGTTTAAGGGCTTGGCAATATAATATTCAATACCGAGCGAGTACGCCTCACCGATCATGTTTTTGGATTCAATTCGGGAAATCATAATGATTTTACCGCTAAATTGATCTCCGAGCGCACGCACGGTTTGAATGCCATCACGAAGCGGCATCAGCAGGTCAATCAGCAACACATCAATCCGGTTCAGCTCCAGCAGGCCGCTATTCACGTAGGAACCATCCTCCGCTTCCCCAACAACCTCCCCTAACCCCTCGTCTTCAATAATGTCTGCCAGCATAGAACGAATCCCCTGATCGTCATCTACAATATAAAAACGCATCCGGGCTATCTTCCTTTCTCCGTCAGTTTCCGTAAAGGCAATATGACTCTAAAAGTAGTCTGTAATCTATCTGTATGCTTTTCTTCATCATGTAGCAGTTCAAGCGTTCCATCAAGGCTTTCCGCGACTTCACGCACATAAAATAAACCCATGCCAGTCGAGGGATGTCCTCCCTCATCATACTTGGTCGTGTATCCCGGTGTGAAGATCGTTTCCCGTTTGCGCTGAGGAATACCTGGGCCGTTATCGGTGACACTAAGCGATATTAAATTCTCTTGTCCCGGTAGAAAATAAATGGAGACGTCAATCCTCCCGCTGTCCTTCATCGCTTCCACTGAATTGGATGTCAGGTTGTTAATCAGAGTGAGCACTGTATAAACATGCAATTTGGGTAACGAAGGATCGAAATTCAGCGTGAAACGGATGGATTTGCCCAGCGATTGGGCGTATTTGCTGTTCGTTCGGACGATCAGCTCGCCAAGTTCCTGTGAAGTCATATAATGCACGTCGCTTTCGGAATCAATGAGCTTGGACAAACCAGCAAAAATCCGCTGACTGTCTTTTTTAATCTCATGGACCTGTCCGGAAATACGAAGTGCCTGTCTTGCGTAATGTTCTCTATCTTTCAGAGATTCATCCTGCTGCAGTTCACGGTACAGTTCATAGCTTTCACGGGTAATTTGCTCTGCATGCGACAGGGTTTTGCCTAACTGGACTGACTCCTCATACAAGTCTGATACCAGTAGTAAAATTCGCTCCGTTTGCTGTCTTTGTGCCTCTTCATGCTGAACAGACTGGTTCAGGCGAATCATATTGTAGAACCCAAGCACAAAGAAGCTGCGGATCATGGCCATGAAAGCCACTTTGCTGATCTTAATGATGTCCCAGAAGTCTCCGTCAATGCTTCGCCGGACGCTAAGCTCTGCTACACTTGCGGCAATCTCAATCCCCACAGAGAGGATGCCCACACGGAGTGCGCGGTAAGGCTCAGCATTAATGTTAAGAACCTGAAAGAGCAGGCCGTAAACCATGTAATAAAAAAAGGTAGGTCCATGCAAGGCTATCAACTCTTCAAAGGAAGACCCGGGATGGAGGTAATTATTAAGTGAAATGCGAAAGGCAACTACCGCTATCCCTGCAAGCACTCCTGATAGTGCAGGCGGAATATGGCGTATAGATAACAGAAAGAAAAAAAATACGGGTGTACCGAAGCTGAGACGAAATGTATTATCGAACGGGTGAATATTCAGCTCACCTGCCAGTGGTACAAAGATAAGCATCAGCAGGAAAAGAAGGGTATTTAGCTTCATTTATATTCACCTCCGGGTACTTATTTCAGAAAGGCAATGTAAGATAAATTCACAGGCTCAGCATGAAAGTTTGTGAATTTATAGAAAAAAACAAATAGATGTGTAGATAACTGTCGGTTTTTATAGTTCGGATTGTAGTATAAATAACATCATTTGAATATTAAGAGCTGCATACTGCAAAAATATACAAACCAGCCAGGGGGGACACAAAGTGAAAAAGATTAATTTAACGATGCAAATCTTTATCGGTCTGGCTTTAGGTATTATTATTGGTGCCTTATTTTACGGCAATTCAGGGGTGGAAGTCTACTTAAAGCCGATCGGTGATATTTTCATCCGCTTGATCAAGATGATTGTGGTGCCTATTGTGATCTCGACGCTCATTATCGGTGTAGCTGGCGTCGGAGATATGAAGAAGCTGGGGAAACTCGGCGGGAAGTCGATTCTGTATTTTGAAGTTGTAACGACCATTGCGATCCTGTTCGGTCTGCTTGTTGCCAATCTGGTTCGACCCGGTGATGGCGTGGATATGTCCCACCTGGCTAAGAGTGACATCCATTCCTATGTGGAGACTGCGGAAAAGTCAGGCCATAGCTTTATAGATACGATTGTGCATATTGTACCTACCAATGTTATTCAAGCTCTGGGCGAAGGAGATATGCTGGCTATTATATTCTTCTCCGTATTGTTCGGGCTAGGAGTAGCAGCGATTGGCAACAAGGGCAAGCCTGTGCTGAATTTCTTTGAGGGTGTAGCCGATGCGATGTTCTGGGTAACCAATCAGGTTATGCGCTTGGCTCCGTTCGGTGTATTTGCACTGATTGGCACGACAGTGGCCAAGTTTGGATTAGCCTCGTTGTGGCCGTTGTTGAAGCTTGTACTGTCAGTATATGGATCTATGTTACTGTTTATTGTGATTGTCTTTGGAATTATCGCCAAGCTTTGCGGTACCCGTCTCTGGACTATGGTTAAAATTTTGAAAAGTGAGCTGTTGCTTGCATATTCAACGGCCAGCTCAGAAAGTGTCCTGCCTAAAATCATGGAGAAGATGGAGAAATTCGGATGTCCAAAGGGAATTACGTCCTTTGTCATTCCGATCGGATATTCTTTTAATCTGGACGGCTCCACTTTGTATCAGGCACTAGCTGCAATTTTTATTGCCCAGATGTATGGCATTAATTTGCCGATCACAACCCAAATCACATTGGTACTTGTGCTGATTATTTCCTCCAAAGGGATTGCAGGCGTGCCGGGTGCGTCCTTTGTCGTGCTGCTCGCTACGCTGGGAGCAGTGAATCTCCCGCTGGAAGGTCTGGCCTTTATCGCTGGTATTGATCGCATTCTGGATATGGCGCGTACGGTAGTCAATGTTTTGGGGAACTCGCTTGCGGCTGTAGTCATGTCCAAATGGGAAGGGCAATATGATAAAGAAAAAGGCGAGGAATACGCTGCTTCAATTAAATGAGGTACATTGAACTGAATATCGGATAACAAGAGCACCTTTGCGATGTAAGGCAGAGGTGTTCTTTTTGTTTCCAGACTTGTTAACAGCCTTCCTTTTTCGACATTTTTCGATGTTTTTTGTATGGAAATATAGGTATATGGGCATGAAAAATAAGTCTTAATACCTATGCAATTATAGATTTATTTATAATTATTCTTAATAAAATTCCGATATTAAATTATACCGTTTTATATATTGGCTTAGAAGGGAAGATCATATATGTTTCTCAAGCAAAATAAGTCTCAATCACTTACCCCTTTAGTAGAAGAAAGCCGCAAACTTTCACAAAGAATACAGCAAAAGGATTATTCTGCCGCAATACAAGTCTCCTCAGCATCTCCTGAGGTTCAAGAAATCGCAAACCATGTCAACCAAGCGATAGAGTCCATGAAAAATGACGCTGAGCATGTGGACATCCGTTTGAAGCTTGTTACCAAGGCTATAGAGATTGGCTTATGGGACATGGAGGTCATTGCGGGTGATCCTGTCAATCCAAATAATACGTTCACATGGTCCGAAGAATTCCGTTCTATGCTAGGGTATCAGAGCGAGAAGGAATTCCCCAATGTATTGGACAGCTGGTCATCTCGACTGCATCCCGAAGATTATGACAGGTCTCTGGCCGAATTGTCTGGTCATTTACTGGATTTCACGGGAAAGACCCCTTATGATGTTCAGTATCGTTTGCGGCTGAAGCATGGAGAATACCGCTGGTTCCGGGCTACCGGAACGACGATCCGTGACCAGCAAGGAGTGCCGCTTCGTATTGCGGGGGCGCTGCTGGATGTGCACGATCAGAAGATTAAGTCGGAGGAGCTTCAGGCCCTGGTTACAAGATACGATCTCATCAATCGTGTTTTGGTGGAGGCCCCATATGACGTTATTCTGGCTGATGGAGACATCGAGAACCCGGATAATATATTTTGGTGGTCCCAGCAATTCCGCCATACCTTGGGCTTTACAGATGAGCAGGACTTCCCAAGTGTACTAAGCAGCTGGAGCTCACGCATACATCCTGACGATGCCGAGCATGCATTTAAGGCTGTAGTTGATCATTTGAATGACTATTCAGATCGTACGCCATATGACATGGTATGTCGCCTACAAAGTAAAAATGGAGAATATCGCTGGTATCAAAACAGTGGAAGAAGCATACGCGATAGCAAGGGAGTACCTATCCGCATTGCTGGAACAATCCGTGATATCACCGTAGAAAAGGAAAAGCAGGCTGTTGCGGATGAGCTTACGCTCAAAATTCAGCATCTCTCTGATTCCATTACAGAAATGGTGAACGGTGTTAACTCGGTTAGTAATCAGGCACAGGAGCTGGCTACGGCTCAGGAGCAATCGACAGAGGCAGCGAATCAGGCCAAAGTCAGCGCAGAAGAGACGCAGAATATTTCCAACTTCATTAAAGAGATTGCGAACCAAACGAATCTGCTGGGTCTGAATGCTGCCATTGAGGCATCGCGTGCAGGTGAACAGGGACGTGGCTTTGCGGTAGTTGCAGATGAAGTGAGAAAACTTGCCATTCATAGTGCTGATGCGACTGGGAATATCGAGACCAGTCTGGACGAGATGAAAACACTGATCGAGCGAATTCTGTACAACATCGGAAATATGTCTACACTGACACAAACACAGGCCGCGCTAACGCAGCAAGTGAATGCATCTACGGACGAGATCAACAGTATGTCCAAAGCTTTGTTGGATTTTGCGAGAACGATGTAAGATCTCATGCTAAAGCTAGGCCGAGCCATAGGCTCGGTCTCTTTACTGTTTTTGGCAGATGAACTATACTTTTTGAGGATCAATCAAAAATGACCTCAGAGTAACTTCAGGTGGAAAAGAGGAAACGATTTGAGCCTACTTAGTTCAATATTAGTTGGAATTGTAGCGCTGGAGCACGTGTACATATTAGTGTTGGAAATGTTTTTGTGGACGACTCCACGCGCGATGCGTACGTTCGGCACCTCCAAGGAACTGGCGGGAATGACCAAATCTCTGGCTGCCAATCAGGGGCTGTATAACGGGTTTCTGGCTGCTGGATTAGTGTGGGGCCTGTTCTATCCCGATCCTGTATTCGGACGGCAAATCCAATTATTCTTTGTCATTTGTGTGGTAGTGGCAGCGGTGTATGGTGCATTAACTGCCAATAAGTCTATTTTATTAAAGCAAGGTCTGCCTGCCATTCTGGCATTCATCAGTTTGCTGGTCTTCTAAAGGACACTCTTAACGAGTGTCTTTTTTGTTAATTCGGTCACATAATGTCTGCGATGCTAATGACAAGGGGAATAAACAGTTTTTGAACGATTGTAAATCCGACTATTCCGATTTATAATAATTTTTATTACATATTAAGAGGACACGGAGGCTAGAGTGATGCGTCGTAATTTGACAGGTATATTCGTATTTATCGTATTAATGCTGGTAGTAAGTGCATGCTCCGGCGGAAATCCGGGATCTTCGTCTGCGACGAACGGCAATTCGTCTGGCACAGATGCTACTACAGCGGATAACGGACAGCCCAAAGACGGTGGTAGCCTGATTATTGGTGTGCAAGCCGATCCAGTGGTGTTGAATCCCAACTATGCGGGTGATCGGGTAAGTCTGACGATAGATCAGGCGATATTCGCACCATTGTTCCAGGTGAACAACGGCAAGAAAACATTTTATTTGGCAGATAGCCTGACTCCATCGGCAGACAAGTTGACTTATACATTAAAACTGAAAAAGGATCTGACTTGGCATGATGGCGAGAAGCTGACAGCTGACGATGTCGTTTTCACCATTAATAAAATTTTGGACGAGAAGCAACACAGCTTCTTGAGAAGTAATTTTATGGTTAACGGCAAGCCGGTGCAGGTGAGCAAGGTTGACGATACAACGGTGGACTTCAAGCTTCCTCAGCCAGCCCCAGCTTTTGAGGCGGCCCTGGTACAGGTATCCCCGATTCCAAAGCACATTTTCGAGAACGAAGCGGATATTGAGAAAAGCACGAAAAACAACACTCCGGTAGGTTCGGGTCCTTTCAAATTTAAGGAGTACAAAACTGGCGAGTACGTTACACTCGAACGGTTTGATAACTATTTTGGCGGTAAGCCGCATCTGGATTCTGTAACATATCGGATTGTTAAAGATTCGAATGCTGCCAATTTGGCCCTGCAAAATGGTGAAATCAATGTAAACTATCTCGATCCGCAAAACGTAGACACCATTAAAGCGACAGATAAGTTTGACATTTTCCCTTACAGCGAAGGACGCTTGGCATACCTGATGTTCAATGAAAACAGTGATACAAAGCAGTTGAACAAAAAAGAAGTGCGTCAGGCGCTTTCTTATGCACTGAATCAGGATGAATTGATCCAGGTATCGTATGGCTCCAAAGATTATGCAGATACTGCAAAATCCGCTTTGACACAGGATGTACTGTATCACACGAATGATGTTGCATTTTTCAATAATGATGTGAACAAGGCGAAGGAACTGCTGAAATCGGCTGGCGCTGAAGGGCTGAAGCTGCGCATTATCATTCCGGGCGGCAACAAGGTACAGGAAGCACAAGCGTTGTATATCCAGCAGAAGCTCAAGGATATTGGCGTTCAGTTGGATGTGAACAGCATGGATTCCTCGGCATGGTCGCAAAAATTTGTCGATACGAATGCCAAGGACTTCGATCTGGCGATCAGCGGCTATATCATGGGGTATGACCCTGACGCGTATCGTATTTTGTATAGCACGGGATCGTCCTCCAACTATTCGCATTATTCAAATAAAGAAGTGGATAAGTTGTTGGAAGAAGGTGCGGGTGAGTCGGATACGACTAAACGTGGAGAAATTTATAAAAAGGTACAAGAAATTTTGGCTGATGATGCAGTGATCTATCCGATTGCATACACCAAAACGATTGTGGCCTTCGACAAGCAGTATGGCGGTATTGATCAGGCTGTGTTGA
The DNA here is from genome assembly GCF_050482105.1 of Paenibacillus jamilae. Lineage (GTDB taxonomy): Bacteria > Bacillota > Bacilli > Paenibacillales > Paenibacillaceae > Paenibacillus > Paenibacillus jamilae_B. Next base: position 96,372 of record NZ_JBCNHI010000016.1, on the reverse strand, counting down.
AGCCAGTCGTGATTTTCGAGGATTTGTCCAAAATTTATCACAAATAAGACAGGGTTTTCAAAAAATAAGCTGGGGTAACCAGCTTATTTTTTTCGAAAACAGCAAGGGGAAGGAAAACGTATGAGACAACTCATCGCCAGAAGGTTGCTGCAAGTTATACCGATGCTATTTTTTGTGTCCATCGTCTGCTTCGGCTTGATCAAGCTGGCTCCAGGTGATCCGGTTCTCTCTTTTGTTACACCGAATATGCATCTGGAAGATATCGAACGAATGAGGCATAGCTTGGGGCTGGACCAGCCCGCTTATGTACAGTACATATTGTGGCTTAAAAAAAGCCTGACAGGTGATCTAGGTTACTCGCTAATTAATCATCAGCCTGTACTGGATCAGATTCTCGACCGTCTCCCGGCCACAGCGGGTTTAATGGGCGCCTCCATCATACTCGCTGTGTTGATTGCAATTCCACTTGGTTTGATTGCTGCGGCCAATCGGAATCGCTGGATCGACAAGCTGATTAATCTAATGTCGTACATCGGCATTTCGGTTCCGTTGTTCTGGCTCGGCATTTTGCTTATTTATCTATTTGCGATTTATTTGCATTGGCTTCCAAGCACAGGGATGCGTACGATCGGAACGGACTCGGTGCTGGATGTGATCAAGCATGGAATTTTGCCATGTTTTGTACTGGCCTTTGGCTTTCTGTCTGTATATGTGAGGTACATCCGTTCCAGCACGATTACGCAGCTTAAGGAAGAGTACGTGCAGATACAGTACGCGTTCGGGTCTGGACAGCGACTGGTGTTGTTCCGACATGTGCTCAAGCATGTGCTGCTGCCCATCATTACGCTGCTTGGTATGTCGGTTGCCGATCTGGTAGCGGGAGCCATTGTGACGGAGACGGTATTTTCCTGGCCGGGCATTGGCTCGCTGGGCATGACGGCTGTAAAAGGAATGGATTACCCTGTCATTATGGGGATTACTTTATTTTCCGCTTTGCTGCTGATCCTGGGCAATCTGCTGGCAGATATCTTGTACAGCATGGCGGACCCGAGAATTAAATCAACGAGGTGAAAACATGAATCGGAGCAAATGGCGCAACATCGGGATCGAGCTGATGACGAGCAAAATGGGCGCCGTCGCCCTCATACTATTGATCGTATTCTCGCTGGGAGCGATTTTCGCATTTTTATCGCCGCAGGACCCGAATAAGCTGAACGTACTTGACCGCCTCCAGCCACCGGGAGGCGCACACTGGTTTGGAACAGACGATTACGGTCGGGACTATTTCACAAGAGCGCTGTATGGCGGTCGTGTATCATTGCTGGTGGGCTTTGCCTCCATGATTATTGCAACCAGTATTGGCGCAGTGGTAGGCATTGTGAGCGGCTATTTTGGCGGGTGGATTGACAATCTGCTTATGCGGATTTTGGAGCTGATCATGTCCATTCCGTCTTTTCTGGTTATATTGCTGCTTAGTGTGTTTTTGAAGCCGGGCGTTGGCAACATCATTGTCATTATCGCCTTGCTCATGTGGATGAATATTGCCCGGGTGGTGCGGGCAGAGACGATGACACTGCGTGAACGGGAGTATGTGCTTTATGCCAAGGCTTCCGGACAAAGTACATTTGGCATTATTCTGAAGCACATCGTACCCAATCTGATTCCAGTCATTATTGTAGGAGCAACGAACAATATCGCTTCAGCCATTATGATGGAATCATCACTGAGCTTTCTCGGCTTTGGTGTCCAACTGCCGAACGCTACGTGGGGCAGCATGCTGAATAATGCCCAAGGTTATATTGCACAGGCGCCGTATATGGCATTGTTTCCGGGATTGCTTATTTTACTGACCGTGTTGAGCTTTAATGTATTGGGGGATGTACTGCGTGTAGGCTTTGAACCCAAATTAGTAAAACGATGATTCACAGCATAGATCCATTACCCATGGCTCCAGGAGCGACAGGAAGGGGCGAAAACACAATGACAGAACATCTGCTGTCCGTCGAACAGCTGGAGGTCTCGTTTTTCACTCGTGAGGGGGAGAATCAGGCCGTTCGAGGGGTCAGCTTTCATATTGATGCTGGAGAAACGGTAGGAATTGTAGGAGAATCGGGTAGCGGCAAAAGCGTTACGGCGAAAGCAATCATGTCGATGATTGCCCCACCCGGCAAGCGGCTGCACGGTGATATCCGTTACCGTGGAGAAAGCTTGACCGCGCTGACAGAAAAACAATGGCGTAAAATACGCGGTAACCAAATCGCAATGGTATTTCAGGACCCGATGACTTCACTGAATCCAGTCAAAAAAGTAGGCTATCACCTGGTCGAGGTGATTCGCAGGCATCGAGGACTGAGCAAGGAAGCGGCTACGCAGGCAGCTGTGGAGCTACTGCGACAGGTAGGTATTACTGAACCGGAGCGCCGGATGAATCAATATCCGCATCAATTCAGCGGAGGGATGCGTCAGCGGGTGATGATCGCGATGGCGCTCTCGTGCAGCCCGGAGCTGCTGATTGCAGATGAGCCAACTACGGCGCTGGACGTGACGATTCAGGCGCAAATCCTGGAGCTGCTCAAGACGCTGAAGCAGCAATCCGATATGGCGATTGCCCTGATCACCCATGATCTGGGCGTTGTCGCTCAGGTGTGCAGCCGTGTCATCGTGATGTATGGCGGCATGGTGATGGAGGAGGGGCGTGTGGACGATATCTTTTATCGTCCGGGCCATCCATATACGCAGGGTCTGCTGCGTTCTGTACCCCAGCGTACGAACGGCTTCCGTGAGCGACTGGTGCCGATTGAGGGCACGCCCCCGGATCTGCTGAACCCGCCTTCAGGCTGTCCGTTCATGGAACGGTGTCCGCACGCGTTTGCTCGCTGTGTGGAGCGACCGCCGATGGTGGAGCTGCGCCCAGACCAGCGAGCAGCCTGCTGGCTGAACGAGCCGGACGCTGTGCCTGCCGGAGTCTACGAGACGTCCGAAGCGGACCGTGCAGAGGAGGGGAATGACGGTGAATGAAGCGTTGAGAGAGGCCAACCATGTGGCGGGTGAGGATCAGCCCTTAGTGGAGGTACACCAGCTCAAGAAGCATTTTGTGACCGCAAAAGATTTGTTAGGTCGTAGCTCCGAAGTGCTCAAGGCGGTTGATGGCGTAAGCTTCCAAATCAAGCGCGGCGAGACGTTCGGACTGGTCGGTGAGTCCGGTAGCGGCAAATCGACGGTTGGACGCTGCCTGACACGGTTATACGATTATACGGAAGGTACAGTACGCTTTGACGGTCAGGATATTTCCAAGCTGAACGACAAACAGCTCAAGCCGCTGCGTCGGCGTATTCAGAGCATTTTTCAGGACCCGTACTCCTCGCTTAATCCGGGCATGAACGTGCTTGACCTGATTGGTGAGCCGATGGATATTCACAGGCTGCATCAGGGCAGTGAGCGTAAGGATGCCGTAGTGGCTTTACTGGAGAAGGTAGGGCTAAAGCGGGAGCACCTGTACCGCTATTCGCACGAATTTAGCGGCGGACAACGCCAGCGGATTTCCATCGCTCGTGCCTTGTCCGTAAATCCCGAGTTCATCGTCTGTGATGAACCGATTTCGGCCCTGGATGTGTCCATCCAGGCGCAGGTCATTAACACGCTGGAGGATCTCCAGCAGGAGTTCGGGCTGACATATCTGTTCATCGCTCACGACTTGTCGATGGTGCGGCATATTTCGGACCGAATCGGCGTGATGTACCATGGACGGTTGGTGGAGGTAGCCGATGCAGATGAACTGTATGAGCAGCCTGCTCACCCCTACACGCAAGCGCTGCTCTCCTCCATCCCTGTGCCTGATCCGAGAGCAGTCGGAGAGCGGCAGCATAGCTTGGCCCAACCCGATGGTTCATGGGTATGGGACAAGGACAGCAGCGATACCGGCGAGCTGAAAGAAATTAGTCCCGGGCATTATGTGGCGTACCCGGTTAGCTGTTAGGTTAAGCTCGGTTGCATGGTGTATATTCCCTATAGGAGGTAAAAAACGATGACTGAATCGACGAAAAGAGTACGTATTTCCCAGTGGGATGCGCTCATGCTGGAATCTTTACGTTCATTAGGCTGGTCCCCTGAGGAACTCATCCGTCGGGTGCAGCAAAATGAGCTGCCAACGGACGGGCAGTTTGATTATGCGGAGCTTGCCACCGGGCTGTTGGCCAAAGAGCCGGAGGTGTTTGTCAGCGCGGTAACAGACGGGTATCAGATCAAATATAATACGATCCGTGGCCTTCGTACGTGGATTGCCGTGGCGCTTGGACGTGAGCCTGAGCTGTCTTTGGAGGAAGGAAACGAAGCTGTCACTTCCGAACTGACGCAGGCTGAGTATGATCGGCTGAAGCAGGTACTGTCTTTAGGCTGGGTCATCCAGGAAGTACGTTTTGCGACTGGCGATACTACAGGATTGTACCGCATTGTGCCTGCTACACAGACGAATTAAATTGTGAATATGGAGCAACACACTTTACCAGGAATTGAAACGAGCTGACGGGAGGTCAGCTCGTTTTTTAATACGATTCCGCTTCATCTTTTCCCATACGAATAGCATCAGTTGAAATGATTAGAAAGGTTACATTTTTCACCATATATGACCGAAAAAAGTAACCACAAAGAATAGTTTTGACTCTGGTTACAGGGTTTGCATTATTGATCTTTAGTTTGTTCCTATCGCTAGTCACAGGTATAATTCCTATCAGCTATGCAGAGTTATGGGAAGTGTTGTTTTCTTCAAATCCAGATCCCCTATTAAAGGAAGTTGTATACCAAACTCGTATGCCATTTGCCTTGGATATGTTATTGCTCGGGGGATGTCTGGCCATTTCAGGAACTCTTTTACAATTACGAACAGCTAATCGCTTTGCATCGCCAACCAGTCATTTCCGCTAGAATCCATGAGCCGGTTGGGTTGCCCTTAACCCCGGTGCTGGTCTGCATCGGTATACCCTTTTTGATCTTTATGATGTGGAGAGAATGGAAGAAAAGTCCTATGCCTAAAAGTGGTAAATTCTGAAGCCTATTTGCAGATCATCAGACTCTCTTTTTTATGCTATATTTTATACATAAATAAAATCAGAGGGTTGAGGTGCAGCATGACATCAATGACTATTGTCGAATCATCCGTCAAACCAGGATTAACAGCTTTTCAGGCAAGTGCTGAAGATCAGGCTGAGATTCACGAATTAATTTTAAAGACGGCTAGATGGCTGCACAGCAAGGGTTCCACGCAATGGGGCAAATTACTAAAAGGAGAAGATGACCACAATATGGGCGGAGCTATTGCACGCGGAGAAGTGGTTGTGTTCCGAACCTCAGAGGATCATCGCTTGGCAGGCGCAGTGATCTTGCAGCAGCAACCCAGTGCTTGGGATTGTAAGTTGTGGGGATTAGACGAGACGAATTCCGACGGAGGAACTTCCGTATATCTGCATCGTTTGGTTGTCGATCGTGATAACACTGGGAAGGGACTGGGCCGTGAGCTCATGCAGTGGATTGAGCAAGGCATCCGCTTCGCAGGCAAAGATCGAATCCGGCTAGATTGTATTGCAGGCAATGACAAGCTTAGCGGGTTTTACAAACAATGCGGCTATACTTATATAGGCGAAACGAATGGCTATAACACATTTGAAAAGATGCTAATAAATTCATAGTAAACGGAATCATAACTGTAGGAATACGAAAGAAGAAAGCAGGTGCTCTGCATTCTTCTTTTTTTTGTTGTGCAGCCCTTTACGTTTCGTGGTGCCTTTCTCTTGGTTGCTGTCATATCAGACCCACTCAAAAGAAAAAAATTTATATAAAAATGAAAATGGGGATATCGCGCTTTCTCCTTCTACATATGATGATAGGGAAAGTTTTGTAAGCGCTTCAAAATAACGATGACATACAACGATGCGAAGCTATAGGAGGCGGTTAAGGTGGACAATTACATGAGCTGGATAAAGATTGGTTTTTTCCTCAGCGTTCTGTTTTTACTTGCAGCAGCATGCAGCACTTCTCCCAAAGTGGACAATACTGATGGGCAAAAAGTGCGGCTTACGATGCAGGCATGGGGTAATCCTGCGGAGGTGAAGGTGTATCAGCGGGCATTGGATGCATTTGAAAAGGAGAATCCGAATATCGAGGTTAAGCTGGTACCTGTACCGGGAGACCAATATGAGCAAAAGCTGTTGACACAGCTACAGGGAAGTCGCGGACCGGATGTCTTTTATTCCTATGAACCGACGATTGCACGTTTGATCAGAGCAAAGCAGGTGCAGCCTTTGAGCGAATTTTTAAAAAGTGAGGCAAGTGATGTAAAAGCTGAGGATTTTCCGGAAGGATTATGGGGTCCAGCCAAGCGTGATGGGGAAATCTATGGGGTCACTCCTGACTCCAACCCGATGGTCATGTACTACAACAAAAAGGTATTTAAGGAAGCAGGCGTGAAGACACCGCAGGAATACTATGATGAGGGCAAGTGGAACTGGGACGCCTTTGAGGAGGTTACATCCAAGCTGAAGGCAGCCGGAAAGCAGGGCTATATTGCGGAAAACTGGTGGGCTCACTGGTATTCATGGGTGTGGTCGAATGGCGGCCGGATCTTTGATGAACAAGGCAAGTATGTGCTGGACCACAATGAAAAGGGTAAGGAAGCCTTTACTTTTATGTACGATATGGTGAAAAAGGGAAATGCGGTATATCTTGGCTCGCTTCCCAAAGGACAGGGGGCAGATGCCATGTTCATGTCCAATCAGGTAGGCATGCTGGCAGCGGGGAGATGGCTGGAGCCCTTGTTTAGCCAAAATAAAAGCCTTGACTTTGACTATATCTATTGGCCCTCCAACACCGGTAAAAATGAGCCTGTTGCTATCCCGGTTGCTTATGTAGCTGTAAACAAAAATAGTCCGCATGTGCAAGAGGCCATGAAGCTGGCAGCATTCTACGTCTCTGTGAAAGGGCAGGAGGCGCGGCTGGTGGAAGGCGGCAATGCCATGGGTACGCTTGCTGCCGCAGATGAGAGCATCATGAAAAAGGCGACAATTGAGCACTCGGGCTATCTGACTGAGGGACGTGATAAAGGGCATGCTCATGGTTCTGCATTGGCGTATGATGCACAGGTGCCAGGGCTGAACTCCGATATTACGGAAACCATTGACCTGATGTTCCTGGGCAAGCAGGATGCTGCGACAACCATTGAGAAGTTGAACCAGATCATATCCAAGGCGGTCAAGTAAACACAGGATGCGCCGTGACCGGGGAGGAGAGTGACAAGATGCAGAAAAAGCATCAAGCGCTGTGGGGCTATCTATTCATTGGCCCCCAGTTTCTGGGTCTGTTATGTTTTTCGCTGCTGCCTTTGCTGTATGCGTTGTACTTAAGCTTTGTCAATTGGGATGGTTTTGGAGTGCCCTTGTTTGTCGGCTTGGACAATTTTAGAGGCCAATTGTCTGATCCTGATTTTTGGAAGGCACTCATCAATACGATGTACTATATGGTGCTGGTCATCCCGGCGGGAATTGTGTTGGCTCTGCTCGTAGCCATCGTGCTCAATAAAGTGAAGGGCAGGGAAATCTATCGCTTGTTCTTTTTCATGCCTGTCGTAACCAGCTCGGTATCGGTTGGGGTCATCTGGATGTGGATACTGAACGGCGAATTCGGCATTTTAAACCACTTGCTGCGAGCGATTGGAATTACAGGCCCGATGTGGCTTACCGATACACAATGGGTGATCCCGTCGATTGCTCTGCTTAGCATATGGCTGGGGCTGGGGTACAACATGGTCATTTTTTTGGCAGGGCTCCAGGGCATCTCCAAAAGCTATTACGAGGCAGCCGAAATCGACGGGGCCAGTAAGTTCCAGCAGCTAAGGTATATTACATTGCCGCTATTGTCGCCAACGACCTTTTTTGTGACCATTATGATGGTCATCAGCTCTTTTCAGGTGTTCGATCAGGCGTTCGTCATGACGAACGGCGGACCGGCCAAAGCAAGCTATACGCTCGTGTATCACATTTACGATCAGGCGTTCATTGATTTCACGATGGGAGAAAGTGCGGCAGCGGCAATGATTTTGTTCGTGATTATTCTCATATTTACACTGCTGCAATTTAAAATGCAAAAGAGGTGGGTACACTATGGAGATTAGTCGCAGAGGCAGGGTGTTCCTGCGCCATGTGCTGCTCGCTGTAGGCTCTTTAATTATGTTTTTTCCATTTCTGTGGACCATCCTCAGTTCGCTAAAGGATATCTCTCAAATTTTTGTCGTTCCGCCGCAATGGATTCCCGATCCGTTTGTATGGAGCAACTATCCGGCTTCACTGGAGGCCATGCCCTTCGTGCAGGCGTACATGAACAGCTTTTACATTACGTTTATCATCGTGACAGCGACCCTGATTAGCGCGTCTATGGCGGCGTATGCCTTTGCTAAAATCCGTTTTCCGGGCTCGAATATATTGTTTATTTTGTTCCTCGCTACGATGATGGTGCCTAAGCAGGTAACGATGATTCCGTTATACTTGGTGATGGATCGTATCGGCTGGCTGGATACGCATTGGTCGCTAATCGTACCTGGAGCTTTGTTTAATGCATTCGCGGTTTTTCTGCTCCGTCAATTCGTCATGGGTATTCCGCGTGATCTGGAGGAAGCAGCAGTTATGGACGGGGCGGGATACATTCGGATTTACTGGGGTGTCATTTTGCCACTCATTCGCCCGGCATTAGCGGCGATCGGGATTTTCACCTTTTTGGGTGCCTGGAACAGCTTTCTTGATCCGCTGATCTATCTCAATACACCGGAGAAATTTACGGTTCCGCTTCTGCTCAACAATTTCAAAGGCCTATATACCGCCGACTGGTCGCTGATGATGGCAGGCACCACCATCTCCGTCGTCCCGGTGCTGATCGTTTACGTCATCGCCCAAAAGCAAATTATTGAAGGCATTACCTTAACAGGCATCAAGGGGTAGGGGCGTTTTCCCTACTCCTTTTTGTGTGCTTTCCGGTACTGTAACGGAGTACGCCCGGTGAAATGCTTGAATACACGGCCAAAGTGAGCAATGCTGTCAAAGCCCGTTTTTTCAGCAATGGCGGTCACTTTCCAGTTCGTTTCCTTCAAATAGGCCCGAGCCTGCTGGACCCGTACATCCTGAAGATACTCGACCAACGTAAAGCCTGTGGTCTGCTTGAAGATGCGGCATAAATATGTGCTGCTAATATAAAAATGGCCTGCTAGCTGCTCCAACGACAGCTTCTCGGCATAGTGGGTATGCAGATACTCAATCACCGAGTATACGCGCTGTTGCTTCTCGCTGCGTTCCGGCGCTATGGTGTCAGGAGCCGTTGATTGTATGCGGCGGATTCGGATCAGCAACTGGAGCAGCAGGCTTTGAAGATACATATGGCGGTAGGCATGCTCTTGATGGTATTCATCCAGCATTTGCTGGAACAGCTGCTCCAGCTCGCGTTGTTCATCCACGGAGGGGCGAAGCAAGAAGCTTTTTTCAGGCAAAAGCAGGTGGCTCTGTTCACCCGATGGCGTGACAGACGTAGGCGGGGCTATAAACGCTTCATCAAAGTTGATCAAGATTCGCTCATGACTGCCGCTCCCTTTGTTGCTTGTACGGTGGAAATCATGTTTGCTGATCCAGATCAGATCGCCTTTTTGTAGCGCGTATACACGCTGATTAATGTAGTAGTAGCGCTCTCCTGCCAGCAGATAATAGATTTCATAAGCTTGATGGACATGGTCGGCAGACATGCTAAACGGCACCATCCGAAGCGCTTGCTCAATGGCAAAAAGGGGTGTGACGATCATAGCAGCGTTCTCCTTTATGAAAGTATTCATGAGGATAATATATGTATACTTTTGGGACGAATTCACAATAAAAGCGAAGATTTAGCTCTTTCTTATACTATAAAATATAAGTAATTCATGTAAAGGGTGTGAACCTATTGGCTAAAATCAAATATGCACTTGTGGGCACCGGAGGAAGAGCAGAATTTTTTTACGGTGAAGTTGTTACCGTTTTCAAAGATACATCAGAGCTGGTCGCGTTCTGTGACGTCAACCAGACGAGAATGGACTATGCCAATCGGCTGTTGCAGGAGAAATACGAGCACCAGTCAATTCCAACCTATAAAGCTCACGAATTTGACCGGATGATCGCAGAGGCGAAGCCGGATATCGTCATCGTCACCACCATTGACCGGGTGCATCATCGGTATATTATCCGGGCGATGGAGCTGGGCTGTGATGTTATTTCCGAGAAGCCAATGACAGTCGATGAGGACAAATGCCAAGATATTCTGGATGCCATAGACCGCACGGGACGGAAGCTACGTGTCACCTTTAACTATCGTTATGCCCCGCATAATACGAAAATCCGTGAGGTTATTATGGACGGGACGCTGGGTGACATCTTGTCAGTCAATTTTGAATGGCTGCTGAACACCCAGCATGGCGCCGATTATTTCCGCCGCTGGCACCGGGATAAGCGCAATAGCGGCGGTCTGCTGGTGCACAAATCGACACATCATTTTGACCTAATGAACTTTTGGCTTGGCTCAAAGCCGGAGACGGTGTATGCGCTGGGTGATCTGAAATTTTATGGCCGGGAGAATGCGGAGCAGCGTGGCGTGACAGAGTTTTACCAACGAGCTTATGGCAGCAAGGCGGCGGAAAATGACCCGTTTGCCTTACATTTGGATCGTAACGAGCATCTAAAAAACATGTATCTGGATGCGGAGCATGAGGATGGGTACGTGCGGGACCAAAGCGTATTTGGCGACAATATCAGCATCGAGGATACGCTCAGTGTCATGGTGAAGTATCAAAATAAAACGGTAATGAACTACTCACTGAACGCTTATATGCCTTGGGAGGGCTTTATCATCGTGTTTAACGGCACCAAGGGACGGATGGAGGTGCGAGTATCCGAGCAATCCTATGTCAATTCTGGTGGTAGCAAGGCAGATGAGGGGGCGCTAAAGGAGAAAACCATCACGATCTATCCTCACTTTGCAGCACCTTATGAGGTCGAAGTAGAGGAAGGCGTGGGGGGACATGGCGGAGGAGACCCAGTCATGCTGCGGGACATTTTTGATAAGCCGGCAGAGGATCGGTTTCATCGTGCGGCCTCCCATATCGACGGCGCATGGTCCATTTTAACAGGCATCGCCGCCAACCGCTCCATGCGTACAGGTCTGCCGGTGAAGGTGGAGCAACTGGTGCGATTATAACGAATGTAAGTAGGCAATAGCTTTAATAACAAGAAGCCTCCTCTAATTAGGTGAACAGAGGGGGCTTCTGTTTGTATTTAGAAATAGAAACCGCCTTATACTTAGGGCACTATATTTTATTATTTATCGGTCTTCAGCTCACGGGTTCCCAGTTGTTGTACAGGTCGATGGTTGTCGGGAAAAATGGCAGCAAACTGATTGATTTGGTCTGCGGACATTTCAATAGGCTGGTCTAATACCGTCCAATTCACATGCTCTGTGCATGGTGGAGTAGTCAGCGACCCGTTATAGCGAACGGAGTGCAGGTCCTTTGGCAGCAGCGTGGCAAGATTGATTTCTCCCTCCAAGTTCGCTTCTTGAGAAATGTCCTTGGGCAGTTTGGACCAAATGCGATTGAAGGCTTTGTTTTCTTTGCCACTTTGTATAAGAACGCCTAAGACAGCTGTGCTTCCGTTGTCGCTTTGGTGAACAAAATGAAGCTCCATTTCAGCATTTTTGCCGTCTATTTGGTGTTCACTTGGATGGTGAAAATGAAATTGCTTTAAGGTGAATGTAGTGCCGTCCACGACAATATTATTGCTGGGACTAGCAGCATTAACTTGGACGGTATGTCCATTATTTAGTATGGATACTTTAGTGGTTGAATAATGAACCTGTAACGGCTGCTGCGTATGCGAAGCCTCCAGATGGGAATGCTCTATATTGATGGGAGACTGTTCCTGACCATGACCACAAGCGACAAAATCCTTTTCCAGCTCCCCCCAATGCTCAGGTCCTTCCTCCCCTTCGTAGGACCAGTGCGGACTTTTGTGAACAACTGCATGTGCGTTGTTAGCTGATGACGATGAAGTGCTAGTACTAGAAGTGGCAGATGGTGCTGTACATCCTGTTACTGACAATGCCAAGATCACGGAAAATATGCTGAACAAGCAACCTCTCCATTGTTTTTTCATATTTCTTTATCCTTCTTCCGAATAGAGTATGTGAAACTTTTTACATTGTAAATTATTGTACAAAGTTCCTGCAAGGGTACAAGGACTTAGGAAAAAGGTAGAAATGGTTGCTTATTATTACTGGAGTGCTGAGAGAATACTGGAGTGTTGAAATTATTTGTTTGTCCTCTTTGGGGGAAGTAACTATAATAGTGGGGTGTGTATTACAAAATAATTCCATATCCACTCAAAGGAGAGATCTACATGAAAGCAGCAATTGTTACAAAAGACAAGAAAGTTAGTGTAGAAGAGAAACCTTTGCGCTCCCTGAAACATGGAGAAGCGTTAGTCCAAGTTGAATATTGTGGGGTTTGCCACACAGATTTACACGTAAAAAATGCAGATTTCGGTGATGTCACAGGCAGAGTGCTGGGACATGAAGGTATTGGGAAAGTCATTGAATTAGGTGAAGGAGTAACCAGTCTTAAAATTGGCGATCGCGTAAGTATTGCCTGGATGTTCGAAAGCTGCGGTCACTGCGAATATTGTTTAACCGGACGGGAAACTTTGTGTCGTGAAGTTAAAAATGCCGGATATACGGTAGACGGTGCAATGGCAGAACAATGTATTGTCACAGCTGACTATGCGGTTAAAGTACCAGATAATCTTGATCCTGCCGCTGCGAGTAGTGTAACTTGCGCAGGGGTTACAACATATAAAGCAGTTAAAGTAAGTGATATCAGACCAGGACAATGGATCGGTATTTTCGGTATCGGCGGCTTGGGTAACCTGGCTGTACAATACGCAAAAAATGTGTTCAATGCTAAAGTTGTAGCGTTTGACATCAGTGATGAAAAACTCGAACTGGCCAAAAAAATTGGTGCTGACTATATTGTTAACAGCATGAAAGAAGATCCAGTCGTCCGAGCTAAGGAATTAACGAACGGTGCTGGTCTGGATGCAACTGTGGTTACTGCTGTTGCTAAAACACCTTTCAACCAAGCCATTGACGTTGTGAAGGCTGGCGCGCGTGTCGTAGCTGTAGGTCTTCCAACCGATAAGATGGATCTCGATATTCCGCGTCTGGTTCTGGACGGCATTCAAGTAATCGGCTCCTTGGTCGGTACTCGTGAGGACCTTAAAGAAGCGTTCCAGTTCGCTGCAGAAGGTAAAGTTGTTCCTCTTGTACAAAAGCGTCCGCTTGAAGACATCAATGAAATCTTCGAAGAGATGGAGCATGGCAAAATCCAAGGACGCATGGTCATTGATTTCACAAAATAAAATGATGTCCAATTCGTAACTCTTGGAATTGTAAGAGAGAGAAAGCGTCTGCTGATCTAGTGCAGACGCTTTTTTTCGCTTTACAGCTTATTCAGAATATTATCCTCCAAAACCGCGGATTTATCTCCGTATTCTTTAATAATATGTCTTTCTCCCCAAGCACACAGAGAATCTAAAATGCTTTTCAAACTACATCCATATTCACTTAGCTCATACTCCACTTTGGGTGGAACCTGATTATAGCTAATCCGATTGACAATGCCATCCTCCTCTAATTCACGCAGCTGCTGAGTCAGCATTTTTTGTGTTATGGAAGGCATCATTCGCTTTAATTCACTTGTCCGCATTTTCCCATGGGTCAAATGACACAGAATCACACATTTCCATTTTCCTCCGATCACCTCTAATGTCGCCTCAACAGAGATATTGTATTTCTTCTTTCCCAATGCCGATCCCTCCGTGTATGTCGCGTCTAGGGTACTTTTTGGTACCTATATCACTAAAAAGTACGTACTGTTCATAATGGATTGAATAACTCATAATAACATCTGCTGGTCGAAGATTACTATAGATAGGAGTGAAAAACATGTCGCCAGAATCCAAACGAAGTATCTGGCCATTGCTGGCTTTAGCCGTAAGCGCCTTTGCCATTGGGACCACTGAGTTCATCAGCGTAGGACTGCTTCCCCTGATCGCTGAAGACTTGCACATATCCGTAACGATGTCCGCACTAACTGTAACGCTGTATGCATTAGGGGTTACCATTGGGGCACCTGTGTTAACCTCAATAACATCAAGTGTTCCTCGTAAAACGCTGCTGCTGTGGATCATGATTGTGTTTATAGCAGGCAACAGCCTTGCTGCGGTCTCTAGTGGCATCACCCTGCTGCTGATCGCACGTGTCATTTCGGCGTTCTCCCATGGAGTGTTCATGTCCATCGGGTCCACCATTGCAGCCGATCTTGTTCCGGATGATCGGCGGGCGAGTGCAATTTCGATTATGTTCTCCGGCTTGACCGTTGCCACTGTCACAGGTGTACCGTTGGGTACCTATGTTGGGCAGCAATGGGGTTGGCGGGCTGCATTTATGGCCATTGTGGTCGTCGGTATTGTGGCCCTCATTGCCAATCTGATTCTGCTGCCCTCTACGCTTCGAAAAGGGAACAAGACACCTTTTGGCGAGCAGGTCAAACTGGTTACGAATGGTCGCTTGCTACTTGCATTCATCATTACTGCCTTGGGATATGGGGGCACGTTCGTCGTGTTTACTTATTTATCTCCATTACTTCACGACATAACCGGTTTTAAGCAAAATACGGTAACGTTCATTCTCTTATTGTATGGAATCGCCATTGCTATCGGGAATGTTATTGGTGGAAAAGCTGCGAATCGCAGACCGCTTTCAGCTTTATTTTACATGTTTCTGATTCAAGCTGTGATCCTGTTTCTGCTGTGGTTTACCGTGCCATTTCAAACGGCAAGCCTGTTGACGATTTTCTTTATGGGATTGCTTGCGTTTATGAATGTGCCTGGTCTACAGGTGTATGTAGTTATGTTAGCCGAACGTTTTGCACCCAAAGCTGTCGATGTCGCCTCTGCTGTTAATATTGCGGCTTTTAACGCAGGGATCGCAATCGGAGCATATGTGGGAGGAATTGTGACGGATTCACTGGGTCTCATGCATACGACTTGGGTCGGTGGGGTAATGGTTTTTGTTGCGGTTCTACTGACAGCCTGGAGTCGTATGCTCGAAAAAAGGGATACAACCGCCTTGGTAGGCTAAAACTTTTAAAAAATAGAGAGGAAGATACAAAATGACACAAAACCTACAAAGCACAACAACATTGCACAACGGAGTCCGCATGCCTTGGTTTGGTATCGGGGTATTTAAAGTGGAGGAAGGTTCAGAACTGGTGAATGCTGTGAAGGCTGCTGTAAAACATGGCTACCGCAGTATAGATACAGCGGCAATCTATGCGAATGAAAACAGTGTGGGACAGGCTATTCAGGAAGCCCTCTCAGAGAATAATCTGTCCAGAGAAGATCTGTTCGTCACGTCCAAAGTGTGGAATGCAGATTTAGGCTATGAAGAGACACGAGCAGCTTATGAAGCAAGCCTGAACAAGTTGGGACTGGAATATTTGGATCTATATTTGATTCATTGGCCGGTTCAAGGCAAGTACAAAGAAGCCTGGAGAGCTTTGGAGTCCTTGTACAAAGAAGGACGGATTAAGGCCATCGGAGTCAGCAACTTCCAAATTCACCATTTGGAAGATCTTATGAAGGATGCAGAAATCAAGCCAATGGTCAATCAGGTGGAATTCCACCCGCAATTAACTCAAGCCGAGCTGCTGCAATTCTGTCAAAAGAACAACATCCAAATGGAGGCCTGGTCTCCGCTCATGCAAGGTCAATTGCTCGATCATCCGGTGCTGCAAGACATAGCGAACAAGCACGGTAAATCGGTGGCTCAAGTGATTTTACGCTGGGATGTACAGCAGGGAGTCGTCACTATTCCCAAGTCCACCAAGGCGCATCGAATCGTCGAAAATGCCGATATTTTTGACTTTGAATTGACGCATGAGGATATGGATCGAATTCAGGCATTAAATGCCAATCTTCGGGTAGGTCCAGACCCGGATAACTTTGATTTTTAAAATTCAGTCCATCATAAAACGCCGTTTCCTTCTTTATGGAAGGGACGGCTTATTGTGTAGGATGAATCTGGGGCTACAGCAATCCAATCCCGCCATATGGTATTATAGAATTATATGAAATAAGAAGTTTTGGACGCTTATGAAAATGAAAATCTCCGGGGGACCTCATGAATAAGACGATTGCAGATATAGCCCAAATGGCCGGTGTATCCAAGAGCACGGTATCCCGTTTTTTGAACGGCGGGTCTGTCAGCCTAGATACGAGGCGTAAAATTGAAAAGGTGGTCAAGGCCACGGGGTATGTGCCCAATACGTTTGCCCAAAGTCTGAAGGCAAAACGAACCAACATTATCGGAACCGTCGTGCCACGGCTGGATTCTTTTGCGACATCCCATACGTTAATGGGGATTGATGAGGAACTGCGTTCCCAGCATTATCAGATGCTGATCTCCAATACGAGTCAGGATGTAAAACGTGAAATTGAGGCGATCTATGAGTTCGCACGGCAAAAAATTTCAGGCATCATTCTGCTGGCTGCTCAAATTACAGACGACCATCTGACCGCGATTCAAGACATCAGTATTCCGGTATTGCTGGTGGGCCAGCAACATGAGCAGATCCATAGCCTTATCCATGATGATTATCGTGCCGGATATGATATCGGTGCATATGTCCTGTCACAGGGCCACCGTGAAATTGCCTACGTCGGTGTTACTGAAAGGGACGTTGCTGTCGGTGTGCAGCGCAAAGAGGGCTTTAGGAAGGCCGTTCGCGATGCGGTACCTGCTGCGTGTTATACGGACGAGGCGATGCAAGCGGCAGGATACGATATCAGGTACTATGAGACCGGGTTTAAAATGTCTGATGCACGGCTTGCGGCATCCGCTATTTTGGACCAATTCAAGCCATCGTTAATGGTGTGTGCTACGGATAATATTGCCCTTGGGGTAATCAACGCGGCATATTCCAAAGGCATTACCATTCCGTCGGATTTATCGGTAACTGGCTTTGGGGGATACGATATTACAGAGGTCATTCACCCTGCGCTAACTACTGTTCAATATCCGTATATGGAGGCTGGACGTGTTGCAGCGCAAAATATTGTACGGCTGGTAGAACATAAAACGGTAGAACAAGTGACAGTCATGGATTATTCCCTTATTGAAAGAGAAAGCGTTGACAAACGCTGAACAAGTGGATTATAATTTCTTCGAAACCGGTTCCATTGCATTCTTGCACAATTGGAATCGGTTGCAAATCCATGGATGAGTATTTTTTTTAATCGTATAGGAACCGGTTCCGATATAATATTTTTTTGAATCTTTTGGAACCGGTTCCCTAAATCTAAGTTATTAAAAAATGAGGTACACCTATGAAAATGACAAAAGAACAAAAGTATCGACTGATCGAGCAGGCAGAGCCCGGTGAAATCGCGAGCTTGGAGAAAAAGGTGGAGCAATGTCAGTGGCGGCAGTCGTTTCATATCCAGCCACCAACAGGCTTGCTCAATGATCCGAATGGATTTTCATATTATCAAGGTGAATACCATTTATTTTATCAATGGTTCCCGCTAGGAACGGATCACGGGATGAAATATTGGTATCATTTGAAATCCAAAGATTTGGTCACATGGCAGAGCGCAGGCATTGGCATCACACCTGGCGACTATTTTGACTCGCATGGGGCTTACTCTGGCAGCGCGCTGGAGCATGAGGGCAAATTATATATGATGTATACAGGAAATACACGAGACGAAAACTGGATCAGACATCCTTATCAATGCATGGCTGTTATGGATGAGAGCGGTCACATTACCAAGTGGGAGCATCCTGTTATTGACCATGTGCCAGAGGGTTATACAGACCACTTTCGCGATCCCAAGCTGTGGAAGGACGGCGATAGCTTTTACTGTGTGATTGGCGCCCAGAGAACGAATTTAACAGGCTGCGTTGTCCTTTATCGTTCAACCGATCTCCGTACTTGGCAGTTTGAGGGGGAACTAAACACGGGGCTGGAATCGTTCGGATATATGTGGGAATGCCCGGATTATTTCGAACTGAACGGAGCGGGTGTTCTGGTCTTTTCTCCACAGGGCTTAGAGCCTTCAGGGGATGAAAACCACAATATTTATCAATCGGGCTACGTTATCGGCAAGCCGCTGGATACAGAGACAAGAACATTGAAGCACGGCGCATTCCACGAGCTTGATAGAGGCTTTGATTTCTATGCACCACAGACGATGATTGACCCGCAGGGGCGGCGTATTATGGTGGCCTGGATGGGGCTACCGGATATCGAATCCCCGACAGATCCTAATGGATGGGCCCATTGTCTGACGTTACCGAGGGAGCTTACGCTTCATAAAGGAAAACTGTTGCAGCGGCCAATCCCAGAGCTAACCACACTGCGTAGAAATAGTGAGGATCGGGTAGCTGACACGTTGTCCTCAGAGAGCAAAACCTACGAAGGATTTAAGGGTACAGCCTATGAACTGATCTGTGAAGTAGATCTTCTGGATGCCAAGGCATTTGGGATTGAGTTCCGTGCGAGTGAGACAGAAAAGACGGTGATTAAATACAATGCCGTCAGCCGTAAACTTGTATTGGACCGTTCACAATCGGGTGAGCCTGTAGCCGCTTCGTACGGTGAAGTACGGCAGTGTGCATGGGATAAGGATCATATCAAGCTCCATTTGTTTGTAGATACATCTTCAGTTGAGATTTTCGTCAATGACGGGGAAGAAGTGTTCACCAGTCGTATTTTTCCGCACCCAGAGAGTGACGAAATACGCTTTTTTGCCGACAAGGGAGAGGCTCTCTTCCAAGCGGTAAAATGGAACTTTACATGAGTAGGCTAATTCATCAAGTGGATCGTTAATCATCAAACATAACGGAATGAACGAGGGGATGAACATCATGGCGGAAAACAGAGAAATAGCTAAAGAAGTGATCGAGGCGATCGGTGGTAAGGAAAATATCGCTTCGTTTGCTCACTGTGCAACGCGCCTGCGGATTATGGTGCATGATAAGGAGAAGATTGACCAGAAAAAAGTGGAGGAGATCGACAAGGTTAAAGGGGCTTTCTTCAATTCAGGTCAATATCAAATTATTTTTGGCACAGGTACGGTAAATCGGATTTTTGATGAGGTTGAGAAGCTTGGCGTGACGGGTTCGTCTAAAGAAGAGGTCAAAAGTCAGGCGAAAAAGGAGGGCAATGTCTTCCAACGGTCCATTCGCACCTTTGGCGATGTGTTTGTACCGATTATTCCAGTGCTGGTCGCTACAGGGTTGTTCATGGGGCTGCGCGGTTTGCTCACTCAGCCGCAAATTCTCGCTCTGTTCGGCATGACGCCGCAGGATATTTCACCTAACTTTTTATTATATACACAAGTATTAACGGATACAGCTTTTGCCTTCCTACCCGCGTTAGTCGCATGGTCAGCCTTTAGAGTATTCGGCGGCAGTCCGGTGCTGGGGATCGTTCTCGGCCTGATGCTGGTAAACCCGGCCTTGCCTAACGCGTATAGTGTTGCCGACGGCTCAGCCCATCCGCTGACAATGTTCGGTTTCATTCCTGTGGTTGGTTATCAAGGATCGGTGTTGCCAGCCTTCTTCGTAGGCTTAATCGGAGCCAAGCTGGAACGGGCGCTGCGCAAACGGGTGCCTGAAGCGCTGGACCTGATTCTTACACCATTTTTAACACTGTTGATTATGATCACTTTGGGACTGTTTGCTATCGGTCCAATTTTCCACTCGCTTGAAGAATGGGTACTGCACGGAACAACATTTGTACTTGATTTGCCTTTCGGTATTGCAGGGATTGTCATCGGCTTTTTGCATCAGATTATCGTCGTTACAGGTGTACATCATATATTTAATTTTCTGGAGATCCAATTGCTTGAAAAGAACGGCGTTAATGCCTTCAATGCTATTATTACGTGCGCAATGGCTGCCCAGGGTGCTGCCTGTCTGGCGGTTGGTCTGAAAACGAAGGACAGCAAGCTGAAAGCGTTGGCGCTTCCTTCTTCGTTCTCCGCTTTCCTGGGGATTACAGAGCCGGCTATTTTCGGTGTTAATCTGAGATATATGAAGCCTTTTGTCATGGGTCTCATCGGCGGAGCGGTGGGTGGTTTTATTGCTTCAATCTTGCATTTGGCGGCTACAGGGATGGCGGTTACAGTTATTCCAGGTACGCTGCTCTACATGAACCATCAGCTTCCGTTTTATATTTTGGCAAACTTGGCTGCGATGGCTGTATCTTTTGTCCTGACTTGGATGTTTGGCTTTAACGATAAAATGCTGGAGAAAGTCAAAACAGCGGGTTCCTCCAATTAATATCATCCAGCCAGCACAACTGCACGCAGGTTCATGTGTGTAAGTATAACTATAATGGTCGCCTTTTACATGGATTCCATGTGGGGCGACCATTTTTTTATTCTATGAAATAAAGCTTCAGGCTGTCCGATTAGACGATGGAGGAACGTTCATCCAGAAACTCGGACGGGGAACAGCCTGTTAAGCGTTTGAAGATTCGATGAAAATAAGACACATCACTATATCCCACGTACTCTGAAATCTCACGAACTGTTAGCCGAGACTCCGTTAACATGTAGATGGCGGTTTTAATACGTTGCGTATGTACATGCTCGCTGATCGTTTGGCCTGTAACCTCACGCAGCAGTGTCGCGGCGTAGTTGGGGGTTTTGCGGATGGCATCGCCAAGCTCTTCTTTGGTTACCTTTTCTCTGTAGTGATTCTGAATATACTGTTTCATATGTTCTACATGCCGTTCTTTATCGCGAGGAACGGTACCTTTGTCCCATTCCTGGTTCATATAAATCATGGCTTCGGTCAGCAGACAGTCAGCCATCAGGGCGTAGTAGCTTGGGTGTTCAGTCCATTGATAATACATCGATTTGATCCGTTCATGCAGCAAATCGTAGCATCCGGGCTTGATCCATAATGGCTGGTCTGTATTCAGTATGGGAAGTGTGCTGTTCGTACATGTTTTGCGGCAATGTATCACATACTTGGTATGGAAAAGCGTAGGAATGCTCTTGCCATAGTAATTCAGATGACCGGGTAAAAGCAGAGCTTCACCCTTGCCCAGAATGATCTTACTATCGTTCACCCAATATACACATTTGCCAAAGGTGACCAAAATGAACAGTAAGTCATCGTTGTCGCTATTTGTACTAGCCTTTTCGTACCAGTCTACACCATTGTCCTGCCGTATACTCGTCAATGTAATCACGAAACTCACTCTCCGATGTCTTCAACATTCATCATACTGTAGTACATTCATCATACTATAGTTCATAGTCTTGGTGCACGGGTACAGGTAGAATAGAACTATATAAGTTTAATGTAGATAGAGAAGCAAAGTGGACTAGAAACCATACAGTAAAGACATTCAGGAGGATGACATTACTATGCTTAAAACGAAAATTATTTGTACTATGGGACCTGCCTGCGATTCCATTGATCTGTTAAAAGAAATGATCCAGGCTGGTATGACTGTAGCCCGCCTAAACATGGCTCACGGGGAGCTGGAGGATCATGTTAAACGTATTGAAAATGTGCGGCAGGCTGCGAAGGAAATGAACACCTGTATCCCTGTCATGATGGATATTAAAGGGCCGGAAATACGGATTGGCAAGCTAAAAGAGGCATCTGTTCTGCTGAAGCCAGGTAGCCAGCTCATTCTGACCACGGAAGAGATTTTAGGGGACGAGCATCGTATTTCGGTGAATTATCCAGATATGCCGAAAGACATCAAACCAGGTGATCGTATTCTCATTGATGACGGTCTGGTTGACCTAACTGTAACCTCCATCGAAGGAACGGAAATGATTTGTAATATCGTAAGCGGCGGTATTTTGAAGCCAAGAAAAGGTGTGAACCTGCCAGGGATTCATACGACTCTTCCAGGCGTAACGGAGCGTGATGTGAGGCACATCCAATTTGGGGTGGAGCAGCGCATTGAGCTTATTGCGGCTTCTTTTGTGCGTAAAGGTGATGACATCCGCGAAATCCGTGAGATTTTGAAGGGACACCAAGCTGAGCATGTACAGATCTATTCCAAAATTGAAAATGCCGAAGGTATGGAGAACCTAGATGACATCATCGAAGCTTCAGACGGTATTATGGTAGCTCGTGGCGACCTGGGCGTGGAAGTGCCGATTCAGGATGTGCCTGTAATGCAAAAAGAAATGATCGACAAGTGTAATTTGGTCGGCAAGCCCGTTATCGTTGCTACTCACATGCTGGAATCCATGCAGGTGAACCCACGTCCGACGAGAGCTGAAGTTAGTGACGTGTTCAATGCTGTTATGCAAGGAGCTGACGTAGTGATGTTGTCCGGCGAATCTGCTGCTGGTAAGTATCCTGTCGAGTCCGTACGGACCATGGCTGCGGTAGCTGCCAGAGCAGAATCGCAGTTGGATTATCAGGAGCAGTTCGACAAACGCAGAGCACGCCAAAGCACCAACATTACCGAAGTCATTAGTCAGGGCGCAGTAAGTTCGTCTCTGGAGCTGGACGCCAAAGCGATTATTACCTCGACAGCCAGTGGATTCACGGCACGTATGGTGTCCAAATATCGTCCGAAGGCACCGATCATTGCGGTTACCCCGAATAATACGGTGTTCGCTAAGATTTGTCTGTTGTCCGGTGTAATTCCGATCAAAGGGGATAAAGTAGCAACAACGGACGAAATGTTCGAATCCTCTATCCGCAATGCCCTGAATGCAGGCTATATCCATAAAGGGGATACTGTAGTCCTGTCAGCAGGTGTTCCTGTCGCTGAGGCAGGCACCACCAACCTGATCCGGGTATATCAAGTGTAAGCTGGTCAATACAGAAAAGGCGCTGATCCTCTATGGATTCAGCGCCTTTATTACATTCGGTCATGCCTAGGCTTATAGCCCGAATACACTTTTGGCAACAACTTGAGTCAATTCAGCCTTATGAGCTTGGTATTGCTCAGGTGTAATGCTCTTATCGGCCAGTCGTTGGTTCAATTGCTCCGTTAACTGAGCTACCTGCAAATCAACGATAGCCTGAGCATCCTGATTATGGGTTTGTGCAATATCAGCCAAGGTTTGACCGTTATATAACGCATCATACAGTTGCTCATCCGAGGAAATACCCAGTGTTCGCAACAAATCATCATCCTTGGAAGCTTCATTGTCCTGTACATGAAGGGCTCTCTCTGGAGCCAGTGCAGCAGCATTAGCCCGACTTCCCCAAGTAGAAGACTGCCCAATAGATAACGCCAGCAACAGTGTGCAGATGACCAACATTCGTTTTCGGTTCATAATAGTAAATCTCCTTTGTGTTTCATTAAAATTCTGACAGGGTGGAACGGTATATGGATATCCAACGGGAGTAATGTTTACGCCTTTAGCCCATCCGGCTTATGTAGTTACCAGATTCTTAAATACATCATACACGCCCAATCTTAGCGCCAGCTTAATACTCGTTTAAAATAAACTAAAAGTGAAGATTATAAACAGGTAGCGCAAAAAAAATTCACAGATATCACGAAAAATGAATATGACTTACTCTTTGGATGTTGTTTTTTTGTTTGACCAGATTGTTCGTATCCCATGAATACAGAGCAGCAGCAAGGGAAAGAACAACCCAATGGATAGAGAAAAGGGAATCCACGTCTTGGTATCATAGGTTTGTTGGTAAGGGACATTAGGATACACGATGATGGACAGGATGACTAATAACATCCCGAGAGGAAGCACCAGTTGCCGATCGCTTTTCAGACAAAAGATTTGGGCTATTGCTGTCACTGTGGTGTGCATATACAGCGTGATTCTAAAAAAAAGTGAAATAAACCACATCGTAGCCATGATGGCTTCGATCCGCTGTAGAAAGTTGCCAATGCTAATTTTTTTGGCTAACGCATAACTAGGATATATATTTCTTGCTGTTAGGTCAGGACCAAATACCAAAATTGTCAGTGCAACCACCACGACCAATATCAACCCGCCAAGCAGGCTTCCTATAAAGAAAGCTTTACGGGTTTGATTTGAGTGATTGATAGAAGACGGGAAGATCATGAGCAAAACAATATGAGGTATAAATACTGTGCTAAAAAAGGACAGGGCAGCAGGCCAAATCGGTCCTACTCCTGCCTCCAACACAGGTTGAACATTTTCCAGCTTAATATTGGATACCACTAAACCCACAAAAGAAATATACAGCAAGGTAAATAAAGGAAACATCAGTTCGGCCGAACGAGCCAGGACCTCTAGCCCTAATCGCACAGCGAATACTATAATAAGTGCAAAGAGAATATTGACCGCCAGTATCGGCGTTTCCGGTATCATTTGAGTGGTCATAAAATTCCCTAAATAAAATAACACTGGTACAGGAGCATTAATAAATAGCATGCTGAAAAAAAGAATACCTGCGGTTTTGCCTAACCATTTTCCGAGTAGAGTTTCCATCATCTCAATCAGGGTCATCTTTGGATAAAGCGCCGCAAGCTTGCTGTACAAATATAAGATAAGAAGCCCAGCCCCGACCCCGACGAGCGCAGCAATCCACGCATCTTGCTTGGCTACAAGCGCCATGCCTGAAGGGACGATGAGGATTGCACTTCCGACCGTAAATAAAGTAGTTAATATCATGATCTGCCGTGCTGAGATTTTGATTTGTGCTGGCACCCATTGTTCACCTCGTCTTATTTTATTAGCCCCATATGAATCAAAAAATTGCTGAATGGTCTATATATGGCTGTTATCCAATCCAAGGGGGTGGGAATGTGGAAGTGAAATACTTTGGCACAACTGATCCCAACCGCAAAAAAGAGAAGGGTAAAAAATAACCAGAGCTCTTTTTTAAATCCCTTTTTCCACATGGCGGGGACCTCAATCAAGCTAATGATAGCAGCGATGAGGAATATGCTGATGATTTTTACTATTTGAGATAGCATTTTGAGAAGACCCCTTCTTTTATAAAGCCAGAAACCTGGCCCCCTGGCTTCTGACAATTTATTCTTTCATATCATTCATAAAGGAGCTACCGATAGTGCCCAAGCGCCGAATCTTGAAATCGACCTTGATCGTTACGGGTAATTCTGTAAAGTGTTCTTCATCCCAGTTTTTTTTCAGTGTGTTCCAAGTCTTTGGAGCAGCGCGGTGAATGGCTTCACCGAATCCAAATATGTCAGTTTTGTATGATTTTTGGGCCTTGTTAACGGCTGACTTCATAATATCTTCTATTTTTTCTTCCTCTTTCTTTTCAATATCATGAATCGTTTCAACCTTGGTCAGATCTAGGCCAGTACATTCAACTTCTCCCACGTTGGCCTCAACCTGCATTTTAATATGAATCTGAGGTTCTCCCCTATAGGAACTTCCTTTTACAGTGGTTTGAGTGCGGATGATTTCTGAGACGATTTTGCCGCCTCTGGGACAAGCAACATAGCCGACAGAGCTCTGCACTTTGCCAAGGATGAAATTATAGCCTCGACTCTCAGTTTCATCTAACCATCCGATTAGCCGATCTTCTCTAAATACAGCAAGTCCTGAATACTGTAAACGACTGAATGGGGCGATCTTTTTCACATTGCTGCTGGTTTCTCCCATCTCTTTATCGCCAATGATCCGGAGTCCTGTCAACACAGGCTGTTTTCCTTCACTGGTGACAGCATCAATCAATTCATCCAGGGTTACCGTTGTGCTGGGTGACCAGTTTTTCTGTGATGTTTCCAGGGATGAGAAAAGATCAATGGCGGGAATCGGATTTAAAGGTGTCATAATTTTTAATGTATCCTCCGCACTATTGCCCTTGGACACTACAATATAAAAATCAGTGCGGAACTGATGGTACCTGGAGAGTAAATCTAAAGATTTTGCCATACCTTCGGTAGCTAATGACTCACCAATCACACATATACGCAGGTGAGAAAAATACATTCTCCGGGGGCTGATTGTTGTTATTTTTCGGATCGCTTCAAATATGGTATCCGCTTCCTCTGTATACAAGGTGGCTGGAGCCCCGCCGCTTGTCCCCTTTCTGGATGATGCATTCCCAGGGTCCACCACTTGGATAGAGACACGAAATTGATCCCCTTGTTTATCGATTCCCATACCCACGGCGATGCCAAGCTCATTCAGCTCCCTGCGATTCCAGCAGCCTGTCAGAAGCAAAACGAGTGTAAGGATCAAGAACAGAAATGCCGCCTTCCGTTTCATGATGATCCACTCCTTTCTGACGGTTTCTTTTTCTTCTATTCCCGAGATTTACGGGGCGGGGTGCTGTTTCGACGATTGACATTCTTCTGCTCCACTAACCGGGGACGTGAAGTCATCATCCAGTGAGGGACCCGAAAGATGGTATCTTTGGTGTCTGTCGGGATTAAAGGTGCAAAAGGAGACATATAAGGAACGCCGAACGAACGAAGGCTGCACATATGCAGGATCAGGGCGATGCCTCCGACAATAATTCCGAACAATCCAAAGGAAGCAGCAAGTCCCATCAAGGGGAACCGCAGCATACGAAAAGCGATGGACATATTGTAGGCAGGAAGAACAAAGCTGGAAATGGCGGTAATCGATACAACAATAACCATTGCCGCAGATATGATGCCCGCCTCGACAGCAGCTTGTCCAATGACGAGTGTGCCTACGATAGAGACGGCTGCCCCGATGTATTTGGGCATGCGAACGCCAGCTTCCCGCAATATTTCAAATGTCAGTTCCATCATGAGTGCTTCGATAAAGGCGGGGAAAGGGACAGCTTCCCGCTGTGCCGCTAGACCAATTAGCAGTGAGGTCGGCAGCATTTCCTGATGAAACGTAGTGATGGCTACATATAAGGACGGACCAAGCAGGGAGATAAACACTCCGGCATAACGAAGGACCCGGATGAAGCTGCTAATGTCTGCACGCTGATAATAGTCCTCCGCCGCATGCAGGAAGGACACGAATAATGCAGGCACGACAAGCACAAAAGGGGTACCATCTACCAGGATTGCAATTTTACCTTCCAACAGTTCAGCGGCGATGACGTCTGGGCGTTCCGAATTGTATACTGTGGGAAAGGGGGTGAAGGTTTTGTCTTGGATTAATTCCTCGATATATCCGCTCTCGAGAATGCCGTCTACATCAATGCGATCCAATCGTTCATGTACTTCCTCGACCAATTTAGGATTCACAATTCCCTTTATATACATGACAGCGACATCGGTCTGGGTTACACGACCGATTTGTTTGGTCTCCAGCCATAGATTCGGATCTTTAATCTTACGTCGAATCAAAGTTGTGTTCGTACGCAGTGTCTCAGAAAATCCTTCCCGAGGCCCGCGCACGACATTTTCTGAGGCAGGCTCGGTGACACCGCGATCCTTCCACCCACGTGCGCTGGCCGATATTGCCTGCGTCTCGCCCTCAACCAAAATGATTGCATCCCCCGACAACAGCGCGTTATATAAGGTTTCAAAGTCGGTAATATCCCGGATGCTGCCGATAGTCAGGGCGTAATCCTTTAGAATTTGCATGACACTAGAGGAGGCTTGGAACCTTCCCTCCACGTGCCTGGACGAGCTGCTGTCCAGCATCATCGACTCCATGATGAAGTCGGAGACTATATTTTTGTCTACCAAACCGTCGGTATAGATGATGGCGATGAGTTGGTCACCATCCTTGCCAATACGGATTTCTCTTATGACGATATCGGTGCTGTTGCCGAGTGCTTGTCTGATCTGCTGAAGATTGGTTCCCATATTTGCACTGAGCTGTTCTCCGGAATGCTCAGACTTACCTTCGGCTTGCTGGACGGGCACCTTTCTAAATTTGTTAAGGGGGGTTCTTTTCCGAAAACGCATAAACGTTCTCCCTCTCTTTGAGGATACTTTTTAATCCAGTATGGACGCTGAGGTCTCCTGATAAACTTATGGCTGGAATTTCGAGGAAAAGTGAATAAGAAAAAAACCTCCTTCACATAAGTGAAAGAGGTTTTAGACAACTACAACCATTACAATTTAGGGTTTTTCCCATACTTATTGTCGCCAGGCTGACTGTCTAGGCAGAAGAATACAATCAAAATAATTGACCCTACCAGAGGAACCAGAGCGATGAGAATCCACCATCCGCTTTTGCCTGTGTCATGCAGTCTACGGGCCATAACAGCCAGAGACGGCAGCAGGACAGCCAAAGAATAAATGTACGTCAATATCGGAGTTAAGCCGAAAAGACCGTCAATTATTCCGATCACCACAGTGGCAATTACACTAAATAGAACAAACATCCAGTATTCTGTACGTCTTGCTCTACCTTGGAATCCTACATAGTTTTTTAATCCATTTAAATACCATTGCATATATTTTCACCTCCTTATAAAGTGTAAAATTTTGTATTTATATAATCGTAAAATGAGTCTTTTTAAGTATATCGGCAGGTAACATGTGGAATTTTACTTGTAAAATTATAACTTTAAACCAGTAGTTTAAGCAACACATTTATTAATGTTAATAATTAAATAAATAATTCACAAAAATATAAAATTACGTATTGAATTTTCCATTCCCATTGAATAATATAAAGATACGATGAACCGTCGGGTTTGAATCGTCCTTCTTGTTAGAAGAAGGTTTTATTTTTCAAATCAAATGGAAGCGCTTTAATTTCAGGGAGGAGATGATCAATATTTAATTCGAGGGTAAAGAAGTTAATTCAAACATAATCCTGACCGCCTTACTCCACATTGTTTTCATGTTATCAGGACTGTTCAAAACGAGAGGAGATTGATTTATGAAGCAAATATTCATTCGTAAAGTAACGGCTGCTTCTCTGGCAGGTGCGCTGTTGTTGCCTGCCTCTTTGGCAGGCGCCGAGTCAACACTTAATTCAGATACAGCTGGGATTCAAAGTATAGAGCAGGCCTCCCTTCAAGCACAGGGGCAGGAAAACCTTTTAAGCCAAAGTAAAAAGGCCGTCTCCTTCAAGGAGACTTCCGTACATGATCCATCCATCCTGAAAGTGAAAGACACGTTTTATATTTTTGGCTCACATCTGGCGGCTGCTAAATCCAAGGACCTCATGAATTGGGATACCATTGCGACAGGCGTGGCGAATGGGAATGCATTGATTCCCAACGTGAAGGAGGAATTAAAGGAAGCGCTGGATTGGGCACAGACAGACACGCTGTGGGCAGCGGATGTCATTCAATTGGCGGATGGTAAGTTCTATATGTACTATAACGCTTGTAAAGGCGACTCCCCGCGTTCAGCGATGGGCCTAGCGGTTGCTGATAAAATTGAAGGCCCTTATAAGAATAAAGGGATTTTTCTGAAATCGGGCATGTGGGGGCAACCGAGTGAAGATGGGACGATCTATGATGCAACCAAGCATCCCAACGCCGTAGACCCTGACACTTTCTATGATAAGAACGGCAAGCTGTGGATGGTATATGGCTCCTATTCCGGAGGCATTTTCATTATGCAGATGGATGAAAAAACAGGAAAGCCCTTACCAGGCCAAGGCTACGGGAAAAAGCTGACAGGTGGTAACCATGCTCGTATGGAGGGGCCATACATACAATACAGTCCACAAACGGATTACTATTACTTGTTCCTGTCTTATGGCGGATTGTCAGCGGACGGCGGATACAACTTGCGTGTGGCTCGGTCCAAAACACCGGATGGTCCTTTTTACGATGCCGAAGGCAACGACATGATCAAGGTCAAGGCCAATCCAGACAAACCCCTTTTTGATGACGCTTCCATTGAGCCATATGGTGTCAAGTTAATAGGTAATTACTTGATTCCGAGAGAAATTGGTGACCCGGGAACAGGATTGGGTACAGGCTATGTGTCGCCCGGACATAACTCGGCTTATTATGATCCCAAGACGAAAAAGCATTTTGTCATTTTTCATTCCCGTTTTCCGGGAAGAGGCGAGCAGTTTGAAGTGCGGGTACATGAAATGTTCATGAACGCTGACGGTTGGCCTGTAGTTGCTCCTTATCGCTATTCAGGAGATGAGGATTCACTGAAAAAGCTATCTGAGAAGGATGTTGTCGGTCAATACTCGTATGTTAATCACGGGAAGGAAATTTCGGCCAATATTAAGCAGGCCGTTACCGTCAGTCTGGACCAAGGTGGCAAACTGTCTGGTGGAGTGAACGGTACATGGAAGCTGGGGGCAAACAATCAGCTGGAGATTACAGCAGATGGTACGAAGTACAAAGGGGTATTCCTGCGACACCGTGATCCAGACACAGGAGCCAAGACGCTAGCTTTTACCGCATTGTCCTCCAAGGGTGTTGCGGTATGGGGTTCGCTAAAGCCTGACCTGAAGGCTAGCAAGATTGTAGCTGCGGTGCAGAAGGATTTGAGTCTAGGCGATACGAGCAACGTTTTTTATGATCTCACGCTACCTACTCAAGCTGCACAAGACACCACTATATCGTGGGAATCCTCCCGTCCCGAGATTATTTCTGTCACAGGTGAAGTGTACCGGCCAGAAGCCGGTTCTCAGCCTGTAGCAGTTACATTGACAGCGACTATCAAAAAGGACAAAGCTACAGCAAAGAAAAACTTTACAGCCATTGTTCCTGAGCAGGCTCAGGGTCCTCAGCTCGCACGCTACTCGTGGAATGAGGATCAGGGAACTTCCGTTGTGGACAGCACATACAATCAACTCGACGGTAAGGCGTATGGTGGTACCGCATGGGATAAAGACGGGAAGCTTGGCGGTGCTCTTGTCCTGAACGGCAAGGATGGTTACGTGCAGCTCCCCAATACGGTAACAGATGCGAAGGACTTTACCTTTTCCGCTTGGGTGAACTGGAAGGGTGGAGCCGCTTGGCAACGGATCTTTGACTTCGGCAACGGCCAGGCTCGCCATATTTTCCTCACCCCTTCCCAAGGAGGCGGTGTACTACAGTTTACCATCCATGAGGGTACGGATCAGAGCTTGCTTGCCAAATCATCATTACCTCTAAACCAGTGGACGCATGTAGCGGTTACACTGGAGGGGAATACAGGAAAGCTGTATGTAAATGGTGAAGAAGTAGCTGTAAATGACGGCATTACCTTTAACCCCAATGAGTTGCTAACGAACGAGGCTTATCTTGGTAAAAGCCGCTTTGCCGCCGATGCCTACTTTAACGGCAGTCTGGATGAGGTACAGTTATATAACAAAGCGCTGACAGCAGAGGAAATTAAAGCGCTGGCGGATTAGTAATTAGATTGAGCCAATAAAAGCAGGAGATGGGCTTTGCTCAAAAGGCTCATCTCCTGCGCAATGTTGTGTATATTTATTTTTGGATTACTGGTATAATAGGAAGCAATTGTGGATATAATGTTTTAAGTAGTCGTTAATGACTCACTCTTGTCTAATGAAAACAGCATGAAGCAGCAATAGCTGATATAAGCACTCTGCATAAATTAAATTCACCAGTGCTTGCGTTTTCAATACACTTATGGTAATATGAGTATATTGAAATTGTGACCTGAGATTCACATATTGTAGAGGGTTATTGTTTTAGGTTGAAATAACCTTGTGCAATATGTGAATTTTTATTTGTAAAAAATAAAGGTCATATAAATATATTTTGGAGGTAATTCCATGCAAACAGGTACAGTTAAATGGTTTAACGCAGAAAAAGGTTTCGGTTTCATCGAAGTTGAAGGTGGAAGCGATGTATTCGTACACTTCTCCGCAATCCAAGGCGAAGGTTTCAAATCTTTGGACGAAGGCCAACGCGTAGAATTCAACGTAGTTGAAGGAAACCGTGGACCACAAGCTGAGAACGTTGTAAAACTGTAATTTAAAATTACAGCCTACTTCAGATGCCCCGAACATAGCGTTTGGGGCATTTGTTTTTATCTGTTCACAAGACCGTTTTTGAACTGATTACATCTTATCGCTTTATAAATCATGAAGAAAGAGGGATGTTTATGTACAATTCACGGAAAAAGCCAATGGATGAAATTCCTGAGGAAATTACAACTGTTTGGAATTGCGCCAGTGATACATGCAACGGCTGGATGCGGGATAACTTCGCTTTTTCTGTCGAGCCGACATGCCCCATTTGCGGTTCTGCCATGGTGAAGGGCGAGAAAAAGCTGGCTGTTTTAAATAATACGAGCTTTAATCATACCAAACAATCCTAAGCGGATACATGTTTGTAGTAAAAGATGCCCCATAGCCTAACGGCGCTGAGGCGTCTTTTTTGTTTCTTTTGAGAGAATGAACGGGCTTTCAAAGGTGATGTGTAGAGGATGAGGATAGTATGCTCAGTAAGGTGGAATTAAATTCAGGTAACGCCTCATAAAATACACCGTGACCACTCCGTTCGAAAGGAATAAGCCTGGACCCGATGATTCCTTTTTGAGTTTCGATCGCTAGAGGGAAAGGGCAGACTCGATCCAGCTTACCGTGTAAAATCCACGTAGGCACGTGTATACACGGCAAATCGGACCGTAAATCAGAGTCACGCAGTGAATACAAAGTACAAGCCATGCTATGAACCGAAGCCGCAAAGCCCTGATCACGTAACCAGTCGCGTAAACTCTGGCTGACGGGATTAGCAAACAACATTTCGCCAAATGATGTTACCAGTTGTGGCCGATCTGTATAGGCTTGTTTGATGAGCTTATCTACCTCAGCGACAGGAGTGCCATAAGGAAAGCCGCTGGTTGGAGTGAACCGAGGTGTCGCAGCTCCGATCAAAATTAGCTGGTCAACACCCCATCCCCGGTGCCTGCTCATGTAGCGTGTGACAATAGCGCCTCCCATGGAAAAGCCGATCAACCGTATATGACTTAATTGAAGGAACTGTATAACCGCCAGGAGGTCGTCTGCCAGTCGATCATAATTGTATCCATGCCATGGTCGATCAGACTTCCCGAATCCCCTAAGATCTACTTGAATACAGCGGTATCCGTAAGCAGGCAACAGGGCAACCTGGTATTCGTACATGCGATGGTCCAGCGGCCAGCCGTGCACCATCAGAACAGGGATGCCAGCTCCTATATCTTCTACATACAGCTTAACGCCACGTTCCACTTCAATATAATATCCCATGATGCTCCCCCCCTTTAAAAATCACCAAATTTCGTTCTCTCTCACATATATGTAGCCAGAGCTTAGCCCATTCGAAAAAGGGGTGAGATCGTCGCTATGTAAGCATGGAATTAGTAAAATATGTATGTCATCCTGCAGGGGGATAGGATATACTTATGGAATGAAATAGCATTGGGAGAGTGGAACAATGACACCATCAAAAACATTAAAATGGATTACAGGCGGATTGGAGCTATTTTTTGCTATTCCTGTTCTGGGCGGGCTGATCGTCGTAAATTCTGCGTATACGATATTGTTCTTTATGTTGATTTTCCACATTGTAACGTTGGTGCTATCGGTGACTAATAAAGAGCCTTATTATGGATCTATTTTAGGAATCGTGACATCGGTTGTTGGATGGATTCCATTTGTGGGCTGGTTAATGCACTTGCTCTCAGGAATATTTTTGATGATTACCGCAGCCCAACAGCCGCGTGATCATTATCGCAATCGTAACCCCTATGATAACTATCGCTATTAGCATACATACCGCGCTGAAATGATGAAAGATCCTGTTCGACAGGATCTTCTTTAGTTATAAAATCTCCCCATGACTATGGTGTTGTAGTACTGTCCATCTGAGAGAATCTTGTCGTTTGTTAACACCCCTTCGATTTCGAATCCATACTTTTTATAAAGCTCAATGGCTTTATTATTGGTTTCTAGAACTTGGAGAGTTATTTTCTGGATGCCGTTGGAGTCTGCCCAGGAAATAGATTCTTTTAAAAGATTCGTCCCGATCCCATAACCCCAGAATTCCTTTAGTACACATACACCGAACTCAACTTTATGAGCAAATCTGCGCAGCACATGACCTTCGCATCTTGAAAATCCAACGACTTTATCATGAACGACCGCAACTAAAAATAGATTTTTGCTATGTTCTGTATCGGCTTTGATAAGCTGTTCAAAACCGGCTGCACTTATGAATGCTTCCCCCTTCTCTCTGTCTAAATTTTCAGTCTCTCCATCAATTAGCACGCGAATTTCCGACAAGTCCATCGCATCCTGAACCATGGCAGACCTGATGGTATAGCTTACTCCTCGTACATAAAATTCCTGTTTATTTATTTTCATTACATACTCCTTTTGCTGAATCAGGATAAAAAATGTGATCTTTGGCTTAGGTTAGTTTACCACATATTGTATAAGTATAAGCCTGTCCTCTTCTGTTGTATCTCAGCAGAGGACAGGCTTATTGGTTCTCAATCCGTACAGGGAAGCCGGATGGAGATTTATTATTATGGAGTGGCTGCATCAGATTAACAAATGGTTCTTATGAATGTGACTTATCGAGTTACAGCTATGGAAAAATAGATTTGCAACTATTTTTGCTTAGCAGAGGCTTTAGCTGCATCCGGTTTAGCAGGAGCCTTGTCCGTATCTGGTTTAGCGGGAGCTTTACCTGCTTCTCCTTTAGCCCCGTCTACTGGTGGCTTAGAGGGCTTAACGCCATTCACCATATCGGTAATCATTTGCTTCAGGTTGGAAGTACGTTGGTTATATTCGCTTGCGGTAATTTTGCTGTTTTGTTTTTCCGTAGCGAGCTTCGACTTCATATCCGAAACCATCACATCAATCACGGAGTTTACGCTAACGCCTTGTGCTTTGGCGATCGTAGCCAGGGATTTACCGGCCTTCAACTGTGTATCCAACTGACTGGAGGACAACTTTAATAGTTTGAGGAGAGCCTTGTTCTCAGCGTAGTTTCCTCCTGCGATTTGTGGACCGTTAGCATCGCCGGGGTTACCCTTAGGAGCCTGTGCTTTGTTTGCAGTAGGAGCCTTCTCAGGTGTAGTTGAAGCAGCATGGGCTGCGCCTGTGGAGTACAACGCTCCGCCTCCTAAAAATGCCAACGCCATCGTTCCGGCCAAAATTGCTTTCTTGGTGCTTTTCATCTTCATTTTCCACCTTTCCATTATGGTTTGTTTGGTACCTGATATATCATAAGGGATCAACTTGAATGCTATCTGAGCGCAAGCTGAGCATTTACTGAATGATATTGGGATGGCAGGACTAGCATTTTAATTATTTGTACTTGTATTACGTGTATTAAGTGATATAATACACTACAGGCACGAAAGATACAGCCGAATTAGGGGGAAACACCCATGGAAGAACAACGGGTTGGCTCGTTCCGATTTTTAATTGACTTTAGCCAGCCATTATATGAACAAATATTAAATCAAGTACGAAGCTCCATTGCTAAAGGAGAGATTGAAATGGGAAGCAAAATGCCATCTGTTCGTGATCTGGCGCAGGAATTGCGTATGAACCCGAATACTGTGATGCGGGCATATCAGGAGCTAGAGCGGGACGGTTTGACTGAGAAGCGACGCGGCTTGGGCACATATGTAACTTCGTCCAGTGAGCGGATTGCGGTCTTTCGGGAACAACTGGCTATGACGTATATAGATCAGTTTCTCGGACAGATGAGCAGCCTGGGATTATCTTGGGAAGATGTGCAGCATTATATAAGAAACCGACAGGACGAAGATCATGAGGAAGGAGGCGAAAAGGCATGACGGAGTCTGTGGTAATTGCCAAGCAACTGGTGAAGCAATATGGCAGTAAAAAAGCATTGGACCAACTGGATGTCGTCATTCCGGCAGGACGTATTGTGGGTGTGCTTGGGCCCAATGGCTGTGGGAAGTCCAGCTTCTTTCGAGCCATCACGGGGTTGATCCAGCTGGACGGGGGCGAGCTTCAGGTGCTGGGCCAACAGCCTGGCTGGGAAACCAACCGGAATATATCCTATCTTCCTGACCGGGCGCGATGGTATCCCAATCATACAGTTCAGCAGACGCTGGAATGGGGGAACTCCTTTTTGCCTGGCTTCAATATAAAGGATGCCTATAAACTAGCTGAACATATGGACGTGGAACTTGGGCTGAGGATGGCTGGATTGAGTCGCGGACAGGAGGCACGTGTACTGCTGATTCTGTGCCTGGCACGAGAAGTACCGCTTATGATCCTGGATGAACCTTTTGTAGGCATTGATGTGCTCTCTAGAGAAGCAATCGTAGCAGGGATTATTGATTATTTGGAGGATCGGCAACAGTCCATACTCATTAGCACACATGATATTCAGGAAGTGGAAGGCTTGTTTGATTACACGGTTATGATGGACCGGGGGCGAGTGATATGGTCCGGTGAATCGGATGATCTGCGTGCAGAGCATGGCTCGCTAAATCAGGTGTTCCGCAATTTGTACAAAAGGGAGTGGAAGGCGTGAACTCATCCGAGCTGTTCAAAGATTTGATACGCCATGAATTTCGAAATAAAGGGAGCTGGAGAAAGCAAAGCCGCAATCGACTGCCCAGATCGTGGAGACTTGTATATTTCTCACTATTTCTAATCGCGGCGTTCGCGATTTCCTTGTACTTCGCTCTTCACAACCAACTCGAATTGACGCGGCTGTGGTATGTCACCCTGGGCTTGCCGTACATGATCGTTTTCATGGGTGTGGGAATGTTGAGAAGAGAATGGGAAAATGATACCTACGGATGGTGGCTGACCCTTCCCTATCCGCGCATGTGGCTGATTAGCGCCAAATGGATTGCAGCTATTTTACAAACCATTGTCGTGATATTGCTTTTGTTTGTGGTAGGTTCTCTATACGCGCTGTTCATCTCGTCGACCCTACAAGCTTATACGTTTGCGGATGCAGCGTCATTTATGATAGCTGGCCTGAACTGGTTTGTGATGATTATCGCCTTCACGCCGTTGGTTATTGCGCTGGGGCTGCTAACGGCCAGTACCAAATACAGCACCTTGCGGCCGCTTAGCCCGATATTGTGGATTCTTTTGATGGGGGGAGGGAGTGTCTTTTATTGGTCAGGCGATCAGCGGATCTATGAGCAATTTCATGATGTTCAGAACGGTCACTGGTTTCCCTTTACTTGGCATTTCCCGGTTGCAGCATTGATTAGTTGGATTGTTGCATATGTCTTAATTCGATTGAACGCTTATTTACTAGAGAAAAAGCTGTCACTCTAACTTAAATAAATAACTATATAGTAGAAAGGAATTTCACCATGACGACAATCTTTATTTATGCATTGATGGCTGTTCTGGTGGGTCTGATGATCTGGTTAAGAACCAAAAGACGAAGGGGTCCAGTAAAAGGAAACGGATTCCGGATTTTGCTTCCCATGTTTATCGCTTTCCCAGTCATGATGCTGTCCGTTTATCAATTGATGCATATTCCTGGCCAAACGTACGCGCCCCCCGCCCTTTGGGAGCTACTGGTTGCTGGGTTATTAGGAGCTCTGTTTGGCTACGTTATTTTGCTGCATACGGCGTATGAAAGACGAGATGACGGTCTCATCTATCCCAAGCCGAACCAATATTTTAAGTATATTATTATCGCTATTATTTTGATTCGCGTTGTTCTGACCCAGTACCTCAGTAGTTTGGGCACGAGCGAAATTAGCATGCTGGCCATTACGATGGCGCTCGTGTATATCTCAATCTGGCGAATTGGGAGCTTTATCAAGTATCGGAGGACGGTATCCATAACACAATATTAATGAGGCTAACAGCGGCTTTCTATTCACAAAGCGTTCATTCGCTTGGTGATAGGAGCCGCTTTTTTTGAGCTAACTCATTAGTACATGTAATTTATAATAAAACGATGAGGATGATCATACATTGTTATTGCTTTCCATATCCTTTATTCGAGGGTTGGTGGCTTGCATGGCAACGGTCATAAGTATAAACATTTAAGGAGGTTTTTTAAGGTTTCAAATGATTTGAATGGGGGTTAAAGTAAGATAGGTAGGGAAAAGTTTATTCCTTCGCGGTTAACTGCAACTATAATAGTTACATAAAGAGAAATCGTACTCCATATTCTATTTTACAGGTTGAGAGGGGCTTACATTCATGAAAAAACATACGGTTACTGCTGCAATTGCTGGCTTGCTGGTTCTGTCTTCTGCTGTACCGGCTTTAGCGGCCGACGTAAAACCTGCTACGGGGATTCAGGTTTGGGTAGATGGCAAGAAGGAGGCTTACAAAATTGCGCCTATTGTTGAAAATAAGCAGGTTTTGATTCCTTTAAGACAGTTGGCCTCCAGTTTAGGTATTCCCCTGGACGCCAAGCACATTACGTTCAATACAGCGCGTCAAAGCACGACAATTCGTTATGATCA
Source organism: Paenibacillus jamilae (assembly GCF_050482105.1). Taxonomy (GTDB): domain Bacteria; phylum Bacillota; class Bacilli; order Paenibacillales; family Paenibacillaceae; genus Paenibacillus; species Paenibacillus jamilae_B. Next base: position 58,007 of record NZ_JBCNHI010000016.1, on the reverse strand, counting down.
GGCGACCGTTGTCCTGGTGTCAGGAAATCCGGAAGCGCAGATCAATGGGATTAAGGTACCACTGTCCACCTCTCCCATCTTGACCAAGCAAGGGGTAACCTATGTGCCGGTCGATGTCGTCAAAGAAGCGTGGGGCAAGCAAGTGATTTGGGACCCGGCCAGCCAGACCTTGCAAATCGGGGTGAGTAATAAGGATAAGGTTGTTGAGATTCTGAAGAGCTTTGAAACGGGTGATACGAAAGCAGCCGAGACTTGGATCAGCAAAGATCAGTACATTCAGCATAATCCAAGCTTTGCTAGCGGAAGAGATGCCTTGTTGCAAGGAATTAGCCAATCGAAGGGCGCCAATGTGTTTGTTGAAATCCAGCGGATTATTCAGGACGGCAATCATGTAGCAGTACATTATAAAAAGTCCGTTGCAGGCAAAACGAGCATTGGTTTTGATATTTTCCGCTTCGATAGCAGTGGTAAAATTGTGGAGCATTGGGACAACATGCAGGACTCGGCTCCAACCAATCGAAGCGGACACACCATGATTGACGGAACAACACAAGTCACGGATCTTAGCCAAACTGAGACGAACAAAACGCTGATCCGCAAGTTCGTGGATGACGTGCTGGTTGGCAAAAATCGTGCAGCATTGGAAAGCTATTATAATGGGGATCAGTATATTCAGCATAATCCTCTTTTTGGTGACGGTGTATCCAGTCTGAAGCAAGCATTATCCGCAGCGGGCGAGGGAGCTTCTATTGGATATGATCAGGTGCATATGGTTCTTGGCGAAGGCAACTTTGTGCTGGTAGTAAGTGAATTGAAATCTCCTAAGGGAACCTCAGCTGCTGCCTATGATCTATTCCGTGTGGAGAACGGCAAAATAGCTGAGCATTGGGATGTAGTTCAGGGGATTCCGGCTAAAACAGAGTGGAAAAATACGAACGGTAAATTTTAAAAATGCGCTTGTAGTGTGATCTGATTGGCACTGTCCAGACCGTCCGGTTCCTGTTAAAATGGTGCAAACATATCAGGGGATTGGACGGTGGAAGACTTGAAGCAACGTGTGGGCTGCCTGCATGCGCATTACTCGAATATAGCTTATGTGGAACGAGCTTTTGCTTCTTATGAGGTGGAGCTAGTACATTTTGTAGAACCAGGACTTATGCGCCGGATCTCGTCTGACCCGCATTTTTCTGCGGAGGAGGCCAGTCGCAAGGTAGAAGAACAGTTGAGATGGATGTCTCAAAGCGATCTAGACGTTATTTTGATAACGTGCACGAATTATATCGTTTTGGCAGAGAAGGCCCGAGAGGCAATGTCTATACCGATATTCGCACTGGATGAGCCTTTTTTTCATGAGATGTGCGATGATTTGCTGCCACGCACCTTGGTATTCACGAATCCAGCTACCGTAGAGGGGACGATGAAGCGTCTTTATCATACAGCCACTTTGTTAGGCCAGCCGGACCTTTCCTCTTTGATAGAGGTCAAGGTGGTGGCGGACGCTTTTGAGCTGATTATGCAGGGACGTAAAGATGAATATGAGGAATTGCTGGTTCGTTCATTGCATGAACTGACGAAGGCTGATCCAAGCAGAGGGCTGGCTGTAGCACAGTTATCCATGGTTGATGCTGCGTTGCAGGTGGAGCTGGAGACAGGTCGAACGATTGCCAATCCCTTACGGTCGTTGACGAACTTAATTGAGGTTTTGTTAGGTTAAATCAGTATAGCTAAAAGAACTTCCAACCCATTTTGGGACAGTGGAAGTTCTTTTTTTGGAAGCTGGTAGATGAGGGTACCTCTGTGCGGTTCACTAGAGCTCCTGCTGGTCTTGGGTGATGAGCGCTGCGCCAGCCGATTCCCTTTGAACAAGCGTAACGTACAGCCGTTCATGCTCCACCTCTTCCCCAGCAATGATCTTGAGAACCTGTTCGGCGGCTACAGCGCCCCATTTGCGCTTGGAATAGTCAATTGTTGTCAGCCGGGGCTGAATATATTGCGCCAGCTCGATATTATCAAAGCCGACAATATGAACATCCTTGCCAATGGTAAGCTCTGATTGAGCCATTCGATTGTAAAAGCCTACGGCCATTTCATCATTGAGACAAAATACAGCTACAGGCTCCGAATCAGGGCCAACCTGCTGCTGTAAAATGATCTCAGCCGCCTGTTCACCGCCCGACTTCTCGAAATTGCCGTCAATTTCGATCATCTCGGCGACCCCGCTACGCTCAATGGTCTGCTTGACCGCCTGCATCCGCTGCCATGAATCATAAGACCCCTCTGGTCCGGTCACAACATATAGCTTGCGGTGTCCCAATTCCAATAGATGCTCTATGGCGAGTGCGGCACCTGCTTTGTTATCCAGCAGTACCTGATTAATGTTAGGATGATTCAATTCCCGGTCCAATACGACAATTTTGTGCCCGCGCTCGGCGTAGTTCAGCAGCTCCTGACTATCAAACGTCTGATCCAGTACGATGGCTCCGTCAATCATGCGTTCTGGTAGCATACGATGGGATTGCTTGCCGCTGCAGACAATGAGGTCATACCCCTTGCGGTTCAAAATTTCCTTGATGCCGTACAGCAAATCTCCATAAACGTCTCCGCGAAAATCAGTCAGGAATACGCCAATAATTTTGGTCTGCCTTTTTTTGAGATTCCGTGCGGCGGCATTTGGCACATAGTTAAGCTCTTTGGCAATGGCCAAAATACGTGCGCAAGTCTCTTCTGTTACCTTATCGCTACCGTTCAAAGCATATGAAACGGTAGATATGGAAACGCCCGCCTGTTTGGCGATATCTTTAATGCTGACCACAGCGTCACCTCCTTGTGTCCGTCTTATAAATGCTATTGTATATGCATTATTAACCACATATCTATTCAAAATGTCGTAGTTCTACATGCAAGCAGCAAAGGGCGATCCCGTAAGATCGCCATCCCTTTGTTGCCTATCCCTGATTTTGCTTACGCATCATTCGATTTTATAAAATAATCTCCAGGCGGTGCACACCATCATGTTCTGCTAACGCCTGCTCGAAAGCCTGACGTTTGATACGCAAGGCACCGGAACGATAGCGATTATCATCGGCTGGCTCGCTTTCCAGAGGGGAACCGTTCAATACTGCACGGCCTTGCTCACCGCTCGTATGCTCTTGCAGCATGCGGTAGACGAAGGTGATTGGCTTTCCTGCAAAGGAAAATTTAAATTCCAATCCGTCGAGATCGTCCGGCAGCACAGGGTCCAGAATCAGGTCCTCGCCTGACTGACGGATACCAAGGACATTGGATATGAGCTGATTCATATAAATTCCCGGACCGCTGGAATAGATTCTCCAGCCACCCTTGACGGGTACGGCTCCTTCCCGCAGTTCACCAAACCGTTCCTGTGCTTCATAGCGGGTGTTAAATTTACCGTCCGAGCTGCTAAAATACGCGTTGCTTTGGCGCCATTCGGCATTCGGTACGGTCGCGCGGATGCCAACCGGATTGATGAGCTTCAGACTATGCCAAGCGTCATCCTTGCGTCCTAACTTGGCCATGGCTTCCACAAAGCGGATATGGGCATGTACATATTGCAGGCCGACCTCACGTCCAAAGTTGGCCGCTTGCTCTGCGCGCTTGAAGTGCGAACTCACACCGCCATCATATTGTGCAGGGCGGTTCATCAGACGCACACCATCCGGGCAGAGGAACTGCTCGCGGATAAGCCGCTCATGAGCCAATGCTTGCTCAGGCGTGAGCAATTGGCTAATCATGCTGCGTGTCATCGGCAGCAAGCGGTAGTGGATTCCCGTCTCGGTGTCGGACGGATGGAGCATCAGCTTCGGTTGACCAGGCTTTTCCATATATACAAAGCCTGGAATAACTTCGCTCTCCAGCATGTAGCGATTGAAGTCTTTACGGATGCCGTTCGCCATCTGATGTAAATCTTGAGCGATCTTATCGGCATCGCTTACTACATCTGCTGGAGCTTGCTCCAACGCAGCAGCAAAGTTACGAATCACTTGGTAGGTGAGTGCAACCGTCCAGCTGCTCGCCATGTATTGCTTCAGCTGCGCATTGGCTGGCTGGAGGGTATCATCCCAATCACCGTCGCCATAAGCCGATAAGTACGTGTCATGAAGGAAATTTTCCCGAATATATTCGATTTCCTTCATCGCATGTTCCATGAGGGTCGCAGTCTGCTTGGTATAATCGAAAGTATGTCGATGGGTGTAAGGTACATTTTCTCCCAGAATACTGTAATCACGGGTAGCGGTCAAATAATCGCCCAGTACCTTAAGCGGCCAAACGATAATATCGCCATGGCTTTCTTCTTGCTGCACGTGAGTATAGTTGTCAAACATAAACCATTGCGGCCAGTTCCCGGTATCTTCATACTGATGGCTGAATACAGTTAGCAAAATAGAACGAACCTCGTCGAACTTCTGCACAGCCGAGAAGTATTCTACAGGCCCCTGACATACATCGCGTGTCCCCCAGGCCGCACCGCCATATTGCTCCAGACCGTGAGGTACAGAGTAGTGGACGAGCATATTGTGGGTGTACCACCAGGCCACTGCGTTCACACGGAATAGCTCGCTGGTTTCCTGCTGGCCAAGCGTCAGATGGAAGCCATTCATAAGCTCCGCAAAATATTCCCGATAGCGCTCGCGCTCATCTTCAAAGGAGGCGTGAGGCTCCTTGTGTGCTCGGTCCTTTCCGGTCGAGCGGCCATGCAGCCAGCCCTGTACAGTGCAGGTCCATTCGCTGCTGTCGCCCAGTTCCAAAACGACCAGTGACGCATCAGGAGATGCTCCGCCCTGTAGCAGTGCTTGAGCATCACTCACCTGCTGTAACGAAGCGCCTGCTACGTGCATGCGGTACAAAAGGTCCGGATAAGCCTCGGCGCTTAGGGAGGCGGAATCAGCTCTAAAGAGCAGGTCGTCACCTTCGCGTTCCATATGAAACGGAAGCTCATATTCGTTCACATGCATACACATTTGCTGAGTAATAAGGAATGGGTAAGCTTTACCACTTGCCGAACGCATGTGAAGTCGCACTTCTGGGCTATCGGCATTCGTATGATTTGTAACAATGAATGTATCGTCAGCCGTTTTGTAATACCAGCGCACATAATTAAAGCCAATCTCAAACAGGGAAGGCATGGTGAGCAGGCGGTATTTTCCTTGGATTCCGACGTAGATACGTTGACCGGATGTCTTGGGAATGTTGAGCGCATTACGCACGTTAGTAATCATTTTGTTAAAATTCGTATTGCCAATCACGAGTTGGGAATTGAATACTCCGTACATATAGGAGGTAGTTGTGATGGTTTCTTCTTTACCTCCATTGTAATGCCCACCCATTAAAATGTGACCGTGAGGACGCTCTACACGTAGCTCTTTGGATTTGAGTACGACATGCTCATAGCTGTCCGTAAAAAAGGAAAGTAGTACATCGCCATCCCGTTCTTCTTCCTGGCGTTTAGGGAAAAGCTGATCCACTTCGGCATCGGTCAAGTCCAGCGTGCGCAGCGGCTCACCGATGGTTTGCGCTGGAGCTACACGCTCTGCCTGGAAGTCACTTGTGATACGTGCTGGTATGATACTCGCGGAGGCGTCCGCTAGAACGGGAGCTACTTCATCGCGTGCTTTGGTTACCAGGTCCTGATACTCCAGCTTCGTCACTGCAGCCGGATGGCTCGGCTGGAACAGACCGTAAAACGTAAAGCGAGCTTCCCCGGCGAGTTTTACCCGCTCAGATTGCAGCGCCGTATAGGCGAATTCATATTGATACACTTCATTGGCGAGCGAGTCGCGGCGCAGTGCTTCCGGCTCATTCGTTTCCTTGTAAGAAAGACCAAAGAACTGAAATCCGTCCGTCGAGTATCCGACAGTGCGGGTTAACGAGCCTTGTTGAATATAAGGGAATGCCTGACTTTGAGGCTGATTCTGACGGGAACAAACAGTATAGCCTCTTTCTTCATCATGATAGACAGTATGGTCAATATATTGAGACAAGTAAGCTTCATTACTACGTACAGCAGCAGTATCGGCAATACCGATATCCTGGCCGTACACAATATCTGCTTCGACGTCATCGCCCTGTAGGGTTACATCCCAGAACCATACTCCGAGGCGGCTTAGTGTGAAAGCTACTTGATAGCCTACACCGGCAGCGAAACCTTCCCATATAATCTGCTGATCCGTTTGTCGGATTACGCCGGGCGAACGAACTCCAAGCAGAGGAGTAATGCTCACACCAGAAGGACGATACAGTCTCAGATACAGATTGTTCAGGGAACCATCGACGGAATTGGTCAACAGTTGGTTGATCATCGTTGAGCCGTGAGCGATCTTATACACATCACCGCTGCTTAAGAAGGTAAAAGACAGGTCACCGGCCCGCAGCAAAATATTTTGATCTAGACTTGTATTCATCAAAGGGAACGCCTCACTTTCCTGTTTCTTTTACTAACCGAAAACGGCCTTCTGTAGTATCTCGGCTGTTAGGTCCTGTAAAGACGGCGAATTCACCGCTGTCACTGTCGAAGCTCAAATCTGCATGATGATAACGCAGCTGAGGCTCGGTCAATATAAATTCCACTTCCCGACTTTCGCCTGGGGCAAGCAGGACTTTACAGAAATCTTTCAGTTCTTTCATTGGTCGAACTGTATCACCGCTGATATCACGAATATAGAACTGGACCGTTTCCTCGACTGGACGCGTTCCTGTGTTCGTTACTTGCACTTTAACGGTCAGTTCTTGACCGGGAATAAGGGTGTCACCGGACACCTGTACGCTCCCATAGGTTACATCGGTGTAGCTCAGGCCATAACCGAACGGGAATAAAGGTTCGTTGGGTACGTCTAGGTATTGGGACACGTAGCGTTCTGTTGTGTTCGGATCTAACTGCGGACGTCCTGTATTAAAATGATTATAATACACAGGCACCTGCCCGACCGTTTGCGGGAAGGACATCGTCAGACGACCCGTAGGTTCGGCATCACCGTATAACAAATCGGCAATCGCCGCGCCGCCTTCGCCACCAGGGAACCAGGCTTCCAGTACAGCGTCTGCTTCCTCAATGACACCATGCAGATCTAATGGACGACCATTGAACAGGACGGCTACCATTGGCTTGTTCAGTGTTTTCAGGCGTTTCACCAATTCCAACTGTGCCTGCGGCAGGCGAATATTCGAACGGCTGCCTGCTTCACCGCTCATGTCTGAGCGCTCGCCAAGTGCTAGAACGATGACCTCTGCTTGACTGGCAGCATGCAGAGCTTCTGCATATTGCTCCTCTGTGATGTCGTCTATAGAGCATCCTGTCGCAACCGTGAGCAGCGAGGAGGATATTTTAGATTGGAATCCATCAACAACACGAATGGCTTCCTCTTGTGAACCGCTCCACGACCAAGAGCCCAGAATATCGCCGCTCTCTGCAAAAGGTCCAATCAACGCAATATGTTGACTGCAATTCAATGGAAGCACGGAATCATTTTTGAGTAGCACGCATGATTTAATAGCTAGTTCTTTAGCAACCGCACGGTGTGCTTCGCAGAACACAACTTCACGCTCACGCTCAGGGTCTGCGCCGCGTAGCGGATTCTCGAACAATCCCAGTTTTTGCTTAAGCTTCAATATACGCATCACTGCTTCATCAACGAGGGCTTCATCCAACTCCCCACTACGAATCAGTTCAGGCAGGTGACCATTATAGCAGGAGGTCATCATTTCAATATCTACGCCTGCCAGCAATGCTTTTTGGGCGGCCTCCCGTTCATCCTCAGCGATGCCGTGAGGAATCAGCTCTTTGATTGCGGCCCAATCCGAAATGAGTACTCCGTCAAAGCCCCATTCATCACGAAGCAGATCACGCATCAGGCGCTTATTGCCCGTTGCGGCGACGCCTTCTACGGTATTGAAGGACGTCATCACCATTTCGCAGCCTTCATCTAAAGCAGCTTTGTAGGAGGGTAGATAATACTCTCGCAGCTGCCATGCGGATACATCTACGGTATTGTAATCACGTCCGCCCTCACCGGCTCCATATGCAGCAAAGTGCTTCACGCATGCGGCTACCCGCTCGGTATCATTTGTCAGATCTTTACCCTGAAATCCGCGCACAAACGCACGGGCAAATTGACTGTTGAGATAAGGGTCTTCCCCAGTAGATTCCATCACACGACCCCAGCGCGGATCACGTACCAGATCGACCATAGGAGCGAATGTAACGTGAACACCGGATACGGCCGCTTCCCGGGCAGCGATGGTAGCGCTCTCCTCTGCAAGTTGCATATCCCATGAGCAACCCATAGCCAGCGGTATAGGGAAAATCGTTTTGAAGCCGTGTACAATATCTGCCATAATTAAAAGCGGGATACCCAGACGGTTTTTACTCAAATGAGCCTGCTGAACACGAATTGCTTCCTGGGCTCCTGCAAGGCCGAGCACGGAACCAACGTTGTGAACCGTCTGCTCTGTGATGCCGAGAGAAGCCATAGGCCCAGTAATTTGGCCCTCTGTACCCGCTTCTTCAAAAAAGCCACCCACAAGCTGAAGCAGTTGGTCAACTTTTTCTTCAAGCGTCATGTTTTGTAAATAGGAATTCAGGTGTTGTTCCATCATAATCCTCCGTAAGCTGTTTGGTTGGTAAAACAGCTCTCTTTTTCAGATTCATGAGATTTTTTGGATAAAGTTGATTCAAAAAAGTACTGAACAGGCTAATAGCTAGTATAAAAGCATAATCTTCTGTTGTATTATTAATCGAAACGTTTCTATTGTTGGACTCAGTTGGATTATATACGCTTCCAAATGGAGAGTCAAATGCAAAACGGGGGTTTTTTATAGGACAAATAGCGTAATAAAGATTGAAATAAATGAAAATGAGATGCGATTCCAAGTAAATAAAAAATAATATCCCTATTGAATACGGTTTCAATTTGTTCTATAATGACTATCGAAACGTTTCTATTGATGAGTATGGTCCTTAGGCTTTGAACATAATTGTTATAACGGTATGCTTTAACTGCTATGTTTTTACGTGTACAAGGATTTTGCAAAATTTGATTCTTATCGTTCCGAAGTACAATATATAGACGAACTAGACCATTTCGATCTATATATTAGTTATTGGAATTCGCTTATTGATTTTCTGCAAAATCCTAGCATTTGAATCCGTTATCATATTGCATGATCGGTAAACTGATCATCTCGGGAGGAATTCGTATGATGAAAAGAACATTGGGGATCATTTTGGCAAGCACCTTATTACTGGGGGGTGCGTTGGTAGGCTGTTCATCCAAGGATGATTCGTCGGGCAAAGATGCAAATGGCAAGACGACCATCACCATGTGGGGCATGGGAGCGGAAGGAAAGCTGCTGCCTGAAATTGTAAAAGATTTTGAAAAAGAAAATCCAGATATTCACGTTGATGTACAGGCGTTGCCTTGGGATAACGCTCACGACAAATTGCTCACGGCGGTTGCCTCAAAATCAGGTCCAGATGTTGTCCAGCTCGGTACATCATGGGTGCCGGAATTAGCATCTGCGGGTGCACTAACAGACATCACGCCTTACATCAGCAAATACCCTGAGCTTGAAGCGAAAAATTTCTTCAAGGGCGCTGTGAGTACGGCTCAATTTGAAGGTAAACCGGTCGCCGTACCTTGGTACACTGAAACGCGAGTTTTATTCTATCGTTCGGACCTACTGAAACAGGTTGGATACAATGAAGCACCTAAAACGTGGGAGGAACTGTCCGATGCTGCTCAAAAACTAGCGGCTCGGGGTAAAGGCAAATATGGTATCTCCTTTAGTGCAAAGGAGCAGTCCATGGGCTTTATGTTTGCTCTTCAGAACGGTTCCAAGCTGGTTGACGAGCAGGGCAATCCGCTATTCAACCAAGCACCGTTTGTAGATGCTGTGAAGTATGTAAATACCTTTTTCCAAAATGGCTCTAACGCAGTGGATATTGGAATTGATTCCGTTCAAGGTTTGCAAGGCGAGGGGATCGTTCCAATGTTTATCAGCGGTCCTTTCATGATTAAAGAAATCAAGAGCAAGGCACCAGAACTGGAAGGCAAGTGGAATATTGCGGAGCTTCCTGGCAAAGTAAACAACCTATCCGTTTTGGGTGGAGCCAACCTTTCAATTATGAAATTCAGCAAGCACCCAGAGGAGTCGGCCAAATTCCTGGCTTACATGAGCAAACCAGAAACACAACTGAAATGGATGGAGCTGTCCAGTAACTTGCCTGCGACTACTAAATCGTGGGAAGATGCCAAACTGAAGAGTGATCCGATGCTTCTGACGATTCGCAAACAGCTGGATCATTCCGCAGCATTGCCGCAACTGGCTGCATGGGAAGAGGTTTCTCAACAGTTCATCAAGAGCTTCGAGCGTATTTACCGCGGTCATGCCGATGTACAGAAGGAAATGGATGACTTTAATCAGCAGGCTGCAAGTATAATGAAAAAATAATGATCCATATCCGTCATTGTCAAAGGGAGTGAAGGCATGAAAGGAAGCTCGCAGAAGCTTGCGCCATACTTGTTTATCGGTCCCTCCATCATCCTGTTAACGCTGTTTTCGTTATTGCCGATACTACTGGCGCTCGTGATCAGCTTCACGGATATGGATCTGTCCGGACTCGTTAATTATGAAAGTATTCGCTTTATAGGATTGGAAAATTACACGAACGTGCTTTTGGACCCTTCCTTTTTGAAGTCCATTGGGAATACGTTGTTCTTTGTTATCATTGGTGTTCCGCTGGTGTTGATATTTTCGCTCAGCATCGCGATTCTGATTAATATGGGTAAATCACGTGCTTTTAAAGTATTCCGCGTCGTGTTCTATCTGCCGTCCGTAACGAATGTGGTTGCGGTCGCAGTGGTTTGGAGCTATCTGTATAATCCGACGCTTGGATTATTCAACTACGTACTTGGTCTGGTGAATTTGGGTCCCGTCCCATGGCTGACCGATCCAACAGTAGCGAAAATTTCGCTGATTGTGTTAGCGGTTTGGCGGGGCATCGGCTTAAACATGATTATTTTTATTGCGGCTATTAAAGGCATTCCAGGCTCTTATTATGAAGCGGCCCAGCTTGACGGGGCCAATACATGGCAGCAAATTCGGTATATTACGCTTCCGCAGCTTCGTTACGCTATTTTCTTCGTGTCCATTACGACGATGATTGGCTGGCTGCAATTTTTCGAGGAACCTTTTGTCATGACCAAAGGGAAACCGCTGGACGGCACGCTGACGGCATCCTTGTTCATTTACAATAACGGCTTCCAATTTAGTAAATTCGGGTATGCCGCGGCGGGATCGTTCATTCTGTTCTTCGCGATCATCGCGGTAACGCTGATTCAGTTCCGTTTGCAAAATAAAGCGGAGTCCTGATAGAGAGAGGTGATGAGCGTGAAAACAGCTGTTCAGCAAGCCCGCGCCAATACGCGCAGTGGTGAAAAAACATTTCAATGGTTCGTGGCGATTCTCCTGACTGTGGGAGGTCTGTTGATGGTGCTGCCTTTTGCGTGGATGATTTTATCCTCCTTTAAGACAGAGGGCGAGGTAACCAAAATTCCTCCAACCATCTGGCCGGAGCATTTTACACTGGATAATTTTAAAATCCTATTCGATAGCATGGCGTTTGGAACTTATCTGACGAATACGCTGATCATTGTCCTAGCTTCCTTCTTCGGATTATTCCTTAACGCCATGGCGGGCTATGGTTTTGCCAAATTCCAGTTTAAGGGCAAAGGCTTTCTGTTCTATCTGGTACTGGCAACCATGATGATTCCAGGTCAAGTGACGATGATTCCCGTCTATTTGATTCTGAACCAGATGGGATTGACCAATTCCATGCTGGGGATTGTCCTTCCTGGATTGGTGGGCGCGTTCGCGATCTTCCTCTTCCGGCAGTTCATGTCCGATATCCCGGAAGAACTGCTGGAGGCGACACGTCTTGATGGAGCAGGGGAGTTCCGCACTTTTTTACAAATCGTGCTGCCCATTTCGACGCCGATTATTGCGGTACAGGCCATCCTGACCTTTATTGGCGGATGGAATAGCTTCTTATGGCCGCTCATTATTGCGAACGATGAGAAGCTGTACACCTTGTCCGTAGGTTTGTCACTGCTCAAGGGACAGAACGAAAGTCAATTTGCCCTGCAAATGGCGGGCTCGACCTTTATGGTCGTGCCGATTATGATTATCTTCATTATTTTCCAAAAGTATATTATCGAAAATTATACAATTTCGGGTATTAAGTAATCGCATATAACGGCGGTGTTTCCTTTGTGATAAAAGGGAACCCGTCGTTTTGTTGTTTTACCAATTCGGACGACTGTTTCACGGCTTCATAACATATCTTTAGGGTAAAACTGACCTAGGATGTGTGTTTCATGAACGATAGCTTATCTTTACCCAGACCGCTTGAACGGCCTAATTTTCTTGTACTCCTTGTGGATGAAGAACGGTATCCTGTAGTTTATGAAAACCCGGAAATCCAAAAATGGAGCAGACAAAATCTGATTACACAAGGACTTTTGAGGTCTCACGGGCTGGAGTTTCACAGGCATTATATAGGAAGCGCTGCGTGTAGCCCTAGCAGAACAACCTTGTTTACTGGCCATTATCCGTCACTCCATGGGGTCACTCAGACGGATGGAGTGGCTAAGGGACCATTCGACTCCGATATGTTCTGGCTGGATAGAAATACGGTGCCTACCATGGGTGATTACTTTCGCGCAGCAGGTTACCAAACGTATTACAAAGGGAAATGGCATATATCCCATGAGGATATTATCGTCCCGGGTACACACAATGCTCTCCCTAGCTATCATCCGCTGACTGGTGTACCCGACAGAAAACAGGAGGACATATACGAGCGAGCCAACCGCTTGGATAACTTCGGATTTTCCGAATGGATTGGGCCGGAGCCGCATGGGAGAAACCCACGAAATTCCGGTTCTTCTGCTGGTTTTGGTTTAAATGGGAGAGACGAAGTATATGCTGCGGATACTGTCCAGCTTATCGAAGCCCTTGAACGACAGAAGGAATATGATACCCATGCAAAGCCTTGGTTGGTCGTAGCTTCATTTGTGAACCCGCATGATATCGTTTTATATGGTGCTATTACTGCACGGCTACCCATGTTTCGATTTGAGGTGGAGCCGATGCCGGCAGTTGCCCCTCCCCCAACGATCAACGAATGGTTGGGCGCCAAGCCACGCTGTCAGGCAAGCTATCGGGATATTTATCCTAGAGCGCTACAGCCCATTGTGGATCAATCCTTTTACCGTAAGCTATACTACCAGTTGCAAAAAAATGCAGATCGTCAAATGCTAAAGGTATTTGAAGCGCTGACCCGTTCATCCTTTTATGATAATACCATTGTTATTTTTACATCCGATCACGGGGATTTGCTAGGTGCTCACGGTAATCTCCATCAAAAGTTTTATTGTGCCTACGAAGAGATTGTACATGTACCATTGGTCATCCATAACAGGCATCTGTTCCCTCAGTATAAAAGTGAATATACGCTGTCAAACCATGTGGACCTTCTGCCTACGATGCTTGGACTGGCGAATGTAGACATCACAGCAGTCCAGGGGCGCTTGCAAAACAGCTTTACGGAAGCTCGTGCTTTGGTGGGGAATGATCTGGCTCCTGTTATCCGGGGACAAAACCAAGGCCAAATAGCTGATCAACCGGTTTATTTTATGACCGACGACGATATTACCCGGGGACAGCGACAGATAAATATACTAGGAAGAGCATATCCATCTGTTATTCAGCCCAATCATGTCGAGACAGTCATAGCGACTCTGCACACAAATGGTGCCAAGGAGTTGTGGAAGTTTAGCCGCTATTTTGACAATACTCAATTTTGGAGCCAGCCGGGAGTGAAGGATGTGACTATGCAGCCTGTGGGCAATTCTGTATGTGATCAATACGCTTACTGGGCTACACAGGTCAAAACACAACCGGATCGTGACGAATATGAATTGTATAACCTAACCAACGACCCTATGGAAACATGCAATCTTGTCCACCCCGCTTTTGCAACACAGCAGACCAGGAGCGCTCATCAACAGATGATATACTTACTGGAGGAACAACGTAAGCACAAACGTTTATATCCTGCTCAATCAGGTGTTTGGTGAACATAATTAGAGCTTCTCTTTGCAAGAGGGGCTCGCTTTTGCTTTACATGGATATGTTTATATATGAAGACAATATTGGTGGGATAATGTACGAATTTTCCGTTTTAGTCTGTAAATCCGGGTCGTTGTCGCCGTAACTGAAATATTATATTTGTCAGCGAGGAAGGAAACAGGCAGTTGTTGACAAAAGTAATCCTGATAGAGCGTATATTCAATGTTGGAAAGCTGCGTCAGTATGCTAACAATCACCGTATCCACATCTTCCAGCTTCTGATTCTCCCACTCCTCCTCTACCGAATTCGAAAAACCACATATTTTCTCACATTCAAGCGTAGTTTCATGCTTTCTTTGCGTATAGTAGCACCTAAATGATTTATAAATGAGATTCCTAGCTGTAAGGTACAGCCATCCCTTAACATTGGGGTGATGCTTGAGCTTGACCAATTGCTGTCTTGCCGCTACAAAAGTATCTTGTGTACATTCTTCTGCCATAAATTTAAAACAAGATTGATTCTTGATTAAATGCATACAGAACCGATATACCTCACTCAGATACAGTTCACAAATTTTTTTGTAAAAGCATCTGGAACTACCTCTGCATTGATCCTCTTTGCAACAGTCAGTAACCATCGTGGTCGGCATTTGTTCAAGCCCCCTTTGGACGGATAAAAAAATAAATGACTTTTACATGTTCCAATCGTATACATTAATACCAATTTTCAAGAATGACAAAAATCATATTTAATCTCGCAAATGTGGAATTACTAGAACAGTTAAGAGATATTTTAAGGTGATTTTGATTCCGATACGGAATTAGTTAATAGGGGGAGGGCGCATCAGCTGAAGGGGGGAAAGGATGAAGGATTCTGTAGTATACAAACGCTTGGCAGCAACCTTTAAACCTCATTTGAAGACAGTCGTGATCATTGTGACATGTCTCATCGTATCAGCGGGCTTGAATATATTGTTGCCTTTGACAAGCAAGACCATTGTAGATCAAGGTCTCTTGAAAGGGGATATGTGGGCTGTAGTCCTGTACACTTCTGCTGCGTTCTTCATCGTTTGCTTGGACAAGCTGCTGAATGTGTGTAAAGAATTCTTTCGGGCAGGCTTAAGCGCACAGGTTACCTTTTCCTTATTTGAAAAGGCGTATCTGCATCTGACAAGAGTCCGAATGAGCTATTTTAGCCGTACGAATGAAGCAGAACTGTTGAACCAGATTAGTACAGATGTAGGCAATGTTTCAAGGATCACAGATAGTGGAGTGTTTTTTACTATTATGCAGGCGTTCAGTATGATTGGTGGTTTATGTGGTCTGCTGCTTATTAGCTGGAAAATGACTGTAATTGTGCTGTGCTTTTTGCCTATCAAATATGTTGTAGTGAAGTATTTTGTGAAGCGCAGAAAAAGACTGGTGGGGGATTTGATTGAAGGCAGCAGTGATTTTGCCCGGTGGTTTGGGGAATCTGTCGGAGGTATGAAGGAGCAGCGGATGTTTGGTCTTATCCCCGGTAAGCATCAGCAGTTCTCATCCAAACAGCGGCGAATTGTAGATTCAGAACGAAAACTGTCTCTTCTGGATGCATGGAATATCGCTTCAGAATCGATTTTAATTCAACTTCTGATGATGCTTGTGTATGTTGTTGGAGCTGATCTTATTTTTCGTTTACAGCTCACTGTAGGTGGTATTTTTGCCTTTGTTTCTTACAGTGCTTATGTTACCACTCCCATTTTCGCTATTTTAAACATTGGCTACATGCTGGCCGAAGTTGTTCCTTCTGCCGTGCGATACTACCAGTTTTTGGATTGGGCAAAGGAAGAGACATCTAATTCAGTCCCTGCTACGTCTATTCTCCCTGAGCCGTCTCCTGAGGATCACATTTCGTTTCATCATGTTTCTTTTGCATATACCAAGGATGAGCCAATCCTATCCGACGTGAACTTTAGGATTGCCCGGGGGGAAAAGGTAGCTATCATAGGAGCAAACGGGGCAGGAAAGTCTACGCTCCTGGATTTGATGATGAGGTTCAGCCAGCCTGATCAGGGGATGATCACTTATGACGGCATGGACATTCAAAGCTATGAAATAGAGGAGTATCGAAGTCAGATAGCCTTGGTCAGCCAGCATGTATATTTATTTGATACTACTCTTTTTGAAAATATCCGCTTAGGCACAGAAGTCAGTAATGAAGCAATAGAGAAAATTATTGCGGAGGTTGGTCTGGAAGAATGGGTTCACAGCCTGGCCGATGACTTCCCAATAGGCTCGAATGGCTCCAAGCTGTCGGGAGGGCAAAGACAGAAAATAGCCATGGCCCGGGCATTGGTCAGAGAAGCGCCATTGTATATTCTCGATGAGGCGACTTCCCATTTGGATGTGGCAGGCAGGCTAAGTGTTCAACAATTGTTGAAGACCCGATTGAGTGACAAGACCGTAATGATCGTTACCCATCACAGCGAGATATTAGCGCATGTCGATAAGGTTATTTTGTTGGAAAGTGGCAAACCACTCCAAATCGGAACACATTCACATTTTATGACCTGTCATGCGGAATACAGAGGATGGATATCAGAGAAAGAAGAGGTCCCCATAAAATGATGAAAAAAACAAACGCTTTTATCGTGTGATTTAATACCATGTAAGGAATTAGTATGGGTGAACACCCGTTTTAATCATATTAAAAAATGAGAGGAGTAGTTTTACATGCGCAAGCTTGTGAAAAGAAGTACGAATGTAGGCGACACGATTGAGGCATTTGGCTGTGGTTGTTCCTGTTATTGTCCTTGCTCCTGTTATTGTGCTGGCAGTTTGACTCGAAGCTCCAATACATCGCGAGAAAGTGACGGTTCTTATCGCAGAGATAATGGAACGGGAATTGGTAATTATTAAGTTTGTATTTGTATGGAGGAGCCTGGACATTGCAGGCTCTTCTGTCCACATCAAAACAGAGTAGGTGTGAATCATGAACATGTGCCAACCTTTTATATACACGTTTCAGACGAGACTCCACCATTATGTATATGATGTAAATACCAATTTAATCTTACGAATTAAAGAGGAGGCTTATCATTTTCTGAATTCGCATTCCAGTTTCGACCTGGATCAGATGGATGCTACACCGGAGTTGCAGCAGTATATCCGTGACTTGTTGGATAACGGATTTTTATCTTCGCAGCGTCCACAGATTATGATGCATCCGAAGACGAAGCACTTGGAGCATATGCTTCAGCATCAGTTGAAGACCCTAACTTTGCAGGTCACTCAAAATTGCAATCTTAGATGCTCTTATTGCGTGTATTCAGGAGGATATGAGAATCGGGGTCATACCAGTCTGATGATGGATTTTGAGACAGCGCGCAAGTGTATTGACTTTGTCATTGATCGGTCAGTGGACAGTGACCGCTTGGACTTTGGTTTTTATGGGGGAGAACCGCTTATTAATTTCCCTTTGATCAAGCAATGTGTTGAATATATTAAGGAGCAGGTAGCATACAGAGATGTGGGTTTTCACTTAACGACCAATGGTACGCTGCTTAATGAAGAGATTTTGGACTTTTTGGATGAGCATCATTTTGTGCTGACGATCAGTCTGGACGGAGATCGGGAGAACCATGACAGGAACAGACGGTTTGCTGTTAACGGACGGGGCTCGTTCGATACGATCATTGCCAATGTAGACACAATTAAAATGAATTATCCTGCTCTCTTTGAATGGATTAATTTTAATGTGGTGCTGGATACTCGCAATGATTTTGGTTGCATTAACGACTTTTATACGAACTATGAAACGTTCGAAAGTCTGTACAGTGTGAGATCATCCTACATTAATGATGCTTATGTGAAGGATGAAATTTTGTACAGGAATGAATTTATTGAGCAGAGGGGCTATGAGGTTTTTAAAATGATGCTCTCCAAGTTTGGAAGAGTAGATGAAAGCCATGTCTCCAAACTGATTAAAGACTATTATATTCAGATTTATTTCCGAATGTTTCATTATAGAAAGCCTTCGGCGGGGATGCCTATAGAAGCACATCATGGCGGACCCTGTGTGCCCGGTGTTCAACGCCTGTTTGCTGATGTGCATGGAAATTTATTTCCATGCGAACGGGTGAGTGAGCAGTCGGAGGTCGTGCAGATTGGAAAGGTGGACACTGGCTTTGAAATAGATAAAATCAGCCAAATTTTAAATGTAGGGACGGTTACGGAGGATGCATGTAAAGACTGTTGGAACTTCCGTTTTTGTACGCTATGTGTGGCTGTAGCAGATGATCTGCACACCTTGTCTAAAGAAAAGAAGCTGAGTCACTGCTCTGTAGTTAAAAATGATATCAGGCATACCTTACTTGATTTTTGCATGATGAATGAGCTGGGATATGATTTCTCTGAGGATACGATCCTTGACTTTGAAAAAGCATGAGGGGTGTCTCCATGACGAATAAATTAATCATTTTTCCGTTTGATTATGAAACGATAGCTCTGGTTAGAAACTTGAACTTATTAGGAAGTTATGGGGAAGTTGTACTTATTTCTTTTCAAGGGTCGGGTATGATCGGGAAAGATGCCTGTGTGGTGGACAAGGGACAAGTAACAGACCTTATCGTGAAGCCGGTGTCTTGCTTGGAACAGGAATTAGAGAGCTGTGATGACATTTTACTGGTACAATCCAACTTCAAGCTGGATGTAGCTGAGGTGTATCTCCCAGTGATCAAGAAGGCTGGACAACTTGGCAAAAAAGTCATGTGTAATTTCACTTTGCCAGACTCATGTATGGAACTCATTCAGCCCAGTGAGGAGCATGGCTACAAGCTAATTTTAAAAAATACATTTGATGTGCGCACGGAACATATTTCACCACCGGACCCGTCTTCCGCCATACATGATTTTTTTACACCGGTTTTGTTTGTAATAGGTCTGAACGAGCGAACCCATAAGCTTCATTTGCAGCTTAACATCCGGCAGAAGCTTGAAGCGCAAGGATATCAGGTATCGCAAGTGACATCTAACGGATGCGGAGAGCTGATAGGTGCGCATTCTTTCCCGCAGTTTATGTTTGAGGGCGGGATGACCGAGACGCAGAAGATTATTATGTTTAATCGATATTTGAAAAAAATAGAGCAGAGTGAAAAGCCGGATTTGATACTCGTAGGTATCCCAGGCGGGATTGTCCCTTTTAATAACACGTTCACGAATTATTTTGGAGTAACCTCATTTTTGGCATCCCGTGCAGTTAGACCCGATGGGCTGATCTGTTGTCTTCATTATGATGAATATAATCTAAAATACCTGGAGCATGTCAAACAATACATGGAAAATCGCTTTTCCTCTTCATTGCTGGGATACGCCTTGAGTAACAATGTATTCGATAGCTATTCTTCTTCCACGGTGAATTTGCAATATGCTTCTGTTGATCCTCGTTTTGTGGAAGAGAAAAAACAAGAGCTTTCCAGTTATCCCGTGCCTATACTCAATCTGTCTAGCGATGAGGATATGGGCAAGCTGACGGAGGACATTTTACACTATTTTTCAGTCGATCATCATGTAGCTCAGTTCTAATGGAGGGAAGAATATGAACTTTACTCAGGATGTAACAGAAACACGAGCTAAGCTGGAAAATATATTTGGGGAACTTTTTAACATCAAAGCGAGCGAGATCAATCAAGAGGCTACTTTATTAGGACCAGAAATGAGGTTATTTCCCCGAGATCTGGTATATCTATTATTTGAGGTGGAAAAAAGATTCGCCATTCAAATTCCGGAGGAGCGTATATTGGAAGGGGGGTTGCTTACATATAACAGCTTGTATGAGACGATAAAGGATTGCTTGACAGTGGAAAAGGAATGAAGGATTTGTGAAAATGATGATAAAACATACAAAAACATACAAAAAAATCCGATATACCTCTAGAATCACTTATTAGAAGAGAATTGGAGGTTTTAGGATGAATGTATCTTTTACATCATCTCACCAATCGCCGTTCCGCACCGCAGATAACAACCGACTTGAACTACGGCATCCACTTTCCGCGCAGGCTGAAAGAAAGAGTATAGGCAAGCCGCAAAACAAGATTATTCAACAATTGACAGAGCAAAAGCAAAATTTAATGGAGAGGCGTTCGGACTATGTAAGTAATGCCCTCAAGCGTGGTCTCGGTCCAGAAGCTGTAAAGGCTGAAATGGAGGAGATCGATAAGCAGATTCAGCAAATTGATGAGAACATTCAAAAACAGTCGCTGGAAGAACAAAAAAAGGCTTTAGGCATGGATGAGGACAGTAAAAAAGAGGCTCAGGAAGGTAAAAAGGAACAATATATACCGAAGACTGCAGAGGAACAGAGGCAAAATCTGATCACCTATACCATGCATGGTATAGTATCTGCAAACAATGAGTTGAAGAATGCCAAAATAGCTAAAATGGCACAAATCACATTGGGAAGCGAGGCTAAGGGCTGGGAAAGCACTAACCCTGCAAAATCAGCGGCTTTGCGTGAGAAGGCAGAAGGGCTTGACGGAAAAATTATGGGAATCGCTGCGAGTATCAATGAACGCATCAGTGAAGCCGCGAATAATGCACCGGCGATGACCGAACGGGATGAGCCAAAGGATGAGAAGGAGATAAGTCCAGAGGCTGGCAGAGTGTGGACTGAACAAGAAATCAATGCCTACCAGGATTCAGCTAAAAAAGAGGAGAAGGCTGCGGGTACGAACGTAAATATTGCAGTCTGATCCAGCTATTTTGCGTATAGTACACGAACTAGGAGGGTGCTTATAGACGAACGCTAACGTTCGTAGAGGCACCCTCCTCTTACTTAATGAAATGGAACAGAGCAGTGAGGATCCGAAGGGGGAGGGGGAGAAACAATGAATGCCAAGATCCATGTAGCCTTCATTGACGATGGGGTGAATGCTGACTTCCTGAACTCTCATTTATTATACGACGTCGAAATAGCACATGGGGGCGCAGAAGATGGGCGTAGCTTAAATCACGGTACGCTGTGTGCTGCTATTGTACAAACGTATTTCCCGGATGCGATGATTAGCAGTGTGAAAATAATGAACGATAGAAAAGGAAATGCGGTGCAGCTTTGTGCCGCACTGGATTGGTGTGTAAAGCAAGGGGTACAGGTAGCGAATATGAGCCTGGGAAGCATAAATTATCGGGATCGAGAAATGCTGCGAGAAGCTGTAAATGATGCAGCTAGAGCAGGACTGATTATGGTGTGTGCTGCACAAAACGGGGGGCTTCTTACTTATCCGGCTTCTTTTGCTAATGTGATTGGAGTACGCTGTGACCGAAGCGGCATACTTATGGCAGGGCAATATACATATGACGCTGAAAAAGCTTATTCAAGTGGTATTGAATTTACCGCTTTTGCCAGACATGAACTGGTAGATTCAACGGGAGGGATTGTGCGCTGCTCCAATAGCAATAGCTACGCCACTCCATTCGTTACGGCCCAGGTGTGTAAAGCTTTGCAGCAGTCCAAGCATGTTCCTTCTATAGAGAAGCTAAAATATATTTTGTATGAGAATAGCTACCGTCCGATACAGGATACGGATTTACCTGTAATCCAATACAAACATCCAGATTGGATACGACGTGCCCATGTGTTTAAGGGGGAGGACGTAGTTGGCTCGGCAGCACCTTATTATTTTCAGACCCCATATGAAGCCCAAATTCCTCGCACAAAAGTAGCTGCATTCATCGAACAAGCGATCCTTCGGGAGCAGGAGCAGCAGCCGGATTCAGCCTTTAGGACGGGAAAATGGAGTGGGGATCTGACAGATACGATTGTCTTGCTGGGCACAATGGAACCAGAAGAGTTGCAGGAAGTGGAGCAATTGGCTGTGCGTTATCAAAAACATGTCGTTTATATCTCTACAAGTCAACGCCACACTCCTGACCCGCCTTTTTTATCTGACCATTTGCGCTGGTGGCAGCAAGAGGATTATTTATTTATAAAGCAGGAGGAGACGATTGCGATAGAAGCTTCTCACATTCCGCTTATTTACATGTATTATAGCAAGGAGATTGACATCCTATATTTTTTGCATGTGCTGAGAGATTTCTTTACCCGAGATGGATATCAAAGCTGGATCGTGGTAGACCAGCCTACCGCTATGCTGCATGATCTGGAGTATTTGCCTCTTAAAGCTGCAATCCATGGATTACAGGAATTAATAATCGCTGCCGGGGCAAGGGCTTATAGTGCGTATACGGATATTGCCATTTTCTGCGTAGAGGCTCAGCATATTTCAAATTGGAGCAGAGAGCAAGGTGTATCAGGGGTTGATATTGAGCTTTCTGTGATATCTGTAGTAGAGGCTGACAGCATTCAAATCTCTATACAGACAGAGCAGCGATATTCGCAAGAATGGGTTTTTCCGGATTTAAACGAGGGAGATATAGGCCGTTTTTATACAAGTTTAGAGCAGCTACTGGTAAACTGATATATAAAATACGTAACCAAATGCTTATCTTTTAATATCATTTAATTAATATATATATTAAGTATTTAATAATAATATTGACTATGCTAATTATGGTGTGATATATTGAAATCGTTAATAAAATGGCTTGTTAGCTTTAGGTACAACAAATTTTACTTTTGCATTTCAGAGAGGATGGTTTAGGTGGCAGCAGCTGTAAAAGCAAAGATGATTGTAGACAAATCTTTTCGTATTGCTGAAGTCGATAAACGCATTTATGGTTCTTTTGTAGAGCACCTCGGGCGTGCTGTATATGGTGGTATTTATGAGCCTACTCATTCAACTAGTGATGAAAGCGGTTTCCGCAATGATGTTAAAGAGCTGGTCAAAGAACTTGATGTTCCTATTATACGCTATCCGGGCGGTAATTTTGTATCCGGTTACAATTGGGAAGACGGCGTCGGCCCTGTCGCATCCAGACCTAGACAGTTGGAGCTGGCGTGGAGAACAGTGGAGCCCAATGAAGTAGGGACGAATGAATTTTTTAAATGGGCTAAGGATGTTGGCTCTGAAGTCATGATGGCGGTGAATCTGGGAACGCGTGGTATTGATGCGGCGCGTAATCTGGTGGAATATTGCAATCATCCAGGAGGCTCCTATTGGAGTGATCTACGCCGTAGTCACGGTATAGAGCAGCCACATAAGATTAAAACCTGGTGTCTCGGCAATGAGATGGACGGTCCGTGGCAGATTGGTCACAAGACAGCAGAGGAATATGGTCGTCTGGCTGTAGAATCTGCAAAAGCTATGAGGCTGATTGACCCGGACATTGAACTTGTATCCTGTGGGAGCTCCAGCTCCACGATGCCGACGTTCCCGGAATGGGAGGCAACCACACTGAATCATACGTATGAGGTAGCTGACTATATTTCCTTGCACCAATACTACGGCAATCATGACAATGATACGGCTAATTATCTGGCACGTTCCATGGACATGGATCATTTTATTCGTACAGTCATTTCGACTTGTGATTATATCAAAGCGAAGAAACGCAGCAAGAAAAAAATGATGCTTAGCTTTGACGAATGGAATGTGTGGTACCACTCCAACGATGCGGACAAAAAAATCGATCCATGGTCTGTGGCACCACCACAGCTTGAGGATATTTACAACTTTGAGGATGCATTGTTGGTGGGTAGCATGTTGATTACGTTCCTGCGTCACGCAGACCGTGTAAAAATGGCTTGTATGGCTCAACTGGTCAACGTTATTGCACCAATCATGACCGAAAATAACGGAAAAGCGTGGAAGCAAACGATCTTCTATCCGTATCTCCATGCTTCCCGTTATGGTCGCGGGATATCACTGATGCCTGTAGTAGACTCCGAGAAATACGACTCTAAGGACTTTACAGACATTCCTTATCTGGATAGCGCTGTGGTTTATGATGAAGAGGGAGACGCGCTGACTGTCTTTGCAGTGAATCGTCACTTGTCTGAATCGCTGGAGCTGACGGTAGATGTACGCAGTTTCGAGGGCTACCGCATTGTCGAGCATACCGTGCTGGAGCATGATGATCTCAAAGCGACCAACAGTCCGGCTGGTGAAAAGGTTACGCCTCATAATGGCGGTAACGCCAAGCTTGAAGACGGCATTGTAAAAGCTCATTTGGGTAAAGCTTCGTGGAACGTGATCCGTCTCGCTAAATCTCATTAATTTTCTTTCTAAAAGAAACGGACTGAGTTATATCTAATAAGCCCGCATTCTCTCTTGTAAGGCTACTACAAGAGCAGGAATGCGGGCTTTTTGTATAAAATGAGCCATTTGTCCCTCCATGGATATAGTGCTCGAAGGGAAGGGATAAATTTAATAAATATTATGTTTATTCCTAAATTTAACTAGCTAAAGATGATCCTTATTCACTAAATGCTCATGCCTCGTACATTTTTATGAAGTTAATTAGACCCAGTGCCGACATTCCTGGGTGAAAAAAGACCCTGTTATACCGTTGTCAATGGATTGATATCTGAAATGAGGGTGTGTAAACCGATTTAAATCCACGTTATACTTTAAAAGGTAGCTATGCTTTAAAAAGCTGGCTGTAGCATTTCGTGAAAGGAATGATCTCTATGAGTCAAACAGACGAATATCGTTTTCAAGTAAATTTGGGCGGCATGATTGATATTTTGGCCAATCATTTATATAGCAGTCCACGAGTGTTTATACGTGAAATACTACAGAATGCAACAGATGCGATCACGGCTCGCAAGGAGCTACGGAAGACTACCGCTGAAAGTGGATCATTAAAAGAAGACCATACCCTTAAAGATACAGCTTCTGAGAGTAATGACTATGAAGGCAAAGTCATCGTAGAACTATCTGGTTCTGGGGATCAGCAGGTATTGATGATTCAGGATAATGGGATTGGATTGTCGGAAGAAGACATTCATCGGTTTCTGTCGATCATCGGGCAGTCCTCCAAGAAGGGAGCCGATTTGCTGACCTCGGAGACTTCATTTATCGGGCGTTTTGGGATAGGTTTGCTGTCTTGTTTTATGGTGAGCGATGAGATTGTAGTACTGACCCGTTCGGTGAAGGAAGGCGTCTCTATGGAATGGAGAGGGAAGCCGGATGGGACGTATACGATTCGTCGATTAGAGACTGAGTTGTCTACAGGAACGCAAATTTATTTGCGCTGCAAGCCAGGGAGCGAGTTTTATTATGAGCCAGCACAGGTGAAGGATTCCTTATTTTATTATGGAGCTTTGCTGCCTTATCCTGTCCTGCTGTCTGTAGACGGGGAGACCAAGCAGGTCAATCTTCCATCGACAAGTTGGATGCAGGACCCGGAGCAATTACGGAGTCGCCGCGGTGAGGTGCTGGATTTAGGCTATCGTCTGATGGGTGAGCGCTTCAGTGATTTTATACCGCTGCGGACGGCATCGGGCAGAACTGGCGGGATTGCATTCATTTTGCCTCGTACTGTTAATTTGAACAGCAAGCGGCTGCATCGGGTGTATCTGAAGCATATGCTCGTGTCTGACAAAGCGGAAAATGTATTGCCAGAGTGGGCATTCTTCATTAAAAGCCTGATTTGGACAGATGAATTACAGCCAACGGCATCGCGTGAATATTTTTATGAAAATGAGCAGCTTGATGCGGTTCGTTCTGAATTGGGAACCTGCATTCGCGAAGAACTGCTCCGCATGGCGGAATATGAGCCAGACCGCTTGCAGCACTGGATTCGTTTGCATGAGCTGTCCATGAAGGCGCTCGCGGTCGAGGATGATGAATTTCTGCGGATTATGCATCGCTGGTTTTCCTTCGAAAGTACATTTGGGCGGCGTGAGCTGAGTGAACTGATCCGAGAGGCGGGCGGACGCCCACTCCATTACACAGCGACCGTGGATGAGTATCGTCAGATTACGCATGTGGCGGCAGCACAATCGATGCTGGTGGTCAACGGCGGATATATCTATGATGCAGAAATTTTGGATAAGCTGCACTGGATTGACGCTACCCTGCAAACAGAGCGGCTTAGCCCTGAAGATGTATCTCTTTCATTTACTGAACTGACGCAGGAAGAGCATACCAAATATTACGCTGTGCTGCGTGTGATGGATGCTGCATTGCAGCCGATGCGTTGCCGTGCTGAGTTGAAGCGTTTTGAGCCTGCGAGCTTGCCTGTGCTATATACCATTTCACAGGATGCACTAACCTTGCGCTCCATGGAAAACACAGTTGAAGAGACCACTTCGCTTTTTTCCAATGTGCTTGACAGTCTAAAAGCGGGAGTCCAGCAGAACGCGGGCTATTCGACCTTGTATTTTAATTTGAGCAACCCGGTAGTGGCACGAATTTTTGAAGCTGCCGACACACAAATGATTACGGCTGCAACAGAAATGATGTATGTGAATGCGCTTATGATGGGTCACTATCCGATGAACCGCAGCGAGCTGGGGCTGATGAACCGGAGTGTACTGCATTTTATCAATTGGGGATTAGGGAACGGACAGAATACGTAATTACGTAATTAAAGGAGGATTCAAATGGAAGACGCGATATATGAATTGATGGAACAGGCGCAGGATATGCCCGGAGGGGCGGCAAAGCTGGCGATTCTGGAAGAGGCTGTCCGCTTGGCGGATACTTCAGGCTTGAAGGAGCTTGCTTATGAAATTCGGGGAGAGATTGTAGACTGCGCTATTTTTAACGGATATCCATTGAAATCACTGATTGCTTTTTCATGGCAGTTGGGCCAATTTGACCAAAATCCAGAGGAATACGACCCTGTTGAGCTGTTGTGGAATTACAAATGGATACTCGGGAAGGTGTGCAGCTTTTCCAATATATCGAAGACTCAAATCGAAGATTTGGTGGAGGATATGCGTAGACGTTATGCCGAATACGGGTATAATGAGCGTCCATATTACTATTATAAGTTCCGCATCGCGATGGACATGGGGGAACTGGATGAAGCACGGCGGTATCTGGATATGTTCCGCGTGATTGAGCCAGACAGTATGAGTGATTGTGAAGCCTGTGAGCAGAGCCAGATGGTGCGGTTCTACTACTTGACCGGAGAAGACGAGCAGGCGCTTGCCGTGGCAAAACCGATTTTATCGGGACGGATGAGATGTGCAGAAGTACCGCATGTGACGCTCTCGCAGGTGCTATTGCCGCTGTATCGTCAAGGCGAGGTTGCTCAGGCGAAGGAACAGTATCGCAAAGGCTATCGCCTGGTTCGTGATGACCGTGACTTCCTGAAAACGATCGCAGAGCATATTGAGTATTTGACGGTTGCAAATCCGATGGAAGGCATCGGAGTGGTGGAGCGTCATTTGCATATTGCACTGGACTATGAGAGCGGATTAGAGCAAATGTATTTTTACGCAGCGATGGTGGGACTGCTGCAAAAGCTGGATACTTCGAGCAAACTTCGTTTGATTCGGATGCCTGCATCTTTTGAATGGGGCAAACAGGAACGTACATTAGAAGAAATCGCCGCATATTTTAAACCTCTGGCAGAATCAGCAGCAGCCGAATTTGATCGACGGAATGGAAATACATTTTATTCGGATTGGATCGGAAAGATTGTTCAACCCGCGTAGAAGAACAGGCAGCTGTGACGAATATTTTTATACACCCCAAACAATGAACGAGTACAATATTCTTGTTTGAAATGACAGGAGGGATGATATCGTGACTATGACCCAGAAGGTGATTAATTTTGCACATCGCGGAGCTTCGGGGGTATGTCCTGAAAATACGATGGCGGCTTTCCGCCATGCGTTAGAACTGGGAGCAACGGGTATTGAAACGGATGTGCAGCGTACCCAAGATGGGCATTTGGTGCTGATTCACGATGAGTCGCTGGAGCGCACGACAGGCTGTCCACTAGATGTAAGAGATATCACTCTGGAAGAATTAAACAAACTGGATGCAGGCAGTTGGTTTGATGAGAAATTCCGAGGTGAGCGGGTACCGATGCTGGATGAGTTACTGGAGCTGGCCCAGTCCTCGGATACCATTATTAATCTGGAATTGAAAAATAGCGTTCATCTCTATCCAGGGATGGAGGAAGAGGTTATTGCCGCTGTGAAGCGTTTCGGATTGGAAGAGCGGGTGATCTTATCCAGCTTCAATCACGAATCGCTCGCGCTCTGTGCGCAGATTGCCCCTGAGATCAAGACGGGAGCGCTGTATATTGAAATTATGGTTCGCCCATCGGAATATGCAACCCAGTTCGGGGTTACAGCACTTCATGCCTATAAGCAAGTGGTTACACCAGAAGCTGTGTCTGAGGCCTTGGCATTAGGTGTCGTCTACCACCCATGGACGGTGAATGAGCCGGAAGAAATGGAGCGTCTGCTGGAGGCTGGAGTGAACGGCATCATCACAGACTACCCCGATCGATTGGCGCACATTCTAGCTGTCCACTCTGCTTAAGAGGAAGGCGCAGCAAAACTACACTATTACTAGAGATTGTACGGAAATAGTAGTAGAAATGTATTGAAAGAAAAAAGACTCTCCTACGTACTCGCTTTCACGAGACAAGGAGAGTCTTTTTTTGCTTGAGCCGAAGAGAATATGATCACGACAACTTGGGTTCTGTTTTACTTGATGCCAAGTCTCATACGATAACTGAACAGGATATCCAGTGTTCTGCCTTCAAAATGATTCTCTACCAGCTTCACGAAGCGAGCTATATCGTCATCAAGTGTTCGATTGCCAAGTTTGAAAAGACTCTGAATCCCCCCTTGGCTAAGAGCAAGCCCAGTATAACGGTCTGCGTCACATTGCTCACGATTGTGGAAGACAATCTCCCGAGTATAGCGAAATTGTCCGCTGCGGTGCAGATTAGCTAGATGCTGATCCTTGCTCCATTTATGAGCCTGTTGCTCTACAGGAGCTTCCTGTTCCAAAATGGCATCCGCTTTGGTGATAAGCTCTGTATAAGCTTGCTCTATCTGCCATTGCAGCACTGGAGGCCAGTCACAGTCAAAGGCCGCGAACACACCGCCTTGAGCCAAGACCCTGCCTGCTTCCTGGAGCGTGCTCTCGGGGTCCATCCAGTGAAAGGATTGAGAGCAGGTAATGACGTCTACAGTGCCGTCCTCAAAGGGCAGGTTGTTGGAGAACCCGCTTTTGAAGGAAATGGTTCCTGCCGTTGTCGTTCCTGCTCTCTCCAGCTTTTGCTGCGCTTTCCCTATCATGTCCGGGTTAGGCTCGATGCCCACGATTCGCCGAGCGGTGTCTTTCCATATGAAAGTAGAGAGCCCGGTACCGCAGCCAATATCGGCAACTAGCTCTACGCTTCGATCCAGATAGCGGCTGATGATTTCCACGATGAGCTCCGGTGCTTCTGGACGATGCTGATCGTAATTGTCAGCAAAACCATTAAAACGATCCACGTTGCTTTGCAGATTTCCCTCAGGTATCATAGGTTCTTTTCCTCCTTAGTTTCAGCCAGGCGGCTTTACACAATCCGATGCTCTGTACTCTTACATTGTACAAGTTTAGGTGCTTAACCAGCTACTTTCGTGATTTCACAACATGATCGGATTCCAGTAGGAGGAAATGTATCTACTTTATCATTGAAGCAAGCGCCCACTCACGCATCATGGAGTCAAGCATTGGACGCAAATCTTCGCGCTGCATGCCCATGTGAAGCACAGCCTCCAGATAGCCAGCTTTATCGCCAATATCATAGCGTGTGCCCTCCAGTTCCAATGCGAGCAGCTGGTTTTGCAATGCTACTTGATGCAGAGCATCTGTCAATTGGTATTCACCACCCGCTCCAGTCGACATGTTCTCTAATATGGAGAAAATAGAAGGCTCCAATACATAGCGACCAATGACGGCCTGCCGAGAAGGGGCATCTGCCGGGGAGGGCTTTTCAACAAGCCCGCCGACTTCATGAATAAGACCATTCTGGTGGGTGGAATCAATAATGCCGTATTTACTGACATCCTGTTCTTCTACCGTGCGCACGCCGACCACTTGCTTGCCAGTGGCTTCGTATACATCCATCATTTGGCGAATCGCCGGAGTGGAGGAGTTCATAATATCATCGCCCAATAACACGGCGAAGGGCTCATCGCCAATGAACTGACGAGCGCAGCGCACCGCATGTCCCAAGCCGAGCGGCTCTTTTTGACGGATATAGTGGATGACTGCTTTGCCTCCGATGCTTTGAACCTCACGCAAGAGATCATATTTCCCCTTGCTCTCCAGTACTTGCTCCAGCTCTACAGATTTGTCAAAATGGTCTTCGATGGCTTTTTTATTACGCCCCGTAACGATAATAATGCTCTCAATTCCGGATTTAATGGCTTCTTCAACGATATATTGAATCGCTGGTTTATCTACGATGGGAAGCATCTCTTTTGGTAAAGCTTTCGTAGCTGGCAAGAAACGGGTTCCTAAACCGGCGGCAGGGATAACGGCTTTTGTAATTTTTCTCATAGGGATTCACTTTCCTTTCGGGATGGGGAACCGAACACCCAGTATCGGCTCCCGATATAGTTGATGATCATTCCAGCCGCAGTGGCGATCAGCTTGCCTATAGCAAGCGGCAGCTCGGTTTCAGTTTGAAGCACTTGCAGCAATAAAGAGGTTATCCCCAATACGATGAGGTTGATGACGATAAATTTGAGTAATTGACTTTTACCTGTGTTGTTTTCTCGTTGTTTGCCGAATGTCCATTTGCTGTTCAAAATATAACTGTTGGCTGTGCCGCAGCTGTACGAAATGATCTGCGCCACCACGACCGGTACTCCGGCCCAAGCCAGCAGCATAAAGATGATATAATCTACGCCCGTATTCACCAGACCTACGATGCCAAATCGCATTATAGGGAGCAGCTGGGCTATGCGACTTTTCATGGGTTAGGCTCCATGGCCGGATTTGGGTCCAGTGTATACCGCGCTGTTGCCGCGTACTGTACGTGCACCCGAAATCAGGCTGTCACGGGCTCCTTGCATGTACAGGGAGTCGCGTTGTTCAGGAACCTTCATAGCATGCGTCGGACCGTTATCGTATTGTCCACCCAGACGCTCACGGACAATGTAGAGTGGACGCGCTTTGGTTTCGTCATAAATCCGTCCAATATATTCACCCATAATACCGAGGATAATCAGAATCACCCCATCGAAGATCAGGCTGATGCTAATCATGGATGACCAGCCTTTCATCACATAGGAATCGGTGAAAAAGTTAAGAAACAATACATACATCAGATACAGGAAGCCGGACATGGACAAAAGTGCGCCTATATAACCCGCCAGCTTGAGCGGCTTAATCGAAAAGGATGTGATCCCGTCGAGACTGAGCTTGATCATGCGTTTTAGCGGATACTTGGTTTCGCCTGCGAGCCGCTCATCGCGCTCATATTCAACAGCGGTTTGTTTAAAGCCGATCCAACTGACCAGACCGCGTACGAATCGGTTATTTTCCGGCAGCCGTTTCAATTCATCTATGACCTTGCGATCCATCAAACGGAAGTCCCCGGTGTCGACCGGGATATTAATATCCGTTGATGCTTTAAGTACACGATAGAAGAGGCTGGCAGACCATTTCTTGAAGCGAGTTTCGCCATTGCGTTTGAGTCGCTTGGCGTAGACGACTTCATAGCCTTCCTTCCACTTGTTAGCCATCTCAACAATCAGTTCCGGCGGGTCCTGGAGGTCGGCGTCAATGACGACGACCGCCTCTCCCACTGCATAATCCATCCCGGCGGTAATTGCGAGCTGATGACCAAAGTTGCGAGAGAAATCAATCAATACAATCGTGTCATCTCTGAGACTGAATTCCTTGATGAGTTGGACGCTGCGGTCCGAACTTCCATCATTGACGAAGATCAGCTCATAGGGCTCACCCATTGAGCCCATGACTTGTTTCAGCCTCCGATAGGTTTCCGTAATAACGGCTTCCTCGTTGTACATTGGAATAACTATGGAATAACGGATGGGTTCACTCATTCGTAGTTCCTCCTCATTTATAATGTGATTTCGTATAAAGTACCGCTTCCGCCACGCTCGTCTCCGCCAGGTCCCCCTTGGCCATCCTGAGCGCTTGCACTGCTGTTTGTGGTATCGTTTCCGCTGTTGGTTGCTTTCGCTGCTGTACTTGTTTCCCCTGTTGTTGTTTTCCATTCATCTGTAGGGATTACTTTGCCGTGTTCCTTGATCCATGCAGTGACTTCGGAGTTGCCGCCATCCGGTCCACCGCCGCCACCAGAAATCATAAAGTATTTCACTTGCCCACTTTCAACTAGCGCCTTGATTTTATCGACGGTATAGACCGGATCAGAAGACACAAAACCGTTCATAATAATTACCTTTTGTCCGGCTTCGATCAGGTAAGGAGCGGCTGTTGAATAATTACTTGCTGCGAAAAGATAGGTTTCACCTGTGTTGTTTTTTTGCAAGTAGCTCAACGTTTTTTGATCTAAACTTTGACTGCCATTCGGGCCTCCCATTCCTCTGGAGCGGGTAGAAGATCTCTGTTCCGTGTCAGTACTTGTTTGTGTGTTTGAAGTATTTCCGTCAGAGCTGGAATTATCTGCATCATTGTTCTGGTTATTCGCTTGTATTCCTTCAGCTTGTTGTCCATTGAAGCCTGAACCTCTGTTGCCATCATTGCGGCTTGGCATCCCGCCACCGCCGCCGCCAAATTGAGTCGGTCCAGCTTGTGGAATCATGCTGTTGCCACCGTAAACGATTGGTGTCAATGCCCAGTACACAGGGCCGATAAACATAGCAAGTACACTTGCAATAATGGCATATCTTGCGAACTTCTTGGATTTCATTCGTGCTACTACCAGAAGTGCTGTGCCGACGATCCCTACGATCAATACCGCAATGGACCAGCCGCTACCGATGGTGTCGTTGTAATTTTGCAGAATGAACCAGCTAAATACCGATGTTGCCAATACTGCCACGGGTAATAGCCAGGAGAGCCAGTTGGAACGCTCACGATACTGTTGCCACAATTCTACGAATCCTGCTCCGAAGAGCGCTGCAATCGGTGGTGCGAGCATAATCAGGTAATAATGATGGAAGAAACCTGCTACGCTGAAAAATGCAGCTGCGGGAATCAACCAGACGAGCCAGAAGATAACCTCTTTATGTTTCTGTGTGATATTACGGCGTCGAATACCGGCAAGCAAGCCGATGGAAGCAATGATTGCGAACGGAAGCAGCCAGCTGGCTTGGCCTGATAGGGCAGATTGGAACAATCGCAAAGGTCCCTTTTCACCGGTACCGAACATGCCGCCACCGGAATTTCCGCCCGGGCCACCACCAGGAAAGCCCTGACCGCCTTGTCCATCTCCGCCAGGAGCGCCTTGTCCGTTCCCACCGAATCCGCCCGGTGGCATTTGACCACTTGCACCAGATCCGCCTGCTGTCATGTTGTTGGCACCAGAATCATCTGTAGTGGTAGTGCTGTCGGATGATGGAGTCGTCTGGATCTGATCCGTGTTCGTATTGTTGCTGTTCGTTGCAGCGTTATTGTTTTGCTCTGAACGTTGACCGCCACGATTTCCACCTGTTCCCTGATCTCCTGTCAGGCGGGACAGGCCGTTATAACCGAAGGCCAAATTCAGTACAGAGTTGGTGCCGCTACTCCCCATATAAGGACGTTCATCTGCTGGAGTGGAGTCCACTATGACTGCCCAAGAGAGCGATACAATCAGGAGAACTACTGCCGAGCCTGCCAACGTAATTGCTTTTCGTTTCCAGTTATACTTGGAAGCCAGCAGATAGAAGAGGCCCAACGCCGGAACGATCATATAGGCTTGCAGCATTTTTTCGTTAAAGGCGATGCCGACGACTGCAAAAGCAGCCAGGATCAGCCCGGTTTTGCTATTTTTAAGGCCTCTAAACAACAGCCAGGTTGCGAGCAATAATGTGAAGACCAGCATAGCGTCAATGTTATTCGTGCGGCTAACCGCTACGGCTATCGGTGTCGTTGCCATGGCAAAGGCAGCCAGGCGTGCGGCCAGTGTACCAAAGCTCGGTTTGACGAGTAAGTAGATGAGCAAGACCGATCCGACCTGAGCCAGCGCCTGTGGCAGGATTACGCTCCATCCGTGAAGCCCGAATATATAGGCGCTCAACGTCTGAATCCAGAACACCACTGGCGGTTTGTCTACCGTTACCGATCCTGCAGAATCAAGTGAGGCGAAAAAGAAATTATGAAAGCTCTGCAGCATGCTTGCTACTGCCGTCGTGTAGTAGGTGTTTACGTATTTGTCTTGCCAGATGTTGTATCCGTTCAAAAATGCGGATATCAGCATAATGATGATCAGGGGGATGTCCGCCCTGGTCTTGAACCATTTCTTAATCATGTTCATTCCACTCCCTGTGAAAATTCTTTATTTTTATTCCGTTGTTCTAGCCGCTATCTTCAGGACTGCGGAATGACCAGTCGCTTCCGATCTTGGCCCGGTGAACTACCGGCTTGCTATTATCATGCCATACGTACCTTAATGAGTTCTGAGCGCTCCCTGAACGTTAGCTGAAAGCTGAGGTGAGGTGCTTTTTTTACGGCAGGATTCAGGTATATTAGATACAGGTGAAAATGAACCGACTTTTAATGTGATAAAAATGGGTCAATATGAAGGGGAAGATTAATGATGAATCCAATACACGGAGTTAAGATTATGCTGGCGGACGATGAGCCTCATATTTTGCAATTTTTAGAGCTTGGACTGATTAATGAAGGATATGAAGTTAGAACCGCCGAGAACGGGAGTGCAGCGCTCGATCTGGCTAGAGAGTTTCGTCCGCATGTAGCAGTGCTGGATGTAATGATGCCTGAAATGAACGGTTTTGAGGTATGCCAAAGTCTCAAGGAGACAGAGGATAACATCGCAGTTATTATGCTGACCGCCAAGGATGATGTGGACGATCGAGTAAAGGGACTAAAGCTCGGTGCGGATGATTATATCGTAAAGCCCTTCAGCTTCAATGAGCTGCTGGCTCGTATTGAAGCGCGTTTGCGAAATCAGTTCCCCGACCTGCTGGGGGAAGTGGTTCATGGACCCTTTCAAGTGGATGACCGACGGAAGGAAATTCGCTATCAGAGTCAGGTGCTGGAGCTGTCGCCTACTGAATACGAATTATTGAAGTTTCTAGTGTTAAATCACGGAATTGTGCTGAGTAAAAGTCGTATTCTGGACCGAGTGTGGGGGTACGATTTTGGGGGCGAGGATAATATTGTAGAAGTGTATATTCGCTCCTTGCGTGAAAAACTCAAAGATAAGGAGCATCGGGTCATTCGGACGCTGCGTGGTGTTGGGTACCGAGTGGATCTGTTATGAAGACGGGAGGGAAAAGTCGGAGAAAATATGCGCTTCGTTCTCTCCGGTCCCAGCTTTTAGCCAGAACATTACTCATTTTGGCTTTACTGCTCGTATTGATCGGTTTTCTCCAATACTTTCTGATGAAGGATTTTTTGTACCGCAGTAGGGCAGAAGCTATGGATACACAGCTCAATTCAATCCCTGCCGACTTATTGATTAAGGATTCGCAGGAAAAGAGCGGGACCGGGGTAACCGTTCCTCAAGATGAGTCCAATCGGAGGAGTAATCGACCGGGACCGTTTCTGTTTTGGCCGGATATGTCGCTTGCTTCTATAGGTATAGACGGCACCTTTCAGAGCTTGTCCAATGAAAATGGACTTAAACCGCCGCGCCTCACCATTCAGCAGTATCAAGCAATGCAGCAGAGCAAGCGCATGCGTCACGGCTATCAATTAATTACGGATGCTCAGGGAAAAGAGCAACTGGTTGTGTTTCGCCCGCTCGGCCCACCTGATCGTTCGTCAGGGCTACTGCAAATGGGCGTATCCACGGATTCTATGCAAGAGCAGTTGATTAATCAACTCCGCACCTTTATTTTATTGTCTTTGATTGCACTTGCGATTGGTCTGGCGCTTATGCTTCCTGTGCTTCGCCGCACATTGGTGCCCCTTTCCAGAATGGTTGAGGCAGTCAAACGTATTGATGCGGGGAATCTGGACGAGCGCTTTGACGCAGAGCAGGGTCAGTATGAGGTGGATCGCCTGGCGGTTTCATTCAATGGCATGCTGGAGCGGCTAGAGCATTCTTTTGCTGCTGAACGGGAATTGCAGATGCAAATGCGACGGTTTATCGCGGATGCTTCCCATGAACTGCGTACTCCGCTCACATCCATTCACGGGTTCTTGGAAGTGCTGCTTCGTGGAGCAGCATCTAATCCAAAGCAGCTCCAATCAGCACTAGAGAGTATGTATGGTGAATCCAAGCGCATGAATAAGCTTGTCTCTGATTTACTATTGCTGGCTAAGTTGGACCGAACACCAGAGTTGAAGCTGGAAGATATATCGCTAGATGCATTGCTGCTGGAAATGAAGCCACAGCTCCTTATGCTGGCAGGCACACGTAAGGTGGTTTTTGATATGACGGCAGGCGTACGGGTATTGGCAGAGGGCGATAAAATCAAGCAAGTCATGCTTAACTTGTTCCACAACGCTGTTCAACATACTGATATGGAAAGAGGCATAATCCATGTCAACTTATCAGCTGGAAATAAACTGGCAGATGTTCAGATTCGTGATAATGGAGCCGGCATGGGGAAGGAACAGCTGGAGCGGATATTTGAGCGATTTTATCGTGGAGATGAATCGCGTACACGCAGCTCAGGCGGAGCGGGCCTTGGTCTGGCTATTACACAGTCGATTGTGGAGGCACATGGAGGGAGCATTGCGGCTGAAAGCACACTGGGAACAGGCAGTATATTTAAAGTAACGTTGCCTTTAGCAGGAACAGTATAGTATCGCAGATTATGGTCTAACCCAAGAATAGCCCCCCGAACCGCTAGTTTTGGTGATACAACGGCTCGGGGGGCTTTTTTAATTGTTAGTTAATCAGCGCAGCTTTTTGTAAAAGCACATGCAGCACCTTGGCAGATGCCTCACGTGTTGTAGGTGCATTTGGCTGGAAGTAGGAAGCGCCTTTAATCGTCGCTCCGTTAATAATCCCTGCTGCACTTACCTTTTCAATACTGTCCTTGGCGTAGCCTGCAAAGGATGAAGAATCATGGTACGGTGTGTGCGCAGGACCATCGGCTGTTGTTTTGATTTGAAGCAGGTCTACTGCTTTACCCAGCACAACAGCAATTTCCTGACGACTGATATTTGCGTGCGGATCAAACTTGTCGTTGTTGCGGCCTGTAATCAACCCAGCCTCATAAGCGGCTGCCACATCGCCGGAATACCAGCTACCTGCCGGAATATCACTGAAGGGTGCAGTAGTACCCGGTGTCAGGCCAAGTGCCCGGGTGACCAAGGCTGCAAATTCTGCACGCGTCACGTTTTGCTTCGGTGAGAATGTCGTGTCGGTTGTGCCGTTAATTAGCAACTTATTCGCTAGCGATCGAATTTCGGATTGGGCATACGACGATGAAATATCTTCAAAGCTAACAGGACGTGTCGCCGCTGCATACGTGGAGAAGCCCGGACGACTTACCTTAACGATGGTAGATCCATCAGCTTGCTTGGTGAAGACGGATGGAACGGGATAGACATTTCCATTCGCCGTATAGAGTGCACCGGCTGTATTAGGATCAATTTGACCAGGTACGGTAAAGGATCGGCTAATGAACTGTCCTGGGGCCACCTTGAGCGGTTGACTCTTGCCACCAGTGATAACGTTGGCCTCAAACCCTACCGGGGTGCCGAGCACATTTGAGCCTTTAAGCTTGCTTGTGAATGTGCTGCTCGGCTCTGCCTGACTGCTGATGACCACTTCAATGCCTGCACCTTCAGGTGCATTTTTTAGAGCAGATACTGGCAATGCCAGGGAAGCACCTGTATTGCTCACAATCAGGCTGCTTCCTGCTGCGGCTTTGCCCAGCGTTGCCAGCTGCGACGAAGTGAGTGATGCTTTAGTCGTTTGGCCTGGTTGGCTAGTAGCCGACAATACGATAGCTGCCGGGCTGGAGCCCGCTGCTGTCACGGCAGCCTGCAGGTCTGCATTAGCTACTGTCAGTGACTGTACATTATTGTTCAACACAACGGCTGTAGGCACAGCTTTTACAGCTTGTCCTTGCTTCACTACGCTTTGCAGTGAAGGTGCAGATGTAGCGACAGGGGTGGATGCGTTCGTTGCAGCAGAAGGTGTGGTATTGCTTCGGCCGCCACCGCCACCACCGCCGCCGCTACTACCAGTGGATACGGCGCTATTATCTACACGGATCGATTTAGTAGCAGTGAACAGTTTAGGACCATCGGTATTGCGTTCGACTTCTCCTTTTTCATTCAGTTCTGGAGAGCTGACTTCCAGCTTGTACACGCCATCCTTCAAGTGCTGAATAACAGGCTGACCGTTAACATCCAGAACAGGCTTGCCGTTGTCATCAAATTCAACATAACTTCCGTTAATCCCCTTAAAGGAATATGCGCCTTGTTTGAGGCGAGCATTAGCTCCTTGTTCCTTGGTAGTGGCAATCCCATCAATCAGACCGATTAGTTTATCATCTAATCCGTATACATAGAGCGCGATCTGATTGGTTTTATCTGTGGTCAGACGGAAAGTCAAATCTGTTGTGCGCTCCGCACCTGTACGACTTGGATAAATAATCGGGTTCGTGAAACTTAGATCCTGCAAGCCGAAGCCTGTCGTGGGGTTTTCTTTGCCGACATGCACAACGAACGGAAGATGAAGTGTCGGCTGTCCAGCGCTTTTTAAAATAACTTCTCCTTCATATACACCTGTAGCTGCATTTGCGCTCGGTTGTACAGACAGGAAGAACGGTTGTGACTTGCCAGGTTCTGCCGAGATGGCTCCATTCGCACCGATACCCTGCAACTGAACGGCAATGTTGCTCACATCAGGGGTAGCAATAGGCTTCGTCGGATCAGAGGTGACATTATCATGTAAAACATAGCTAGCTTCATACTGTACAGTGTTAGCAGACAAGTTTTTGAGTTGAAGCTGAATTTGCTTCGCATCACTACCCGGTCTTAACACCCCGAAGCTGGCGGAAGGATTGTAATTCACAACCTCTTGACGATTAAAGTTCTTGTCAAGAATCGTAATCTTTTCAACGGTTTCCAGCAGGGCTGGAGTCTGAATCGCATTCGCGATGTTTACAAGACCTGCACCTTGGGAATACACATCATATTGGATTTTATCCTCATCAAAGAGTGTAACCGAAGTATTTGCCAAAGCAGCGCGGATATCAAACGGTGTCCAGTTTGGATGCTGCTGCTTCAGCAACACAGCAAGTCCAGCCACATGCGGAGATGCCATACTCGTTCCGTTGCTGCGCTTGTAAGCTTGCTCATAGGATGCATCCGGATAGAACTTGGCGAAGGCAGGGTACGTCGACAAAATGCCAACACCCGGTGCGCTTACGTCTGGCTTGATGCTTAGCAGTTCATCTCCATTGGGTCCACGGGAGCTAAAATCGGCCATGGTATTACCTGAATGATCTGTTCGAATATAGTCTGCACCAAAGGAAACGGAGAATTTTTCTCCAGCGTTGTCTACGATCTGTTTAGCCAGCGCGCGACCTTCCTTACCTTTCATGTCAAAGGTCGGAATAAAGTCAAAGCTGTCACCCAAATTGGAATTTACGTAGTCATCGCGACCTGAAATGCTTTCCCCCAAATCAGCTTTGGTGATGTCACCAGGTTTCGTATTTCCATTGAAAACAATGACGGCTTTTGCGCCGTTTTCTTTCGCATTTGCGATTTTATCCACGAATGCCAAGTTGCCCCGTGAAACGAGGACAATTTTGCCGGCTACGTCTTTTCCTTCAAAATCATCAGGTTGTCCCAGATTAGCATATACAAGCTCATAAGGGGCAGTTCCCATAACGGAGGCAAAGTCCTCTCTGCCTGTCTCCCAGCCCATCAAATTAAAGTCGTAATGTGCATAGGTATCAGTAGTTACGGTTTTCTTTAATTCACCGTTGTCCTCCCAATAGGAGTCGCGTGTCACTGAGGCTGTGCCTGAGAAGCTCTTGCTCGGTGAAGTGGCTGCACCAACGGAAATCGCTAGTTGGGATGTTGCGGGAGAACCCATGGAATAAAAATAGGGTCCTTGTTGTGCAGCGTTACCGTTCGCGATGACCGCGACTACTCCAGAAAGTACCGCATTATTGATGGCGATGGCATCCGGGGAGTTGGGATCTTTTTCAGAATCTGAGCCCAGCGACAGGTTGATGACATTCATGCCATCCTTGACAGCACGTTCAATACCGTCAATGACCTGAGCCGAGGAACCAGAGGAGCGACCGGTCTTGGTATTGCGTCCAAGCACCTTATACACGTATAAGTCCGATTTATAGGCAATGCCTTTTTGCACAATATCCGAGGATTTATTTGCAGCTTTCCCGGCAATTGTACCGGAGACGTGGGTTCCGTGTGTCGTTCCGCTAAAACCTGTGCCATATGGATCATTTTCTTTTTCAAGGAACGGTTCCTCGTAAGGATCATTGTCCTGTTCAAAAGAGTCATATCCGCCTTTGTAGGCTTCTTTCAAATCCGGATGC
This sequence comes from Paenibacillus jamilae, assembly GCF_050482105.1. GTDB lineage: Bacteria > Bacillota > Bacilli > Paenibacillales > Paenibacillaceae > Paenibacillus > Paenibacillus jamilae_B. The sequence continues at coordinate 17,377 of NZ_JBCNHI010000016.1, read as the reverse complement.
TCATAATCGATACCGGTATCAATAACCCCGACCTTAATTCCCTCGCCATTCAATCCTTTGGCCCAGGCTTCAGGCACACCAATTTGATCCAATGGAGCATTGTCATAAGTCGCTTCATTGGCTGTAAGTGTTGGCGGGTCCTGTACGGGGATGGAATAATACGTTTTGTTTTCGTGAATAGATTTTACGCCAGGTAGCTTAGCCAATTCTGGAATTTTATTGGCAGGCACCGTAACCTCCAGTCCGTTAAGCACCGTGTTGTACTGGTAATTCACTTGGAGAGAAATACCGTGCTCAGCGGCTTGGTCTACGAACGTTGTTTGCTCGGTGGCGATCGCAGATTCGGCTTTTTGCTCGGATTGAGCGGTGAAAGCTTTGGCACTTGAACGGGCCGCATATTTGTCCACAGCCAGGGGCTCACCATCAAGCTGTACGATGACTCTAACCTGACGGGAGGAGTCTGTACTCAGCTCAGGTGAGATGAAGGCTGGAGCGGCCTCCATAGTTAATGCCTCCTGAGCTTTTAAAAATGAGTCAATTGGCAGATCTGCAGTAGCAGCAGAACTGAAAGACGGTAGAGATAAGCTTACCGTCAAGGCAAGAGCGAGTGATACGACAGGTATTTTTTGCAAAATGATCGGCTTTTTCAAAGATTCCCCTCTTTTCAATCAAAATATGATATCTCTACATACTAGGATTTGAAGCCACTGCCGTTGTTCTCACGCCTCCCTTAATATCTAAAATAATAGAATTGACCACTGGTGACTAACTTGCCAGTTTTGAGGCATATCTTACCATATTGGTGGGATATATTACTATATGTTTTTTATATTTTTAGAAAAATTAAGGTTAACTTCACATATATATTCCATGGAAATGTTATGAATTTACTAGATTATTTTTGAAATCAATCGAAGGGGAATGGGAGAATGCTAGATTTAATGATATAATCTGCATTGGAATTGTTGAGGTTTCACAATCACGTAAAATGCTTAAAGCGAAGGAGTCGATTATGTTGGCAAAAACATTGATTTTTGGGCATAAAAATCCGGATACGGATACCATTTGCTCAGCTATTGCTTATGCAGACTTGAAAACCAAACTGGGTGCGGACGTAGAGCCAGTTCGTCTGGGCGAGGTTAACGGGGAAACGCAGTATGCGCTCGATTATTTCAAAGTGAACGCGCCGCGTCTGGTTGAGCAGGTTGCTACTGAAACAGACAGCGTCATTCTGGTCGATCATAATGAACGCCAGCAAAGCGCAACGGACATTGACAAGGTACGCGTAACTGAAGTCATCGATCACCACCGGATCGCTAACTTTGAAACAAGCCAGCCGCTGTACTTCCGCGCTGAGCCAGTAGGTTGCACAGCCACCATTTTGAACAAGCTCTACAAGGAAAATGGTGTAGCCATTCCCAAAGAAATCGCAGGTCTGATGTTGTCCGCGATTATTTCTGATTCCCTGTTGTTCAAGTCCCCGACTTGCACAGATCAGGATGTAGCCGCTGCCCGCGAACTGGCTGAAATTGCTGGTGTGGATGCAGATCGTTACGGTTTTGACTTGCTTAAAGCGGGTGCTGATTTGAGTGGTCACACGATTGAGCAGTTAGTAAGCTTGGACGCCAAAGAATTCCAGATGAATGGACGCAAAGTGGAAATCGCACAAGTGAACGCAGTAGACGTAAACGACGTATTGTCCCGTCAAGCTGATCTGGAAGCTGCTTTGTCCCAAACCATTGCAGCCAAAAATCTTGATCTGTTCTTGTTCGTCGTAACAGACATTGTGAACAGTGATTCCATTGGTATTGCGCTGGGAAGCCAGGCTCAGGCAGTTGAAAAAGCCTACAATGTACAGTTGGATGACAACAAGGCTGTTCTGAAAGGCGTCGTATCGCGCAAATCGCAAATTGTACCTGTATTGACTGAAGCTTTTAACAGTTTGTAATGATAAAAAATAAGCCTCCTGAACCCGACTGCATGAAGGCAGTGGAAGCAGGAGGCTTATTTTTATTTTTATTTCTTCAGCTCTGCCAGAGTGTCCTCGTTACGAAATTCAAATGCCAATTTCAACTGGTCGCTCATCAGGTGCCAGGCACTTTCAGCTACAGCGAGATCCCCGCTATGAGTAAAAGCATGTGCGGCGCCCATGTATTTCTTATACGTTACGGGCACATCCGCTTCAATCAGCCGCTTGGCGTACAACTCGGCTTCATCAGCCAAGGAGTCTAGCTCGGCTGTTATAATCAGAGCAGGAGGGAGATCGTGTAGTGATTCTGCGTAAATAGGAGAAACCAACGGATTTCGCGCCTCATCTGGCGAGCGCAAATAGCTCTCATTAAAGATCTTTGCTATGCGAGGCGGAATCGCCTTCTCAAATTGGGGCTTCAGCTTGGGATCTGTAGCAATATCCAGTGGCGGGTAATCCAGCACCTGATACACAATCGGGAACTCCTTGCGATCCCGGGCCATAAGACACAGCGCTGCTGCAAGATTACCGCCTGCGCTATGTCCGCCAACCGCAATGCGCTGAGGATCGATGTTCAGCACGTCAGAATGCTTGTACACCCAGTGGGTCACATCATAGCTTTCCTGTAGCGGAATAGGGAATTTATGCTCAGGGGCCAAACGATAATCCACATTAACGACGATGCAATTTGCACGTTCAGCAATGACCGGGCACCAGGGGTCATCCATTTCAGCACTGCCCATAATGAAGCCGCTACCATGAAAATTAACGAATACAGGGAGTGGATCAGCAGAGCGGAGGGATGGCTCATATATGATCACCCTGGAATCACCTACAGAGGTAGGGATCATCCTTTCTGTCCGATGTACTTTGGGAGAATGCGAAGGCTTGAAATCGGATGCCGTTATCATTCGGCCTGCCGATCTGCGGGCAAGTTTGACGAACAGATTTTGTCTCAATCTTCGCACCATTTGTCTTTCTCCTCTCTGAGGGAGCTGGGGGTGGTTAGACGCGCACTTTTAACATCTTCAAACGCATCTCGTACGCGTGACAAATAGGTCTGAAACTGGCAGAGTTCTGATTCAGTAAAATCTGACATCAGACGTGAGGCCAGTCCTATGAAAAAGGGGTCCATCTGCTGGATTTTACTTCTTCCTTTATCGTTCAGGGAAACAAATACTCCCCGCTTGTCATTGGGATCGTCATATTTATTAATAAATCCTTCTTGTTCAAGAGAAATCACCATAGAACTGATTGCAGCTCGACTGACACCCATCTTTTCAGCCAAAGCAGAAGGAGACGACATTTCATCTCTTTGCGCTGAAAGTACACAGAGTGCAATATATTGCCCGTAGGAGAGACCAAATTCACGCGAACGTTTTTCCATATTTTTTCTTATTTCGTATGTTATAGAAAATAAATCTACCAAAACACCAATCGGCTTATTGCCACCTGGAAATAGATTATAGGCCAGTTGACGAATTTCGGAGTCCAAAAAAAAGAACATGCGATCCACCTCGATGTAGTTAATTAGTTAACTGTAATTTAATTAACCACTGGTTGCAATGATTTATACAAACTTTGTTCTGCATTTTTTGAAAAAATATCGGTAAAACGTCACTTCCAGGGTCCGATGCACTGTTCAATGCCTTGTTCCACAAGAGCTTGGATGGAGGGTTGACGCAAGGTGCGTCCTTCTTGCCACCGCCACTCACTATATTGAATTTTGGCGGTAAACATGGGCTTTACCCAAAACGCGTCTTGATGACGATCCGGTTTATTGATAAACGGTCGCTCTGATAGAGTATGAGGCAGCAGACGCTCGGTAAGCTGGCGCCAATCTCCACGAGTCAGCTTACCTGTACCCACGTGCCCGATATAGCGTAGCCGTCCTTGTTTATCATACTGGCCCAGCAATACAGCATTGATCACCCCGCCGTTCAGGGTATAGCCACCGATAACGGCAATGATATCACCATAATTTTTGACCTTGACCCATCGTCTGTCCTGTCCGGCCAATGTGTAAGAACTGTCCAGTTTTTTGCACACAATACCTTCCATACCTTGGCTGCATATGACCTGAAAAAGAGCTTGTCCATCAGGATGAGCAGGAGTCAGTTGAATCCGTTCATTCGGTATGATGATCTGATTCAGCAGTTCAAGCCTTTCCTGTAATGGCTTGCGATGAACCCATTCCCCATTCAGGTATACAATATCGAACAACATGTAAGTAGCGGGCACGGCCTCATAGGCTGCCTGAATCCGATCCGTCCGACGAATCAGATCCCGGCGCATAATTTCATGGAACGACGGTTTTCCGTCGGCACCAAGTGCGATCATTTCCCCGTCCAGAATGACTGAATCTGCTCTGCAGTAGGAGGAAAAGTGAGCAAGTTCCGGGTAGAGCAGTGTACGTTCATGCTGCTTGCGATTGAACAGACGCGTGCTGCCCTGATCGTGATACGTTAAAATTCTTGTACCGTCCCATTTTATTTCGTAACGCCAAAGGCCTGCCTCTACAGGGACCTTTTCGCTCAGTTCCGGTTCAAACGGGATGACAGGCTTCATTTCCGTATCCAACCTAGCACCTCCCTTTACCTTAAATGGAATAAATATAGTGTCAACGAAAGCTCCATTTTTATGTATGTCATGTTTCGCTTTTCCCTAAATAGGGGAATGATAAGGATATCCAGCGTGGGCATCAAGTGATTGCAGTGATTCGCTCGCATGGTGTTGTTACGGGATTTTCTTCAGTCAGAAAGGGGATTGGTCTCATGAGACAAATTCGTGAAGAGGACCATGCAGTAGTCATGGTGGATGATGGACAGGTAGTTGCAGAAGTAGGTTATAAATCCGTAGATGACCACTCTTTGGTGATTGATCATACATTTGTATCCGAGCAGTTGCGAGGCCAAAAAATTGGTAAGGAGCTTATCGACAAAGTTGTTGCTATGGCCAGGGAACAGCATAAGAAAGTAATTCCTGCTTGCTCGTATGCGCTGGCTCTGTTCAAGCGCCATCAGGAATACAGTGACGTCTGGCAACAATGAGTATGGCCACTCAGGCAATGTTATTGCATGGCCAAGACAACACCGGAGTGGGGAACGATCCCTTCCCGGTGTTTTTTGTGTGTATAAAGCTTGTAAGATGGATGCATTCTACCGTTGATACTAGCAGGTAAGAGCGGTTTCCGAATTGATGAAGCATATTTTCTGAAGAATGGCTGTGAAATTGTTCATACTGTTGTCACTTCACAGGCTATCTATGAGTTCTATATAATATATTATGGTTATGACCACAAAAATAACGAAAACCTGAATTTAAACGAAGGAGACGCTCATAATGAATAAAGCGAGTGAGGACAAGCAGTACGTTCCAACGAGCAACCGTAATTTTACAGCCTTGATTATCACTGTTTCCATTATTGCCAATGTGATTATTTTGCTGCTGTTCTTTTCGCCGATCGGATACCAAGGGAGTGTGAGTTTTGATATCACCATTTTCCCTAGGTTGAATGCGATTTTTAACAGCTTCACGTTTATTTTCCTGGTGGCTGCATTGGTTGCGATTTTCAAGAAAAACATTAAGGTGCATAAAACCTTTATTCTGCTGGCCTTCGCCAGTACTGTTTTATTTTTGTTTTCCTATCTGACCTTCCATTACATTTCGCCGGAAACTGCAAAATATGGCGGTGTGGGTATCCTTCGCCCGATTTACTTTACGCTGTTGATTTCACATAGTATACTGGCTGCGATTATCGTACCGCTGGCGCTGTTCACAGTAGTATGGGGATGGACGATGCAGGTAGCAAAACACCGTAAAATTGCGCGCTGGACGATGCCTATTTGGCTATATGTGAGCTTGACCGGGGTTCTGGTGTACGTTTTTATGGCTCCATATTATTAATAATTGCAGATCCTCTGCGGGTTGATTTGAAAAGCATGGCGTCTCTGTTGAAGAGGCGTCTTTTTTGTATCCAATAAAAGAAAAATTATTCCTTTTAAATTTATTTTATTGAAAAAATGTTCCTTCCATAACGGTATTTCTGTTATAATTTACCTTAATCAACTAAGAACAAGGGGGTCACCATGTGACAAAGAAAGCGAAAGGCAGGTTACGGTTGCTTGTATCTATGCTGGCGCTGGTTGTACTGCTGAGCGGCTGCGGTGGAGGAGGCTCAAAGTCGGAAAAGGTAGACGGAGGGAAAGTAACACTGCAATTTTGGACCATTGCGCTACAACCTACATTTACCCCGTATTTTAATCGGGTTATTGCCGATTATGAGCAGAAGAACCCTAATGTCAAAATTGATTGGAAGGATTACCCGTATGACGCAGTGACCAATAAGTTGTTGACGAGTATCGCCAGCAACAGCAGCCCGGATGTCGTGAATCTCAATACGGAATTTGCTAGCCAAATGGGCTCTAAGGGTGCTGTTGTTGATATGAATGAACACTTGTCGCCTGAGGAAAAGGCTGCTTATTTCGAGGGTATATATAACTCCACTGTAATTAACGGTAAAGCTTATGCGCTACCTTGGTACACTGGCACGGAAGTGCTTTACATGAATACAAAGCTGGTTAAAGCTGCAGGATTAGACCCTGCTCATCCGCCCAAAACGCGGGAGGAATTGTCAGAATGGGGCCGTCAGATTAATAGAAAAATCGGTAAGGCCGGCTATGCTCAGCAGCTTGTATCCAAGCTGTTTGCGGTTGACGGTATTCCTATTCTAAATAAAGAAAAGACAGCAGCAGCATTCAACACACCAGACACAGTCACCATGATTGATAATCTAAAAAAACAGATGGAAGATGGAGTCGTGCTTAAGGAAGATGCTGACTTCTCGCAGCAAGTGAAATATTATGCTGGCGAGCAGGTTGCCTTTGAGCTGGCGGGCCCGACATTCATTAATTTTATCAAAACGGCAGCGCCGGATGTATATAAGAATACGATCGCTGTCCCCGTCCCAACCGGCAAAGCTGACGTGCGGCTCTCCAACTCTATGGATCTGGTCGTACCTACCAAGTCTGCACATATAGACGAGGCTGTAAAATTTGCTGTTTTCTTAACAAATGCGGAGAGTCAAACGGCTTTTTCTAAAGAGGCCAATACTCTGCCTTCCACAAAAGAATCCATTAAAGACCCGTATTTTACTCAGTCTGACCAATCATTGGAGGCACAAGCCAAGGTAGTATCTGCACAAAGCTTGGATAAGGCGACGGATTATATGGTCGGTGTACCTAATGCCAAGGATGTGAACAGCGCGATCGCGCGAGCCTTGCAAAATGTTTTATTGAACGGAAGTAATACGAAGGAGACGCTTACTGCCCTGGAGCAGGAAGTGAACGACATTTTAAAGCAATAGGTATGACAGGGGAGTAATGCGAATACTCCCCTGTTCATTTATCAAAATCAGGTGGTGATGCAGCATGATCAAATGGTTGAGGTCGGAGTCCTTTACGGCCTGGGCCTTTATGACGCCGGGACTGTTATTGCTTGCCGTCTTTGTATTTTGGCCTATTATTTACAGCATTCCGCTGGCATTGACAGACTACTCTGTCATATCAGATACCCACTTTGTTGGCTTGGATAATTTTGAAGCGGCATTTAAGGACCGTAACTTTCTTATTTCGATTTGGAATTCATTGTTATACGTGCTCATTGTCCCCTTTCTCCAATTTTTCTCTATCCTGATGGCTGTGCTGGTGAACAGCCGTATCCCTGGAATTAAAATATTTCGTACGACCTACTACATCCCAGTTGTGACCTCGATGGTAGCTGTGGCCTTAATTTGGAGTTGGTTGTTGGGCAATAACAGCGTAGTGAACTATTTGCTTATACAGGTCGGTTTGATTAGCAAAGACATACACTGGCTATCGGACAGTAATTTGGCCTTATATGTATTGATGTTCATCACGATGTGGAAGGGACTCGGGTATTATATGATGCTCTATCTGGCAGGATTACAAAACATTCCTCAAGATCTGTACGAAGCCGCTAGGGTAGACGGGGCAAGTCGATGGCGTCTGATTATTCATATTACGCTTCCGCTGCTGAAGCCATACGTTCTGTTTTGTACCCTCATATCGCTCATGTCAGCTATTCGCGTATTTGATGAGGTATATGTGTTAACCAAAGGTGGACCGGGAACAGCCACATTGACATCCAGCTTGTATATTTTTCAAAAGGGAATGGAGCAGTTTAATTTTGGGTACGCGTCGGCACTGGGCTTAATTGTCGGTGCAATGATTGCGGTACTTAGTATGATTGTATTCCGATTCAATAGGAAAGGCGGTGTCAATCCCTATTGATGAATCTACAGAATGATAAAATGCTGCGTTCGTCTCTTCCTAAAAAAGAAAGCAGTCGTATCATGCGTAGGCTTGGTCGAGTGCTCAGAATGACGGTAATGTATGTCCTGCTAGTGCTACTCGCCATCTTCTTAATGGGACCATTCCTATGGCTGCTCAGTGTATCCCTCATGCCAGGCCGTAATATTTTTTCAACGCCGCCTGCGATTTTTCCAACCTTCATTGATTTCAACAACTATGTTCAGGTATGGCATTTCATGGATTTTCCAAAATATATGCTGAATACAGTCATCATTACGGTGTTGGGCGTTGTGCTCAATGTGGTACTGGCCAGTTTGACGGGATATCCCTTGGCTGTGTTTCGCTTTAAGGGTAAAAATGTGGTGTTTACGCTGCTGATTGCTACAATGATTATTCCTTCTTACACGGCATTTATTGTGCATTATCTGACCATTCAAGGGCTTCATCTAGGCAATACATATATGGGTGTGGTGTTGCCTGGCGCAGTCTCTGTGTTCAACATTTTCCTCATGCGGCAGACGTTTATTCATATTCCCGCCGATGTGCGCGATTCGGGTAAAATGGACGGCGCTTCGGAGTTTCGGATTTGGTGGCAACTGGTGCTTCCGCTAGTCAAGCCGGCGCTTGCTGTGATTTCTCTGTTGGAGGCCATGTCATTCTGGAACAGTTTCCTTTGGCCTATCGTTATTCTGAACGATACGGAGCTTTACCCGCTGGCAGCTGCGCTTACGTATCTCAATGGTCAGTTTGCCTATAACTTTGGCTGGATTGCTGCAGGCACAATGATTTCAGTATTGCCGATCATTATATTGTTCCTGTTCACTCAGCGTTATTATATGGAAGGCTTGGCGGGAGCCGTAAAAGGCTAAGTCAGAGGTCACGGCTACGGAGAGCGCGTAAATGGAAGGAGACGATTGCGATGGAACTGTCCAGAGGAATGAAGTCTAATTCAGGTGGAGGGCTAACAGCACAGGAGGTTCAATATTATTTTCGTGATGTGTATGACAGTGGGGACAAATTGGTTATCGCTGAACCGAACCTGATCTGTGAACTGTCCTCTCGCTTTGCGATGAATCAGGAGTATGAAGGTGTGCTGGACCCCGAGGGACCGATCCGACTCATTGCACCTCCGGGGCCCGGTGTTCCGACTGAAACAAGGGGAAGCGTGAAGTTGATGCTCGAATATGACGGAACGCTTACTGCCGATGGATATCGTTTGGACATTCAGAAGGAAGGCAGGATTGAAATCCATGCATCCAATAAAAGAGGGCTCAAATACGGCATGGATGCCCTGCATCTTCTGCTTCAAGTAGAACAGGAACGATGTACGCTGCCGGTGATGTCTATTCGGGATGAGCCCTCCTTTCCGGTCAGGGGAATCATTGAAGGCTTCTACGGGAAACCGTGGAGTTTCGCGGATCGGCTGGATGCCGTCCGTTTTATGGCTGTGCATCGGATGAACACGTTCATGTATGCTCCCAAGGATGATCCATATCATCGTGAGCTATGGAGGGAACCGTACCCTGAGGAGATGTTTGCCCAAATCCGCGAATTAAAGGAAGCCTGTGAACGGCACGAGATTGATTTTCATTATTGTATCAGCCCAGGGAATGACCTGAACTTTGGCAGCGATGAAGATTTTCTCAAATTGACGGAGAAGCTGGCAGCCATTATAGCAATAGGCGTGCGTCATTTTTCTGTATTAATGGATGATATTGATTACGTACTTAAAGGGGAAAATCAGCTTTTGCTGGCCCGTTCGGGTCATGCCCATGTCTTCTTGACGAACAAGGTTCATACTTGGCTGGCTGAACGGCTGCCTGAATTTACACTGACGGTCTGTCCTTCAGAATATTGGTCCTATTGGGATACCGAATACAAAAGGGATTTCCGTGAGCGACTGCATCCAGAGATTAAGGTGTTCTGGACAGGGTACTTTGTATTTGCTCCACAGATTGGTCGCCAGCATGCTGCCGATAATCATGCATTTTATGGGCATGAGCTGTGGCTGTGGGATAACATCCCGGTGAATGATTGTGACCATGATCGGTTATTCCTTGATCCACTGCGCGGACGGTATTCCGGTCTTCCAGCTTGCGGACATACCGGCATGGTAGCCAACCCGATGAACCAGTGGGAGTGCTCCAAGGTGACGCTCATTACGATGTCCCACTACATGTGGAACAGTGAGCGGTATATGCCGGAGCTATCGTGGGAATGGGCTGTACGGGAGTTAGCAGGGGAGCACACAGATGAACTGATGTTTTTCTGCCGCCAAAACAAGAACAGCCGACTGGGCGGCAACACGTATGAGGACGTAGACCGTGCATTGCAAAAGCGTGATATCCCTGCGCTGGATATCTACTTTGAGCGGCTGCTTCACGTGGTGAGCGCCCTACAGAATATATCTGCCGATGATCCGGCGGCAGGCTTCGTGGCACAGGCGGCGCCTTGGCTGGAACGTGCCAAGTTGGACGTGAGCCTGTGGCAGGTGCTACGCCAAGCTGCCCTCGACAGCGAGCGCCAGAACGATGTGCGGTCGCAAGGAAGCCACATGCAGAGCGAAGCAGCTGGCGGGCAAGAGTCGCCTCGTCTGACGGACGAGGTCGTGGACGAACTACGACGCGGTATCACGGCTTGCCTGGAAGCGGAGGCTCGACTGGGGAGCGATCCGGCGATCCGTGCCGCCGCGCAGTGGGGCTATGTCGATCAGGATGAACAAGGCAAATATCGACTGATCTTGTGAGAATTGATGATGGTTAAGGAACAAGACAGCATAGCTGCCTTGAAAATTACCATTTGACGTTAGAATAACGGTAATTTCCAGGAGAGGTGGAGCGTATGGTGAAGCCAAATACCCGATTACTTTTTGTGCCGCTGGATGAGCGGCCCTGCAATTATCAATTCCCTTACTTACTGGCACAGGGCACAGACCTTGAAATGGAGCGCCCTCCATTGGAATGGATGGGACAAAAGAAAACCCCTGGTGATACGACCCGACTATGGGCGTGGCTTGAAGAACGTGCGGCGACTGCTGATGGAGCCATTATTGCGATGGATACGCTGCTGTACGGGGGGATCGTACCCTCTCGGCTACACGGAATGTCGAGTGAGCAGGTCACGGACAGGGCCAATCGTCTTCGTCTGTTGAAGCAGCTATACCCGCAATTAACTCTGTATGCATTTCAATTGATTATGCGTTGTCCGCAATACTCTTTGGCTGATGAGGAACCAGACTACTATGCTGATTGGGGCCGTGAGATATTTAGAAAAGGCTTCATTGAGCATCGTCAGGAGCTAGCGATCGCTACCGCAGAAGAATTGCTGGAATTAGCAGACATCGACAAGCGTTTGCCTACAGAGATTTTGGACGATTATCTAGGGCGCCGCCGTGTGAATTTGGAGGCCAATCAAGTAACACTAGAGCTGGTAGCAGAAGGCGTTATTGATTTTATGATCATCCCACAGGATGATTCGGCTCCCTACGGCTATACCGCCAAGGATCAACAGCGACTAAGAAGTCGTATTTCCGAGCTTGGGCTGGATTTGAAAGTATACATGTATCCGGGGGCAGACGAAGTGGGTTGTACGTTGCTAGCTCGTTGGGTGAATCGGACGAATCATGTAGTTCCATTGGTATATCCTCGATTGTCTGCTTTGCAGGGGGCGTTCGTAGTCCCGCTTTTTGAGGATCGTTATTTTTACGAAACGTTAAAGTATCAGATTATAGCGGCAGGTGGGCTGATTGCTTCCTCAGCAGCGGAGGCTGATTTGATTTTGCTGGCTAACACGCCTGGCGACACGATGGCAGAAGCTTCATCCCAGCAGCATGCGATGGCCGGATATGATGTACACCGGAATCTGATAGAGCTGGTTGAATACGGTGCTCATATGCAGCATGATGCAAATAAAAATATTGCAATTGCTGATGTAGCCTACGCCAACGGTGCCGATCTCAAGCTGCTTAGACTATTGAAGCAAAAAGGACTGCTTTTTAAGCTGGCAGGCTATGCAGGCTGGAATACCAGTTCTAATACGCTCGGTACTGTCATTGCCCAGTCCATGCTTTATGTCCGCTATGGTCCTACGAAGGAGCACCTGAACTTTCTGGGGTTGCGCTACGCTGAGGATGCCTGTTATTGCGCTGTGGTACGTACAGCAATGAATAATGGAGTTGTGGAACAGATGGGTTTTAACAAATTTATGCTCGATGGACCTAGAGGGTCTGTAGCTGCGGTCATTCGCGGACGGCTGGAACAAGCGCTCGATGAATATGTGAATGGACCAGAGGACCGCGTGGAAATTACAGATTGCTACATGCCGTGGAACCGTACCTTTGAAGTTGGTTTGACCGTACGGCATTATGCCGAGAAAAGGGAGTGATTCCAATGGAGATGGAAGATATATTATCCAAGGTTCGGCATGGACTGATCGTTTCCTGTCAGGCGCTACCTGGCGAACCGTTGCATGGAGCAGATTTTATGGTCAAAATGGCGCTTGCTGCGCAACAGGGTGGAGCTGTAGTGATTCGTGCTAATGGCGCATCGGACGTACGTGCAATTAAACAGGCAATTTCCCTGCCAGTCATTGGTTTGATTAAGCGGGATTACGATGATTCAGATATTTACATTACGCCTACCCTTCGAGAAGTGGAGGAACTGGTGGAGGCGGGCGCGGATATCATTGCACTGGATGCCACATTACGACCGCGCCCAGCGGGGTGCAAGCTGAAGCGGCTCATAGATTACGCGCATGAGCACGGAGTCACCTCCATGGCGGATATATCGACACTGGAGGAGGCACTTCATGCAGCTTCCCTTGGTGTAGGTTGCGTATCCACGACGTTATCCGGATATACACCATACTCTGCTCAGCTGGAGGGTCCGGATCTGGAATTGGTTCGAAGAGCATCAGAGCTGGTTCCTGTTCCTGTAATTGCAGAGGGCAGAATCCATGATCCGACACAAGTAGAGGAAGCATTTAGGGCGGGTGCACATGCAGTGGTTGTAGGCTCGGCGATTACTAGGCCCCAATTGATTACGCAGCGGTTTGCCGATGCCGCAAGGAAGGCAGTGAAATGCATCTATGGAGATGAACGACCGAATTAACACGTATTATCCTTCATTAACGAAATCGGAGCAAAAAGTCGCTTTGTGCGTACTGGAGTGCCCTGCAGACATTATATATTTCTCCGTGACAGAGCTGGCTGACTTTGCAGGTACTGGCGAAACGACTGTCATGCGTTTTTGCCGGAAAATTGGTTTTAAAGGGTATCAGGATTTTCGACTGTCGCTGGCACAAAACCAGACTTATCGCAAAACCGATATGAGCGAGGAGAACATCGACCCAGATCACGAGCATGATATTACCCGTACGGTGTATCACAATATGCTTGATATTTTGCACTCCAGTATGGGACTCTTGGACCGTTCGGAGCTTAGTCGTGCGATATCATGTCTCGATCAAGCAGGCTATGTTCAATTTTTCGGTGTAGGGGCATCGGGAATTTCCGCACAGGATGCTAAAAACCGCTTTTTGCGGATTGGACGGCGCGCCGAAGCTGTGGCAGACGGACATATTCAGTCGATGATGGCGGTGTCCATGAGTCCTGGCGATGTCGCTATTGGCATCAGTGTGTCAGGAAGTACGCTCGATACGAACGACATGCTGCACAAGGCCAAGCAGAACGGTGCAACAGTTATCGCGATTACGAATTATGCAAAATCACCTATTACCTCCATTGCAGATATCGTTTTGCTGACCGCAGGGAAGGAAGCTCCAATAGAAGGCGGTTCAATTGGAGCTAAAATCTCGCAGCTATTCGTGATTGATCTCATCTGCGAAGGGCTTGCTCGCAAGCACACAAGCCGCACTAAACAGATGAAGGAAAAAACAGCGAGGGCGGTTATTGAACGAAGTTATTGAGATTCTGCAATTGCAGATTGGGATATGGCAGTTCGGGCAGTTCAACATGCTTTTCTATCTAATAGAAGGTTTGTGCTAAGAGACCGTGAGCTTTTATGTGGAGGAACAAGGAGGACATGGTGATGGCGGTCGCGTTGAACAAAGTCATTGGGATCGATATTGGAGGGACCTCCGTAAAGGCCGCCGTAGTGGCACAAGATGGATCGATTCTTGATGAAATTCGAGTGGATACAGATGCCTCCCGTGGGCGTGAATGGGTGCTGTCACGTGTGTCTGAGTCTATATCCAGACTGATGCGCTCTTTTGGAGATATCGGTGTGAGCATTCCTATAGGCATAGACGCTATAGGTATTGCTACTGCTGGCAGAGTGAATGTGGAGAGTGGTGAAGTTGTATATGCCACAGATAACCTGCCTGGCTGGCAGGGGACATCCTTGGTGACCTGGGCTAGAGAAAAGCTGTCTTTACGTGCGGTTGCTGATAATGATGCGAACGCTGCATTACTTGGAGAAGCGTGGCAGGGAGCGGGGAAGGGCAAGCAGCGCTTGGCCATGCTCACCTTGGGAACAGGGGTCGGAGGCGCGTATATGGAAAATGGCCTCTTGTGTAGAGGAGCTCATTGGAGCGGTGGAGATTGGGGCCACAGCATCCTATTTCCTGGAGGGAACCCTTGCAATTGCGGGAAAAAAGGATGCGCCGAGCAATATGTATCGGGCAGCGCTCTGTTACGCCGAGGCAGTGAACACACCGGCAAATTATATCGTTCGGGAAACGAGATTGTCACAGAGGCCGCTCACGGCAACATGGAGACAATTCAGGTGCTGGATGATTATACAGCAGATTTAGCCGTACTGCTGGCTAATATTTCGGTGACGCTTGATCCTGAGTTGATCATTGTTGGGGGAGGAGTGGCGGACGCGGGAGTGGTATGGTGGCCCTTGCTGGAGAAGCATCTGGACCAACTGGGAGTTCAAACAGAAGTAAGTCGGGCGATGCTGGGCAATCGGGCTGGATTCATCGGCGCTGCCAGGCTTGCTTTTGAAATGACGGAATCTTAGTACAAAAATGAAAGGGGAACGAACCATGACGCAAAAACGGCTCGAAGCTGATATTGTTGTGATTGGCGGAGGTCTGGGTGGGACATCGGCAGCCCTCGCAGCGGCGAAAGCTGGTATGAGAGTCATCATGACTGAGGAGACGGATTGGTTGGGAGGGCAATTAACCTCACAGGCTGTTCCCCCAGATGAGCATCGCTGGATCGAACAGTTTGGTTGCACAGCAACATATCGTCAGTTCCGCAATCGTGTACGCGAATACTACCGTCAGAACTATCCGTTAACCGAAGAAGCCTACAATGATCCGATTCTCAATCCTGGGAACGGCTGGGTCAGTCGTCTGGCCCATGAACCACGGGTAGCTCTACAGGTGCTTGAGGATATGCTTGCTCCTTATTTAAATACTGGACGCGTTCGTGTATATTATCACACCGTGCCTATTGCTGCTCAGACAGATGGAGATTCTATTACTTCTGTTACCGTCCGCACCTCGCATCATTCTGATCATAAGAGTGGCCTTAGAGTGCTACATGGTACGTTTTATCTGGATGCCACAGAGTGTGGTGATCTCCTTCCTATAGCGGGTGTGGAGCATACGAGTGGAGCGGAGTCACGGGCTGAGACAGGGGAGCCTCATGCACTGGAGTGTGCTAATCCTCTTGATATGCAATCCATCACGCATGTAGCTGCTGTAGACTACATCCCCCAGGAAAGCTTCATTATAGAGCGACCGCAACAATATGATTTCTGGAGAAATTATATCCCTTCCTTTTCCCGTTTCCCGATTTTGAGCTGGTTTGCTACAGATGCAGATGATACCAGTAAACTAAAACAGTTCACATTATTCCCTAACGATCAGGGGATTGTATCCTTATGGGATTATCGTCGTATCGTGGATCCCTCTATATGGAGCGAACCGCTAAACGATGGCGAGGTTACTCTTTTAAACTGGGCACAAAATGATTATTACCTAGGGCCGTTGATCGGCGTCACCGCTCAGGAGCAGGCAAAACATCGAGAAGGAGCGCGTGAGTTGACTCGTTCATTAATATATTGGCTTCAAACCGAAGCCCCCCGATTAGATGGAGGTTTTGGTTATCCGGGAATTCGACCACGGGGTGATTTTCTTGGGACTTCTGACGGTCTGGCTAAAACAGCTTATATTCGCGAGTCTCGCCGGATTGAGGCCAGGTATACGATCTCGGAGTTTGATGTAAGTCGTGAGCTTCGGGGTAAGGAGGGACCCAAACGGTATGCAGACAGTGTAGGTGTGGGCAGCTATCATTTAGATCTTCATCCGACTACGGTATCACAGCGAACCTTTTACATCCCTAACTATCCTTATGAAATTCCATTGGGCTCACTTATTCCTGTGAGAGTACGTAATTTGCTTCCTGCTTGCAAAAATATAGGGATGACTCAAATAGCCAATGGTTGTTATCGGCTGCATCCTACAGAATGGAATATAGGAGAGGCGTCGGGAAGCTTGGCGGCTTACTGTGTCACCAACGGAGTATATCCTATTGAGGTGAGTCGGTCAGAAGAACATCTTGGACGTTTTCAAAATATTCTTCTTTGCCAAGGTGTGGAGCTGCACTGGCCAGCAGAGGTGTTCGAACCAGAAGGAGTCACCAGCTAGTGAGGGGGCGGCTAGCCCCTTGACTGATTTAACGGGGCAGAAAATGAGTGGATTCATTCATAAAATAAAAAAAAGAAGAAAGTGCTTGCTAAGTTGCTTGGATATGTGATATATTATTTGAGCTGACAACAAAACAGCCGTTTCAAAAGAAGATAAACAGGGTGAAATGATCTTCGAAATAAAAGAAAAAATAACCCTTGCATTTTCGAAACGAACATGATATGATATTATAGCTGCTGAAAAACGCAGCGAAAAAGAATTTGATCTTTGAAAACTGAACAACGAGTGAGTAAATGATTTTGTTCGCAAAATCAAATTAAGAGATATTTTATCTCGTCAGTTTCAAAATGAGCTAATCGCTCTTTCTATAAACCAGCTTCGGTTGGTCTTTAATGGAGAGTTTGATCCTGGCTCAGGACGAACGCTGGCGGCGTGCCTAATACATGCAAGTCGAGCG
>NZ_JBCNHI010000015.1:0-343610 GCF_050482105.1 Paenibacillus jamilae | reverse complement strand
TTTTCAAAGATCAAACATTTTCTTGAATCAGCTCATCGCCTCATCAACTCTTATATCATATCATGTCCGAACCAACTTTGCAAGCATTTTTTTGAAATCTTTTTTTTCATTCGCTCGCAACCTTGTATTTCTTGGCCGGAATTAGAATATACCATATACGTTTTTCATTTGCAAGTATTATTTATATAAAATTTTTCAACACATATTTATTATTCATTTCCCTTCATATATTAACCCTATTGCTTTTACTCCTATGAACAAAAAAATCTCCTTCCTTAAAACAACAGGAAAGAGATTCTTTATTATCAACTAAATTATTCGGAACCCATGAAGGCAAAACGGATCACTACAATAATAGCAAGCACCCACATAAGCCAGTGAATTTTAACTTTATTACTGGTAAACAGATTACTGAACACTGCCAGCACAACGTAAGACAGAATACCAGCAGAGATACCATTCGCAATTCCACCTGTAAAAGGCATCAAAACAATGGTCAAGAACGATGGGAATGCCAGCAGGAAGTTATCCCATTCAATATTGCGAACCTGACTCATCATCAACACCCCGACGATAATCAAAGCTGGGGCAGTAGCCGCTGAAGGCACGACCAGAGCCAGCGGAGCAATAAAGAGAGACAGCAAGAACAAAATACCTGTCGTTACAGCAGTGAGACCTGTACGTCCACCTTCTTCTACCCCTGCGGAGCTTTCTACAAATGCTGTAATTGTACTTGTACCCAGTACTGCACCAGTACTTACACCAACAGCATCTACAAGCATCGCTTTACCGATGATTTTTTCGCCTTTTTTCTTATCTTTCATTATACCTGCACGCGTAGCTGTACCCACCAACGTGCCGAATGTATCAAACAGCTCTACAAATGTGAAGATAAAAATAATATCAAACAGACCGATATGCAAAGCAGCCTTCAAGTCTAGCTGACCTACGGCCAAATTGCCGAAGTCTGGAATCCAGTGGCCTGTTGTCAAGCTACTCAGATTTGTTACACCCATCGGAATACCGATTAATGTAGTAGCGACGATTCCAATCAACAATGCACCTTTGACCCGAACGACCATCAATGCTGCAATAATAAGCAACCCGATAAGCGCCAGAAGCGCATCTTTTTGATGTACCAGACTACCCAGAACCAAGTTAAAAGCATGACCCGGAACTGGATGACCCACATCGGTCCCTGGAACGATACTCACCATAACCAGATTACAAAGCTTGAAGCCCACAATTGTGACAAACAAGCCAATACCAACTGTAATAGCTGTTTTTAAATTTTCCGGAACCGCAACAAGCAGCATCTGTCTTACCCGGGTAACGGTCAAAATCAGAAAGACGATACCGGATATAAATACAGCGCCAAGTGCCGCTTGCCAAGTAATCATCCCATTAGAACTCAAGACTACAGTCATAAAATAAGCATTCAAGCCCATCCCTGGTGCCATACCGATCGGTACATTTACAAACAAGCCCATTAGAATGGTAACTAAACCTGCACCCACTGCTGTTGCAAAGAAAACAGCTTCACTAGGCATTCCCGCTCCGGTTGGTCCCAAAAAGGTATTGTTGACCACCAGGATATAAGCCATGGTCATAAAAGTAGTGATCCCCGCAATAATCTCGGTGCGGATGTTCGTGCCATGTTCCTTTAATTTAAAGAAACGCTCCATGAGTCGTAATTCCTCCTACGTAAAGCATACTCGTATTGTTGTCGTTCAATTGCTGTAATATTCGCATTCATATACGCTGTATTACATCCGTTATTTTAGGCTCTCACCTACAGCTTGTCAACAGAAAAAACGAATGTTACAAATTAAACACATAAGTATTGTTCGGAAAAAAGATAACCCGCAAGCTCTTATACAGCTGGCGGGTTATCTTTTAGGATAATCAGATGTTTTTGTACTTATCAAAGGCATTCGCTGTATCCGGTATATTTTCCAGATAAACGATCTTTCCTTCTGTATCCAGCCGGGCTTTGTCCACTCCAGTGAGTGTATAAACTTCGCCTGTTGCCTTTTTGCCACACACTGCCCATTTGGTTTGATAGGTATCAGCTTCTCCGAAAACAGGCTTCCATCCCTCATACATATGCTTGATTTCGAGCGTCCCCTCGAAGAACATGTTCAAAAAGCTTTTCCAACTGTTCATACCTTGTTTTCGATCCCCATTTAACACGAACTCAATCTTTTCGGAAAAAAGGCTGATTAATCGATTTCTATTTACCTGATCGTCTTTTGCTAAATCGTAGTAATGAAAATAATCTTCTAAAATCTTCATTGAGTGGCCTCCAAAAACATTTTGTCCTCGCACATTTCACATATTCTTCACATTGCTAGACATACGCTGTAGTGCATCTGTTAAAGCTACAATTTCCTCGTCTGCAAACTTGTAGAGGAGCTTTTCTTGAAAGGCTTCTCTTTGCTCTGTCAAAACTCGCAGCTCTTGAATCCCTAAATCAGTTAAACGTATATAGGTCACACGCTTATCCTGCTCTTTTTTACTGCGTAAAATCAGACCTTCCTCTTCCAGTCTTTTCAAATGCCGGGTCACTGCTGCACCATCAAGAACGAGCAGATGTTGAAGCTCTAGCTGACTTAATTCCTGACGATGATGAATATGATATAAAATTTCAACCTTGGTAAAGCTGGTTTTTAGCTGTGCTTCAAAAGCGTTATTCATTTCTTTACACAACAGATGCATACGATAAAACAACTGGCTTTTTTCAGAGCAATGTTCGATAGCTACCACTCCTCCTTCAAATACTTGACCTATCAATTGATATATCAAGCATTATACACTCTTACTGGAAATTAACAAGCCATGAGACAAGTCTACATATATTAAAAAGTCGGAGCTAACAGCATGGTAGCCTTGGTATTTGCCTTGATTAATTGGCATTCGATGTCTCTCCTATTTATTAGATCGTATTGTTGATTTCGATAAATTTATGTTCAATTGCTGTCATTTCGTGATTTGGACGGGATATTAAATATGTATCCATGTATCCAAAAGTCGAAGGAATTGGTAAATAGGACGTTACTTTAAATTGCCGCGCCAGCTTTTTGGACATAAGGGTGATTCCCATTCCCATCAGAGCGAACTCCACCATCGTATCAAATATCCCAACCTCGACAACCTCGCCATGGGTCAATTGCATGTCCTGATACATCTTCTCTAAATGCGTGAGGTACAGGCAGCTATCCGATAATATGATAATAGAAGCTCCTTGCAGTACCTGTTGGAGATCCGAGCCTTCGTGTATACCTTTCCCCACCAGTACCAGCTCTTCACGGCATATTTTTTGATAATGAATATATGGGTTGGTAGGATATCCTGTAACAAAAGCTATATCAAGCTCGCCGTCGAGGATCAATTGCTCCATTTCCGTGGTGGTTCCGGTTTTTAATGTCACTGAAGCCTGCGGATACATCTCATACACCTTTGTTAGCGCCCTTGTTGTTTCCCCTGCTACAATGGACTGCATCGTGCCGACGCGCAGTTTTTCCTCCTGGGGTCTCATTTTCATCTCCGTGTCTTGCCATAGCAGCAAAATTTGCTTGAACTGAGCATATAAAATTTCTCCAGCGGGTGTCAGTTCCATACCACGAGGCTTGCGGTAAAATAACGCTGTGTCGTAATAGGCCTCCAGCTTCTTGATTTTAGCTGTCATATTCGATTGCAAATGATTCAGCTTCTGGGCAGCTTCTGTTAGACTTCTAAGCTCTGCCACTGAAACGAATGCCTGCATATTTTGAATATCCACCTCTTTACCTCCCATCAAATAAAATGATATCTACATCACTAACAAACATTATTCTTTATGAGTTAAGTGTATTATATTGGGCTGGAGCGCTATTTTCTACCCATATTTTAAAATCAGGAGGAGTGACACATGATTAAACAGATGATTCGTGCAGGTATCATAGGAGGTTCGATGAATAACAAATGGGCCAGCCAAACGCATATTCCTGCTTTGCTCAAGCACCCGAGCTTGGATATCACGGCCATCGGCACTTCCCGTATGGAGAGTGCACGAAAAAGCGCAGATGACGTAGGGGCAACATTAGCTTTTGACGATGCCAAAAAGCTCACAGCTTCCGAGGATGTGGACATGGTCGTGGTGAGCGTAAAAGTTCCCCATCATTATGAGGCGGTGATGGCGGCTATTCAAGAGGGGAAACATATTTTCTGTGAGTGGCCTCTGGGGGCCAACACTGCGGAAGCTGCTGAGATGGCTAAGGCGGCGGAACTGGCTGGCATTCATCATACCGTCGGCTTGCAGGCACGGCAGGATTATGAAGTGCAAACGATGAAAAGGCTAGTGGAAGACGGGACAATTGGTGAAATTGTATCCTGTCATATGCAAGTAGCTACTTCCGGCAAAGGTGGACAAGTAAATCAGGACACTGCTTATCTGCTGAATAGAGCCAGTGGTGCCAACCTGCTGACCATTAACGGAGGGCATTCCCTGGATGCGCTGCAATACATCGTTGGCGAATTCCGTGAGCTATCGGCCATCACATACTCCCGTTATAATGAGGCCACTATTCATGAAACGGGCGAAGTTATTTCCAAGGATACTCCCGATCAGATTCTGATTCACGGACTAATGGAAAATGGAGTACCGACTTCCGTTCACATTCAAGGTGGAGTGAATTCTAAGTTTGAGCTAGAGATTCAGGGGAAAAAGGGAATTTTGCGTTTGTCACAGAATCCTTCGCTTGGGCATATTCAATTTGGGAATCTGACGCTTGAAAAGCTCATATATGATCCAAGTAATGAGCAGAGTCATGTGCCTAACGGTGATTTTGAAACAATAAATATAGCTCATGAACCTGATAGTACCCTGGATTTCCCAAAAGAAGGGGTAACCCTGAATGTTTCCAAAGCTCATCATGTATTTGCCAGGGATATTTTGACGGACACCCATCTCGCTCCTGATTTCAACCATGCCTTAAAACTGCATCAGTTACTTGACCGCATCGAGGAATCGGCTGCAACCGGGAAAAAGATCGTATGGTAAGTTAGAATTTAAAAAAGAACCTTCAATACCAAGATAGATGTGGATTGAAGGTTCTTTAAAATATTTATCAGTTGAAATTCTCCTTTATTTAATGAAGTCATGCATTCTCGACTTTTATACTATCACCTTCAACCAAAATAACTTCCGCGTTGCTGATTGGATATAAATTTAATTGGCTGCCATATTCCTCAATGATGTTCTCCACCGCTTTTTTAAACGGGATGTTCGTATGGTGAGGGACTGGATAAAATTCAATTGCCCTGAGTGCAGCAAAGGAATCCAAAGCAGGCGCCTCCTGCACATTGTCCATAAGTCGGGCATATTCGATATTAGGTGATAAAATCATCGAACCTGCCGATTCGCCTATATACAACTTCCCTGCATTCACTTCCTCAGCAATGATTTTGTCAGCTCCGGTTCTTCTTAACTCTTGAAGTAAATAAAATGTGTTGCCTCCGGTCATATAAATATAGTCATTTCCTCTAATTTTACTCTCTATTTCATTCAATGTTGTTGTGCTGATTTCGATCTCATCCACGATTAGTCCTAAATTCTCTAATGCTTTTTTCCCTGTATTCACATAAAACTTGACTTTCTCTGGAATACTTGCGGTTGGAATGAAAGTGACTTTTTTTCCTGCCAAGTTTTCATCAGCGAAATGGACTAAGCATGGTGCTACATCCTTAAATGAGGACGACAAAAATAATTTTTTCATCTCTTTATTCTCCTTAGAATAGCGTTTAATGAAACGGATATGTAACAAGTTAATCTAGATAAATTATAAAATATATTAGTATCAAAACATGACACCATTAGAGGATGACATAAAAAATAAACGTTTAATTCCACACTTGATTTAAGCTATTTATAGCTTGAAGCTAATCAATTCATATAAAAAAGGAGACATTACCATTGAATAATATCTCCTTTTTTCAACTTCATATTCCGTTTTGCAAAAACGAGTGACTTTATATCTCCGTCGCATGAGGCCATGCAGTTCGCCTTTAGCAAACCCCCGTCGATTGAGGTTGCCGCGCAGTAAACTTTCCCGAATAAAGTTTCGACCTTGCCCCCGTAAAAAAGACTCCGACCGCATAGCGATATTTCGCCGATACGGAGGAGCCTGATGTTGTATTGGTGAATCTCAAAGGATTCATGGTTACGATGCGGGAGTCTCTACGCTTACTCCCACTCAATTGTTGCTGGTGGTTTGGATGTTACGTCGTAGACGATACGGTTAACGTTGTCCACTTCGTTAACGATCCGAACGGAGATTTTCTCCAATACGTCCCAAGGGATACGTGCCCAGTCGGCGGTCATACCGTCGATTGAGGTTACTGCGCGAATACCTACGGTGTAGGAATACGTACGGGCATCGCCCATAACGCCAACGCTCTTCATATTCGGCAGAGCGGTGAAGTATTGCCAAATTTCCCGATCCAGACCTGCTTTGGCAATCTCCTCGCGCAAAATAAAGTCAGAATCACGGACAATCTTAAGCTTGTCCTCTGTCACTTCGCCCAATACACGAATGGCAAGACCCGGGCCTGGGAATGGCTGACGCCATACAATTTCGGCCGGAAGTCCACATTCTTCGCCGACTTTACGCACTTCATCCTTGAACAAAGCATTCAGGGGCTCGATCAGTTTGAACTTCATGTCTTCTGGTAAACCGCCCACGTTATGGTGGGATTTGATGGTTTGCGCCGTTGCTGTTCCGCTCTCTACAATATCAGTGTACAACGTGCCTTGTGCCAGGAAGTCAAAATCATCGAATTTAGCTGATTCTTCTTCAAAAACGTAAATAAACTCGTTACCGATGATTTTACGTTTTTGTTCCGGGTCATCCACTCCTGCCAGTTTGGACAGGAAACGCTCACGTGCATCAATTTTGACAACTTTCATATCAAATTTACCAACGAACGTCTCCATTACACTTTCAGCTTCACCCTTGCGCAACAGTCCGTGGTCAATGAACATACATGTCAGTTGGTCGCCGATCGCTCTGTGAATAAGCATGGCTACTACGGAGGAGTCCACGCCGCCACTTAAAGCGCACAGTACTTTCTTATCGCCTACTTGTTGGCGGATTTCACGAATTTGCTCTTCAATGAACGATTCCATGGTCCAGTTGCCTTCACAACCACACACTTCATACAGGAAGTTGTTAATCATCTCATTACCTTGAACAGAATGACGTACCTCTGGATGGAATTGTACCGCATACAGATTCCGCTCCAGGTTACTCATTGCGGCAATCGGGGCACTCTCTGTTCCTGCATCCAGTGTAAAGCCGGTTGGCAGATCTGTAACGTGGTCGCCATGGCTCATCCATACGGTTTGACGGGAATCCAGTCCTTTAGTCAACCGAGCGCCCTCATTGAATTGCACGTCTGCTTTGCCATATTCACGCTTGCCCGCACGTTCTACTTTACCGTCCAGTTGGTGGGCCATCAGCTGCATGCCATAACAAATACCAAAGATAGGGATGCCAAGATCATAAATTGCCCGATCCACCTGAGGAGCATTGTCTGTGTATACGCTGGAAGGTCCGCCTGAGAAAACAATTCCTTTCGGCGCCAGCTCTCTCAGCTTCTCCGCAGGCGTATTGTATGGAAGGAGCTCGCTATATACGCCGAGATCCCGAATTCTTCTTGCAATTAACTGGTTGTATTGTCCTCCAAAATCGAGAACTACAACGATTTCATTAGGCTTATTCATTACCGTGCCTCCCTCAATTGTTCGTTTCATTATACGCAACGATAAAACAACACGTCAAGAAATCAACCATAGTTGAGTGGTCATGAAAAGATTGATAAAATAAATTAATTCTAAATTACTTAATCTGCCCGTAGGAGTGTACACGATGGATGTGCTGAAATGGATCGCGCAATTGTTCGAAGAATATGGATACGGCGTCCTTTTTTTCGGCTTGCTGCTGGAGTTTATTGCTTTGCCTTTTCCCGGAGAGACCACAATGGCTTATGCGGGATATCTCTCCTATGTCGGCACCCTGGATTTCGGCAAGCTGGTGCTGCTAGCTTTCTTAGGCACAACCATCGGTATGACCATTACCTACTTTATCGGAAAATGGGCTGGACTCCCCTTTATTCAGAAATACGGTAAATGGTTTTTGTTATCGCCGGACAAGCTTCAGAAAACACAAAAATGGTTTCAACGTTATGGATACTGGCTTATTTTCGTTGGATATTTCATTCCAGGTGTCCGTCATTTTACAGGCTATTTTGCTGGAATTATAGCTCTTTCTTTCCGTAAATTTGTCTTATATGCTTACAGCGGTGCTTTATTTTGGGTCGTTCTCTTTCTAAGCATCGGCAAGCTGTTTGGTCCGCAATGGGATGCCATTTTCCATTTGGTAGAACTGTACGCATTACGAATCGCGGCTGCCGTTGGGTTCATCATCCTGCTGTATTTTATATACCGATGGAGAAGCTTGTTGTTTGGCTCGCTATACAAATCTAAAAAATCGGTTAAAACCAGCAGCAAAGATGACACGGAATAGTCGCACTCCTGCGCCTTCCACTTACAGATCCTTGCATGATATACCGAAATCACGTTAGATTTCACAATACCCCTCGTTGTTCTAACCAAAGCCCCACATTCGCGGCTCCAACATTTCTAACGTTTCCCCTGCTCCCAACATAGACGATCCGATGTTCCCTCGGCTCTACGTCGTCAGCATACCCAACAATCGGCCCTGTAAATACAACAGGGTCAAGCATAAATTCATATTTTCAGAGCATACTAAACCAACAAACTCCAATATCGGAGGATTTTACGTATGCCAAATGAGAATAAAAGCTGTCCACTTACTCATATATCCTCTAACTTGAAAGATAATGTAAATCATATCGAGAGCTCCTTTGGAAGCAGCGGAGATGTAATTATTAAAGAGCTATTATGGATGCAAAAATGGCCAGCAGCTCTGTTTTATATCGACGGTCTGGTCAACACTCAGTTACTCCATGATTCCGTTCTGCGTTCATTGATGCGGGTAAACGAACATCATGTACCGGAGGGCATAGAACCATTTGACTATTTAAAGGATCAGGTTCTAATTGCGGGTCACTCAGGTAGTGTGGACGAAATGGACGCTCTATTCAATCATATGCTATCTGGCGGTATTATCATTTTGCTGGAAGGATATACAAAGGGCATATGGATTGATGCGGTCGGTTGGGAGGATCGCAATGTCAGCGAGCCCCAATCCCAGACGGTTGTACGGGGTCCAATGGAGGGTTTTACCGAAAATTTGCGTACTAATACAGCTCTGATTCGTAGGCGAATCCGTGATCCGCGGCTGTGGATGGAAACAAGACAGATCGGTCAGGTGACTCATACCAATGTGTCTGTGATGTATATCAAAGGAATCGCTGACGAAGGGGTTATTCAGGAACTGAGAGATCGTTTGGACCAAATTGATATTGACGGAATCCTGGAAGGGGGTTACATCGAAGAGGAAATTCAGGATGAAACCTTTACCCCATTTCCGACCATTTATAACAGTGAGCGTCCGGATTCGGTCGCTGCCAGTCTGCTGGAAGGTCGAATTGCTATATTAGTGGACGGCACCCCCTTTGTTCTGCTGATACCTGCATTGTTCGTTCAATTTTTCCAGTCGGCAGAGGATTATTACCAGCGTGCCGATATCAGCACTTTACTGCGTATGCTGCGTTTCTTTTCCTTTTTTATCGCAATGCTTGCCCCCGCAGTTTATATTGCGATAACTACCTTTCATCAAGAGATGCTTCCGACAAACCTTTTGATCAGTCTCGCCGCACAGAGGGAAGGCGTACCGTTTCCGGCATTTGTCGAGGCAATGCTTATGGAGATTACTTATGAAATTTTGCGTGAAGCAGGGGTTCGAATCCCCAAGACTGTCGGGCAGGCTGTGTCGATTGTAGGTACACTGGTCATTGGACAAGCAGCTGTAGATGCAGGAGTAGTCTCGGCGGCTATGGTCATTGTTGTGTCAATCACAGCGATCTCCAGCTATGTTATTCCAGAAAACGGTTTGTCGATAGCGGTTCGTATTGTACGTTTCGCCTTAATGATGCTAGCGGCAGCCTTCGGACTTCTTGGAATATTAATGGGTTTAATTGTACTTTTGCTGCACTTAACCAGTCTGCGATCGTTCGGTGTCTCTTATATGAGTCCATTCGGACCCTACGTGGAGAGTGATTTGAAAGATACGCTATTTCGCCTACCTTGGTCTCATATGAGGACACGTCCTCAATCCACCCCTATCCAAAATACGATCCGCCAAAAAAAGAAAAAAAGACGAATTGGCAATACATCGAAAACCAGAAGGGATCAAACATGAAACAAACTATACATTTGCTCTTCGTCTGGGGGCTGATTGCATTACTATTGGGTGGATGCTGGGATCGAAAAGAATTAAACGAACTAGGCATCGCTATAGGGATCGGGGTGGACATGGAAGGAGATCAGTATCAGGTGACTGCTCAGGTGGTTATTCCTTCCGCAGTAGCCTCCAAATCCTCACCTGCTTCAGGCTCTCCGGTTGTTACTTATCAGGCCACTGCGCCGACGATTCAAGAGGCTATTCAAAAAATGACGGATACAAGCCCGCGATCCATCTATTTATCTCATATTCGCATGCTGATTTTAGGCGAGGAGTATGCAAGAAGAGGAATTTCTGATGCGATTGAAACCTTGATGCGAGAGCCTTTTACCAGAAGTGACTTTTATATTGCGATAGCCAAAAATAACAAGGCCTCTACGATGTTAAAGATCCCCACTCCACTGGAAAAGCTGCCAGCCAATAAATTGTTTGCTTCATTGGATACGTTAACGAAAACATGGGCTCCTGCCACCAAAATAACCATGGATCAACTGCTTAGCGACTTGGCTAATCCCGACATCCAGTCCACCCTGCCCGCATTGGAAGCCGTGGGAGATATAGAATCGTCCAATGAAAAAGGTGTAGATGCTACCAAAAGCATATCTCCTGGAACCATATTAAGATTCTCTGGCATTGGTGTATTAAAAAAAGACCGCTTATTGGGCTGGATCAATGATCAAGACAGCAAAGGGTTCAATTACATCCGAAATAAAGTGGTATCTACTACGGGACATGCCGACTGTCAGGGAGGCGGGGAAATTGCCTTATTAACCTTAAGCAGCGACACCCAAAAAAAAGTGCTTATTCGCGATGGAGAGCCTGTTATCTCCATATCTGTTACTAACAACAGCACAGTGCGAGAGATTAACTGCAAGCATATGAAGTTAAGTAGTATGGCTGATATTAAAGAAATTGAAGCTGCGAGCAATGAAAAAATCGTTGAAATTATGAAACATTCCGTAGAGACCGTTCGGCATGAGTTCAAGTCAGACATTTTCGGCTTTGGTCAGCTGATCCACCAGTCCAAACCAGAGCTTTGGGAAAAACTAAAAGAAGAAAAAGAAAATCCTTTTATGGATTTAAAGATTGAATACAAGGCAAAAACCAGAATCAGAAAAATTGGTTCCTTGTTCGAATCATTCCAAAAAAAAATGAAGGAGTGAGCTTGGTGGAGGAGAAAGGACGTATCGGCATCACAAATATAGCCGTGCTCGTATTTTTGAGCATTTTCGGAGACTGCGTTCTGGTATATCCCTCCCTCATTACGGGCATATCCAAGCAGGATGCTTGGATCAGTTCATTCCTAAGCATCCCTGCAGGACTGGCTGTGCTACTGCTACTCCTGCGGGTACATCAGCTATATCCTGATCTCACCTTTGTTCAACTCAGCCAGCGAATTTTAGGTCCGTGGCTTGGCGCTCTCATCTCCATCTGGTATCTGTTCCATTTATTAATGAATTCAGCGATTTATTTAAGAGAAGTCGGAGATTTTATGAACAACCAGACCTATGTGATGACGCCTCTTCCCGTTATCAATTTACTCTTAGTTCTTGTGCTTATGTGGGGCATGTATATGGGCCTAGAGCCTATTGCGCGTACAGCTCAAATCATGTTTCCTTTATGTTTGGCCTTTACATTGTTTTTAATCCTATGCTTGCTTCCCCAATGTGACAGTCAGCAGCTTAAGCCAGTGATGGAGCAGGGTATTCCTAAGATTATGGAAGGTAGCATTTTTGCATTGTCCTATCCATTCGGAGAATTAGCTTTTTTACTCATGATTTTTCCTTATGTGCGCAAGCAACCGGGTCTAAAAAAATCCGTTTTATTATCCGGGCTTGCTGCCAGCGTTCTGTTAAGTGTACTGCTCCTGGTTTCTCTTCTGGTTCTAGGCCCTTTTATAACCGAAAATAGTGTGTACACCTCTTATACGCTATCTAAAAAAATCGACATAGGGAATTTCTTACAAAGAATTGAATCCATGATGAGTACAGCCTGGATTATCACTACTTTTGTTAAAACCATCCTACACTTCTATGCCTTTACCTTAGGAATGACTCAGCTTCTGCGATTAGACAATGTCCGGACCTTTCTTGGCCCTAGCTTCATGATTCTGTTTGGTCTGATCATCGTGTCGGCACCCAATATTACCTATTATCTGAACACGATCATTCACGCCTGGATTTATTGGGATTTGACGGATTCCGTTGTCCTCCCTTTGCTGCTGCTTGTCGTGTACAAATTGAGATCGAAAAGCAAACATACCTTGGGATCTGGTTGAGCCTCACCCATTAAAGGAAGGAGCATCGACATGCTGATTACCATTGTCATTACCTGTATCGGTCTAGCCATTGCAGTCAAGGATTTGCCAGGCTTGTACCGAAAGCATCGCTTTAAGGATATGTTCGTGTACATCATTATGCTTGGATTAGGCACATGGCTCAGTATTCTTGCTGCCAAATTAGAGGTTACGCCAAGTCCGCTAATTTTGATTGAAATCATCTATAATCCTGTTAATGCATTTGTGTCACATGTATTTGGTTTTTAGAAAGGAGACAGCCACATGTTAAAAAAAGCACGTATTAGCATTCGGCAAGTGACTGTCCTGATGTTTCTGAGTTTAATCGGGGATATGCTGTTAATTTATCCAACTGTTATTACACATATCGCTCACCAGGATGCCTGGATCAGCTCTATTCTATCCATCCCGCTGGGCTTAATTATTATTTACGTGCTTCTTCGCGTTCACGAGCTCTACCCGGGCCTTACACTTATAGAAGCCATCCGCAAAATTTTAGGACCTGTATTCGGATCTATCGTTTCTTGCTGGTATCTGTTTTATTTTTTCATCGGTACCGCCCTTAATGCGAGAGAAGTAGGAGATTTTCTGACTACAACGATATTTGAGGCTACCCCTTTGCGCGTTCTACTGGCACTGGAAGTGTCATTATTGGTGCTTGCTGTGTTAGCGGGAATTGAAGCCTTTAGTCGGGTTAGCGAAATTTTGCTGCCTGTGTATGTATTCATTTTTTGCGGTCTGATCTTGGCGCTGCTCCCACAAGTTCATCTTTCTAATCTACGTCCTTTTTTGGAAAACGGGTTATCTCCTGTTGCTAAAGGGATGGTTCCAGGCGCGGCAATGCCCTTTGCCACAATGTCCGTCATGCTCATGGTATTTCCTTTCGTCAACAAAAAGGCCCATTTTAAAAGGGATATGCTGCTTGCATCGCTTACAGGCGGAGTGATCGTTAGCCTCTTTCTGCTGCTCTCCCTGCTTGTCATTGGACCCTTCGTAACCAACTACAGTCAATACATTTCCTCTGCACTTACAACCAAAATTAATGAGCTGAATTATATTACACGTGTTGAATCGCTGGTTTCCTTGATCTGGGCACTAGCCGCTTATTTTAAGGGAGTCATTTTCTTTTATGCCTTTACTTTTGGTATAACCCAGCTGTTCCGAATTTCTAATGTTCGTCCTTTCGTCATACCTGCCGGGGCGCTTGTGTATGGAATGACCGTTTTGGTAACGCCTAATGTGTTTTATTATATAAGAACTCTTGTTTATCCAATGGCTGCCTGGAATTATACGAACGGTTTGATCATTCCGCTGCTTTTGTGGACTGTTTACCTCTGCCGGCAAAAGTGGAAACATCGGCAAAACACATCTAAAAATTAGCAAAAAACCTTTTGAAACCGATGCTTAGAAAGCACACCCGGATTCCAAAAGGTTTTTTTCTTACGCCATGTCCTGAATGAATGCCAGCGCAGCATCAATATGCCCTTTTACTCTTAAACCACGCCATTCATGAACTAAAATGCCATTCTCGTCAATAAGGAACGTAGAGCGAACAATGCCCATGTACTGCTTGCCGTACATTTGTTTTTGCTGCCATACACCATAGGTTTCAGCCACCTGATGCTCTTCATCAGATAACAGCTGAAAAGGTAGACCGTACTTGGCAATAAATTTGTCATGCTGCTTAAGTGGATCGGGGCTTACCCCCAGAATTACGGTGTTCAACCCTTCAAACTCCGCATGTTTATCCCGAAAATCGCAAGCCTGGGTCGAGCAGCTAGAGGTCAAGTCCTTGGGATAAAAATACAACAATACCCTGCTGCCTCGATAATCCGATAGCTTGACGCTCTTTCCCTCACTGCCAAGCAATTCAAAGTCTGGTGCCGCTTGTCCAATAACGGTCGCTGTCGTGGACATTTTATCATCTCCTATCTTGTAGGGGTTCTTATATCATTCGCCCTATGAGCCAGCACCCCGGTAACGCCGAATCCCCCAGTTCCAAGCCAGTAAGCCCAATGTCAGAAAGACAATCCCCATCACAGGAGTTAAGAGCGCCATATGACGCATGTCCTCTCGTTGAAGGAACAGTGAGGCCGGATATACGCCAACAAAAGCAAAAGGCAGTATCCAGGTCAATACAACCTGAATGGCACGGTTATAGATCGTTACCGGATAACGTCCATAGCCCTGAATATTGTACATGAGCGGAATAATACCCGTAGGCGCATCCGAAAAAAATGAAAGAGAAGTCAATATAGTGTATATGCCTGTATAAATGGCCACGGCACTTAAACTCAAAACGATCAGCGCAGGTATGAACCACCACTCCATAGCCAAATCCATCTGTGCCCCGCTGATCCCCATAATAATCAGACCGATCACTGAGCCAACCAGTGCGGGCGGGTCCACATTTTCAAGGAAAATCTGGAACAGATTATATGCGGGACGGGTCATTACCCGGTCAAGTTCACCTTTTACAATATAGCGCTCGCTAAAGTTCCAAAGATTAACGAAACAACTGAATAGTCCGTAAGGAACCATAAAGAATCCATAAACGAACACAACTTCGCTTTCACTCCAGCCACCCAGACTGTTCGTATGCATAAAAATAACCAAAATAAAAATAAGATTTGTGGCCTGGAACAACAGATCCGAAATGACTTCTACCCAGAAATCAGCACGATAGGTGAGCCGTGATTTCATGTAATTTTTCAAATATTCGCTAATGAGACCCAAATAGTACATCATCGGCTTACCCTCCCTGCACGAACAGACGTCTGCGCGCCAGCCGCCAAATGATGATCATCGGCACGAGCAGAACGACCAGCCAAATGATTTGGATACCCAGCACATTCCAGATGCCCACGCCTTTTACACGTCCCGTAAATACGGAGCCCGGCAAATAAGTAATTGCCTGAAAAGGCATCCATTGGGAGATTGTCGCCAGCCAGCCCGGAAACAAACTGATTGGCAAAATCAACCCTGAGAATAGGTCTACGACTACGCGCTTCATACGCATCATGCCCTCATTATTTTCAATAAAAAAGGCCGTCAAGCCCGTAATAATATTAATCTGAGTGTTGATCAGAAAGCTGAAAAACAGCATGACCAGAAAACCAATCCAGGCTACCGGGTCACTGGGAAGCTTCACGGGGAACAGCAGCATCGCAATCGCCATGCCCGGAATCATAAACAAGAGGAAGCGAAACATCCCCTCACCGAGTCCCTGCATAAACTTAACAAGTACATAGTTATAAGGTCGGATCATCTGAATAGCAATGCTTCCATCACGAATATCTGTCGATATTTCGCGATCCAGATTATTAAAGTAAAAGGCTCTTGCCATCCACGATACGGCTACATAGGTCGTCATCTGAGCAGCAGTAAAGCCTCCAATACTACCCGCATCGCCATATATCGCTTTGTACGTGAAATAATACACGCCGATATTCATAGAATAAATAAGTATGCCTGAATAATAGTTCACACGATAAGCAAGCATGGTGAGAAATCGAATACGAATAAAATCGGTGTATACGCTAAGCATGAACTTTGGCCTCCACTATCGGATTGCCCTGGCGTTCTGCCGAGCCAGACTGATAGATACTGCGGACGATATCATCCGTATTAGTTTCAATGATTTTGATATCCGTAATGTCCGTACGACCAACTACACTAGCCAGCACATCCGATACATTAATATGAAGAGGAATCCACACCTTGGCAGCCAAATCGTTATCCATGGTCCACGTCAGCGGCATATCGGCTGTCCATGCCTGCAATTGCTCCAGCTGTGTCGTCGTACCAAATTGAAACCGTACTTCTCGCCCTGTACCCCAACGATCCTTGAGATCATCCAGTCCACCATCATAAATGATATTCCCATCATCCAGCATAATGACGCGCGAGCACAGCGCTTCAATATCCTGCAAATCATGGGTTGTCAGCAAAATAGTTGTCCCGTGTTCCCGGTTCATGTCCTTCAAAAACTCGCGAATTTCGGACTTCACCATAATATCAAGCCCAATGGTCGGCTCGTCCAAAAAAACAATGGACGGATTGTGCAGCAAAGCAGCTACCAGCTCACAACGCATCCGTTGTCCAAGGCTAAGCTTACGTACCGGGCGGCTCAGCAAATCCTGTAGCTGCAGCCTCTCCACCAGCTCATCCAGCCTGCGTTTGAAGTCCATAGCCGGAACCTGATATACTTTGCGCAGCAGTTGAAAAGACTCGATCACACCGATGTCCCACCACAGCTGGCTGCGCTGACCGAAAACAACGCCAATGTTACCTACAAATTTCTCGCGATCCTCATAAGGGACATAGCCCCCCACCTTGAGATGTCCCGATGTTGGCACCAGAATACCTGTCAACATCTTAATCGTAGTGGACTTTCCGGCCCCGTTCTCACCAATATAACCGCATATTTCCCCCTGCGGAATACGGAAGGATATATCTTTGACCGCAGCCACCTCGTTGTATTCGCGGGCGAATAAATCAAGGAAGGCACCTTTTAAGCCCTCGCGGTTTTTTTGAACCTTAAATGTTTTGCGCAGATCCTGCACATCAATTGCTAGCATGCTATACCT
Organism: Paenibacillus jamilae; assembly: GCF_050482105.1. Classification (GTDB taxonomy): domain Bacteria; phylum Bacillota; class Bacilli; order Paenibacillales; family Paenibacillaceae; genus Paenibacillus; species Paenibacillus jamilae_B. The sequence goes on along the minus strand of NZ_JBCNHI010000015.1, from coordinate 326,298 downwards.
CTCAATCAGGATTTGTAAAATCCATAGTTAAATTGATTGTGCTCCAAAAAGAAATTATAATGTAATGAACTGAAAAGCGAAAGGGAGAGCATCCATGACAAGCAGAACCAAAAGGACGATATGGTCGGTTCTAGCCGTGGTAATCGTCGCGATTGTCGGCTTTGCCGTGTACTACTTTACATCCATTTATAATCAGCTGGATAATCTGCATAAAGAGGGTGCCAATTCCCCCTTCAAAAATGTAAAACAGGTCGATCAGGTTCGTACACCAGAACCGCCTAAGTGGGAAGGTACCGATATGGTCAACATACTGCTAATGGGTGTCGATGGCCGTGGCATCCAGAAAGGGGAAGTCCCCCGATCGGATAGCATGATGGTTGTATCACTGGACCCTGTGAAGAAAAAAATCCACTTGTTCTCTATTTTGCGTGATACGTACGTGGATATTCCTAGCTACGGAAAAAATCGAATCAATACTGCCATTACTCATGGACCCAACACGGCCATGAAGACGGCCAGCGACCTGCTTGGCATCCCGGTGCAATATTATGTATATACAGATTTCCAAGGCTTTATTAAACTGGTGGACGCTGTAGGCGGCATTGATTTTGAAGTGGAAAAGGATATGCATTATACAAGTAATGCGGATAAGCACGAATATGATATTGATTTGAAAAAGGGTATGCAGCATCTGGACGGCAAGACGGCGCTTCAATATGTGCGGTTCCGCCATGATGCCATGTCCGACTTCTCCCGTTCTGGACGGCAACGGGCATTTTTGGAGGCTGTAGCCCAGAAAATGCAGACCACGACTTCCATTGCTAACCTGCCAAACATTTTAGAGCAGGTAAATCCGTATATTGATACGAATCTCAGTGTTAACGATATGTGGAAGCTTGCGAATGTAGGATACCAAAGCAGCTTTGCGGGCAGCGAGCAGGTTCCACCGATGAAGCTGCTTGGCGAAGAAAATGTGGGCGGCGCGGAAGTGCTTACGGTCCGCGATCCCGAAGAACTGAAATCGTATGTGCAGGATATATTTAATAATCCTCCCGTACAGACACAGGAACAAAATAAGGATCAGAACGGAACGAAGCAGCCGGATAGTGCATCGTCTTCCAAGACAGATAAACCTTCCTTCACAGGAGGCAATAAAACCAGTACTGAGGATGCTTCGACACAATCAACAACAAAGACAGGACAAAAAGAGCTATAATAATGTATGCAGGGGCAGCCGTGAACGCTGCCCTTTGGCGTGTGTATACCCTATCTTAAAGAACGGAAAGGAAGTTTTGAGGATGAAACGGGAAAACTCCGAAGCACTATATAAAGAAGCCCTGGAGCATATTGTCGGGGGCGTTAACAGCCCTTCGCGCTCCTTTAAAGCTGTAGGCGGCGGCGCTCCAGTATTCATGAAACGCGCCCAAGGCGCTCATTTCTGGGATGCGGATGATAATCAGTATATTGACTATTTGGCGGCCTACGGCCCTATTATTACTGGACATGCTCACCCCCATATTACGAAGGCCATCAGCGAAGCGGCTGCGAATGGCGTATTGTATGGAACCTCGACGGCCTTGGAAATCAAGCTGGCCAAGATGCTGAAGGAAGCCATTCCTTCATTGGATAAAGTCCGGTTTGTGAATTCCGGCACAGAGGCGGTCATGACGACGATTCGCGTGGCCCGCGCCTATACGGGACGGAACAAGATCATCAAATTCGCCGGCTGCTATCACGGTCACTCGGATCTGGTCCTTGTAGCCGCAGGCTCGGGTCCTTCCACACTGGGCATACCTGACAGCGCAGGGATTACAACCAATATTGCAAGCGAAGTCATTACCGTGCCATTCAATGACCTCGACGCGTTGCGCCAAGCATTGGAGCACTGGAGCGACGATGTGGCGGCAGTCATGGTCGAGCCGATTGTCGGTAATTTCGGCATGGTCATGCCGCAGCCTGGCTATCTGGAAGGGCTGTGCTCGCTGGCGCGGGCGAACGGCTCCCTCGTCATTTATGACGAGGTCATTACCGCCTTCCGCTTCCACTACGGCTCAGCCCAAACGTATGCAGGCCTGGACAACCATGATGCGATTCAGCCGGATTTGACCGCGCTGGGCAAAATCATGGGCGGCGGTCTGCCGATTGGTGCCTACGGTGGCAGCAAACAGATCATGGAGCAGGTGGCCCCACTCGGCCCGGCCTATCAGGCAGGTACAATGGCAGGCAACCCGGCTTCGATCTCGTCAGGCATCGCCTGCCTTGAAGTTCTTCAAGGGGAAGGCGTGTATGAAGAGATGGAACGTCTGGCTGTGAGACTGACGGACGGTATTCAGTCTTCTGCTGATCGCTACGGCGTGCCATTGACGATCAACCGTATTCGCGGAGCGTTCTCGACGCATTTCTGCGATCATCCGATCACGAATTACGCGCAGGCGCAGGATACAGATAGCGAAGCGTTCGCATCCTTCTTCCGCCACATGCTGGATCGCGGCATCCATCTGGCTCCGTCCAAGTTCGAAGCCTGGTTCCTCACAACAGCACATACGGACGAAGATGTGGATGCCACACTGGAAGCAGCGGACGATTCGTTACGTGCGATGTCACAAGGAAAATAAGCAGAGCAGTAAGCGATAATATATGAATAGGATGAGAGCTGGAAGTAGTCTTAGGGACGGGGTTTTGACCTCAAGACTGCGTTCCGGCTCTTTTTTCATTTCACAACTGTACCCGTACAGTTGTGAAATTTATAAATTGTATATGGTTATGCCATCCGGTTATATTGAGAGAACCACAAGTTAAGATCATGATTACGGAGGTTTATTATGCACAATCGTTCCACAAATGGGGTCGCCTATCTGGCAGCTCTCAGCTATGCAGCTATACTTGGCTTTTCATTTTTATTTGTAAAATTGACGGTGACGGAGGCAAGCCCACTGGATGTGATCGCCCACCGCTTTGTGTTGTCATTGATCGCTTTGACCATTCCAGTGCTGTTTGGTTGGATTAAAATCAATATCAAGTGGCGCGATATGCTGCGCATCTTGCCATTGGCGCTGCTTTCACCGTTACTGTTTTTCCCTTTACAAGCGTTCGGGCTGATGAGTACTTCTTCATCGGAGGGTGGAATTATTCAAGCTACCGTTCCTATCTTTACACTTCTGTTAGCCTCCTATTTTCTTAAAGAGCGCACAACAGCGCTTCAAAAGATATCCTTACTGCTCTCTGTCTTTGGTGTGGTTTTTATATTTGTGATGAAGAGCGGAGCACCGCTAGCTTCCAATAGCTTTGGCGGTATTGTTCTGCTCGTGCTCTCTGCTATATGCCTATCTGGCTATAATGTGCTGGCTCGTCCATTGACACAAAAGTACAGCCCGATGGAATTGACCTACGTTACCTCCATTTTGGGATGTGTCGTTTTTAACCTGGCGGCCTTGGGGTATCATGCCATAGACGGTTCTATGAGCGCCTATACTGCACCGCTGGTAAAGCCAGATTACTGGCTAGCACTGGCTTATCTGGGCATACTGTCTACCCTCGTCACCTCGCTGTTATCAAGCTTTGCCTTGAAGTGGATCGAAGCCTCCAAAATGAGTGTGATCGGTAATTTATCCACCCTTATCTCCATGATTGCCGGTGCCTACATTTTGAAGGAACAGCTGGCCTACTATCACATTATTGGGGCTGTGGTGATCATTATCGGTGTGGTGGGCACCAATTTCGGAGGACGAAAAAGCTTCGCGCCTATTAAAACAGCTTCTGAGATATCACAAAGAACAGAATAATAACAGACATTAATCTGTGTTCAAAAAAAGAAATCTCTAAGCTGGACCATTCCAGCCTGGAGATTTCTTTTTTAACTTCATCGTTTTCGTGGACTAGACTGGGTATGCCATGACACTCATTAGCGCCAGCTCCGGCTGTGTCGTGTCCAGTCTGCTATATTGTACAATGATAGGCACATCGCTAGTGACCGTAATTGCGTAAGGAATACCTACCGGAATCCGTTCGCCGGACTTTTCCAGCGAGGCTGTTCGGATATGACGGGTTCGTTTTCCTTCCACCACCTCAATCAATCCCTCCAACGGCTCGCGGTCTTCAAAATAGATGTCTATACTCAGATTTGCCGCACGTGTTCCACAGTTCAGCACGCATATACTCTCATGACTGAGCAGCTCCCCCCGGCTTTCCGGTGGAATATATCCGTCGGGGATGACCCAGAACAGGTTGCCTTGCGGTTGATTAGCCGCCTTTTCCTGAGATCGTTCAGTATCTCCCATGCCATTGACCTCCTTTCATCTATGAATACATTCACACCTCTAAAGACTTTTTTACCCGTACGGATTCTCCTTGGTACGCAGCAGCTCAGCCAGAAAAGCAAGCGCCAATCCCTGGCCCCAGCCCTGAATGCGTTTGTATGGAACGTTTCGATAGCCGTCCATATCGTTCATTACAGCAGTTCCAGCGGATACGCCAGTCACTGTACCGTCCTCCTTAATACGAGAAAGAATGGCGTCGATCGCCTTTTGCGTGTATTTGTTAAACAGTCGGCCCTGCATAAGCAAAGCAGTCGCTATTCCTGCCGAGCCGGAGGTTTCCAGATAAGAGGTATCATCGTTCAGCACTGTATGCCATAGTCCTTCCGGGGATTGCAGCCGCACCAATGCATTGAGTTGGTCACGCAGCGAGCCGTCGATGATCATATAGGATGGATGCTGCACCTCCACACATTTTAGCGCCTTGGCCATCGTGAGGGCTGCCCATGAATTGCCGCGCGCCCAGTATATGCCCGACATGCGGCTTTGGTTTGCGTGATCCCAGCCGTGATAATACAAATTTGTATCCGGGTCCTGCAAAAATTCCTCATGTCCATGATATTGCCGGATTCCGTCCTCCCAATATGTCTTGTTGCCCAGCAAATGACCGATCCGCAGCAAATAAAAGCCGGCCATAAACATGGTATCCACCCATGCTTGCTGCGGAAATACGTCATGGAGTGAATTCACGGTATGTTGGAAAATGCCGTCGGCAAACCGCTCGGCTTTTTTGACCAAAAATTCTGCCATCTCGATGGCGATATCCAGGTATTTTTGTTCCCCTGTAGCCTGATGCAGCGTCAACAAACAATGCCCGACAGAAACGCCGTTTACCGACAAAGGCGGAAGTCCATCCTCGATATTTTCATCAACCCATTCCTTCAGCCGGGTCAAATATTTTTCATTGCTTGTCGCTTCATACGCTTCACAGACTCCATAAAAGGCTACTCCACCCGGCCAATCCCAGCTATAATGCATTTGAAATGTGCGTTCCACTACCCGGTCGATCACCTGTTTAATCTGTTCCTCATCAAAACTCAATGCGGGCATTTCCACGTCTCCTCCTTTGGTAAGCTTCACATTAATTGCCCTCCTTGCCATCTGCTCCAAAAAAGGTCACCCGTCAGCGTAAGTACGTGCGCAGCGGTTGCAAATTCAGTTCCTGCACAGCCCTCGTCACCATATTTGCAATCCTGATCGCACCGTTCTCATGAAAATGCGTATTGTCCTCCAGGCCGCCGGAAAAGTTCATGTATTCCCCGGGCAGCAGCCACATAAAAAGCTCCTTGCTCTCTTCGGGGCCCAGCTCTTCATATAACTCCTGCGTACGGGCAGACAAATCAATGAGCGGCACGTTCGCTTCTTCGGCCAGCTCGCGAACCGCCGTTATATAGTCGCCATGTGTGTCAGACAACGTACCGTCCTCGTTAAAATAGCGACGATGTACAGGCGTAATCAGCACCGGAGTTCCGCCCTTGCTTCTCGCTCCGTCGATATACAGGCGCAGATGTTCCTTGTAGGTCGTAAAAGGCTCCGTGGCCCGCTCCGGATCGGGCTTCTGATCATTATGGCCGAACTGAATGAACAGGAAGTCTCCTGTCTTCATTTCTTCCAAAATAGCGTCCAGCCGTCCCTCGTCCACGAAGCTCTTGGAGCTTCGCCCCGATACGGCATGGTTATCCACGCAGACATCATGCTTGAACAGGGCCGGCAAAGCCTGGCCCCAGCCTGTATACGGAAAGCCGGACAGCCCTTGGTCCGTAACCGTGGAATCTCCGGCTAGAAATAGCCGGAGACTCTGCAGTGCTGGCACAATTTCCAGCGCATTAAGTCGCGGTGCGGTGCCAGATAGGGTGAGGCGCAGTTTGCCATCCCGCACAGGCACCGTAAACATCGCCTCCGTAAACTGGCCTGGCAACGTGTGGACGGGAGGTAGCATATGCTTGCCTTCGCCAGCCTGAAGGCGCGTGAGCGTTTCCGCTAGTGGATCGCCAAGCAGTACAGTGACCAAAGCTATTCCGTCCGGTACATCTGCAACAAACGAAGCGTTCAGTGGAATACAAAAGCTGCTGCGCAGCCGTGTACGTGCATCCTTGGCTGGATTCTGCCTTTGCCGCCCATACACATGCTCCGTAGTCTCGAAGCCATAGCCCTGTTCAGCCGTATATATGCAATCCGGGGACACGGCCTTGTAGCCCTCCACAGGCTCCCCCGGACCAAAGTCAAACTTCCACATTTTACTCACTCCTCGGCCTTCACCCTTAAATCCTCACCATCAATCGTATGCATATTCAGGTGCATCCCCTTTTTATGCGCACGCTTTGTTTCCTCACGCTATGCATTTGGGGTCTTAGCCCTTCAGACCACTGGTGCTCATTCCTTCTACGATTTGCTTTTGGAAAGCGAAGAATACGGCGATAACAGGCAGCAAACTTAAGATAGACATCGCGAACATTCCTCCCCAGTTGGAGGCTGACTCGCTGTCGAGGAACATTTTGAGTGCAATCGATACGGTATATTTCTCTGGCGAATTCAGATACAGTACCGGCCCTAACAGATCCTCCCACTTCCAATAGAAAGAGAAGATGGCCGCTGTAGCCAGCGAGGATTTGAGCAAGGGTAAAATAATCCGAAAATATAAACGGAACTTGCCGCATCCGTCAATTGTCGCCGCTTCATCCAGCTCAACCGGTATCGTCCGTATAAACTGCACCATCAGAAAGATGAAGAACGGCATCCCAAAAAAGGATGGCACCACCAACGGTAGGATCGTATTGATCCATCCAAGCTTGGTGAAAATAATATATTGCGGCACCAGTACCACATCTCCCGGCAGCATCAGCGTCACCATCATCAGCGCAAACCACAAGTTACGCCCTTTGAATTTCAAGCGTGCGAAGCCAAATGCGATCAATGAGGAGGAAAGCACGGCGCCAATCGTGGAAATCACTACGATCGTGAGCGAATTCAGAATATATGTGCCGAAGTTATAACCAGTTGTGCCTTTCCAGCCTGTTACATAGTTTTGCCAAATCCATTCTGTAGGGAAAAGCGAGGAGGCCGTGACGAAAATCGTCCGACTTTCTTTAAATGAGCTGAACAGCATCCAAAACACGGGATACAGCATTAGGAGCGCCAGTGCAGCAACCAGAATGTGATAAATTGGCCATTTGAACGTTTTCCATGCCATTGGTATCAGCGCCCCTTTTCCGTTTCATAAAATACCCAGAATTTGGATGTCATAAATAAAATCGCTGTGAGTATGGCAATCATAATGAGCATGACCCATGCCATAGCCGCTGCATATCCCATATTGCTGAACATAAACGCCTGCCGGAACAGATACAGTGAATGCAGCATCGTTCCATCCATTGGACCACCCTCACCCTTGGAGATAACATAGGCAGGGACGAAGGTCATAAAAGCACTGATTGTCTGCATGATCAAGTTAAATAAAATGATCGGACTCAGCAGTGGCAACGTAATACTGAAAAATTTTCGTACTGGCGTAGCACCATCTACACTGGACGCCTCGTACATCTCATGCGGAATGTTTTTCAGCCCTGCCAGAAAAATAAGCATGGATGAACCAAATTGCCATACAGACAAGGTGATCAGCATCATTAGCGAGGCATTCGGATCACCAAACCATTTTACCGGTGTTGCCCCCAAGGCTGAAAGCAAGCTGTTAACAATGCCCTCATTACTGAAAATATTGCGCCACATGATGGACACTGCAACGCTACCCCCGATAATAGAAGGCAGATAGTACATCGTCCGATAAGTACCTACCATGCGTGACTTGGTATTCAAAATCATCGCCACAAACAACGCGAAAATCAGTCGCAACGGTACACCGACCAATACATACGTAAATGTGACCCTGATCGAATTCCAGTATTTTGGGTCGCCTGTGAACATTTTTTCGAAGTTACCCAGACCAATCCATTTGGGCGGGGTGAACAGATTGTAGCTGGTAAAGGACAGATACAGCGAAATAAACATTGGAATTAACGTAAACGCCAGAAAGCCCACAATAAACGGGCTGATGAACGCATATCCAGTCATATTGGCTTTCAAGCTCTGATGATTTCGCAAGCTCATCAAGCCTCCCTTCTGTTGCATTTAAAAAATTTGTCAATTCATAAATATTACAAAATCGTTGTTATAAGAATTATATTGTGACATCTACAGAGGTTGCTTTTGCGATGGGTTCGTCAGATCTACCGTGCGCAAGTCATGCTTGGCACTACGCACGGTTAACCTAACGAATTGATCCTTCAACCCTGCATTATTACTGCTTGTTATTCGCAAGGATGGTATTTGCGTCAGCCCGGAATTTGACCGCTGCGTCTTCAGGCGTCATCTGTCCGAAATTGACTTGCTCAATATAGTCGGTCAGAGTGGCAATCACTTCCGGCGATCCAACCGGTGGCGGCGGGCTCATTGGAGAAGCTTTTGGCTCCATAGACGCCACAAATTCAAACACTTGCTTCGTTGCGTCGCTCAACTCCGGTGCTACAGCTTCCTTGATTTTGGCAGAAATCGGTACACCACGTTCGCCTTTAATCAATTTATTCGCTTCTACATCGTTCATCCAGAAATCAATAAATTTTGCGGCCTCATCCTTCACTTGTGAACGGGAAGCCACCGCCCAATACATGGTAGGCTGCATATACACGCCTTTTTCCATATTCGGTCCAAACATCGGAGCAAGCGCCATTGGACGATTAACGACCTGTTGTAAGCCCACATACTGATTAGACCACTGCCAAATGCCAATGCCTGTTCCTTTTACGATATCCGATTCCTCAAGAATTCCCTTGGTTTGGTTCATGACTTCAGGAGACGGTGTCGCCCCCTTCTTAATCAGCTCAGCTAAACCACCAAAGAAATCAACGAACAGCTTATCGTCGTCATACCCCAACCCTGTTCCTTCCGTATTGTAGAGAGATTTTCCATGTGTCCGCAAATAGTAGTGGAAGAAAATATCCGCAGCCATGGAGCTATCAAAGTAAACTTTATTGGAGGCTGCCTTCAAAGCCAGCTCTTTGTATTGATCCCATGTCCAGTCATCAGGAATTTTGTCTATGCCCGCTTTTTTGAGCAATGCCGGATCATACTGGAAACCCAGCACGTTGACACCTGTTGGGATACCATATTGCTTTCCAGCAATGATCCCGGTTTTGAGTACATTTTCGTTTACATCAGCGACTTGGATTTTCTGATTCAAGTAAGGTGCCATATCTTCCAGCTGGCCGTTCTTCGCATATTGGCTAATATACGAAATGTCCATCTGTACGATATCCGGCAATTGATTGGCCGCCGCTTGCGGTGCGAGCTTCTTCCAGTAGTCATCGAAAGAGGCGTATTCCACATCAATCGTTACATTCGGATTTTTTTGCTTATACAAATCGATAACCTTCTGCGTATATTCGTGGCGCGTATCCGATCCCCACCAAGCGATCCGCAACTTTACTTTTCCGTCTGCGCTTGTGCCCGAATTGCCTCCGCCGCCCGCTCCACTACATGCCGTCGTCAATACGAGCAGCATCGCTATGACCAGAAACCATCCTTTTTTGCCCACCTATCTCTCCCCTTTTCGCTGTTCTAGAAAGGAGCCTTATGACAAGTAACAATGTACTTACGCTCGTTTGGTAGCGTTTACATTTGCTCCTGTTGTTATTTTCCCAAAAGCAGAGAAACATTGGAATACACAAATCAGATTTCAAAGGTTTAAAAAACAGAGGGACTCAGCTACTCATCCCCGTTCGTGTGATTTAATGTACTCGGAAGGTGTCATACCTGCCCATTTTTTGAACACCTGGCTAAAATATTGCGCGTTCCCGCCAAAGCCGAACCATTCCGCCAGCTCAAACACCTTTACGTCTCCCGTCTCCCGAATATGCTCAGCCGCGCGTTCGATCCGGTAACGGTTAACATAGTGTGAAAAGTTTTCACCCGTCACTTTTTTGAAAATTTTCCCTAAGTAGTCGGAATTCATATAGAGCATTTGACCCGCCACTCCGTTCAGCGAAAGATCGGATTTTCTATAGTTTTGCTCAATAATAGTGATCATTTTATCCACCGTGGAAGATTGGCGATATACATTGCTTTTATAATAAATTGCGGTCATTCGTTCGGCGGCTTCCTGTACAAAAGATTTGAGGCATGCCAATGTTTTTTGCTCTGCCAGCACAACCATTCGGCTCGTAAACGCCGCACGCTCTTCTTCAGGACATATACGGATCATGGCCGCATAGAGCTGTAGCACATAGGAACGGGTTACGGAAATTTCCAGCTTCATACGGGACAGGATGCCGAACAGCCGATCCACTTCTTGCGCAACTTCCTCCCTATTTCCAGCCTTGATCAGCAGACCAAACTTCTCTTCGTCCAGTTCCAAATCTGCCATCTCCCGGGTGTCATCAGCCGCCAAATCTTCCTTCGTAATGAGGCTGCCCTCCCCGGTGTAAAAGCGGTGATTCATACAATGCAATGTCTCCCGGTACATCCCCCGCGAATGCTGCATGCTATCCGACTCGCTAACGGCGACGGTCACCTCCAGCTTATAAAAACGGTAAAATGTCATGCGTACCGCTTCAATCTGTTTCATAAATCGAGACGTGTCATCCGCACTTTCCAGCACAATCAGCAGTTGCCCTTGCATCGTCGTACTGAGCAAGACATGATCCATTAAATCGCCTGCTATATTTTGCAAAGCAAACAAATGCTCCGGCTCGTGGGACTCCTCTACCCGCAGCAACAGCATTCGAACCTGCTTATCTTGCAATTCCAGACCGAACAAACGCTCATAAAAAGCGATATCACGGCTGCCGTAAGTTTTATAGGAAATAAACTCCTTCAAAAAATGCTCCTTCACATGCGGCAGCATACGCTGAAAATCAAGCTTCATCCGGTTCACAAACTGCTTGCGTTCTTCCTGTTCCTCCCGTTCCTGTCCCAGCTCAGTCAGAGCCTCATGAATTTGCCGCTCATTGCAGGGCTTCAACAAGTAGTGCTTCACCCCGTATTGCATGGCCCGACAGGCATAGTCAAAATCTTTGTAGCCAGACAACAGAATAAAACGAACGTCTGGAAAATGCTCCGTCGTTTTGGCAACGAGTCCGATACCGTCCAGTCCTGGCATGGAAATATCGCTAATCACAAAATCAGGCGGGCTCGCCTGGATCTGATCATACGCCTCGATGCCATTACGTGCCGTACCTACCAGCTGTGTTCCGGCCTTGCCCCAATCAACCACCTGTGATATGCCTTCCAAAATCATACGCTCATCATCAACCAGTAGCACCTTGTACACGACCCTGATCCCCTTTCACATATGGAATACAGACATGAATTGACGTTCCTGTTCCTGACTCGCTATGCAGTTCTATCCCCCAAGGTGTACCAAATGTCAGGTTAATCCGTTCCTGAATATTCGCAAGTCCAATGCCCCGCCCACGGGTTGTGATCTGTCCGCTGCGTAGCTTTTCCAAGAAATCCGGGGTCATTCCAGGTCCGTCATCTTCAACCCGCAGGAACAGCGCTCCCTCGCTTTCTCTGGCCACAATCGTGATCCGACACGGTTCAATACGCGGCTCCAGCGCATAATGGATCGCATTCTCCACCAAGGGCTGAAGCGTTAGCTTCGGAATTTGTGCATCCATCAGCTCTTCTGGAACATCGAGGTGGAAATCGAGGCGCTCATCAAAACGTGTTTTTTGGATCGTTACGTAGCTCCTTACGATATCCAGCTCTTTTTGAAGCGGAATCAGCTGCTCTTCAAAACTGACCGTGCTGCGTAGTAGAAAAGCAAGTGCTTCCACCATCTCTGAAATCCGGTCCTGCTTATTGGCCTTGGCGAGCCAGTTCACAGATTCTAACGTATTGTATAGAAAATGTGGATTAATCTGTGCCTGAAGCGCCTTTAACTCTGTTTCCCGCAGCAATAGCTGCTTGGCAACATTCTCATTAATAAGCTCGCGGATACGGCGGATCATCTTCTTATACGTCCGATGCAAGAGACCCACCTCATCCTGTGTGGAAAGGGGGACCGCCCCAAGCGCTTCCTCTTCCAGACGGTCGAGGTCTCCTTTTTCTATTTTACGCATGTTCTGGATTAACTGAACGATCGGTTGAGTAATGCTGCCCGACAGCCTCGCGCCCAGCGCCAATGCAATAAGTAGCATAATGACAAAAATTGCGCTTACAATTTCTTTGATTATCGTGATGCTGCGGAACATATCATCAAAGGGAGTCATATGTAAATACGTCCAACCCGTATATGAGGATTTGATTTGAGCGGCAAAAAAGGTCCCGCCTGTATAGGTTGCAATCCCGTAAGGCTGCTTCCGCCCAAGCTCTGCCTGAATATCGCTCTCACTCAAAAGCGGTGTTTCGGGATAAATCATCCGTCTTCCGTCTGTAATCATCAACTGTCCGTCACGGCCGGAAGTCTGCACTCGATCCGCTACAATCCGGTCAATCCGCACACGAATCGCAAGCGTTCCGAGCCCATTCAGCGTAAAATTGGAATCCGTAAAGGATTTGAATTGCCGCGCAGCCAGCAAGGAGGAGTGACCTGCCGCATACCATGCATGGGAGCCGTCATATTCGTCTGCCAACTCCGACAGGGTGGATCGAAGCTCTTGGGGGATACCTTCGCGGTTGCCTGCACTCATGACCTGTCCCTCTTTGTCGATCACCATCATAGAATAGACGTAGGTTTCAGAGCCGGCAAAGGCAATAAGCCTATTCGTTATTTTTTTACGCAGTACCATTTTGACATAAGGTGAGGTCTCCTTTTCCAGTTGTAGCAAATAACGCTGTAGCTGCTCGTCCGTGATCACCTTGAAAGTAACTTTTTCAACATCCTTAAGCTCATTTTCAATGCCTATTGAAGAAATATTGAGTACTTCAGATGTCTTTTTGTACATTTGATTATCATAAATATGAAATACGTATTTAAGTATGACTGCAACAACCGCAAAGTTAACCAGCATGAGCACCGTAATTAGCAGTACCATCTTATGATGGATCCCAGCATTTTTGTAAGCGCTCTTAAAATAGGTGATCAGTACACGTCGCCTCCTTCGCACGTCCTGCCCGTCCAGCTCAAAATGGAGAAAACTCTATATATTATACAAAATACCCCATGCCTTGGTCATTCGGCAAGAGGTATTTGGGTTTGCTTAGCGTTAATCGTTTGCTTTCGATTTGTCCGCCTTGCTCATATATTCATCATATCGGTCATCAAGCTCACGTGCCATATTCCGGTATTTACGCGTCTCCTCGACAATAGGGTCCATTTGCGTCTGAACCCGCACCTCATATTTGGGGCTAAGTCGTTCCCGTTTCTTGGCCTCATTCTCACGCATTTCGCCTTCCGTCAGCAGTTCACTGAGCTGGCGTTCCAATTCTTCGGACTGGCTCATCGCGATTTCCTCCTTCAGGATGATGGTCTACGTAGTATTATAACCCGGTTGCGTCTGCTTCTTTCAGCACTTGAATAAGTTGAGAATGAATTGCTGTATTCGTAGCTACAATATGCCGTACACCCAGGTCATAAGGGCGGCCCAATGTGTCCGTAATGGTGCCTCCTGATTCCTGTACCAGCAAAGCGCCCGCGGCCACATCCCAGGCATTCAAACCGATTTCACAGTAAGCGGATAGACGTCCCGACGCCACATAAGCCAGATGCAAGGCTGCCGAGCCGAGTGCCCGAATGCCGCGTACCTGTGGTGTAAGTACCTGCGTAATTTTCATATTCAACGGTTGTGCATACGTACGATCCGGCGGGAAGCCGATGCACACCAAACTATCTCCCAGTGTCTCTTCTCTCGATGCTTGCATACGATTACCATGGACGTATGCGCCTTTACCCTTTTCCGCTACAAACATTTCATCACGGGACGGATCATAAATTACCCCGACAATCACTTCACCACGATGGGCCAAGGCAATAGACACACTGTAGTACGGCAGACTGTGCACGAAATTGGTAGTGCCGTCTACCGGATCAATAATCCATAAATATTCCTCTTCACGGGCAGCTTCTAATGCACGGGCAGAAGCTTCAGCTCCCGGCTCTACGCCTTCTTCACCCAAAATGGCATGATCGGGAAAATGGGTGAGAATGAGTCTGCGAATCATCTGTTCTGCACCTTTGTCTACCTCGGTCACTAGATCGGTCGACGACTGCTTGGTATTCAATTGTTCCACTGTTCCCAGTCTGCTCTTAATCCATTCCCCGGCTTTGGATGCCGCATTAATAGCTACGGCCGTATAGCTTTTTCCTGATACGATATAGGGAACCTTTTCGTTTTCATGTTCGTTCAACGTGTTCACTCTACTTTCTATATCATTGTTACGTGGTTTACGAGCCTGCCCTACAGACATTCTCTTAACCATCTCTGTTTCAGTACAAGTTTGCTAGTTTACACATTCTAGTATACACAATAAGGTTCATAAAGTTTCTCCATATGGAAGATTTATCCGCGAAATACTGCATTTTAAGGCGTAATTTCTATGGAAGCTCCATCCAACACTTTGACCCCGTTACCTTCCTGAAGACGCAGTTCATTCATTAATCCAAACAACGCTTCATCCTTAAGTTTGGCTTCAAGCATGACATCAATCCGATCGGTATATCCAGCAATATTGCGCAGAAAGGTCAGCAATGGCTCCACCAAAACGCCGTCTGCATGACCGCGGGGGTCTTTTTCACTTTTGGGACTGGACGCATGGATTTTGGGTGGTAATGGATGATTGGTAGAAGATCCGGCTTGGGCGAATCCCCCTTTCCAGGTATTCAGTATATCCGGCCATAGCTCCCACGGCTTCTCTCCCTCGTTATTGACCCATTGATGATGAATATCGAGGACCATTGGCAAGCCCGTTAATTTGCAAGCTTCCAATGTTTCCACCGCATTGAACGTTTTATCATCATTTTCCAATGTTAACCGTTCTCTTAATGAAAAATCCAAGGCATTCACTTGCTCTACAAAACGCTGACCTGAGGTCACCTTATCTCCGTACGCACCACCAATATGAATGTTGTTCTTGGCTTCGGCACCAAGTCCCATGGCCTCCAGCATCGCCACGTGGTACTTCAGATCATGAATGGAGCTCTGCAACACTTCAGGGCGGGGAGTGCTCAACACTGTAAAATGATCGGGGTGAAACGATACCCTCATCTTATTCGCCTTGACATAGTCTCCCACCTCTGCAAAATCAGCGGCAAGTGCCTGAAACGGGTCCCAGTCCCGCAGATCCTGATGGGTCGCGAGTGGTATCAGCTTGGATGAGAAACGATAGACCTGAATATCATTCGCACGATTGTGGCGCAGCAGCCTTAATGTATTATGAAGATTTTCGGCTGCAATCCGCTCTAGCTTGCGAATCGCGGCTTCTCGGTCTCCGATCTTGTTAAAGCTGGCCATGGTCATGGTTTTAGAAGGGGAAGCATTTTGCACGGTGACCGACATGGCAACATAACCGAACCTTACGATCATAGATGTCCTTCCTTTCAGCAATTCGCAGTAGATGGCAAAGCCACTTTTATTCTGTGACCTAAATCCCTTTTCTACTGATCATACCCGGAAAAGCACCTGCTGATTCGGTGTATTGCCCAAAGTGTAAGAAACCAACAGCTAGGACTGCTGCTGTGCTCCAAAAAACATTTCATCCGCCAATGCGGTCTGAATTCTCGATTCCTCTTCGTTCAGCTTACGAATAAGAGTCATTTCTACCTCGGTCACTTCGTCACCTTGGAAATTGATTTCGGCGATACAGCCCACAATCTGAACAATGGCTACTGCCACGTTATCCACGCTGTAAGCGATGACCTTCTGTCCTGTCGGAAAAACACGCAGGCCGGATTTAACCATTTTGCCACGGCCATATTCCAGCAGTTCATAAAGTTCTTGTTCACTCTTGAATTTGCACACCGAGTTAAATTCAGTTTGAAAGCCCATGTGTAGCCGCCACCTTTCATACTTAAGGGTTTGGTAAAATGCTCAAGTCTATCAATGTATATGAACAAAAAGGAGAGTGATCAGCTCCCCTTCGTTTTTCGTTTATAGGTTTTCATAGTGCAGTGCCGACCTGCGTTCATAACGCTCCAATGCAAGAGCAATCATGCGATCCAGCAGACTTGCATAGGATACGCCGGTTTCTCTCCACAATAATGGATACATGCTGAACGGTGTAAAGCCAGGCATCGTATTCACTTCATTAATAAGGATATGTCCATCTGAGCGTCTAACGAAGAAGTCGGCACGGGAAATTCCACAGCCTTCCAGAGCGCGGAAAGCTTGCAATGCGGCTTCACGAATACGATCTGCCACTTCCTCGTCCAATGGAGCCGGAATAAGCATTTCCGATTGACCATCGGTATATTTGGCAGCATAGTCGTAGTAATCACTCGTTGACACAATTTCACCTGGTACCGAGGCAATCGGCTCGTCATTGCCAAGCACGCTGACCTCAATTTCACGGGCATCGACGTACTCTTCCACAATTACCTTCAAATCGAATTGCAAAGCCAGAGCGACAGCCTTTTCCAGTTCTTCCCGGTTGCCGGCTTTGGAAATACCGACGCTTGATCCCAGATTGGCTGGTTTGACAAAGCAAGGATACCCTAATTCAGTTTCTATGCTACGCACCAAGTCATGGCTGGTTTGTACCCACTGTGTACTATTAAAATAGCAGTATTTCACTTGTGGTAATCCTGCATGCTCAAACAGCTTCTTCATGACGCCTTTATCCATACCTGCTGCCGAAGCCAGCACCCCTGCCCCGACATAAGGCATATCCGCCATTTCGAACAGTCCCTGAATTGTTCCGTCCTCGCCAAAGGTACCGTGCAGCAGCGGAAACAGCACATCCAGCGTCTGCTCTCCGTACAGCTTGCCGAACAACGTATCTAATGCCGCCTTGGTGCCGCCCTCAGCGTGCTCCAGCTTCAATTGCTCTACAGTAGCCAGAGGTGCACTTAGCAGCGCACCTCTACGCCAATCGCCAGCCTTCGTAATATAAAAAGGAATAATCTCGTATTTCTCATAGTTAAAAGCGCTCATTACCGCATACGCCGTTTGCAGCGAAACCTCATGCTCGCCTGATTTACCACCGTACACCAGCCCTACGGTCAATTTTTGATTTGCCATGCCTATCCTCCGCTTTCCTGCTTTCGTCATTGTGCCTGATTTGCGTCACTGTACCATCATCTCATTTAAAAATAGTCAGCGATGTGATAAAAACGATATACCGTATTATCCGTCCACGCATACGAATTTTTATAGTCCCAATAACGATGTCTGGAGCTTACCGTATGTGCATTGACTAACGGCATGCCGCCAGCATCAAAGGCCGTTACTACCGTGCTGTGCTGGAACGTTCCGTCACCATCCCAATCGTAAAAAATGACGTCCCCCAGCATGAGCTGCTCCGGTCGACTCACCTGCTCTGCGGTCAACCCCCAGGAGCTGGAGCCCAAATACCGCTCCAGACTGTTGGAAACCGCCCAGCTATAGCTCCACAACTCACGTCCGGCGACCCGCCCTTTATACCACCAGCCCGATTCTCTTTTACCAGTATAGTGGATCGGTGCGCCACCTGCAAAGAGGCATTGCGAGATATAATTGGTGCAATCCACATCAAAACCCTCAAACTCCGGGTTAAAGCTATCCCACCACTGGTCCGCATAGGCCGCTGCTTCTTCACGGCGATATCGGCTGGGGCGTGCTGATGAGCCGAAGCCCAGCACACCACGATTCAGCAGCGGCAGACTTCCTCCCTGATTAAACGACGCTTGTTCGAAAGGAACCTCTCCTCCCGCCGGCTTTCTTTCTGCCAGATCGCGTTCGATCCTCGTCACCTGCCAAGCTTCGCTCTCGCGTGTGAACGTTAGACGCTCCCGTTCAATCCGATCCTCCCGGTGCGTCATTCCGCCCTTTTCATAAAAGAGCCGCACATGCAGTTGTACATCGACCACTGCCTCATCCGGGCTATCCTGCACTATTCGTAGTGGCTTGGCGCGTGTCTCGCTGCGTAGAGGAACAGCGTCCCGTTCGTTGTACCACTGCTCCAATCTGGCCGCACGTGCCGCCCGCTCCATTCGCTGGCCCACCTCCAGGTACTCATCCGGCTGTGGTACACCATTTACCTCACTGCGATTGTACTGATTCACATAAGCAAAAAGGGCCTGCTTCCATTCCCGCTCCCCCATCCCTATCCCTCCATTTTTCGTCTCGCTATCCTTATTCGGGGATAACTACGCTGATATAACTTCCTTTCTTCCCTCTCTGGTCGGATATGCTCTCTATCTATAAGTATGAATCTCTAAAGCTTGGTATGAACATCGAAACACGAGGAAACCGAACGTTTTATTTTCCAGTCTGAACACGCATAATTTAAGTCAAAAAAACTTTACGGAACCGTCTGAAAACGGTATACTTAATCCAAAAGCAATCATTTTGAAATCATGTTTCATCTAATGAAACGAATTATTTTTATCGCAACCTCTTAACTTACGATGAATCACTGAAGCTGGAACCAATTAAACCAAATGTGAAGACGTCGAAAAAAGACATCCCTTAATCCCCACAAGCATTTACTTCAAGGAGGTAATACTTATGTCAGGAAAAGATCAATTCTCCATTGCCCGTAGTTTGGAAGTTAACGGGAAGCCTTATCGCTACTACAGTCTTAAGGCACTGGAGGAACAAGGAAAAAGCGGAGTTGCCAAGCTGCCTTTCTCCATTAAAGTGCTGCTGGAAGCAGCGGTTCGTCAATTCGACGGACGCGCCATTACGGAAGAACATGTGCAGCAGCTGACAGGCTGGGCTGAGGATCGTGACAACAACAAGGAGATTCCGTTCATTCCTGCACGTATCGTGCTTCAGGATTTTACCGGTGTACCGGTGGTTGTCGATTTGGCGGCCATGCGTGATACGGTGAAAAAGGCGGGCGGAAATCCGAAACAAATCAACCCACTCGTTCCCGTCGATCTCGTAATCGACCACTCGGTCATGGTTGATGCTTTCGGTACAAGGGACGCGCTGGACTACAATATTAATGTAGAGTTTGAACGCAACGAGGAACGATATCGTTTTCTGCGCTGGGCGCAAACGGCATTCAATAACTTCCGTGCGGTGCCGCCTTCCACCGGTATCGTTCATCAGGTTAACCTAGAGTATCTCGCTTCCGTAGCTGCCACCAAAACCATCGACGGTGAAACGGTTGTCTTCCCGGATTCCCTTGTGGGAACGGACTCCCATACGACGATGATTAACGGACTCGGTGTCGTAGGCTGGGGTGTCGGCGGGATCGAGGCAGAAGCGGGTATGCTGGGGCAGCCGCTGTATTTTGTCACTCCTGACGTGATCGGCTTCAAGCTGACAGGCAGCCTGTCGGAAGGAGCTACCGCTACAGACTTGGCGCTGACAGTAACGCAAATGCTGCGTAAAAAAGGTGTGGTCGGCAAATTCGTAGAATTTTACGGCCCAGGTCTGGCCAACATCAGCTTGGCTGACCGTGCAACCGTGGCTAACATGGCACCGGAATACGGTGCAACGATCGGATTTTTCCCGGTTGATGCCGAAACGCTGGCTTACCTGCGCAGCACTGGACGTTCCGATGAACAAGTCAGCCTCGTAGAGGAGTATTACAAAGCTCAAGGCATGTTCCGCACAGCCGACACTCCGGACCCTGTGTTCAGCGATACACTTGAGCTAGACCTGGCTTCGGTTGTACCGAGTCTGGCCGGACCCAAACGTCCGCAGGACCGTGTTGAGCTAAGCCGCATGAAAGAAACCTTCGAAGGCATTATCCGTACCCCGGTAGACAAAGGCGGCTATGGACTGAGCGATGAAAAGATCGCACAGAAGGTTCCACTGACCCATCCGGACGGCTCCACCAGCGAGCTGGGTACTGGCTCAGTCGTGATTGCAGCCATTACAAGCTGCACGAACACCTCCAACCCGAGCGTTATGCTAGGCGCGGGCTTGCTCGCCAAAAAGGCAGTGCAGCGCGGACTCAATAAGCCGGGCTATGTTAAAACAAGCTTGACACCAGGCTCGCTTGTCGTGACGGAATACCTGCATAAAGCCGGGCTGATCGAACCGCTCGAAGCCCTCGGCTTCCACGTGGCAGGCTATGGCTGCGCAACTTGTATCGGTAACTCCGGTCCACTTCCTGACGAAGTAAGTCAGGCCATTACAGACAATGATCTGACCGTTGGCGCCGTCATTTCCGGTAACCGGAACTTTGAAGGCCGTGTGCATGCGCAGGTCAAAGCCAACTATCTCGGCTCACCGCCACTGGTAGTTGCTTATGCGCTGGCAGGTACAGTGAACATTGATTTGACGAATGACCCGCTCGGTTACGATCAGGACAATCAGCCTGTCTACCTGAAGGACATCTGGCCTACTTCCGAGGAAATCAAGGAAGCGATCAGCCTGTCTCTGAGTCCTGATATGTTCCGTCGCAAATATGAAAATGTATTTACAGCCAACGAAAAATGGAATTCCATTCCGGTTCCTGAAGGCGAACTGTATGAATGGGATGAAAACTCAACTTATATTCAAAATCCGCCGTTCTTTGAAGGACTTCAGGATGGCGTGCAGGATATCAAGGAAATCCGTAATGCCCGTGTACTTGCCCTGTTGAATGATTCGGTCACGACGGACCACATTTCACCAGCAGGCAACATCGCCCCTTCCAGCCCGGCAGGACTGTACTTGAAGGAGCATGGCGTGGAACGCAAGGACTTCAACTCCTATGGCTCCCGTCGCGGTAATCATGAAGTCATGATGCGCGGTACATTCGCCAACATCCGTATCCGCAACAATGTAGCTCCAGGCACCGAAGGCGGTGTGACCAAGTACTTGCCAACAGATGAGGAAATGTCCATCTATGATGCGTCCATGAAATATCAGGCAGCCGATCAGAATCTGATCGTCATCGCCGGCAAGGAATACGGCACAGGCAGCTCCCGTGACTGGGCGGCCAAAGGTACGCTTTTGTTAGGTGTTAAAGCCGTCATTGCTGAAAGCTTCGAGCGGATTCACCGCAGCAACCTGGTCGGCATGGGTGTACTGCCACTGCAATTCCAGGAAGGCTATGGCTGGTCCAGCTTGGGCTTAAACGGTCGCGAAACCTTCGACATCCTCGGCATTGACAATGACGTGAAACCAGGTCAAGAACTTACGGTTGTAGCCAAACGCGAGGATGGCACCAAGTTCGAATTCCCGGTTACTGCCCGTCTGGACAGCACCGTTGACATCGACTACTACCACAACGGTGGTATTTTGCAAACCGTATTACGTCAAATGATTCAAGAGTAATGAGCTAACCTAGATATACAGAACCCCCGATTGCAGATTCATCTGCGGTCGGGGGTGTTTGTTCTATACAAGAATCTATATATGAAAAACAACAAAAAAAAGCCGACCCACTCAGGACCGGCTTCCAACCATGCTCTCTATATAACCTACTTCGCTTGCCAATTACTTCGAAATATCCAAAAATCCCTCTCCAAATACATCCCGTACGTCATGAATGGTGATAAATGCTGCTGTATCGATGGATTTTACAATCTTTTTCAGCGCGGATACCTCTTGTTTGCTAATGACGATATATAGGACCTCTTTCGGATTTTTAGTGTAATATCCGTGGCCTGACAGGACGGTAACTCCACGGTCCATTTTCGTAATAACCATCTCGGCAATTTGATCTTGGTGCTCCGAAATGATCATGACCGCTTTTTTCGGATTCAGTCCTTCAATCATGAAGTCCATCACCTTCGTACCGACGTACAAAATAACGATCGTTAGCATCAATTTCTCCGGTCCAATAATAAAATAGGAAGAGAATGCGACAATCAGATCAAAAAACAGCAGGGCATAGCTGATATTCCAATCCAAATACTTGTTGGCAATCCGGGCAAGAATAACCGTTCCCGCCGTTGTTCCACCTACCCGTACAATTAAGCCAATTCCGACCCCCACCATCACTCCGGCAAATACAGCGTTAATGGTCGGCTCATGCGAATCAATCCGCCAGTTGACTGTTAAATGTAAAAACAACGAGTTAAAAGCGACCGCGATTATCGTGTACACGGTCGTTCTCTTGTCCAAAAATTTATATCCGACAATCAGCAGCAAGCCATTAATCACCAGATTGACGATCGAAGGAGACCACTGAAACATGTAGTACAATATGATTGTGACCCCTGTAACGCCCCCCTCGCCAAACTCATTCGGGATTACATACAGATTAACAGCCAGCGCGAAAAAAAACGCACCCAGAATAATAAATACGATATCTGCAATACTTTTTTTCATATATGTTCTAATCCTCTCTCTAACATTTCAACGGATGAATTGCCAGATGGATTGGCTGACTCTTCTTGCCAAAATACGCTGACAACCAGTTCATGGTATCCACTACCCAACATAAAGTCAATACAACTTTGACACTTTAATTCGCCACCAGACTGCCTTAGTCCAACCTTAGAATTCCGCAAAATCCCGCTTATACAAGCTTATTCGACAAAAAAACACAATCCCGACTGCTAAACTAAGAAAGCGGGCCTCTAGCCCTTGTTTTGATCCTAGGCACATTTTCCCCTAAAATGACCATCCTCCTAATACACATTTTGGACACACACGACCATTTTCCTGTTTTATGGCAAAAGCGTTTTACTTTGAAAAAATGCGGGTATAATGTTTGAAACATTACCAAGCAACCTACACGGCATTACGACATCAAGTACATACAAATAGTCCTATACAGACGTCCTAAGCAACTCAATCTGAATTTGACAATATGGAATTGGAGGAATGACCACATGAATACAATGAACTTAACTGTACATACCCTGATGCCTTTTCACCACCAATACCAACGTGCCAACGCGGTGAGTATGCAGAAGAAAGAAGACAGCTCGGAGAAGAAGCTCAGCTTTCAGGACATTTTGAATGAAAAAATGGGTAAAAAATAAAGCTCCGTTAATCCGGTAGCATGATTCTGCTTTACATAGCTGAAAAGCCGTGGTTTCCTACATCGACTGTAGAGAATCACGGCTTTTTTGTTACTCATACGTTCATTAAAGTTTCCAGTTGATTGCCTTTTGTATCGCTACCAATTAATGTCCAGCATCCCGATACTGCTCTGCCTTCTCACGCATTCCGGCGGCGACGGCTTCTTCGGTATTCAGTCCCTTATCGGCCGCATAGGCGCGAATGTCCTGGGTGATACGCATACTGCAAAACTTGGGACCGCACATCGAGCAAAAGTGGGCTTCCTTAGCCCCCTCTGCCGGTAGCGTTTCGTCATGGTAGGACAAGGCTCGCTCAGGGTCAAGCGAGAGATTGAACTGATCGAGCCAGCGGAATTCAAAACGTGCCTTGGACAAAGCATCGTCCCGCTGCTGTGCCCGTGGATGGCCCTTCGCCAGATCGGCAGCATGTGCCGCAATTTTGTAGGTAATAACTCCCTCGCGGACATCATCCTTGTTCGGCAGGCCCAAATGCTCCTTCGGCGTAACGTAGCACAGCATGGACGTACCGAACCAGCCGATCATCGCCGCCCCGATAGCTGAGGTAATATGATCATATCCTGGTGCGATATCCGTCGTCAGCGGCCCTAAAGTATAAAAGGGAGCTTCCTGACAAATCTCCATTTGTAAATCCACATTCTCCTTGATTTTGTGCATAGGGACATGTCCTGGCCCTTCAATCATGACCTGGACATCATGCTTCCATGCAATTTGCGTGAGCTCGCCCAACGTTTCCAGCTCTGCAAATTGTGCTGCATCATTCGCATCATAGATACTCCCTGGACGCAGACCATCCCCGAGAGAAAAGGCCACATCGTAGGCTTTCATAATTTCACAGATTTCTTCAAAATGCGTATACAAAAAATTCTCCTGATGGTGTGCAAGGCACCAGGCTGCCATGATCGACCCGCCCCGGGATACAATTCCCGTCATTCTATTCGCCGTCATTGGTATATACCGCAGCAATACACCCGCATGGATCGTAAAATAGTCCACTCCCTGCTCCGCCTGCTCAATCAGCGTGTCCCGATACAGCTCCCACGTCAGCTTCTCAGCTTCGCCGTTCATCTTTTCCAGTGCCTGATATAGCGGCACCGTTCCAATCGGTACGGGAGAATTCCTGATGATCCATTCGCGAGTCGTATGAATATTGCGGCCTGTGGACAGGTCCATGACGGTGTCTGAGCCCCAGCGCACAGCCCAGGTCATCTTCTCCACTTCCTCCTCGATGGAGGACGTAACTGCGGAATTCCCAATGTTCGCATTGATCTTTACGTGAAAATGGCGTCCAATGACCATGGGCTCGCTTTCCGGATGATTGATATTTGAAGGTAAAATCGCTCGTCCAGCCGCCAACTCCTGCCGTACAAACTCGGGCTCTACGCCTTCGCGGATCGCCGCGAATTCCATTTCGGGCGTAATGATCCCTTGCCGCGCATAGTGCATTTGCGTCACAGTACGCCCTTGCGAAGCCCGTAGCGGACGGTTGGTCACGCCGGGGAATTCTACTGTCTCCCGTTTGGAACCGGGCTTCAGCCCGTTATCCTCCGGCTTGACGGCGCGGCCCTCATAAGCCTCCACATCTCCCCGTTCCAGTGCCCAAGCTCGCCGTAATGGCGGCAATCCCTGACGGATGTCGACCTGGAAGGCTTCGTCCGTCATCGGACCGCTGGTATCGTACACACGCAGCGGCTCATGATACTCGGTTCCCTGCGGCGTATGTGTGGGTTGTAGCGCGATTTCACGCTCAGGCACGGCAATATCCAGCCGAGAACCTTGAATATACACCTTACGGCTCCCCGGGAAAGAATTAACCCTACTGGCTTGCTCCGTACTTGTCTTCCCTACTTCTACTGATTTCACTCCTGTTTCTTTTGTTCCTTCTGTTTCTGTCGGTTTCATGGTCCATTCCTCCCATTTCGTTGAAATGACACACCGATCCGGAACCATTCCCAGGGTGGCGCTGATCTATGCAAAAAAGCCGGTTCCCCAGGGAACCGGCTAATCTAACGAGACAGCTATCCAAACCGTGCGCACATGGAATAAAACCCAACGCGTCACTGTAGACAGCAGCTACGTATACATTTCAATGGCCGATTACTTCCCTACGCTGGTATGATCCAGATCAGGTGCAAAGGGTCCGGAATCTTATCCGATTCCATCTCAGCCTGCATTACAGGCTCCCCCAGTAACTGTGATACTTTGTATTCACATGAATTGGCGGCTATAACAGTCATCCCGCCATCTCTACCAGACTACTTTAATTTTATATCTTTGGCAACCCTTGTATGCTTTCCTTTGATACTCACTACCGTTACGGGAGCATAAGTCCCATTTCCTTGGCCGCTTCGATCAAGATTGGAGCAAAATCATGCAGTGTCTCAGGCGCAAGTCGACTGACCGGGCCGGAAACAGATAAAGCCGCCGCGACTTGTCCCTTTCGGTTCACAATAGGCGCGGCTACAGCAGCAGCTCCAGGCTCACGTTCTTCATAGCTGGTCGCATAGCCCTTCTCGCGAATATCCTGTAGCTGAGCTTTATAGACCTCAGGATCTACCGAGGAAGGCCATTCTTCACCGCTTAGCAATACTTCCAGCTCCTGCGGCGGCATAAAGGCCGCCAGCACCTTGCTGGAGGCTCCCACAGCTAGCGGCATACGCGCACCTACAGGCGCAACCCTGCGAATCGCTTGATTGCTCTGCACGGCTTGTATGCGAATACGCATGCTGCCGTCCCGTAAATACAAGCTGACCGTCTCCCCCAAGCGATCACGCAGTCCTTCCATTGCAGGCTGTAACAACACCGCCGGCTCATCGCTTTGGGACAGATGCGTGGACAGCTCCCATATGCGAAAACCAAGCCTATATTTTTCCGTTTCGGCATTCCGAACGACAAATCCCCGATCCTCCAGCGTAGTCAAAAGACGATGAACGGTGCTTTTATGTAGACCAATTTGGGAGGCAATCTCCGTTAGACCAAGATCAGATTCTGCGGTAAAACACAGCAGTATATCAAGTGCACGCTCTACAGCGCGGACGGTTAATTTACGGTCTTCCATCGTGAACCGCTCCTCTTGTATCCATATTCGTTTCACACTATGAAACATGGTTACATAAATTATATAGAATAGTCGCGGCTACTGTAAACCGATGTTTTTGTGACAACCATATTACAGAACGAGAACAAACATCGACAATTCTTTGCATCATTTTTACTTTTCCGGTTCAAGCGTTGACTTTGGATAATACCCATCATACGATAATAGGTATCTATACGGACATACCCTACTATTTTCAAGTGGAATTATACCTAAATTTATAATTCGAAGATCAATTTTATATAAGGAGGCTCTTACATGATTTCGACATCCCAGCGCAACGCTCAGCTACAGACCGCTGTTCAGGAGCCGTCCACCCCACTCTTTAATCCCCGTCTGCTGCGGTTCAAGCACGTCGTGATTGCTCTGCTGCTGTCGGTCGTATTTTTTCTGTTGTTTTGCTTTATTGCCTTGCATGCCTATATCGCCTGGGTGCTTACGAATCCCACCGTCGCACCATTGTACTCTAATCCGATGCAAGCCAAAGGCATGCCTTATGAGGAAGTCAGCTTCCCAGCCAAGGATGGCAGCCGCATGGTACAAGGCTGGTATATCCCGGCGAATCAATCGCGGAAAACTATTATTTTCAGTCATGGCTATGGGGCTAATCGCGAAGAAAGCTGGATTCCCATGTATGATTTGGCGCATTATGCCCACAGTTTGAACTTTAATGTGGTCATGTTCGATTACGGATTCGCGTCACAAAGCAGCAAGGCTGTCGCCACCGGAGGTAAGGCAGAATCCCAGCAGCTTCTTGGGGCGATCCAGCTTGCAAAACAACGCGGCTCGTCGGAAATTATCGTATGGGGCTTCTCTATGGGGGCAGGAACCGCTCTTCAGGCGGGTTTGCAAACCAAAGATGTGGACGCGATGATTTTGGACAGCACCTTCCTGCTGGAACCGGATACGCTGTACCATAACATTCACAATCAAATTAATCTGCCCAGACATCCGTCTTTGGAAATTCTGGAATTGCTGTTTCCCATCTTGAACGGCACCAGCTTGCATCAGATTCCATATCAGGAGGTAAAAAAGGAGGACTATCCGTTCCCAATCATGTTTGTGCATGGTACACAGGATGAAAAAGCTCCCTACCCCATTGCGGAAAAGCTCGCTGCCAATCAGACCAACCCCCTCTCCAGTGTATGGATTGTCAAAAACGGGCTACATGAGCTTATTTTCAGAGAGCATCCCCGTGAATATTTGCGACGGGTTTCGACATTTCTAAGCAGTGTGCAGGAGCTGGAGGACAAGAAAACCACCGCGGATGCCCATACACAAACGACCACGAAGTAAAGATTTATGTTCAAAACAAGTATTCATCGCCTTGAAGGAGCCTGCCTATGGACACTTAGCCCGTGTCGTAGAAGGGCTTCTTTTTATTTTCGATAAGGAATTAATGTTCTGTGCAACAGGTATGACCTGATTAGGGAAGTTCATAGACATATTCCTGATGAGACAGCGAATATACTGGGTACATATGCATCCAGGACAGATTTGTTAGATCTGCCGGATAGCCAGAGTGGGATACGGGAGGTAAAAAAAAGATGCTGAGTACTTATGGGTCTTTCCTGCCCTTACGTGTACTGGAGGAAATTCGTCATTGGAAGCAGCAGGAAAGTTGGCATGTAGAAGTGATTAAATCCGCTACTGAAGGGCTGGAACCTGCTTATGTGCGGCTGCTGGATGATTGGCGAACCGTATTTGAGCAAACGGAACGCAGCGCCATAGAGCTGCTTGAAGAGCAACGGAGCGCGCTTGACCCGGCAGAACAAGCATGGCAGCATCAGGAGAAAAAAGTGGCGTCTGCTCCCCAAGCTCATACACACCAGCTAGCTGAGTCATCAGCACATACAAGGGGACCAGACACATCTGCAGCTGGAGAGAAAGCATTGTCACCATTAGCCCTTAATTCACAGCCTGCCTCACAAGAACTACATCGCCGACTGGACCATTTGCTGCAAACCGCAAACCGCCAATCACAAGAGTATGTACGGCAGCTAGGTTTGCTGACCGAGCACAGTCATGCATTACGTCAGCAGCCAAAATCCACTGGAGTTGTAATACACGCAGCGCATGAAAGTCAGTATTTCCTGATCTCGACAACTCCCTTTCAGGAACCCGGCTCCGTTGCGCGAGCCGCTGGGCTGTACCATGTAGCGGCAGAGGGTGGAGATTACCCGGAGGAAGCGTTTCGAGAACGGCAGGCGGGCATAAGAGGAGAAGAAGCAGGGGCCACTAAAGGCGTACAATCGGGCCAGGCGCAACCTTCTGCAACGGAAAAATCCTTAATCGGTCGCCCAGTTCCTATTGGGGGACATCGGCTGCCTCCGCTTCCTTACCCTTATAATGCGCTTGAGCCGTACATTGATGAAAAAACGATGCGTATTCACCATGACAAGCACCATTTGAGCTATGTGAATGATCTGAATAAAGCAGAAAAGAAGCTGGAAGAAGCCCGAAAAACAGGTGATTTTGACCTCGTAAAGCATTGGGAGCGTGAACTGGCATTTAACGGTGCAGGTCATTATCTGCATACTCTTTTTTGGACGATCATGAGCCCTCAAGGCGGTGGAAAACCAAGCGGGCCGCTGGCTGAACAAATTAAAAGGGATTTTGGCAGCTACGATGCCTTCAAAAAGCAATTTAGTTCGGCAGCCGAAAAGGTCGAGGGCGGCGGCTGGGCCATCCTGGTATGGAGCCCGCGCGCCGGTCGGCTTGAAATTTTGCAGGCCGAAAAGCACCAGAACCTGACTCAATGGGAGTCTATTCCGCTGCTGGCGATCGATGTGTGGGAACACGCATATTACTTAAAGCATCAGAACGAGCGCAATAAATACATTGAAGATTGGTGGCATGTCGTCAACTGGCCTGAGGTGGAAGCGCGCTACGCTCAAGCCTCCAAGCTGAGATGGCAACCATTCTAAGCGTAAGCAAAAGCAAACTACACCTGCAAATCGTACCGCTCTCTGAGCGCAGCCATTTGTCCAGCCAATTCTTCTGGCTGTACCAGCGAGCCGTCAGCAGGCAAAATGGCTGACCGGCTCTCGACCACACGGCGCAGCGATGCTGTGTACGCCTCGACAGACGGCACTCCAGCCAGCTCTGCCAGGCTACCCATCGTGGCCGGATTCACCCGGGGATAATCCGGTTGCTGCACGCCTGCCGGCGTATCCCCGGCTGCCTCCCGATAAAACTGCTGCACCGCCTGTGCGCGCTCGGCCCCATTGCCTTCAATCATCACGAAGGCTGTGATGATATACGCCTTGGCTTGACGCCGCTGCGCAATGCCGCAGAACTTGCGCCCTCGGACGCTTATATCATAATCCCCGGGGCAGAAGGACCCGATGATTTCTCCAGTCTGCGCCTCGGCAGACCACGGGGCCAGCGCATCGGCGATCAGCCCCGCCATGAGCCGGAAATCCTCATGCAGGCTGATGGCCCGCTGCGGATTCGGCAGGATCAAGGACAGGTTCAGTACCCCCCTGTCCAACATGACGGCTGCTCCGCCTGAAGGACGCACGCATACCGAAGTTCCCAAGCTGCGCACTCGCTCCATCGCCTGTGGGGCGTTAGGAAGCCTGCGATCCCGGTGACCTATCACAAGCGCCGCCGGATGCCGCCATATATGCAAAATGGGCGCAGCTCCTTTCCCTACTTGCCGACAAGCCAGCTCTTCCCAAGCCAGCGGAATTAATACGTCTTCCTGAGCAGTCGCCAGTGGCGCTTCCAACCATTGCAACTCAGGTAATGCTGTTGCGGATTCTGTTGAGCTATGTATATGATTCATACGTTATCTCCTATCTTAAAAATAACTGTTAATCCATAGGCTACTCGTAACGATTCTGTCTTCTCTATTTCTGATGTTAACAAAAAAAGGCGGCTACGCCTATGCGTAGACCACCTTTTTTCATTTTATCACGCCGTGTTCAATCATTCCTTGATCAGGGACAAGAACTCTGCGCGTTGTGCTGCATTATCACGGAACGTACCGCGTACGGCGGACGTTACCGTTTTGCTGCCAGGCTTTTTGACGCCTCTGGCACACATACACAAGTGTTCGCCTTCCACAACGACCATAACTCCGTGAGCGGAGACCGCTTCATTTAGAATATCAGCGATCTGCGATGTAATGCGCTCTTGTACCTGCAATCGGCGGGTCACCGCCTCCACCAAACGGGCAAGCTTGCTTAGTCCTACAATTTTACCGCTAGGTACATAGCCGATATGCACTTTCCCGAAGAAAGGAGCCATATGGTGCTCACACTGACTGTAATAGACGATATCCTTCACAATCACAAGCTCCTCGTGATTCTCGTCAAATGTTACACCCAGCGCATCCCGTGGATCAACCTCATAACCCGCAAATATTTCCTCATACATGCGCGCAACGCGTGCCGGTGTTTCCAGCAATCCCTCACGCTTGGGGTCCTCACCGATCAGTTTTAAAATCTGCTCCACATGGTACTCGATTTTATCCCGGTTATCCGCAGCTTTGCGGTTAATATAATCTTTTACGCCAGCCACAGTAATCCTCCTCTATGCAGCAACCTCATGCGGCATCCGTGCTCACGTTGCTCATTATTTCCGACGGCCCTGATTTTTACGCGCACCCGGCTGATTTTTGGAGAACTGTTGGTTCTTCATCATCTGCTGGGCTTTTTGCATCTGTTTTCCATTCAGGTTGTAGCCCATCTGTTTGGCCATTTTTTGCAGCGTTTCAGGGTCGTTTTGCATCTTTTCAAGCTGTTTGCGAAGATAATAAGCACCGATGAAAAATCCCCCGACCAAGCCAACAATCAGGGTAATAATCGGAATGACAATATTCCACACCACGAAGTCGTCACCTCTGTATATTTATATGAGACATCTTGAATTACACGACTTATCATAGCAAAACATGGGACAGCTAGCAAATTACTTTTTGCAAACATATGTCCTTATTCCTTCTCCAATTCCAGCAGCTTCATCTTGACTGGCAAGCCTCCGGCATAGCCGACCAAACTTCCATTTGCACCCGATACACGATGGCATGGAAACAGGATAGGCAATGGATTTTTGTTATTGGCTCCGCCGACAGCACGTACTGCCTTGGCTCGTCCGATCGATTCTGCAATATCTTGATAGGACACACTTTGTCCGTACGGAATATTTTGCAGTGCGCGCCATACCTGCTCTTGAAAAGGAGTGCCTCTTAAATCATAGGCTATACTGAATTCCCGTCGTTCTCCCGCAAAATATTCACGCAGTTGTTCTGCAGCTTCGCGCAGCTTTTCCGGCTCCTGCACATAGACATATTCTCCGACCCATGTCCGGGCCCATTGCTGAAGCAATGCTTCCTTCGCATAAAAAGAGCCATAGTCAATTCGACATAGCCCACGATCCGTAGCACACAGCGTCAGAGTGCCCACAGGCGTCTCCATTTCGTCATAATAAATCGTAGTTGGACCCTGTGAATCCTCCGTCTTTAATTCAGCAGAAGTTTGCTGCTCTGCCTGCTCTTGTTCTTCTAATTTGGAATGCGCTTGTGCGATCATTTCGCGTACTTGCTCATGTTGTTCCTTCTCTGATGCTTGCTTGATCGCTGTCATAGCGTTCTCCCCTCCTATTCGACTCAAAGCCCACGCCGCCGTGCCTCGCAGCTCGGGACGCGGGTCATCCAATAAAACCTCCGTCAATTTGGGCACCGCGCTAACATCCTTGAAGTTGCCAAGACCAATGACTGCATTGCGTTGAATCGGCTTCTTCCCCCGCCAAGCCGCTGCACTTTGACCAAACCGGTCTTTGAATTCGCGATTGCTCAAATCCAGTAACGGTAACAGCAACGGCTTTACAATTTCAGGATCGGGTGTAAGCTCGGGATGATGATCCCAGTTAAGGCCCCGATTTTTGGGACATACGATTTGGCACGTATCACATCCATACAGCCGATTCCCTATTTTCAGCATAAATTCCTCGTCCAAAAAACCCTTGGTTTGCGTCAAAAAGGACACACACCGCTGGGCATTCAATTGTCCTGGACCTACAAGCGCACCGGTAGGACATGCATCCAAACATTTGGTGCACTCTCCGCAACCATCCGTAACCGGTTCGTCTGGCTGGAAGGGAATGTTCGTCAACAGCTCCCCCAGATAAATCCATGATCCCAGCTTCGGTGAAATCATCATCGTATTTTTGCCGCTAAAGCCAATTCCTGCCCTTTCCGCCACGGCTCGATCCGACAATTCTCCGGTATCCACCATGTTTTTCAACAATGCATCAGGGACCCGCTCACTTATAAAAGCCTCAAGCTTTTCCATTGCTTCGCGCAGTACCAGATGATAATCTTTGCCCCAGGCGGAACGCGCCAAAATACCACGATACTTGCCCTTGTCCGACTTCGGCGGGTCCTTCATTTTGGAAGGATACGCCACCGCAATGGCAATCAAAGATGCAGGCTGCGAGCCATACAGCTCTGGATAGATGCGCTTATCAATATCAGGCTCCTCAAAGCCAGATTCATAGCCTTTAGCACGATGCTCTTCCAATATAGCTTTCAGAGACAGAAAGGGATCGGCGGATGCGAACCCGATGGAGTCGATCCCCAGCCCTGGAGCTGCCTCAATAATTTCCTGCTTGAGCGAAGCCCAAGTCGAAGCCGTTCCAGTCGCCGTCCGAGTTAGTTCGCGTTGCATCCGATACTCACCTCTCTTTCACAATTCTTCTTACAGATATGAGAATGCTATAACATTCTTATATCTCAAATTTCAACAGAAAACAGCAGCAGATGCTACCGTAAATTTTTAACAGCACTCGTCGCCAAAAAATCACAGCGATTGTTCAGTTCGTTGTCACTGTGGCCCTTCACCTTCACATATTCAACCTCATGCTTACCCATCAGTTCCCACAGTTCTTCCCACAGTTCCTTGTTCTCCACCGGCTGATTTTTACTGTTGCGCCAGCCATTGCGGAGCCAATTTTTAATCCAGCCTTGTTTGAAGCAATTGACGACATAGGCAGAATCACTGTGTACTTTTACATGGCACGGCTCCTTCAGCAGTTTCAACGCTTCAATCACCGACTTGATCTCCATACGGTTGTTTGTCGTCATTTTCTCGGCACCCGATAGCTCCTTGCGGTGCTCTCCATACAACAAAATGACCCCCCAGCCCCCCGGGCCCGGGTTACCCGAACAAGCACCGTCGGTATATACCATCACTTCTTTCATCCTTCTCTTCCTTTCCTGATCGGGAATTGCTGATCCATATAGCCCTGATCGGTTCGCACGTGTTCCCCATTATTTTAGACGATAGCTACTCTATAGCCACTTCCACTCAGAGACTGGCCAAAAAATAAACTCTGCACGCCCTAGTAGATCCTGGGACTTAATGCTGCCAAAATATCGGCTATCCTTGCTTGCAGCCGTATGACGATTATCCCCCATGACAAAAAAGTGTCCCGGCTCCACCGTAAAAGGACCGTAATCACCATCCTCCACGTCCGAGTTGGTGTACGGCTCATTTAGCAGTTCACCGTTCACATACAAACGATTATGCTCAATCCGAATGACATCTCCAGGAATACCTATGACTCTTTTCACTAAAAATCTTGGGCTGGACAGTTGGGAATCAGGATCTTTTAAAATTACAATATCCCCTCTTCCCGGATCATGAAAATTATAAACCAGCTTATTAACGAACAAATGCTGGCTTTCCGTTAGCGTCGGCTGCATCGAATGTCCTCTGACCGTAGACAAGTTAAATACAAACAGGTTCAGAAGCAGCAAGACGAACATCGCGATCAGCAGAGTAACTAGCCAATCACGTATGTAACTAGCGCGCCCTGCCTGTCTGGACGTTTCCGGTGAAGGAATCGGGTCTGACGAAGGAGCCAAAGCGTTCATAATTAACCTCCTCAACCCTGTTATAAATAGAAAAGCATATCCCGTACCCGATTGCAACGGTTACTCAGATATGCTCTAAATGTAAATATTATACTTCGTTTCTGTATATCGATTGCCGATTAATGAGGTGCCAAAATACTCAGCTTCTGAAAAGCCTGTAAAATCTGGCTTGCTCCGTAGCCCATAGCTTCGTACAACGGCATGGCCGCACTATTATGCTTGTCCCCGGCTACCCAAATACGGCTAACCTTGCGTTGCTGGAAACGCTGCTCCATGGACTCTACAAGCGATTTCCCGATTCCCATTCGACGATGATCCGGGTGAATAGCAATACGATAATAGCAACCATGATTCTGATCAATCGTGCCAATCAGGGCACCAACGATCTCTCCCTCTTCTTCAGCAACAACGATCAAACCAGAATCCCACGAAAGCTGACGGGCAAAAGCACCCACCGTCTCTTTGTAGCACTCCTCTGACAAGGCAATTTGCATGAGTTCCGTTACTGAATTCACATCACTTAATTGAAAGGAACGAACGTGCATAAGTAATATCTCCCTTTTCGTAAGCATAATAAAAAAATTGAGACAGCACCGTCATTTTTACATAAATCCATAAAGCGCTTATCATGGTGTTAATCACAAGACGTTATGATAAAAATGCATACGATCTGCTATATATGAAATGAAGAACGGAAGAAGGGTGAATGCCCTCAAGTTCGTCATGTCATAGACATGACAGTTTATAGCAGACGACAAAAAAGCCGAAAATTCTGCTTCCTTGACCATTAAACCATACTTTTTGACGGAATACATCCTTTTTTCTCATGTAAGCGCTGTATATAAAGCGTTTACATTTTTAGAGGTCGAAATTTACCTCTTATTACCTAATATTGTGTATTCCAAACGGGTTTTGGACATGCTAACTACCAGGTCATATTGCCCAGTTTGCTATTTTACAAACAAAAATGTTGAAAAAATAGGCTGAATGCGGTTTAATATAACTGTCGAGGGTATTATTACATAGGAACACTTACCCAACCATATAACCAGGAGGGATTTTACTATGGCATTTCAATTACCAGAACTTCCTTACGCAAAAAACGCACTGGAACCACACATTGATGCACTGACAATGGAAATTCACCATGATCGTCACCATAACACATATGTTACGAACTTAAATGCAGCATTGGAGAGCGCTCCTGAACTGCAAAGCAAAAACCTGGAGGATCTGATCTCCAATCTGGACAGCGTTCCTGAAAGCATTCGCACTGCGGTTCGCAATAACGGTGGTGGACACCACAACCACAGCCTGTTCTGGGAAGTTATTGGTCCTAACGGCGGCGGACAGCCAACAGGTGCAATTGCTGAAGCCATCAACAACGAACTGGGCGGCTATGACAAATTTAAAGAAGACTTCACTAAAGCAGCTACAACTCGTTTTGGTAGCGGCTGGGCTTGGCTGGTTGTCGGCAAAGACGGCAAACTGGCGATCACTAGCACTCCAAACCAAGATAGCCCGCTGTTCGAAGGTCTGACTCCGGTACTTGGACTGGACGTTTGGGAGCATGCTTACTACCTGAAATATCAAAACAAACGCCCAGACTACATTACAGCTTTCTACAATGTAATCAACTGGGATGAAGTCAACAAACGTTACGAGGCTGCAAAGAAATAAGCCAGTAACACCCTTCTTATCCTAAATCAATAAGGGCTGTCTCAAAAGTAGATTTTCTACGAATGAGACAGCCCTTTTGGCATTTCGTGGTAAACTGGTGGAAATCATTTTTATCACAGTCCCTGGAGGTTAATTGGATGCAGACTTTTTTTCGTTATAACTGGATGGTTCGGGAACAATGGTATCGCTGGTGTGAAGAGGTGCCGCAGGAGGAACTGCTGAAAGAACGCATCGGCGGGGTTGGCGGTATTCTCAAGACACTCTTTCATATCGTTGATGTAGAGTGGAGCTGGGTTCAAACGATTCAAGGCAAACCTGATTTTCAGGAGGACTTCTCTCAGTATAATACGCTGGATAAAGTCCGTGAGCTGGACGCGAAGTTTCGACTTGATGTGGAGCCGTTCGTACTCGCCTGGCATGAAGGTCTGGAACGAAAAAGGTTTGAAGATCACCTCCCAGACGGTAGGGTTGTGATTGATGCCTGGGGCGAGGTGATGCGTCATGTTATTGCCCATCAAATTCATCATATCGGGCAGTTGTCTATATGGTCCCGTGAGCTCGGCATGCCCCCGGTTTCGGCCAATGTCATCGGCAAAGGGCTGATGGATAGCGATCCATCGATATAAGTATTTTTTCCACAATTAAAAAGGAGTAGAAAGAGCCTTCAAGCTCCTTCTACTCCTTTTTAATTTATAAACTTCGATTCATTTCTTAAGCTACGGCTTTTGACCTCTTGCTCTTGATTACACCGTAAGCCAATGTAAATAATGCTCCACATAACAGGGCAATCAGATGAGCTGCAAGATAATTGATATGACCGTGATTTTCTGATGCCGCAATTGCAAAGCCGGGAAGAGCTGTAGTTCCGAATCCAATGGCTGTGAGCTTGCTTAAATATACATATGCCCCTGCCACCATTCCTCCAAGGCATCCAGCAATCAGGGGGAATTTATATTTTAATGTGACCCCAAAGATCGCAGGTTCCGAAATTCCAAAAAGTACGGACCCGAATGCAGAGTAACCAATTTCTTTTACCTTGGTGTCTTTTCGATTCAAAAGAACATACCCCAAAACGGCGCCCCCTTGAGCCATCAAAGCTACCGATGCCAACGGATTAATAAAATTTCTGCCTGTATCGGTTAACAACTGTGCTTCTACCGCGCCCATAACATGGTGCAAACCCGTAATAACGATGATCTGCTGAATACCTGCAAAAAACATAAAGCCGAATATCCCTAGGTTTTGCGTCATCCAGAGCAACGAAACAGTCACCAGACTGGCCAACTCTCTCCCAAGAGGACCGATAATGGTAAACAGAAGCAGGGAAGAAACAAAGACCGTCAGCAAAGGGGCCAAAAATAGTTTAATCATGTCTGGAACCTTTTTGTTAAAAAACTGATCCAACTTGGCTACCACATATCCCATCATTAGAGCAATAATAATACCGCCCTGGAAGCCAACCAACTGTACGGGAAGCCCGAAAAGACTGATCGATTCCGGATTTTGGCTTCCTTTAGCTACCTCAAAAGCATCCGCCAAGGCCGGATGAAGCATAATCGCACCTAGCACAAGCCCGAGAATTGGACGACCACCGTATCTCTTGGTTGCAGAATACACAACAAGCAGCGGGAGGATGGTGAAAATCCCTGTGGAAACGATCTGAACAAAGCGATTGATCCCTTGGAAAATTGGATACATCTCCACAATCGATTTAGGGCCGAATAGCCCCTTTTGACCTAGAAGACCGGTTATCCCCATTAACAATGCGGCGGCAAGAATTCCAGGCATGATCTCAATGAAGACATCTGACAGGGATTTAATCGCTTTCTGAAAAGGATTTTGCTTTTGTGCGGACTTCGATTTGACATCACTTAATGACATATCTTCCGTTCCAGTCAGTTTGGAGAACACAGCATAGATATTATTGACCAACCCTGCTCCAAAAATGATCTGCAGTTGATCCCCTGCTATGAAAACACCTTTAACCAGATCAATATCTTCAATCTTCTTTAATTCCGCTTTTTCATTGTCCTCAAGGACAATTCTTAGTCTTGTGGCACAATGGGCCACACCGATAATGTTCTCTTCACCACCGATATATTTTAAAATTTCTTGAGAAATTTGCTGATAATGCTTTTCTTTTGCTTCCATCTAGTAAAACCTCCTCTAGCTGAATCAGATGTCCTCTTTAACAAATCTCCAGAACATGCCTAAAAAGTCCTGCTTCACCCTGGCAAGCGTTATGCCAACATGCATTAATTCATCACCACCGAACAGCTCACCCGTTTCTATATTTCTGTAAACGTAGTCTGGATTCAGACCTTTGAATTTTAACGTTTTAATCGCAGCAGCCGGTTGGGATAAAACCTTGAAATAGCTGGCCGCCATTTCCGTTTGATCCTCTGACACAAAGCTCCATGCGGCTTCATTTTCATCAAATGGATTAATAATTCTGTAAAACTTTCCAAACTGAATGAGCGATCTCATTTCTTTATACAGAGCTATCTGTTGTTTTACCACTTCTTTTTCTTCAACGGTTAATACCGTCAGATCCAGCTCATATCCTAAATTCCCGGCCATGGCGACATAACCTCTGGTCTCCAATGGAGTTATTCTGCCCACTTGATGGTTAGGTACCGTGGAGACGTGTGCGCCCATCGTAATCGGAGGGTAGACAAGACTTGTTCCCCATTGAATTTTCAGTCGGCAAATGGCATCCGTATTATCACTTGTCCAGGTCTGAGGCATGTAATAGAGCATACCGGCATCAAAACGGCCTCCTCCACTAGAGCAGCTCTCGAATAAGACATGAGGAAACTTCGATGTAAGCTCTTCCATAACACTGTAGAGCCCCAGAATATAACGATGCGCCGTCTCCCTTTGTCTTTCAGGTGGTAAAGCGGCCGAACCCACATCTGTCATGTGACGATTCATGTCCCATTTCACATAAGTAATTGGAACATCCGATAAAATGTCGGAAACCGACTTAACGATGTACTCACACACTTCCTTCCTCGATAGATCCAACATAAGCTGATTTCTGCCCAACGTATACGGACGATCAGGGACATGGATACACCAATCGGGATGCTTTCTGTATAAATCGCTGTCTATGGATACCATTTCAGGTTCAAACCACAAGCCAAACTCCATACCCAGATTTCGAATGCGGTTGGCAAGGTCCGGCAAGCCATCTGGAAGTTTGCGACGATCCACCACCCAATCGCCTAATGAAGTATTGTCATCATCACGCTTTCCAAACCATCCATCATCCAATACAAACAGCTCCACTCCTACACTTTGAGCTTCCTTGGCCAACTGCTCAATCTTGTCGGCATCAAAGTCAAAATAGGTGGCTTCCCAGTTATTAATCAGGATCGGCCGCTCCTTGTCACGAAATGGTCCATGACATAATCTGTTCCTGTATAAATCATGATAAATTCTCGACATACCACCCAAGCCATTTTCGGTGTATACCATGACGACTTCTGGCGTTTGGAAGGATTCCTCTGGTTCAAGCAACCATGTAAAATCAAAAGGATTAATCCCCATCGTAACTCTAGTGTTCCGATAGGAATCAACCTGAGTCTGGGCCGTAAAGTTCCCGCTGTACACCAGATTAAAGGCGTACACTTCGCCCTGTTCTTCATCTGTCCCTTCCCTTACAAGTGCCATAAAGGGTGCTTGTTGAGGGCTGCTGGCTCCGCGGCAGCTGTCTACCATTTGAATCCCAGGTAAAATTTTTCGTCTTGCTATATTTTTTTCATTATTATGCGCGCCGTACAAGGTAATGAGTTCGTACTCATCATCACGAAAATCCACACTAGCACTTAACGCTCTAAGCAACTTTAGCTGCTGCTGACCTTCATTATCGAAACGGACTGAACGGGTAATGACATCCCCTTTTTGATATAGGCTATAGGATAGTACAACCCTTACATCAATTAATGGATCTTCAAGGACGATTTCCAGCGTTTCTACTTCACCATCATCCTCCGCATACGTAGAAGGAAGCCCTTTCAATTTTGCTTTGCCTTGGTAAACCCGATGTTCTTTATATCGAAAATCTGTCACCGTAGAACCATTCTCCAATTGAAGCTGATACGCAGGAATCCTGAAGTCACTATTTCCAAATGACGGGTATTCTTGCGGGATGGTATCCAGTGAAAAGGCTCGATCCGCCCCATCGGGATTAGGTGAAAATCCTCTATCCATGAAGATGATTTTGTTACTTCCACGGTAGGTCTGAATTCTCTTCCCCCAATACAGATGAGCTAAATAACCATCACGTATAACCTGCATGACATAACTCGTATTGCTGCCTTGTAAATGGAATAAAAGCTTCTCTTTATCAATGTATATAGCCATAGTAACCCCCTTGTAGCGCCAATAGTAATATTTTCAAAAAATATAAATTATGTTGTTTCCTTGTTTCTTACACCCTAATAATAATTGAATAGTTTTAATAATTATATGGAATAATGTAGACTCTATATGAAACGGTGTGATAATATGCAGAGATGAATTAAGAGGTGAAACCAAATGAGTTCGCATTTTTCCAATCATTCCTATAACAACCTGGATCTTAATTTATACACATGTGGCAAAGAGAGCTGTACCAGCAAACACTCTTATGGTCCAGCCATTCGAAGTGGGTATATGGTGCATTTTATTTTAAAAGGAAAAGGGATCTTTAAAGTCAACGATAAAATCTATCATTTGGAGAAAAACGATGCTTTCTTTATTGAGCCGAAGGTTTTAATTTACTACGAAGCGGATGAAGTCGACCCGTGGGAATATGCCTGGATCGGTTTTAATGGGGTGCAAGCCAAAGAATATCTAAGCCGAACCTGTATCAATAGGGATAATCCCATTTTCCAGTTCGAAGCCGAGGGCAGCCTTGCCCGCTGTATGGAGAGCATCGTCGTTTCTTCTACGCTGAAATCCAACAAAGACCTGCTGCTTGCATCCAAGTTGTATGAATTTCTATATCTGATGTTTGAACTTTATCCTAATCAGGAAGTCAACAATGAGGTAAGACAGCAGCGGTATATTAAAGAAGCGCTTCTCTTTATTCAGCAAAACTATTCACATTTCATTACCGTAAGTGACATTGCCAAATACATTTCAATTGACCGTTCATATTTGCACCGTTTATTTAAACAGCAACTCAATAAGTCACCACAGGAATTTTTATTGCATTTGAGGATTGAAAAATCTTGCTCCCTATTAAAAAATACTTCCCTTAAAATCGGAGATATTGCTCGGTCTGTAGGGTATAAAGATGTACTCCTATTCTCCAAGATGTTTAAAACGGTCAACAAATTGACTCCATCCGAATACCGAAAACATCACCAAGAATAGCACGCTTTGTTCACAACTAAGTTAGGCATTTTCATTCCAGAAACAAAAAAATAGCGGCAGCATGGAGTAACCTCAAGTCCATACTGCCGCTATTTTCAAAAGAAAATAAAGTTCTAGACTAAAAAATAAAGTATTAGATTGACGTTGCTTCATTAGGCTAACAGGCAAGTTAGTTTAAAGTCATTCGATATGAACCTATCACAGGTAAGGATTTTTTTTGTGCGCATTTATCAATAAAGAACAAAGCTCGCTATCGCTTCAGCGAGCTTTGTTCTTTATATGTCAAAACCAAGTCAGAGTAAAACCCTGTTCGAGGTCTGAGATTAGAGCAGGATGAACAGGCTACCATCCCAAGATTCTCCGGGTCAAGTTATCGAAAGAAGTAGCGCACTTAGACGCATTCTCATCCGCAGGTTAACAGCATTCTGGACTGTTTAAACAGATTTATTATACACGTCTGCAAAAATTTCCGCAAAGTCTCCGACCTTGACTTTACCAAGGTGGTAGTCGGTTGCACGGAGGCTGGCGTAGAACTCGTCGGCGTTCTCGCAGGCGCGGTTCATTTGGGCAAACCCGTTGGCAGTGTTCTCGTGGAAGCCGATTTTTTTCATATTCTCAGCAAGAGTTTCAACGGGGATTTGTTGGTATTTGGCTTCAATACCTTTCTCTGCAAGGGCGTTGAGCCAGTCGTTGCCTGTGGCCCAGTCACTAACTATGAACTTCGCGCTTTTACCCGCTGGGGTGTGAGAAATCATGGCGTAAACGACGTTTGCAATATCAACGGGGCTGACCCAGCCTTGTGGGATGTCAACAGAAATTGGGCTGAAAATAGTCTGCTGGGTTTTGAGGCTTTGCATGTCGGCAAAAAGATTGCTGTAAAAGCCGACAGGCCGGATGTGGACAACGTTCACGCTTTCAAGCGAGTTTAGCGCGTCTTCTGCAAAATGATAGCTGTAGAGAATGCCGGCGTTTGCGTTGTCGGCGCCGACTGAGCTGAGGTTGACGACATTTTTTACGCCTGATTTTAGCACAGCGGCCTTATAATTTTCAGCAAGATCAATAGCGGTCTGCCACATGTCGGTACCAGAGGCATAATTGATGCCCGAAATCATGAGGTAAACGACGTCACTACCTGCGAAGGCCTGCGCGAGGAATTCGACGTCGAGGTTTGATCCGACTGCTGGTTTGGCACCAAGCGCTTCGATGTCGGCGATACGATCTTTGGAGCTTGTGATGACGGTGACATCGTGGCCGTCTGCGATTAGGGATGGCAGGTAGTTGCGGTTGATATTGCCGAGTGAGCCGAGAACTGTGATTTTCATTGTGTATTCTCCTTTTTTAATAATGTGATTTCGAGAAATGTATATCGCTTTTGAGACTGTTATCCCTTCCTCGATTGGCTATTCATTACAAGAGAGAATTATACAACGACAAATTAACTAAGTAAACTAAATTAATAAAATTAGTTAATTTAATATTTTTATTCAATATTGTTTGTTGATACAGCTATTTTGATATAATATGATTTGATGAGCATTAGAGGAGGCTTCAATCGTGAGAAAACCCGTGAGCGCAGATCAATATCTAAATAAAATCAAACCTGTAATTAGAAGAACCAGATTCAGCCAACTGAAAATTGACGATATCGCAAAACATATGGATATTAGTAAAGTGACGCTTTACAAGCACTTTTCATCCAAAGATGAAATCATCGAACAGGTTGTAGAGTATGGAATTCAGTATTTGCAGCAGGCTGACACCGTTGTATATGATGATTCCGTTTCATATATTGATCGATTTCAAAAAACGTTTCTGGAATCGTTAATAGGTGTTATTTATTTATCCGATTTGTTCCTGCAAGACCTCAAGGAGTTTTATCCACGACTTTTTGAAAAAATTTCCGTTGCTCAACAAAATAGAATTAAAAATTTACAATCATTTTTTCAATCCGGTATGGATAAGAAGATTTTTAACAGAATGCACGCTGCGCTGTCCTTAGTTCAAGATGATGCGACGCTTCGGCGCATTATGGAACCGACCTTTAGTATTCAATGGTATGATCTGACCTTGAAACAAGCCGTTATGGAGTTTTATAGAATGAAACAGTATCAAGTGATTAGTCCAGAATATCTGGATACTGTTGACGATTCAATTATCGAAAAAGAAATCATTCGCATTTTACAAACCATTTCGTAAACGCGTTCGTTTCCTACGACTTGTTCTCATTGATGCTATCGTCCCGTTATCGGAGTAATCGTTGTAAAATTTGTAGCTTATAACGCTAAAAGGCCATCCGGGTAGATGACCATTAAACTTAGCGGTTAGAGATAGCGCGGTAAACCGTATCACTGTAAATCATTATGCTAACGTAGAAACGATAATTGAATAAACGACGAAAATGAAGCTGCCTGTGTTGACCGGTAGCTTCATTACATTAACGGGCAGGATAGTTCAGTTATATGTGTATAGTCCCAGACAATCCATGTGGGGCATGGTACGCCATGGTTAGGACAGAAAAGCGGCAAACCATTTTTTTGTGTTTGCCGCTTTTCTTATTATTTTCCATGCAATTGGCTCCAGTCCTTCCAGGACATTATATTAAGTTCAGGCCTTGGCTTTTCATCCAACATAGCGATAAATTCAACGGAATGCCCATCGGGGTCATCAAAGTAGATAGAGACCGCGGGCATAAACGGAAAGACAGTCAATTCTTCTGAACTATCACCAAAGAAATTGGTCGATTCAATTCCAAGTTCATTTAAGTAATTCCTTGCCTTAACGATATCCTCTAATTCAACTCTAAATGCGAAATGCTGACGCTGTACGTCCCTACTAGGGTAATTTTCCCTAATCCCAAGCATAGACTCGCCAGCTTTACCGATCCAGTAAAACTTCGACTTTCGAATATGATCTTCTTGCAGTGGAATTATGTTAAGCAATTTCTCATAAAACCTTGCTGAGGTCTCATAGTTACTTACATTTATATGTGTCTCGAACAACCCTTTAATCATCTTATTTTCCCCCTCTGCAATACATCTTGTTAGATATTATTTCCTTATTAACTTTATCACCGTTACACCAGTTCTGCCTGTCACCCAAGCATTCTTCATGTGATT
This sequence comes from Paenibacillus jamilae, assembly GCF_050482105.1. Lineage (GTDB taxonomy): Bacteria > Bacillota > Bacilli > Paenibacillales > Paenibacillaceae > Paenibacillus > Paenibacillus jamilae_B. Next base: position 281,783 of record NZ_JBCNHI010000015.1, on the reverse strand, counting down.
TTCATATAGAATATAAGGAAGTTTAGTAACAGAGAGAATTAGAAAGATTGAACGTAAACTGACTGCTGGTCACTAGTAAAAGATCATTTTGAATAAATTGTTGTTAAGCTAACGGGAAACGTTAGTTTAATGGAAACAGCGACAGTCTAGGACTTTATTTTCTCGTCCTTAGTTGTCGCTGTTTCCATTTTCTAGGCTAAGTCTAATACTCTATCTTTTGCCGACAGTTATTTTATTAACATCAGTTCTCTTTTTGCTTCGCATAATATTCGGTGATCAGATCAAGGAACACCTTGGGAAACGCCAAGGTGGACATATCCGCCTCGCTGATCCAGCGGTACCCTGCTGGCAGCGTATTGTGCGTATGCTCCGCCTGCTCAGCGAGCGCAATCAACGCACCTGGCTTCGCCGCGGTGGTGCTGTAGCTGGCCCGCTGCTCGGCAGCCAGCGGCTGTTTGCCCGCCTCCCCGGGAAGGGCGGCGACCTCTTCACACTGGAACACACACAGGTTCCAGTGAATGTGGCTGAACGTGTGCTCCGCCTCACGTACGTACCGCACCGGGCGCGCATACACGCCCTCTGCCAACAAATGAGCCGCCAGATGATCCATAGCTGGCTCATCCGGCACCGGGCCGTTGTAGCCCTCCGGCCCGGCAAGCTCATGCGGCAGCTCCCACATGCGGGCCAACAGGCCCTTGGCCGGGCGCTGACGCACAAGCAGGCGGCCTGCGTTCTCGCCGCTACCCTCGATAAGGGCGACGGAGCGAGGCTCCAGGCGCGGCGGCTTTGCTTTTGTTTTGACTGGCAGCGTCTCCTCACGGCCTGCCAGCCTGCCCGAGCAATGCTCCATGACCGGGCAGGTCAGACAATGAGGCGACTTTGGCGTGCAGACCAGCGCCCCCAGCTCCATCAGCGCCTGATTAAAATCAGAGGCCCTCCCTTCGGGAATCAGCTCCCTGACCAGGCTTTCCATATGCGACCGCGTGCTACCCTTCATAATATCCTCTTCAATAAGGAAATAACGCGACAGCACACGCATCACATTCCCGTCTACAGCAGGCTCTGGTCGATTAAAGGCAATGCTCATAATGGCCCCCGTCGTATATGGACCTACACCTTTCAATGCCGCAACAGCCTGCGTATCATCTGGCACCTGCCCACCGTGAAGCTCAACTACCTGTTTTGCCGCCGTTTGCAAATTCCGGGCCCGTGAATAATACCCTAGCCCTTCCCACAGCTTGAGCACATCTTCCTCGGGCGCTTCGGCCAGCGCCTCAATCGTTGGAAAACGTGCGATAAAGCGATTAAAATACGGAATGACCGTATCGACACGTGTCTGCTGGAGCATAATTTCCGAAACCCAGATATAAAACGGATTCCGATGACGACGCCACGGCAAGTCGCGTTTGTTACGTGTATACCAGTTTAACAGTTCAAAACTAAAATAACGCTTTTGTTCCAATGTATTTGTAGTCATCCCATCACGTCTCCTTATATTCGACAATCACAAAAGCAGAGGCAATGTTAGGCTGATGTGTAATACTCAAGTGAATGCTGTAATTTGAATCACCTGTATTCGGCAATCTCAGTCGATCCCATGCAGCCGAAGACAAATAAACTACGGGTCTTCCCCCAGGTTCAGGTAAAATATCCATATCGCTGAAGCCGATGATTTGCCCAATTCCACAGCCAAAGGCTTTCGTTACTGCTTCCTTGGCGGCAAAGCGCCCTGCTACGAACTCCGCTAGTCTCCCCTTGCGTTCCACTGCAAGCTCGCGTTCTGTCGGGGTCAACACCCGATTCAAAAACGCATCTGCATATTTACCTGCCAAAATATGAGCCATACGGCTTATTTCCAGCACATCATGTCCAATTCCGTAGATCATTTGGGTAGTCCCCGTCCTTTTTACTTTACTGCATCTATTGTAACAGTGCGTCTGCACCCTGGCGAGTCACACAGGCGTAAAAGCGTCACCAAAATATGTTAAAATAAGAAAGGCAAGTGGTGAATGCTTGAATTCGCTAGTATGCCAGTTTAAAAACTCCCTGTAGAAAGGAAGGATAGGATGTCAGAAACCATTGTGGTTGAAGCAGGTACCGATGCAGGAACAGATGCAGTGATCCGTGCCTCCTGGTTTCCCGCTAAACATACGGCCAAGAGCCTGCTCATCATCGCTCATGGCTACAAAGGATTTAAGGATTGGGGGATGTTCCCCTTTATAGCAGAAGCATTGAGTATGGATAACCATGTCGTAACCTTCAACTTTTCACATAATGGCATAGGTGAGGATCTGGAGAATTTTACCGAGCTGGAAAAGTTCGCACGCAACACCTATAGCCGCGAACAAGAGGATTTGGAGCTATTGCTGTCCAATCTGAGAGCACGCCATGAATTCAGGGAATTACCGTTGTTTCTGTTAGGACATAGCCGAGGTGCGGGAAGCTGCTTTGTATATGCTCTGGATCATCCCGGAGAGATTGCTGGCGTCATTTCATGGAATGGTGTGACAGACCTTGATCTGTTTACCTTGCCGCAAAAAGAAGAAATGCGCGCCAAGGGACGCAGCTATGTGCAAAACGCCAGAACCGGACAACAGCTTCCGCTGGATGCTGTCATTTTGGACGACCTGGAGCATAACCGCGAGCGTTTTGCTATCGTAGACAGGCTTGCTCATAGCCAGCTCCCAGCTGTGCTTATCCAGGGAACTGAAGATTCCAAACGTCTACGGGAAGGCTCTGCCCAGCTCACCTCCGTTCGTCCAGACATCGAGTGGGTACAAATTCAAGGCGGCAATCATACCTTTAACACCGTTCATCCCTTCCAGGGAGGCAGTCTTCCACTGGATCAGGCGATTACCGAAACCCGCCGCTTCATTGACTGGATCACCAATTAGACGATAGCCCCTTCAATACAAACGGCGATCCGCCGGGCGGATCGCCGCATTTATTTACTTGAGCATGTTACGATTCCAAAATGATTCATGCTTACACTCCCGGAATGCTTGTCCGCTTATGTGCTGTACGTGTAAAAAAGCTTTCCAGCTTTTCGCGCGCCGCCGGGTCAATTTCCTTGCCTTCCAGGTAGTCGCTGTTTGCTTCGTAGGAGATCCCCAGTTCCTTTTCATCCGTCTGGCCTTCCCACAATCCTGCAGTAGGCGCTTTGTCCAAAATAGCCTGCGGAACTCCGAGATAGCTGGCCAGCAAACGCACCTGACGTTTGTTGAGCGTGCTGAGCGGCGTAATATCGACCGCACCATCGCCCCATTTGGTATAAAAGCCTGTAATGGCTTCTGATGCATGATCTGTCCCCACAACGAGCAGGTTCAGTTCATTCGCAAGTGCGTACTGAACCACCATACGTGTTCTCGCCTTTACATTCCCTCTCACTTGCGGAGTAATGGAACGTTCCAGCCCCATATCCTTTAATGCATGCTCCACTTCCACGGCAACCTCGTCCACGGCTTCCTTAATGTTCGTTTCACCGGCATATTTCAGGCCGAACGCTTTCGCCACCGCGTAGCTATGCTCGATATCCTCCTGTTGACCATAAGGCTGGAATACACCCAAGGTTTTGTATTCTTGCCCTTGCTCCTGCGTCAACTCATCTGTAGCCTGCTTGCACAAGGCGGCTGCTACGGCACTGTCAATCCCGCCACTGATGGCGATCAACAGCCCTTTGCTTCCTGTTTTTGTTACGTACGACTTGAGGAAATCCACACGCTTGCGGACCTCCGCCTCTACGTTGATCGTGGGCTGTACTCCCAATTCAGCAATAATCTGTTCCTGCAAACTCATCAGATAAGCACCTCTTTTTTAGGAATTTCCTTCACAAGCCAACACGCAAAAGCCCCGGCAAGTTTCGCAAGCGAAACTGCGGGGGCGCAGCTTGAGTAGTCTTACCGGCAAAAACGATCAAATGCACTGGTCAAATCGGCGGCAATCTGATCTGCCGAACGATCCTCCACCTGATGACGCTCGATGAAGTGAACCAGCTCGCCGTCTTTCAACAGCGCGATCGAAGGGGAAGATGGCGGATACGGTGCGAAAAATTCGCGAGCCTTTGCCGTTGCTTCCTTATCCTGTCCCGCAAAAACCGTGTACAGATGATCCGGCGTAACATCATGCTTTAGCGCTTCAGCTACACCTGGGCGGCATTGGCCTGCGGCACAACCGCATACGGAGTTCACAACCACCAGCACTGTACCTTTAGCATTAGGAAGCTTAGCCTCCACATCTTCAGAAGTACGCAATTCCTGAATCCCAAGATTCGTCAGTTCATCGCGCATAGGCTGAACTGAATCTCTCATATATTGATCGAAAGACATAGACATATTCTTTCACTCCTTTTCGATAAATCATGTATACTACGTTTCTAATTTCATCCTTTGCCGTAGTAAAGGCATGGACATCTAAAGCTCATTATACAATCTTTTTCACGTAATTTGCAAAAAATCCAGTTACATCTTTGCACAATTATTTCTGTATCGAATTTATGACAGGCGACTCAGAATGCTCCCGATAAGTCGGAATGGTTCTGCGCAAACGAACTTTAAACTGTGTCCCCATGCCCTCCGCCGAATCTACGGCGATCGTACCGTGATGACGCTCCACTATACTTTGGCATAAGGCCAGACCCAAGCCTGTACCTTTCGTTTTGGTTGTGTAAAAAGGCTGGAACAGCTTTTCAAGCTGTTTTTGCGGAATTCCCGGACCGGTGTCCCTCACTTCCAGCTCCACAAAATCCCCTTCCTCATGAGTAGAAATGGTCAACACTCCCTTTTCCCCCATAGCCTCCATCGCATTACGCGATAGATTAAGCAGCAATTGCTTGATTTCCTTAGGATTCAGATGCAGCATCGTCACATGATCCTCCAGCTTTAACTCAATCGTCTGCCCTCTCAGGTTCGCATCTGCCCACAATAGAGGCGTTAGTTCACGAATGATATCATGCAGATGACACTGCTCCTTCTCGACAATTCGATTCTGGGCCAGGGAAAGAAAATCATTAATGATCCCGTTCGCCCGATCCAGCTCCTCCATCACTATGCGGTAATAATGACCTAGGGAATCGGGGCTTTTCTCGCGCATAAGCTGTAAAAACCCGCGTACAACCGCCATCGGGTTACGTATTTCATGAGTAATGCCTGCAGCCATCTGTCCGACCAGACTGAGCCTCTCGAAATTGCCCAGCTCACTCCGTAATGTCTCCAGCTCTGTGATGTCCTGCAAGGCGATAATGACGCCTGTTGTTTGATTGATATGTTTATCCCGAATAGGAAGGAAACTGGAGAAGAATACTTTGGGAGATACATTTATAAGGTCGGCACTTGTTTCTCCTTCCAATGCTTTCGCAACTCGTTCGTTGATTACAGGCGAAGCGCTAAAACCGTTTAACGAGTTTAAAGGACGGCCTACGACCTCAGGCAGCGTTATATAGGGATCTAAGTCCCGGTAGAGCTCCAGCATCGTTTTGTTCATATGTATAATTCGTTCTTCGCTGTCCAAAGTAACAAGAGATAACGGCATCAAATCCATGACTTGACGCAGCTTATCCACTTCGATTAAATATTTGCTCGTAAACTCAGTTACATCTCGCCGCAGCGTCAGTTTCTCAAAGGCATTATGCATCAGGCTTACGACCGCAAAACTTGCCAGTACACCTACAGCTATATTCCAAAACGTTGTAAGTAGATCAGGAATGTATACCGAAACTTCCTGTTTGCCCCAGAATAGCGGTAATAGAGCCTTGAGCAGCATATCAGCCACAACATATGCGGAAATCATGAGCTTTTTGTCCAACAATGTTCCTCTTTGAAAAAACTTGACATGCAGTAGCATAAAAGGAAAAAGGATAAAAGCAGTGCCCACATACACTGGGGACATTTCTATCGACTGCGCTATAATCAGGACACCCGCCAATGCAGAAGCAGCGACTACAAAGGAAGTGCGACGTGTGCCGTACATGACGCCCACAGCAAGGGGAATAATACCGAGATTGGAAGGTAGACCATATGGAGGCTGGTATTGAAAGAGCGAACATAGCAATATGGCTGGCAAGCAACACAAATAAAGTATTCCCTGATGAGGTCCGGGAAGCAGATTGCCTACCCAAACCTTTTTCTTATCCCCATAATCCGTTAATATAGAGAAAAAACCCGCCGATATAACGGCAAGGAGAACTTGGAGCACACTTTCCTTCAACGCAATTAACAAGGACTTCTCCCCCTCATCATCTTTCCTTGACGCCGTTAGTTGAATTAAAGCACAGGCTACAATATATTACAATATATGTGTTAAAATCCCGGTGTAGAACGACAAATTCTGCTAAATACCGGATATATATAAGAGAATCGTTTTTACGTATTTTCTTGCTATGCAAAATAGGAGATATACGCAGCTACTGTGCTCTGAGGCTATCTAAAGAGGCGGTATTACGATATGATGGAAAATCTGTTACGCTATTCTGAATTTTTTTGAAAATTTGTCGACGAAAAGGAAGAGGTTTATGACTTACGATGTTATTGTGATCGGAGGCGGCTCAGCCGGGTTAATGGCAGCGGCTGCTGCCAGTGTCAAGGGCGCCAAGGTGCTTTTAGTGGAAAAGGGAAGTAAACTCGGGCGAAAGCTCGGCATCTCCGGCGGAGGTCGCTGCAATGTCACCAATGCCAAAGAGCTGGATGAACTCATTCGCCACATTCCCGGCAATGGCCGTTTTCTGCATAGTGCCCTGGCTGCCTTCAGCAATCGGGATATCATCGCCTTTTTTGAACAGCTGGGTATAGCCTTAAAGGAAGAAGACAACGGACGTATGTTTCCAGTAACGGACAAAGCCAAAACAGTAGTCGATGCTTTGATTAATAAGGTACGCTCCCAAGGGGTCGAAATTCGGACAAGCTGCCCTGTTCAGGAAGTGATTTACAAAGAAGGTCATACGGCTGGCGTGCGGCTGCGTTCTGGTGAAATGCTGCGTAGCCGTAACGTCATAGTTGCTGTTGGTGGCAAATCCGTCCCGCATACAGGCTCGGAAGGTGATGGCTATGCATGGGCAGAGCAAGCAGGGCATACCATTACGGAGTTATATCCAACAGAGGTCCCGTTAACGTCAGGTGAGACCTTTATCCAGACAAAAGAGCTTCAGGGACTCTCTTTGCGAAACATCAGCCTGACCGTATGGAATGCAAAGCAAAAGAAGGTTGTCGTTCATGAAGGGGATATGATTTTCACACATTTTGGTTTATCTGGGCCAACCGCATTGCGTTGCAGTCAGTTTGTCGTCAAGGGCATGAAAAAGGATAAGGTAAACACGGTGTTGTTAACTCTCGATTTACAGCCTCACAAACATGCTGATGAAGTCTACCGTGAGACGCTGGAACTGGCATCGGTCGATGCTAAAAAGGCGATCAAAAACGTGCTTAAACCTTATTTACCGGAACGCATGATTCCGTTGTTGCTTCAGCAAGCTGAACTGCGTGAAGATTTGACCTATGATCATATTCCCAAGCAGCAATGGCAAGAACTCGCCCATCGAATCAAGGCGTTTCCCATTCGTGTGAATGGTACGCTCTCTCTGAAGGAAGCATTTGTTACCGGAGGCGGTGTGAACTTGAAGGAAATTAATCCGAAAACAATGGAGTCCAAGCTGATGCCTGGATTGTTTTTCTGCGGTGAGATTTTGGATATCCACGGTTACACTGGGGGCTATAATATCACAGCGGCGTTTACGACAGGGCATACAGCAGGGACGCAAGCGGCTTTAAACGAGATGCTGTAGGAGTGGGAAGCACTTCGCGTAGGATTTGATCTTACGATCGTTGTCCCTTCTCCAGATTCAAATTCTCCGCTTCGCTATAAATCGCCACTACAACCGCATTTTTTAGGAAAAGGAAATTAAAAAGACTTAAATCAGTTGTAATACTGATTTAAGTCTTTTTTGAGTCATCGCGTATTGAACAAACTCCATCCTGTTTTGACATTTACCGCTATGCCTATACCTCAATAATGATAGGTAAAATCATAGGTCTTCTCTTAGTCTGGCTGTAAATAAACTGGCCCACATTATCTTTTAGCATCTGCTTAATCAGCCCCCACTGACTCATTTCAATTTCTGTTAACTCGTTCACTGTGGCCATAATCGTGTCGTGGATCTGATTCATCAAATCTTCGGAATCTTTAACGTATACAAAGCCTCTTGATATGACCTCCGGTGCAGCAAGCATTTGCTTTTCGTTTTTGCTCAAAGTCATCACAATAATCAGCATTCCATCTGAGGAAAGTTTTTTACGGTCCCGCAGTACAATATTGCCTACGTCACCCGTTACCAGCCCGTCCACCAGGCTATTGCCAGATGGTACTTTTGGACCGAGGGATGCCCTTCCCTCGACGATTTGGATCGTATCACCGTTATGGACAATAAACACATTCTCCATAGGAATCCCTACTGACTCTGCTAGCTGACGATGCTGATGCAGCATTCTGAATTCACCATGTATAGGAATCAAATACTGGGGTTTCATCAGGGTCATCATTAATTTCAACTCTTCCTGGCTGCCATGACCGGATACGTGCATCCCCGTGGCGCTGCCTGATCCATAAATCACGTTGGCCCCCAGTACGTACAGGTTATCGATGACTTGGGAAAGGTTCCGTTCATTCCCGGGTATAGCTCCTGCAGCAATAATTACCGTATCTCCAGGCAAAATTTCGATTTTCGGATGCAAGGAATTGGCCAGGCGGGACAGTGCAGCCATCGGTTCACCCTGACTTCCTGTACATAAAACTGCAATTTCTTCCGCAGGATACCGCTCCGTTTCCCCAGCCTCAATCAACAAGTCCTCGGGCATGTGCAAGAATCCCAGCTCCTTAGCCACGGACACTACATTGATCATGCTGCGTCCCAGTAAAACAAGTTTTCTGCCTGTTTCCACAGCCGCGTCAATGACTTGCTGAACACGGTTAACATTGGAGGCAAATGTAGAAATGAATACTTGCTGTTTGGCTCTGGCGAAAGCGTCCAAAATATGCCCACCAACCAAGCGTTCTGAGGGAGTAAATCCCGGTCTTTCGGCATTTGTACTTTCGGAAAGAAGCACTTTAACCCCTTGCTTTCCAATCTCAGCCATGCGATGAAGATCCGGGAAAGGCCCGCTGACAGGAGACATGTCGAATTTAAAATCTCCGGTATGAACCACATTTCCTTCCGGTGTCTTAAAAAAGACACCCAAGCAATCAGGGATGCTGTGTACAGTGGTGAAAAAAGAGGCCTCAATCGTCCCCGCCTGAATGATTGAATCGGCATCTATAAGATGGAGCTTGGCATCGCGTAAAAGGTTATGTTCCTTCAGCTTTATCTTAATTAATTCGATAGTGAGCTTTGTGCCATAGACGGGGATATTGATCTGCTTCAGTAAATAAGGAATCCCCCCGATGTGATCCTCATGCCCATGAGTTACAATAAGCGCTCTGACTTTATCCTGATTTTCCTGCAGATAGGTCACATCCGGTACAATGAGGTCAATACCAGGCAAATTTTCATCAGGAAACTTGGAGCCACAATCAATGACGACAATGTCCTGATCATATTGAATAAAATACATATTTTTACCAATTTCATTCACACCGCCCAGAGCAGCAATGAGTAATCCGTTATCAGCAAGCATCGAGTTATTTCCTCCTTAGGAAAATGCTATCCATATTATTCATTTTCCACGTAAACTTATGCACCCTACTGGGAAAGAAGTGATCAGCTTCCTGATAAGAGAACTTGTTTGATACACGTAAAAAGAAACCCTTGTCTCTAACAGACAGGGGTCTCACTTGGTTGATTAGATCCCCACCGCGGCCGATATAGCAGCAAAAATAGCAGCCACCAGCCACAGGATCGGGAATAGTTTGAATATGACCTTCAGCCACTGTCCAAAGCTGATCCGGGCAATGGCCAATCCTGCCAGCAGTACTCCGCCTGTTGGTGAAATGAGATTGGTTAACCCGTTACCAAATTGGTACGCGGTAACTACAGCTTCACGATTGATACCGACAAGATCGCCAAGCGGTGCAAGTACAGGCATGGTGAGTGCAGCTTCTCCCGAGGAAGAAGGGACTAGGAAAGTGATGACATTATGCGCAAGCAGCATAATAGTGGTGAATAAATAACTTGGCAATCCTTCTAGGACGCTTGCAAGTGCATTCAATACGGTATCAATAATCATCCCCTGTTCGGCGATAATCAAAATTCCGCGGGCAAGGCCTATGATCACCGCAGCGTAGATAAATTCTCCGCATCCTTTTACAAAATTCTCGGCTATTTCCTTCTGACTCATTTTGGTGACAATCCCAACAAAAATACCGAGGGCAAAGAAAAGGGCGCCGATCTCAGTCATATACCAGCCCTTGGCTAAAATTCCCCAGACGATCGCTCCAAGCGTTACAATAAATCCGCCTATAATCAGTTTGTCACGAAACGTGAAGACGACGTCCTCACCTGTGCTTTCCTTTATAAATTGCTCGCGGTTTATAATATCACTCTGAAACACGATGGATTTCTCCGGATTTCGCTTCACCCGGTGCGCATACCACATCGTAAAAGCAATAGAAATCGCCGTAAATACAAGCCATTCGATAAATCTCAGCCAGAGCTGAGGATTCCCCTCCACTCCTGCGATTCCCTGGGCAATCAACACTGAAAATGGATTGACCGTCGAACCAACATAGCCGATTTGCGTCCCCAGAAATAAAATAAGAATCGCTGTCATAGAGTCGAAACCCAAGGCAAACATCAACGGGATAAAAATCGCATAAAGTGGAATTATTTCTTCACTCATCCCAAAGGTAGAGCCTCCGAGACTGAAAATAACCATAGCAATGGGAATTAGCAAAATCCCTTTGTTCTTCAGCCGCCTGGCAAGAGCTGTCAGCGCACGATCAATGGCTCCTGTCTGCAGAATAATACCGAAGGAGCCGCCTACGATAAGAACAAAAGAGACGACATCGGCGGCATTGATAATCCCCTCAATCGGAGCGCTAAGGATCTGAGGGATGCCCTGTCTCAAATCACCGTTCTCCCCCGTTTTGGGTACAGAGTGATAGGTTCCTGAAACGATTGCCGTTTTGGTCACACCGTTCACTGTCACTTCATGACGCTCAAATTGACCACTGGGTACAATCCATGTCAACGCGGCGACTGTAATAATAATCAAAAATATTAAGGTATAGCTATGGGGCAAGGATAATTTCCATTTCTTATTCGTGATGTTCATGTTTATCCCTCATTCCAAGAATGGTTATACGTAACCTTCCCTCCCATAATGGTCAATAACACTTGGGCATCCCTGATGTCTCCGGCGGATGCATTAAGGAGGTCGCGATCAAAAACGGCGATGTCAGCATATTTTCCAGCCTCCAGCGTACCTGTAACCTCTTCCATATAACAATGTTTGGCTCCATTAATCGTCCATGCCTTTAAAACTTCGGATGGCGGCATTCCTTGGTCAGGATACCAGCCTCCAGCAGGCGAGCCATCCGGGAATAATCGGTGAGAGGCTGCATACAGTGAATCGGGGACACTGGTGATAAATAAGGGCAAATCAGTACCTATAGTTATCGGCACGTTAGCTTCCAGCATGGACTGATAATTATAAAAACGGCTTTCTTTCTCTTTGCCTACCACAGCAGACATATAAGCCTCTTCGTAAGATGGATTCAATAGCAAAATTTGAGCATAGACCTCAGCAAAAATTTCGTTCTCTCCCATTCTGGTCAAGTCATCTGGATGGGGATACTCCAGATCACTGATCGAATGTCTGATGAGGTGATTACCTTGCTGGGCGCGGCATTTTTCAATCATGGATACTGCTTGGCGAATCGCAGCATCGCCTTCTGCCGTTAAGCAGCACTTGATCCCCTGGCTGTCCGCTTCCAGAACAGAGGCTTCAATCTTTTTATAATCAACCGTCCTCAAATTCGTGACGCCAGGCATATCTGCGTAAGGCTCCAACATGTCCCCGGTATGATCTGCTACAACGCCATCAAGCATCAGCTTATATCCCTGGAAACGAATAAAGTCTCCATTATAAAGTGCTTTATATTGGATACCAATCCTTATATCAAATGGTTCAACAACTGGTTCCAACGAGAAATGGAATCTGAGTGGCAATTCACCTTTTTCCTTCAACTCATCTAGAATCGGAAGCAGCTCGCTATGTCGGTCAAAGCCGATATCTTTTATAGAAGTAACTCCTCGTGCAGCCAGCATACGGCAAAATTCCATAAACTCTTGTTGGACAAGGCTGCGGTCCTGCATCATAGCTTGGAGCAATAAAGCACGTGCTTCGGCACTGCATTGATCAGGCGAAAATTGGTATTTATTCTCAGCCAATCGGTTCATCCAGCAGTAGCTTTTATTTCGGTTGATAGCGATGACCGCCCGATCGGGAAACAATCCATCCAACAAGCTTGAATTAGGCAGCTTCCCCCATCTTTCCTCGCTCCAACCGAAAGCGGTTACATCTTTTCCTGGCGGAAGGCTGTTTGCCTCTTGTAGCAAGAGTTCCATCGCTTCTTCACTGGAGGCTGTATGCGTCAGATCGACGCCCCGATGCATCGACATGTATCCGGTAAAAAATACATGGTTGTCATGAATTCCCGGCATGATAAAGGCGTCTCCCAGATCATAGACAACCGTTTCGGCTCCTATCCAGGCTTGTGCCTCTTCCGAACTCCCCACTGCTGCAATACGTTCTCCTCGCACTGCAATAAACCCAGGCGAAGCTTCATTTTCCAAACCATTAAAAATAGCATTGGAGAATAGCACTTTGTCTGCTAATGTATCCTTCTTCTCTTGCACAGTTTCACCACCTCATGATTGCTTCACCTAACAACAATACGTAATATAACGTTATGTTGTAGCTTCTGCTTCTCCTCATCTCGGATGAAAAGCAGAAGCCACACGTACCTGAGCTACCTTGCATGATAGGCAATGGATTATATAGAGAATTGATAACGGTCTCCGATGATGTACTGCTTTCCTACATGAACCGGGCTTCCATGCTGGTCATAGATCATTGTATGCATGTAAAACAACGCCTGCCCGATCGCCGTCTCCAGCAGCTTGGCCTGATTTTCATCCGCCAAAGCAATTTGTAATATCGTCTCTCCCGGCTGGTTAGGATCGATACTGTATTTTTGCCGCAGTAGCTCGTATACAGATCCCTCCAGCCGTTCGTCCATTAGAAATGCAAATCGCTCATAAGGATAAAAATTGTTTTCCAGCATCAGGGGACGATCATCTGCGTATCTTTTACGCTGAATATATAGCACTTTTTCCCCTTGTGACAACTGCAATTGATGTGCAATTTCCTCATCTGCTGCTATCATTTCACGTTTTGTGACCTCACTGTGTGAAGAAAGCCCATTGGATTTGCAAGCAGCCGTAAAGCTAATAACATGTTCGATCTTCCGCCCAATTTTGGGTATATTGACAAAGGTGCCTTTTCCCTGACGTTTGGTCAGATATCCTTCATGAACTAATTCGGCAATTGCTTTCCTTACGGTGATTCGACTTACATTATACATCTCGCTTAACTCTGTTTCGGTCGGTATACGGCTTCCCTGCGTAAACGTTCCGTTATGAATAGCGGTTTTAACCGCTTTTTGTAATTGAATATATAATGGCTCTGCTTGATCTGAATTCAACATAATATACCCTCACTTGTCATATAACGTTATATCACTCTCACTTAGAGTATCAAAGGTTACATATTCTTACAAGTGAAGATCATTGAAAAGATAGGCTAATAACGAACGCCGTATCCGAAGGAACCTTCTACCAGACAGCTCTGGGCGGCAAGCCTTGAGCCTTCTGCCATAGCATCCTGAATATTGCCTTTTTCCAAATAGCTCAGCAAAAAGGCGGTTATATAAGAGTCACCCGCACCCATGGTATCGACAGCTTCAACGGAATCGGGCATTTGAAAATAGAACTTCGTACCATCATAGGCGATGGATCTATCCCCCCCGCGTGTGGCGACCAGAATCTGCCCCTCTTTTTTACGTTTGGAACGGATATAATTCTGCGTCTCTTCATCCGTCATATGGCTGCAAGAGAAAAATGCAAAGTCGGCATGCATGATATATTGTTCTACCTGTGTATCTGTAAAATCATCTGAAAAATCAAAAGAAATAGGAATTCCCAGCGTCTCCAGTTCGGGCAGCAAGTGACCTGTATGACTGTACAAGCCAGTATGAATCAGGTCGAATTCGCCCAGATACTCCTTGTCATCTTCGCTTAGTTTCAACGGATGAAGACGTGTCACTCCCCCTTCATTACTGCCGAGAAATACTCTGTCTCCGTCTTCTAGAGTTACACGTGCGCAGCCGTTCTCACCGCTGTGATATCTGCACCGTGAAATATCGATGTCAAGCTCACGCAGGGTGTGTTCTACATGCCGTGCTTCGTTGTCGTCCCCGAACACACCTATAAAGGCTGCATCCACTCCCGCTTTTTTGGCAAACACACTGAAATTAAGCGCATTGCCGCCAGGGTACATCATGCGCAGATGAACATATTTATCTACCACATTATCGCCAATGCCTAGAACCTTCATGATGATTTCCTCCTGTTGGTAAGTGCGCTTAGTAAGCTACTTTGCCCATATAACGGCGAGTTTCCAATGGGTGATTGCGTACATTCGCAAGTGCTTCACGATACACACATACAATGCTGTAAAATAAAACCGGGTTAAAAAACTCTACCACCTCGTCTGCAATCGTTCCGATACCAAGCTCCTTCGCATCAATCACTTCCACTTTTTCGGCATACTGATTCAGGAAAGTCCGCGCCCGCTCATCCAGCGCCCGTGTGCGTCCTTCGTTGATCATCAGAATAAATGGAGTTTCCTTATCCGTTACTTCAAACGGTCCATGGAAAAATTCACCGGAGTGGATAGATGCTGCATGAAGCCATTGCATTTCCATCAACGAGCAGATCGCAAAGCCGTAAGCATGTCCATAAGACGCCCCGCTGGTCAGGATATAAAAGAGTTCCTCATTGCGGTATCTGTCAGCGAATACACGAGCACGCGGTTCAACTTGGACTTTCGCCCGGTTAATAATCCCATTGATTACTCCCAATCCATTCTGGAAAGCCGCGTGGTGCACATAACCCTCAGTGATTTGAAGCAGTTCAACCGCAAGCTCTAAAATAATGGCCATCGGGTTGTTTTTAACATCGCTCTCATCCCCCCACTCGTAGAGAAAGGAATAATCCGAGTAGTTGAGCAGGCTCGCTTCCTTATTGTGGGTTAAGCCAATGGTATAAGCACCTTTCTCTTTGGCTGACTTAGCAGCTGCGACAGACTCCGGGGTATTCCCACCGTGGGAACAAACGATGACCACTGAATTGGCTCCCAATCGTTTGGGCAACGCATGTACAAACTCATTCGCTGTGTACATCCCTGCTACCAGTTTCTTTGCTTCACTATCCAGAAAATATTTAGAAGGATACATATCAACTAGTGAGCCCCCGCAGGCTACTAAATAAACCTCGGAAATCTCTCCATTCGCTTGTTCATAAATCGTCTGAACCGTCTGCTGTACATTCATTTTTATCTCTCCTTTTATATAACGTTATATAACGTATTACTTACGAGATAAATATAAGCGCTTTCATTAAATGTGTCAAGTCTCCTCACTAAAAAAAGCTCTAACCCTTTTTGGGTAAGGATTAGAGCTCCTTTGGGGATCTAGTTCATTCGTTGGGCTAGTAAAAACGAGACTATGCCTACAATATATGTACAAACAATGTGGTCTTACCCACGGGTTTGTCCGAATAAACTAATAAGAACAAATACATAACGTGCAAAAAGTACTCAAGGAGGAGAACGCCATTCATACATTTATCGGGTATATTTTTCTGGGTTTGTCACTTTCGGCTCCCATCGGACCGATCAATGCCGCGCAGTTGGATCGAGGTATTAAGAATGGATTTTGGCACGCCTGGTTTATTGGACTAGGTGCAATTACAGCAGACATTATTTATATGATGCTCGTCTATTTGGGAATGATCCACCTTCTCAATTCCCCGTTTATCAAAGCTTTTTTATGGCTGTTTGGTTTTTTCGTGCTTGTGTATACAGGCCTTGAAAGCATTAAAAATGCGGGTGTAATTGCAGAGTCCGAATTAAGAGGAAACGGTAATACCCTGACCAACTCATTTGTAGCGGGATTCCTGATGTCATTATTCAATCCGCTCTCCATTCTTTTCTGGCTTGGCATTTACGGGTCCATACTGGCTAACGTCGCTAATACATATCCAGTACAACAGCTATTGATTTACAGCGGAGCAATTGTATTAGGCGTGCTGGCCTGGGATGTGACGATGGCAGCCGCTTCAAGTGTTTTCCGTAGATTTCTCAAACCTGGACTGCTTAAGACCATATCTTGGCTATCTGGTTTATCCCTTGTAGGCTTTGGTTTTTATTTTGGTGTACAGGCATTTCAATTGCTTTTTGTACGTTAATGCTTGGCTTCTTAATAGAGTTAACGGGATTCCTTGGCGTGCTTTCGGCGCACTCTTAATACAATAAAGTCACATATTGCAATTAACAAGACAAGCAGTAAGCTGATATAAACCCCAGGGCGGCTAAGCTTATGAAGAAAAGCCCCGACTACAGCCATAGCTATCAATAGTAATCCAATCCAGCGTTTGATATTGCTCGAAGTGCTTGATTTCAGTAGCTTACCTGAAGACAGCAAAATAAAGCACCAGTTATATAACAGCATTAAGCCCGCAGCTGTTGTAATATATTCATACACTTTTCCGGGTAGCAGCAACGATAATACGATTGCCGAGATTAAACCAACAGAGATCAAACTAAGTGCATAAAGAGGGTATTTATCCTTCCACTTCCGTGAAAAAAGTGTGGGCGCATCTCCTTCCTGGGCAAGGGTAATCATCATTGATGTCTCTGCATACAACGATGCTGTCATTGTTGAGAACCCTGCAATAATAAGGACTCCGTTAAACAAATGAGGTACAAAGACCAGATGTTCGCTACTGAGCGCAAGCACAAAAGGGCTTTCCTTTGGATTAAAAGCACTTAATGGTACCATAGACACAGCCAGTCCAATCGAGAGCACATACACTACAGCCAGCGCCGTCAACATGACCTTCCCTGCTTTGGGCGCTTCCTCCGGGTTATGAAGTCGATTAGACATAATTCCGAGCACTTCAATACCCCCGTATGCATAAAAGGCAAAAATAAAAGATGACCATAATCCTATACCACCAGTTGCAAAAAAGTCTTTGTAGCTGAGGGGGAACTTCGGATTATATTTGCCACCTCCGATCCAGCCTGCCAAAAGTGCAACCGCTAGGATCACAAACATTACAAGAGCTGCTATCTTAATGATGGCTAGTACATTTTCAATACGGTCAAAGCCTTTATTGCCGAAAAAAACAATCACAAGCCCTAAGAGCCCGAAGCCTGCTGCAAAAATCCACATCGGTACCTGAGGAAACCAAAAGCGTGAAAATATAGACAGCGCGATGAGTTGACTCCCATTAATAAGCAATTCTGAGAACCAATACACCCAGCCACTACCGAAGCCTGCCCAATTGCCAAATGCCTTTTGAGCATAGGAACGGAATGAGCCCTGTTCTGGATGATCTGCCGTCATGCGCGAAAGGGCGTCAAATACCACATACGTTCCGACTGCTGCCAAGAAATATGAGATCAGCACAGCTGGACCACCAATGGAAATCGCTAAACTGGAGCCAAGAAAATACCCTGTACCAATGGTACCTGCAACTCCTAACAAGCTCAGCTGCCACCATTTTAGTTTTTCATCTTTTGCCTTACCTGCTGAAGATTTGCCCATAAGAGAATCACCTTATTTCTAAATTTCTGAATTTGAGACAGAGAGCTTTAATCTTTAGATTGCCCTTTCCTATATATTTCATGTGTATTGGACTTGCCCTTCCTTATTAATAAAAAAGCACCGGTAACCTACGCAAAGGTTACTGGTGCTTTTTTATAGCATGGTGTCATCTTGTGATTCAGATATGGATGCTGCCAGAAAAACCGTCCACATCGTCCTCCGGTTGTTGATCAGAGCTGACGTTGTGTTCCTGTGTTGTGTTCGTAAATGTTTGTGAAGAGCCGTTTTTATACGCCTCGCTCCAGTCTTCATTGATGGTGTGCGCTGGAATAATCCAATCCTCCGAGCTATAGCCTGGATTAGGTGCACCAATATTACCTTGGTTGCCTGGACGATAAGTGAGGATTCCCGTCTCAATTATACTTCCTTCATAAGCTTGGCAAATCTCTAACGCAGATAGCACATCCTGGTTCTCGACGTGAACACTGAGACCTGTATCACCGTTCGTGCTGGCATCGTATCCAATCTCCTTTAATGTTTCACAGGCTTGGGCAGCTTGCTGCGGATCACGAAATTGAAAACGGAAGGAACCCGTATCCATATGCTTCATCTCCTCCGAATTTATCTTATTGGGTTATTTGGGTTCATTAGGTATGTTATTTTTTAATATAACCAACTGGAACCGTATTTTTACATTCAAAACCTTCAATTTTCAAAATTTTCCTTAAAGCTTTGAAATTAAATAGTTAAAAAAGCAGCTACTGTGACAAATCGCATGTTTTCCCTACGCAAATCCCTTTATGCTAGTAACAAGGGTATGGTTGCCCGGTCATCCGAACCGAGCGGTCAAAGGATGCCCAAATCCATACATAAAGGCGGAATGAAGATGATAGATTACCGAACATTGGTGACACAGCAATCCATGCATTTGTATAGCGTGTTTGCCAAGTCATTCAAAAGTGTAAACGAACATGCGGTTGCTGGCATCAAAACGGTGGGCTTCAACCCAACGGCCTTCGCCGTGATGGAAGTTTTATATCACAAGGGAGCACAGCCAATTCAACAAATTGGAGCCAAGCTGCTTCTGCAAAGCGGAAATGTCACTTATGTTATCGACAAGCTGGAGAGCCGTGGTTATTTGCACCGTCACCCGTGCGACCAAGATCGTCGGATTATATATGCAGAATTGACGGACGAAGGACAACGTGTCATGGACGAAATTTATCCTGATTATACACGTCAGATTGAACGTGCCTTTAGCGGTATCAGCGAAACTGAAAGAGATCAACTCATCGGCTTGCTCAAAAAATTGGGTCGTAGCGCTGATAACCTGTCACCTTATCACAAATAGAATGAATAGTATTTTTAGCAAGCGCTCCATTGTGAATAAAAGAACAATCCTATAGCTGTGCTAACGAAAATTTAGATCTACACAGAAAAGTCCACCCTTATATTTATGGGTGGACTTTATATATACCTGAGCGAAATATGCCTAAGCTTACGAGCAGCATAAGACCTATTATCGACTAAAATGTTTGACCACTACATTGTTAAAAATAGCCTTACCGCCATCTGAGAAGAGGGTAATTCCCTGATCCTCTAAGCGTGGAAATATCAAGGAGGAATGAGCTACTTCTCCATCATCGATAAAGACTTCGATGCTGGTTTTATCGACAAGAATGTTCAAGTGAACATTTTTCTTATCGGTATCAAAAGGCGCTTTACTCTCTACATATTTTCCACTCTGATCCGGCTGTCCGGTGTTCGCTCTGTTTACATAAGAGTATTGACCCTCCACCGAGATACCCACATCTACATGTCGCTTGCCATCCGCAGACTCTCGAAGCCTCAAGCCTGTATTTTTGATCGTTGACCAAGATACATCCGCCTCCAGCTGATAGGCATCACCTGATACCGGAAGGGTGTGAGTCCCCTCTACCTGGATCTGCCCCAATGATTCCGTTGTAGTCGGGAATTGCTCCAAAGCTGATACCGGCTGTGAAACCAAGTGATATCCGTCATCCGTTGTACGCTTCAATTGAATTTGACGAACAACGGAATCCATTCCATTGAAGCCTTCCTTCAGGGTAGGCGTGTTATTGGCATAATCCCAATTGTTCATCCAGGCCAGCGCATAACGGTGACTGTATTGGTCTTTGGCTTTGCCGTCCTCGAACGTAACCGCACCATACCAGTCAAAGCCATAATCCAGCCAATCAGGATCATTGCGTTCAGGGAGGAATCCTTCTCCATTAAAATCTCCCGTCCAATAGGCATACGTGTTGGGACCGCCAGTTGGCTTGCTATTGGCGCTTACGCCCAGAACCCATTGATAGGTCCCATCATCCGCACGCATCTGGTAGAGGTCAGGACATTCCACAAGCCCGATGTTTTCCGTTTGAAAGCCACTCGTAAACTGCCAGTCCTTTAAATTTTTAGACCTATAAAAGCCAATCTTCGTTCCCTCTGCCATGACCATCACCCATTGATTACGTTGAACATCCCGAATGATTTTGGGATCTCTGAAATCCTTTGTGCCTGGGTTGGACATCACGGGCTTGTTGCGGTAGGAAGTAAACGTCTTGCCTTTGTCCGTACTGTACCACAAAAATTGTTCCTGCTTTCCTCCATTTGCGGAGGGCTGTGTGACAATGGCTACAAGTGCGCCTTTTCCAAAACCTGCGGTGCCATTATCGTCGATCACGACAGAACCGGACCAAGGGTCTCCATTCGGATTCGTATATTTAGGAATTGCCACCCCTTCATCTTTCCAATGAACCAGGTCGGTGGATGTGGCATGTCGCCATTCTGTACCGTTCTTATGAGGGTAATCACGATTATATAAATAGTAGTAATGATATTCCCCATCCATATAAATAGGCCGCTGTGGATCATTTTTCCACTTATCCGGGACGGTAAAATGATAGGCGGCCCGATAAGTCGGCGTTGTATGCTTGCTTTGATTGGCTTGGTTTTTTGGAGCTGCTGCAGGTTTTGGAGGTTTGCCTGCATCCTGTTGGTACATACTCCACCCCATAGCTATGAAAATAGTTAAGCCTGTGATAACTACTACGGATCGTATTCCAATGTTCTTGAAAGCTTTTTTTCTCATTATGACGATCCTCCTTACCCCTCATTGCATTGTTATGTATCGTCCGACGGACGACAGATCGGTAATTTACCAAAGCTGTCGCCTTCGGACATGCTGCTTATAACTACTTATTTCTTTCCATACTCATTTTGGTTATCTTTTTTGTCATTTCCTGGATCAATCGTAATTTGACCTTGCTCCAGAATACCGTTTTTCACAACAGAGGTTTTCGAGCCTTTAATGTTCAGCAGGAAGCTTGGTGCGAAAGTAGATTTGTGATCCGGGAAAAGCCCACGATTGGTCATATAACTCGAAACGACTACGTTATTGCCTTTGCCCTGCGGGATAGCAAAATGGGCATATGTCCATGTAATATCATCACGATCCAGATCCTGATGAAGAACGAGACCGGTTCCATTCAGGGGTTTATAAGACCCTGTCAAGGATGTAGAAACATAACCCAGCATGTAAATATCATCGTCACCGATCGCATCTACAGTCACCTTGGAACCTCTTGTACTCGTAAATAAATACCACAAACCGTTCATTTTGAAAACATTCGCCCGTTCAATTTCATCTGTTACCAGATTCGATGCAATCAAAGGAGGCATTACTTTTTTCAGCGTATAATTGTCATTCAATTCAACGATGCCCAGTGCCCCGTTCGCCAGCTCAGCTCCCTTTTTCTTAGGACTTTGTTGCAGGTTTTGCTGCTCTTCCGAGAAGAATTTCTTATTGCCGCCATAATAAGCTGGGTTTTGAAGCGAATCTTCGCCTTGGTAGCCTGTTTCTGTCCCTGTGTTGGCTTCAAAGATAATATATTTGTGGCCTTGATCCTCGACATAGTGAGGGTCTCGAAGAGTATGATTATCCATATCTATGCCGACGCTTTGCTGTACATTTTGATAGGTTTTACCATCCCCACCGTCATAGATCGATTTCAAATCCTCGACCCCATCTACTTTCAGGGTCTCCCCATCAGGCTGAGAAACATTAATTTGAGCTGTGCTCAAGGTTTGCTTGCCGTATAATTTGTTATTCGGATCATAGGGCTGTCTGCTCGTATAAAATAAACGTACATGTCCATCAGAGGTTAAGGTAGCTGACCCGGACCATTCTTCTGACTGATTTTTTAGAATCGGATCGTTGGCAAGCAATTTATCATTGTCCTTAAATACTCTGCCGGCATTTTTCCAGCCGCTCAGTGAAGTATTGCCCGCTTTTTGATAGAACAGGTATATGAATGTATCCTCGCCTCTTTTAGGATCGCCTGCCAGTCCAAAAACGATATTGTACCCTTTGTAATTGGCTACTGTGCCATCGGCATTTTGCAACGGCCAACTATCCCAAACATCCAGATCAATCTGCTTGCCTGAGCTATCGTGACCAATAGCAGAAGGAATGTTCTTAATTGTAGAGGCATCGAAGGAAGGAACCTCATATTTCTCTTTGCCTTGCTGTTTGAAAATATTCAACATGTCATTACGCGTAATTTGGGTAAATGCACTGTCTACTTTGGAATCAGCCTTGTCATTTCCCTTTGCAAAAGCCTGAACGCCGCCTCCTAACAGTAAGGTAGTTGCTACTGTTGCTGTGGCTGCTTTACTGAACCATTTGTTAAACTTCAAGTACTCCATCTCCCTTAATCTGATTATGCTTTCTAGTGTTGAAGCCCAACTTTTTCGTTGGCTAGGGTCATTTTATATGGTATGTCAAACGATTGATATAGACTGAAAAGCCCCTTTCTGTGAGGTTAGAAAACAGGCTTCTCTATGAATTTCATCCTCATATTTTCCTAGTGTTTTTCTGAAAACTCATCTCTTTTTTCATTGTTATTACATTGAGAAAAATTTGCTACTTGATTTTTTTCCTTGTCCTATTTTGCTAGGTTGGTTGCTTCATTCACATGCAAAATCGTTCTAAAACAAATCTTAAAATACCTTATTTGTAAGCGAGTTCAAAAAAATGGTTCCTTAGTACCCCACAGTTCCATTTAGAAACAGCATTTTTGTTACAATTTTTTAAGACTTTTTTACCAGTTTGTTACCTTTACCATATGAATATATCGCAATCTCTAGAGGGTTTTTATTTCTTTTTTGCATACTGGGGAATGTATTGGTCCTATACGAGGTGGCTATTTTGCTAAATTAGTAGGAAGAGAGACCTTTGCATAAAAAGACAGCCCGGACCCTTATTTGGTGTACCGGACTGTCTTTTTATCATGACAGAAGTATATTACTTTTTATGCGTGTTCTCTTTGGGGTGTCTTTATACGCTGATCTGCCTCTTCTTCCGTACCCGGCGGGCGGTTCCGCAAACCGAGGACAACAAACCAGCTAATGACCGCAATAACGACCATGATTACAAACAGAGAATGGAGACTGTTCTCCAGTACAGATCGGAGTAATCCAGCAACCTTGTCACTTAGACTCTGTGAAGCATGCGGGGCAAGCAGACCATTAATATCTTCCTGTGTAACCCCTTGTTGAGTGAGCTGTCCATCGGCTGTTTGGGCAGCTATGCGGTAATTCAGCCATGAACCGAAGGCTGCAACCCCAATCGTTTGTCCCAACGTACGCAAGAACGTATTCAAGGCTGTAGACGCGCCGCGCAGCTGGAATCCGACCGAGGACTGAGCAATAATCGTGAACACCGTCACCGAGAAGCCGAATCCTAGTCCATACAATAATGTAGATAGGAACAGCAGCCAAATCGGAGCCGTTTGGTTCATCAAGGTCATGACGAAGGCTCCCAATACAATCAGGGTCAGACCGATCAAAGAGGTTCGACGCGAGCCCAGCGTCAGCAAAATGCGTCCTCCGATCATGGAGCCAAACAGCCAGCCTATGGACATTGGAGCCAGCGCCAGACCAGATGAAGCGGCATCTCCACCATGTACACCTTGAATCCATAGCGGAAGATAGCTAGTCAGCCCGATTAGCAGGGTACTGACGAGTAGTGCAGCGGCACAGGAAAAAGCGATATCCCGTATCCGAAACAGCTTTAGAGGCACCATCGGCTCCTGAGCGCGCTTTTCGATAACCAAAAACAAAATCAGGAACAAAATCGCTACAGCAGCCAAAGCCAGCAATTCAGGAGAAGCCCAATCGATATACTGCCCTCCCAAGGCCAATACGAGTAAGAGTGCCGTCATCCCAATGGTAAAGGTAACTGCCCCTGCCACGTCGATACGTGCGGTACGCTTGCTAACTTGTTCCCGCAGATAACGGGCGATGAAGAACATAGCCAGCAATCCAAAGGGAACGTTAAAGCCGAAAATCCATTCCCAGCCAAAGTAGGTGACCACGTAACCACCCAATAGAGGTCCGACAAGGGAAGAAATCCCCCATACCGAACTGATCATGCCTTGGACTTTACCACGTTCCTCCATTTTGTATATATCACCGATGATGGTAAAGGTAACCGGGATGACACCGCCCGCTCCAATCCCTTGGATGGCCCGGTATAAAATAAGCTGCTCCATACTACCAGCCACCATACAAAGCAAAGAGCCAAGCACAAATAACGAACAGCCAATTAGAAAAATGGGTTTTCGACCAAACAAATCGCTAAGCTTGCCGAAAATAGGCGTGGTTACAGCCATCGTCAGCAAATATGCTGTAAAAATCCAGCTGAGCAAGTTCACACTGCCCAGTTCACTAACAATTGTCGGTCCTGCCGGACCGATCACCGTTCCTTCAATCGCGGCCAGAAAGGTGGCCAATAGAACACCCGTCAGCACGAGTCCGCGCTTCATAGGTTTATCGTTTCCCAAGCAAATCACAAATCCTTTCCTTATAAAAGCTGTGTTGTATCTGTATGGTTTTCCTTCCCAGCTTGGATAATGATTACCCGTACTGCATAATCGTAAACAGGCGGCCTATATAGGCCGCCTGTTATGTACGATGTATATATAATATTGTCTACATATCCTTAATTTTTGTCAACTGTAATCGTATGATCATTCCCGCTATTTTCCGTTTTATAGAGACACCCTTCTTCCATGCGTAGAACATGGCTGGCAAAGCGTTCAGCTATCTGCATATCGTGGGTAATGACCAGAAAAGCCGCCCCTTCAGCAGACTGCCTTGTACACATACGGAGCAGAATGTTTGCCCCTTCGTAATCCGTTCCCGCAGTCGGCTCATCCAAAATATAAAGCTTTTTGGGCAGAATGAACTGCGCCGCAACGCTCAAAAGCCTTTTTTCGCCTCCACTTAGCAGATACGGCGAGACCTCCAGTCGGTGATCCAGCCTGGCGGCTGTCAGCAAGCGATGCGCCCGTTCCTCATAGGCGGCGGGAACCGGATCTCCGATCCGTAAACCAAGCTTGACCCGCACACTGTACAGGCACTCTTCCCACACCGTTGCAGCTGCAAACTGATGCTCTGGCTGCTGGAACACATAGCCGATCCCGGCGGCCAGCTGGTGAATGGGCAGCTTCGACATATCCTGCCCCTCCCACCACATGCATCCCTTCGGTGCAGGGAGTAGACCCATAAGCAGCTTGCCCAGCGTGGTTTTGCCAGAGCCGTTCTCGCCCAGCAGCACGGCTCGTTCCCCAGGCGCAAGGGCAAGACTTACGCCCTTGAGCGCCGCGCGCTGGCTGTCAGGGTAGGTGAAGGTCAATCCCTTCACCTCCAACAACGGATGCCCAGCGCGGTTAGCCGCCAAGCCGGAATCCATCCCCGGCTCACGCGGCATGACTTCCCTCCCTGCGGAAGAGGGAAGCAGCCCCCAGGCTGCCAGCTGCGCACTATGTTCGCGCAGCAGCTTTTCGGGCGGGCCTTGCAGCTGCACAGTCCCGTCCTTCAGCACGATGACGCGCTGAGCTGCACGCACGCCATCGTCTATGCGGCCGGACGCGGTGATCACCGTCCGGCCTGCGGAGTGGAGCCGCCGACATAGCTGGACGAAGTCCCGTACCGCCGGCGGGTCCAACTGCGCTGCTGCGTCGTCGAACACGACCAGCGGCGCTTCCAGCGCCAGCACCGCAGCAATGGCGGTGCGTTGACGCTGGCCTCCCGAGAGGCGCCGCACGAAGGAGCCGCGCTCGGATGCCAGGCCGACGGCCTCCAGCGCAGCGGCCAGGCGTTGCTCTATTTCTGACGGAGACACGCACAGATTCTCCGGTCCAAAAGCAATTTCGTCTTCGACGATTCCCTGCACCAGTTGGGCATCCGGGTCCTGAAGTACGACGCCGACAGTGGTGGCGACCGTAGCCAATTCAGCGGTGTCGGGGTCCATCCCGTACACGGTCAGCTCTCCCGTTCGTTCGCCCTCGCCAGAATGGGACAACCCGCCATGAAGCAGCTGGCACAGCGTTGACTTTCCACTTCCGCTATTTCCGACAATGGCTACATGCTCACCCACCGCAATGTCCAGCGTCAGACTATGTAACGCTGGCTCTACCTGGTCATCGTATCGATAGCCAAAATTTCTCAGGGACAAGGCCATTCTATTCGCAGAATCATGATCATTACGTTCATTCATAACCAAAATACCCTCGATCCCTATTGTTCAAGCTATAACCAGGTATAGCCTTTGTTATGCCCGTGAAGCACGTCCCCGTTCAAAGCGTTTTAACAAACCCGTACGATTCAAGGCATCGCCCAGTATTTTCGTCAACAGACCACACAGGACAATACCGCTAATGATACGAACGACCAGTGCAATCGTCAGCACCTTCCAGCCCCAATGCATATAGCCAAACATATTGGCTGCCACGATAAACCAGAGCGGAACCATAGCCCCACCCGCCAGCATCAGTGAAACTGCATTCCAGCGGCGATAGCGCAAAAGAGCAAATACCAGCTCCGCCGCAATCATATAACAGACAGCCGCCGCAATGATAGATGCAATACCATAGGCAGAGCCCATAAAAGACTGCACTACCGCGCCAAAAGCATAAGCAATTACCGCCGTACCTGGTTTACGAATAATATAATAGGCCAACAAGCCATATATCATGTACAGCCCGACAATAGCGGAAGTTGCGATCGGCCCTCCCAGACTGTTTAACGTCTTGTTAATCATCGACAAATACACAGTCATGACGCCGTTCAATGTAGCCAGCATGGCCATTAACACGATATCCAGCGTTGTAAACTTTGCAAAAATACGAGATTCCTTCATAATGTATTTCCTGACTCCTCTCCATAATCTAATATACAAGGCCCTAGCTTGGGTTCTTGTACAAGCTGTTACTGTATAAATGTATGCATCCGCCGCCCTATTGTCAACCTAATTTTGTTTTTCAAGTTGACAATGTGAATAAAAAAAGAGGCTGCTCTTTATAATACCCACCATAAAATAGCTGTAGCGAATATAGCAATCACAGCACATGCGTAGCCTAAACGCCCATGCTTCAGGGTACGCAGATATGTCCGTTCTGCATAGGCACCAAAACCTTTGCCCTCCATAGCCAGTGCCGTCTGCTGAACCCGTCTCACAGCATTCACCAACACAGCAGCGGCATACCCGCTCCACCATGATAACCGATTGCTCCATCCTCGTGGTGGCTCCTGTCCACGAACACGCCGTGCAGCCATAATGGTTCGCCCCTCTTCTTCCAATAAGGGTAGAAACGTTAGCGCCACTGAAATACCGAACGCAAACCGATAAGGCACACGCAAGCGTAAATTCAAAGCCTGTACAAAATCTCGGGGATCGGTCGTCGAGAGATAAATATAGGATGCCAAAAACAATACAAAAATCCGCAGCGTTAATGCCCCTGCGATATCCAGTCCCTCAGCTGTAATTACAATGGGTCCCCATGAAGCGATAATATGCCCTTCTCGAATTGCCAGAATAGACAGTAGAAAATACGGAATCCCTAAACCAATCAAGAACGACATAGCGCGAAGTTGGCGTGCTAGGGTCAAGCGTGCGCCCAAACTGGCTACAGCAATCAGTACCGCCAAGAGTACCACTTCCCGCAGCGTCGAATCCCATGCCATTGACAGGAGACTAAAGCAGCCCACCCATATAAGCTTACTTAGCGGCCCAAGCCTGTGCAGCGGCGACGAACCGCCGTTATACTGAAACAGCATTTCGTTGTGCCTCCAGTCTGAGCCATTCTTCATGCAGTAATGAATACATCAGCATATCCTTAAAGCCTGTAGATGTATGCTGTACCTGCCGTAACAGTCCTTCCTGGGTCCAGCCCATCGAGACCAGCAGGGCTTGCGAACCTGTATTTCGTGGGTCCACCAGCGCTTCGATCCGATTTAATCGAATCGTGTTATATCCGAACGACAGCACCAAGCGAAGCGCCTCCGTCATATAGCCCTGTCGCCAATAAGGCTTGGCCAACTCATAGCCAATCTCGGCTTTATATGCTCCCTCCGTCTGCCAATAATTAAAGCCGCAGCTTCCAATCAGCTTCCCATTCTCCTTCAGCTCGATCCCCCAGCGCAGTGCATCCTCCGTCTTCGCCAGCTCATTCAATAGCTCAATCATATCCTCAGCATCCTCACGTCCTGACATACCGGTAAGGTTCATATAACGGTGAACCTCCGGGTCAGACCAGCAAGCAAACATCGTAGCCGCATCCCGGCTTTCCATCCTTCGCAGCCGAAGACGTGGGCTTTCCAGCAGTGGTATATGCCCCTTACATGCATATGCACACATGTTCCATCATCCTTCCAACATCAAAATGACACAAATATACGCTACATTTAAGCATACACCTCCAACAAACACAACCTTATTCATGTGGACAAGCCCTTATAAATCAAATTAGCCCTCCGCTTCCTGGAATCAGGAATGAGGAGGGCTACCTTTTGTAGTTATAAGATTTTTGGTGTCTCTAATCCTTTTAAGAAGAGGCACGGGCAGTGACATGAGCTGGATTTTTCACAACATCCTCGTACAATACGCCCAGCATCGACTGTATTTCTTGCAATTCCTCAATCCCTGCGCCGGTAAGGCTGAACATATCATCATGCGGTGTCAGAAAGTTTTCCTGTGCTAGGTTTTCCAACTCCTGCTTGACTTCACGTTCTCCTACGCGGTACCCGCGTTCTTCGAGTACAGGTTGTATATCACTCACCGTCAAATCGTTCTGTTGAGCGTAAGAAAGCATCTGTATACGAATAAACAAGTTCTGAACATCTGCATGCATCGTTTTAGCTCCCTCCTGGCCTAGGCCAACAATGTTACACTGTTTTTACCCTTAGGAGATCAGCTGGAAACAGATGAGGGCAATCGAAACCGATGTTTATCTGACCTGCGGGTCCACGAATTTGCGCAAGCTGAAAATATGAGCCTTGGAAAAATGATTAGAATTTTGCATAGA
The DNA here is from genome assembly GCF_050482105.1 of Paenibacillus jamilae. GTDB lineage: Bacteria > Bacillota > Bacilli > Paenibacillales > Paenibacillaceae > Paenibacillus > Paenibacillus jamilae_B. Next base: position 252,522 of record NZ_JBCNHI010000015.1, on the reverse strand, counting down.
AGAAAATTGCATTTTCATCTTTATATTTTGAGTTTGAATACAACATAGTATCCACAGCACCAATTTCAAATCCATTCTTCAAATAAAATCGGCAAGCGAGCAAGTTAACATCCTGCGTTTCAAGTGTAAATCCCTTCATTCCTTTTTGTAATGCCCACTCTTTTGCCTTGTTCAGCAAGGCGGTTCCTATTCCTTTTCCCCTACTACTTTCCAGTACAATAAGTCTGTCAATAGAGGCAAATTTAGTTTCATCACTGGTGCTTAATCTTATATGTCCCAAGCATTTTCCTCCAGAATAATATAAGAAAGAAATGCTGTAATCACTATTAATATACTCATCCAGATTTTCATGTTCCGGGTATTTTGACTCATAATGTTGCTCATAAAGTTCTTCGTGATAGCTCCATTTGCCATTTTGAAATTCGGGTATTAATCTCCCTATGACCATGAAAGGATACTCTCTACGTTCGTAATCACCGTTGTTATCAAATGTCATTTCAACCACTTCAATCTCTCTAGATTTATCCAAATAATCTCTCCCCTCTCTTTCTCAAAGTATAATGAAGATATTATTCCTTTAAAAGAGATAAAGTTGCTCCTAACTGATAACACATTGAGGTAAAAAGCGTCATAATTACACAACATTAATTAGGTTTATCGGAACGGAGATTATTCAAAGGCAATAGTGCTATTTTCTACTTGACTGAATATATACAATCGTTATATCTTAAATTAATTAACCAATGGTAAAAGCTATTTTGAAAATTACCTATTCTTGGTTATAGATACAACGATTGATGCGAAAAATTAATGTTAGGAGCGTGGACTCTACATGTTTCAAACCATCCCCTATGAAGGAACACGTCAGGAACAATTCGAATCCGTTCTCGGACAACTCCGAGCACTTGTTCACGATGAATCCAATACGATTGCCAATTTAGCGAACGCTTCTGCTTTGCTGGGCCACTTTCTTCCAGATGTAAACTGGAGCGGCTTCTATCTTTATGATGGCACTGAGCTTGTACTTGGTCCTTTCCAGGGTTTACCTGCATGTATACGGATTCCACTAGGACGCGGCGTCTGCGGTACCGCAGCAGTTGAACGGCGAACACTTGTTATAGACGATGTACATGCATTCCCAGGCCATATCGCCTGTGATGCTGCTTCTAATAGCGAAATCGTTATTCCTTTGATCAAGAACGATGAGCTGATTGGGGTGCTGGATATTGACAGCCCGCTAAAAGGCCGCTTTGATCATGAAGATCGTGTATTCCTAGAGGAATTTACGGCTATTCTGGTGTCCAGCCTGTAACCAAAATTGCGCATATATATAGTCTTCCTTCGCCACAATATATGAGGGTTCTAAAACCTAAACTATCCGGCGAAGGAGATTGATGATTCATGTACAACAACATGGCTCCACAACAGCAACTTCATCAATGTGAACAAATTATGCAGCAATTGGTACAACAAACACAGCAAGGAACCGCCATGTATCAGCAGTTGCTACAACAGGAGCAGCAAAATGCATCCAGTCTTGAAAGCCTGGTGCAACGTGAACGTAACGCAGCTCAAATGATTCAAACCGCAATTCAGCACCACCAACAAGCTATGCAGCAATATCAACAAGTCATTCAACTGTGTAGTCAGTTGGAGAACTCCATTCGCTCAAGCAGCCAAATGACTCAGCCAGGATTTGGCGATAACTATGCTTCCCGCAGCATGCAACCAGCCTCCTATAATGCAGGAAGCCACATGAATCATAGCTTTCCGCAACATATGGGAACGACTGGGCAGCATTTTGCAAGCAGTGGTAGCATGCAGCAATACGGAAACAGCAGTCAGCAAGGCATGAGAACAGCACCAAGCAGCATGTAAACTGCTTTACACAAAAAGAGGCAAACAGCAGGCCATCGGATTGGCTTGCTGTTCGCCCTTTTTTATATCACTTATAGCCCTTTTATCAGCTGTTGCTCTATTTTAATTCTCGTCTGGCCAGCTCCTTCATTCCGTCTCGCAGATACTCAGCCAGCCCGGGGCGATAGCCCTCATACATTTTACTGAAATCCTCATGTTCCACATACAAGTCTCCTAGTCCACTATAAATTTCTGCAGTAGGGGTATAAAATCGGCTTACCCATTGAAGGTGACGACGGATCAGCGCCTGTACTTCTGCACTGTTATGCTCCAATCCTTTATTCATGGCTTCAGCCAATTTCCGATGAATCTGATCCGCCTCTGCCTGCGAATCCAAATAATCCTCTTTGCTCCAGTTCTTCGTCGTGCTCTTACTCTCCTGAAGCTTCTCTTCGACCTGTGAATCATAACGTTCTGTTAGATCACGTTCATACATTTCCTGTTTTTCCGGGTTAAACCCTTGATACATTTGCTCCGGTTCCATCGTGTGTTCTCCTTTCAAATGAGCCACCGTTTCGTCGATGGTCTGAAGGAGAGTATGCAAGCGGAAGACCTTGGCCTCAACCTTGGCTCGATGCACCTGTAAAACCTCGGCCTTTTGTTCCTTGGTTCTCTCCAGCACATTGCCAATTTCGGATAAAGGCAATTCCAGCTCCCTGTACACCATGATTTGCTGAAGCCGCAACAGTTGTTCCTGTTCGTAATAGTGATATCCATTATTTCCGATATGATGCGGCTTCAGCAATCCAATTTCATCATAATAATGCAAAGTTCGAACGCTGATTCCCGACAGATTAGACACTTCTTTAACCGTATAAGCCATTCCGCTTCACCTCCCTTATTTCCACAGTCTACAGCCTCACGTGGCGTGAGAGTCAACGTCCCCACTTTCCCACCTTGGTACTACACTTTTACCCTGTAAGCACATTGTGAACCGCCCAATACCAACGATTTGCCATACTTGCGACCTACACAGATTTCTATGCAAAAAAAAGCCCTCCAGCATATTTCAGATAGGCTGGGGGCTCCATATATTCCGTCCGATGTGGTCCTAGGAGAAACTCTTTCCCATGACTACATGATCGTAAAAAGCTATCTTTTGAATAATTTTCTCCAAATTGTGTTGCGTTTGTGCCATATGCTCTTCTACCTTCTTTTTGTGAGCCACAAGAAAATCTCGTCTCTCTTGAATGGTCGCTTCTCCTTGCACGTTCAGCACAAGGTATGCCTTAATTTCTTCAATGGTCATCCCCGTGTCTTTCATAGCCATAAGGAACCTGATCCAATCGATTTGTTTCTCGGTGTAAACCCTTCTCCCACCCTCATCCCGACCGACATCAGGTAGAATGCCTTCTTTTTCATAATATCGAAGGGTAGATGCAGGCAATCCGCTCCTGGTTTCGACTTCTTTAATGGAGTACATGGTGGATCCCCTCCTCATTCTTTTATTTTCGTTTCAATTTGTTGTAACGATAAGTATAAGTTTTTATAGAAAAGAGTGCAAAATGAATACTTACCCTATCATTAACTGAACAGCTAGCTCTCTTCTTGTCCTTCCGCTCGCAATTTTCCAATATAACTCCTAACATTCTCCTCTGGATGGCTTACCTCCCATTGATCCAGCAGCCGATTAACCTCCTCATCCTGAGGATTCAACTGATAATAGAATATTGCTGCGCGTAATTGATGTTGTTCTTCGACAGGTTCATCACCAGGCCAATGGTACTCTTGCTTGCCGTCCTCATCGGTAGTTCCTATCGCTCCATCCAGTAACGGAGAGCGGCCCTCCAGGCCTTCACCACGGGCAATGACTTTGAGAAAATTGGCATGTCTTTTGGCAACATCGGGTGAACAACGGTACAAATTCTCAAAGATATCAAAGGCATCAATCGGATCGTACTCCAGATTTTCAAGGAAATGCCTTTGCAGCAGCGAGGCAACTTTCTTATTGCCTGTCAGTCCGGACAGAAAATAGAATGTAGGCATTTGTGCCTCATAACGAAAATCGTCGACATGGCTGATAATATCGTCCACAATCTGGTCGGTCTGAATGCCTTCACGGGCTAACCGGGTTAGTATCCGCACCGCCTTGTACTGCGTCCAATCGTACACCCCGAACGCTACCTCATACAGCATGGGGATTGCTTTTTCCCTGTAATAATAGATGATCTCAAAAATCGCATCCTGCTGAATATGCAGCCAGTCTCCCAAACCTTCGTACTTGCCTGCCAAACTCTCTGGCTTCTGCAATTCAGTCCCAAAAAAATAGCGCGGGAATAGAGGCAATGCCTCTTCCCCCAGCACAGCAGCAGAATTTTTCGCTTCAGCGGTGAATTGCTCTCGTTGCTCTACTAGTCCGCCAACCTTTATAATGGCTGCGGGAATAGCAGTATCCAAATCGGTTATCGCCGCAGCCTTTTTATTCTTCTTCCAAAACTGAAATATTTTCATATGTAATTCACAGCTCCTTGGACAATATTGTTAAAATTTTCCTAGTCAACTAGAATAATCTTTCTGAATATATATCGGTAATTTCCTATAATTTCTCAACACATTTCCTAATAAAAAACAAACATATTTTGGGAATTACTTGTATACTTTTCAACAGTTTACTTAATATATGCGATTGCTTCTCTAAGCCTATTCTTTTTTATCATAATTATTTAGTATTATAAGGATATAAAAAAAGGAGGTTATCATTTGAAAAGTACAGGTATGACACGTCCGCTAGATGCGTTAGGCCGTATCGTCATTCCCAAAGAAATGCGAATTTCTATGGATTTCAATGTAGGGGACCCTGTTGAGATTTTCGCAGATGAGGAAACCGGTACTCTCGCCTTTCGAAAGTATACCGGGGTGACGTGTAAAATGTGTGGTTCAGCAGAACAATTGACTTATTTTAGAGACAGTTTTATTTGTAAAGAATGTATTGAAAGTTTAAAGAAGGGATTACATTTTAGCCCTATCCAGAGACCGGATAAATCAGCTTTAGCCAACGGACAACGATCGATCAAGGAGTCCAAGCGTCTACGGCGATCGACAAAACAAATGATTGAAAGTCTAAAAGAATTAATGCAAAAGCAACCCAATGCAGCACAGCACGAATATGCCAAAATACTTGAGGTTTCCCAAGCTCGTATATCCCAGCTCAAAAAAATGCTATAACTACAGCTTGCTATCCTACATAGGTATACACCAGAGATTTCATCATGTACAGCTAATTTTGAACCGTGATACGTAGCATCATAGCTAACCGACAAAAAGTAGGAAACACATTTATGAAACCCCCGAACTAGGTACAAAGAACTACTAGATGACTTGCAAGCGACAACGCCTTATTATTAAGACTATGCCATTTAATAGAAATACCTAAATTAAACGAAATAACCTTCTCTATGTAAAGAAGGTCATTTCGTTTATTTATTCATTTTTCTGCCGATTTAAATGAGTAGATCAGAGGCTGATGAGTTACTTCTTAGACTTTAGCCAAAACATGATGGGAATGAGAAGTAAGGCGATAAACCCGCCGATATATGAAAGTGTGGAGTAGCTGGTACTAGCTACGACCATGCCTGAGAGGGCTCCGCCTGAGGCACCTGCTAATGCTATTAATACATCTACAGACCCTTGTACTTTAGCGCGATTAGATGGGGTAGTCGAATCCACAATCAGCGCAGTTCCGCTGATTAATCCGAAATTCCAGCCTATTCCTAACAAAGAAAGCGCGATAATTAACATCCCCATCGAATCGCTGGGCGCTGTAGCTGCTGTTATTCCTGCAAGGAGTAGAGTTACTCCTGAAGCCATTGCCATTACAGTTCGGCCTACTTTATCGACCAGTATTCCAGTGATTAAGGAAGGAAGATACATTGAACCGATATGGAAGCCAATTACCAAGCCAACTTCACTCAGTCCATGACCATGATGCTTCATATGTACAGGTGTCATGGTCATAATGGCAACCATTACAACTTGCGTCAATATCATAATGAAAGCTCCGAGCGTAACCCCTTTTTTTGCAGCCTCTCCTAGCGTTTGGCTTGAAGAGCCAGTCGATCCCTCACTACTTTTTTCAGCGATAGCATTTGCAATAAGTAGCGGATCTGGATTTAGAAAGACGAGCAGAACAGCACCCGCTAATAAATAAGCTACTGCCGCTAAAAGGAATGGTCCTGCCAGGCTGGGAACGCCAATAGAAAGGGCAACGCTCCCCATTACATTCACTAAATTAGGGCCTGCAACCGCACCGAGTGTAGTGAAGACCATAGCCATACTGGCTGCAGTTGCTCTTTGTTTAGGGCTAGCCAGGTCTGTACCGGCATAACGTGCCTGCAAGTTCGTTGCAGTACCTGCACCATAAACCAGTAACGAGATTAAGAGAAGAACAAGACTATTAGCAAGGGCGGCAGCCACTACTCCTAAAGCGCCCAAACCTCCTACTACAAAGCCCATCCCCAAGCCTATTCGTCTGCCCAGCTTTTGAGAGAATCGTCCAACCAATAAGGCTGCTGCTGCAGATCCTAAAGTAAATAAAGCTGTAGGAACTCCGCTAAATTTATCGGTACCCATCATATCTTGTGCCATCAAAGCCCCGACTGTAATTCCCGCAGCAAGACCAGCGCCCCCAAAAATTTGCGAGAAAATAACTGTAATGAGGGTCCGCCGATACAATTTTCTTTGTCGTTCTGGAGAATTCAGATAGGTTTCAATCACTGCGTTTCTTTTCTCCGATTTACTTAATAAATTCATTAAGAGATTGTCCTTCCGTGGCTAAAGCCGAAGATTTTCTTGTACGAAATTGTTCCAGTCATGCACACTTTTATCCAGACGGCTGACCTCAAATCCTTTGGCTTTTAAAAGCTCAAGGGCCTTGATTGCCATCAAGCAGTAAGGCCCCCGGCAATAAGCAACCACCTTATTCTTTAGCGGCAATGCAGATAACTGCTCAGCCAATTCTTCGATTGGCACTGAAATGGCGCCGGGAATATGAGCTGCCTCATATTCGTCAACAGGGCGGACGTCAATAAGAGTCACCTCACCGTTCTCCATACGCTTTGTCAGTTCCTCAAGAGTGATCCCCTCAACATCAGAAATCTGACCTAAAAACTGTTCTTTCAAATGCTGCACTTCTACTAACTGACTTTCAGACAAATCATATAGGGCGTTGAGAAAGCTCAATACAGAAGGATCAGAGAGCTTATAAAATACGAAGTTACCGCGTTTTTGAGAATCTACCAATTTGGCCTGGTATAAAGTTTGTAGATGCTGAGATACGTTGGCCAAAGACATAGAGGTAATCTTGGAAATACTCTCAACCGATTTAGGTCCTTGTGTGAGAACATCCAGAATCTCTAATCGTTTTGGACTTGATAAACATTTCCCAATACGTGCAAATTCATTAAATAATGTGTTTTTAAAATTTCTTTCGTTCATAAATTAACCGCCTCAATCATTCAATTGTTTTCTTGAATGTTTAGATATTAAGTCAAAAACAACTATGAGTCAATCATGAATTAAATATAGTCGTAGTTACTGGCTTTAGTTACCTAAGTTATTTGTTGATTTTAAAGGAACATTGCCCATTCCAACGAGTACGTTTGCACATATGATGTCACAAAATTCAATCTAAAGGAGAGATACACACCTTGGCTAAACATTCTTCTAATCGTTCGATGAGATCACCACAACAACATTTCGCAACTACTAATGAAGTGAGTAATTTTGTTAATTTATGGGGAATATTCACTGTGAATGGTCAACCCATCATTGCTTACGTAAAGAGTGTAGATCCCGCTAATAAATCAATGTTAGTGCTATACCCTAACGGTACACAGTCCTATATTGATGTTACTCAAATCAGTCAGGCACAAGGCCCTTATCCAAGTATGCCTTCTATTGCAGGACAAAGCGGTGGGCAGGGCGGAAGTCAAGGCGGGGGATCTCAGTGGTATCCTCATGGTCAAGGCGGCGGGCAAAGTGGTGGGTCTCAATGGCATCCTCATGGTCAGACCGGCGGACAGGGCGGGGGATCTCAGTGGCCTCCTCATGGTCAGAGCGGCGGACAGGGCGGTGGGTCTCAATGGCCTCCTCATGGTCAGAGCGGTGGGCAGGGCGGTGGATCTCAGTGGTATCCTCATGGTCAGAGCGGTGGGTCTCAATGGCATCCTCATAGCCAAGGCGGAAGCCAAAGTGGTGGATCTCAGTGGTATCCCCATGGTCAGACCGGCGGACAGGGCGGCGGGTCTCAGTGGCCTTCCGGCGGAACCCGTAGCATCAATCGGAAAAATCGGAAAAACTAAAAGTATCGAGCCGACAGAAAAGACAGCGCCTGCAAATGCAGATCGCTGTCTTTGGGATATTTTCATTAAACCTTACTAGCCAGGTCTGCAATCTGGCGAAGCCATTCTTTACGCGTATCTTCATTGGATTGGGGCACCGACTCGAAAAATATATGATATATAACGTCAAGTCCGCAATATTCAAATATGCCTTTGTCAGATGTCAAGCGAAGTGCTTGATCCATGCCATTGCTGGCATACTCCGCATGTGATTTCCCTTGGGTATTAAGAATAATAGCTTTCTTCCCCTTGAGCAGTCCCTTCTGCTCCCCGTTTACATATTTGTAAGCAAATCCGTAAGAGAACACACGGTCAATATAGCCTTTCATTATGGCTGGCAGCCCCGTCCACCAAATTGGATAAATAAAGGTGATCACCTCTGCCCATTGCAAAAATTCCTGTTCCCGCACAATATCTTCTCCGATTCCTCCAATGATCTCGCTACTGCTGACTACAGGTTGAAAGCCGATATCGTATAGGTCACGAACCACCACATCATGTCCTTTTTGCTTTAGCCCCTCTACCGCTGTGGTCAAAATTGCATGATTAAAGCTACCCTCAGATGGGTGTGCGTAAATAATAAGATGTTTCATGTTCTCTCCTCCATGTAAAATAAGTGATTGATCAATTACTTAATTTCGCACTTCTTCATTTAACTGAACCTGGATCACCATCGTTCCAACAAAGATACGTTCAGTCAACTTGAAGCGGTATCCTGCTCCTAAATGTAAGCCTCGTAGCTTGTTAACCAGTTAGTAATTGATCAATCACTAACTGGTTGGTCTTAGTATAGTGTATCCTTTTTTATTTTGCAAATGCTTCTTGTTCAACTTGGTACTATTTTATCGTGCCGTAGAATGCGAAAAAGCCTATCTGAAGGGCACTCATACGCAAAGCGTATTTTTGCTGCCCATCAGATAGGCTTTTATACAGCTAATTACCGTTTAATAACGATCAGCTTGGTTTCCAGCATTTCTTCCATAGCGTACTTTACACCTTCGCGTCCAGTACCACTTTGTTTCACACCGCCATATGGCATATGGTCAACACGGAAGCTTGGTATGTCATTGATCATCACGCCGCCCACCTCAAGCTTGTCCGCCGCATCCAGCGCGGTCGTGATATTACGTGTGTAAATTCCCGCCTGTAAGCCATAAATTGAATGATTCACATGGTTCACAGCCTCATCTACAGAGCTAACCGAATGAATCAGCACAAGCGGGGCAAACACTTCGCGACAAGACACCTTGGAAGTCGGGTCTACGTCAAGCAATACGGTTGGCTCCAAGATCCCTCCTTCCGCATGACCACCCAGAGCAATCCTCGCGCCGGCTTGAACCGCCTCCTCCAGCCATTCACGAACACGCTGGACATCCTTGGCAGAAATGAGCGCCGATACGTCTGTACCCGGATCTAGCGGATCTCCTATTTTTAAACGTTGAGTCGCTTCTATAAACCGGGATACAAACGTATTATACAGTTCATCGACAACGTAAATGCGTTGAACCGAAATGCATACCTGCCCCTGATTGGCAAAGGCTCCACTCACGCAACGATCGATGATCGCGTCCACATCCGTATCACGGTCAATAATAACGGCCGCGTTGGAACCCAGTTCCAGCGTGACCCGCTTCAAGCCAGCGTTGGAGCGAATTTCTGTCCCGACCGCCGGGCTACCGGTAAAGGTGATATAGCTGACACGTGGATCAATGACAAGTACGTCGCCAATGGTTTTGCCATCGCCGCTGATTACGTTAAGAGCACCTTCAGGCAAACCGGCCTGCTCCAGCAGTTCCGCGATCAAGTAAGCCGACAATGGTGTCTGCTCCGCAGGCTTCAATACGACTGTGTTGCCTGCGGCCAGCGCAGGGCCCACTTTATGAGCGACCAGGTTCATTGGGAAATTAAATGGTGTGATGGCTCCTACTACCCCGACAGGTTCTTTGAGCGTGTAGGCCATACGACCCTCGCCACCCGGTGCAGCATCCAGCGGAATGGTTTCCCCGTGAATGCGCTTGGCTTCTTCGGCTGCGAACTTGTAGGTTTGCACCGTCCGATCAACTTCCGCGAGCGCAGCCTTCCATGGCTTGGACGCTTCGCGTGCAATGATGCGCGCTGCATCCTCACGCCGCTCTTCCAGCAGGTCAGCCAGCTTCTCCAAAATAGCTGACCGCTGGTGCGCTGGCATGGCCCGCATCTGTGCACGTGCATCTGATGCCGCCTGAATTGCGGTCTTGGCATCCTCGGCAGTCGCCTCTGCTACCTCAGCAATGACTTCCCCGGAATACGGTGACTTCAGTGTCGTATAAGATGAAGCTATTTTCCATTCACCGCCAATAAATAAATGCTGCTGCATGCTGATCTCCTCCTTTTCTTTATATCCTTGTTCCTTCTAAGATCTATTTTACTGTCAGCACCGGACAAGGTGCATGCTGAATCACATGATGACTCACGCTACCCAGGATCAGCTCCGAAACCAGTCCTTGTCCCCGTGTTCCCATAATGATCAGATCCGCCTTTTCCTGCTGCGCACTCTCGCAAATAACACTCGCTGGATCCCCATGACCCGCCATCATACGGTATGAAATGCCCTCGTCCTTCAAGTAGTCGGCTGCAGGCTCCAGAATATGACGACCTTCCTCTTCGATCCGCTCATCCACATCAATCCCAACTGGGGGCTCATTCATGGATAAAGCCGGATTTACATGCAGCACAGTCAGATGCGAATCCCCCTGAAGCTGCTTGGCCAACGTTTTCGCTGACTCCAACGCCTTCATAGCGTGTTCCGAACCATCAATTGCGACCAGAATATGTTTGAATTCGCTCATGCTCTTTTCCTCCCCAGAAGTTCAATATTAGTGTGCATCTACCTGAATATCCTGCATATGTCGGCGACGTACGATCAGCACAGCTACACCAATCAGTACCATCAATGCTCCAAAATAAAACGGAGTTTCTGCTGAGTACCACTCTGATAGCTTCCCTGCAAGCCACGGTGAAATAGCCCCGCCCAAAAAGCGCATAAAGCTGTAAGCCGCAGATGCTGTGGAACGCTCCACTGGAGCGGCCTGCATAACAGCAGTCGTAATCAATGTATTATTAATTCCCAGAAAAATACCAGCCACAATGACGGCTACAATGACAGTCGCTGGCGAGCCTGCTAAAGTCCCAATCGCCATAACACCTAAATCAATAGCGAACAGCGTCAGCATGACACTAATGGAAGATACCACGCTAAAGCGTGCTTGAATCTTGGGAGCTACAAACACCGAGGTAAAGGCCAGCATAATTCCCCAACCGAAAAATACATAACCCAAACCATGCTCGTCTAAATGCATAACATATGGAGAATACGCCATCAACGTAAAGAATCCAAAGTTATATAACAACGCTACGATACCGAGCGTGAACAAGGCAGGATAACTCAGCGCTTTGAATGGGTCCGCAATGGAACCTCGTTTTTTCGGCTTTGGAATGGAAGGCAGCATAAACGTAATGAACAAAAATCCAATAACCATCAGGCCAGCTACACCGAAAAACGGACCTCTCCAGGAAATGGAACCCAACTCACCGCCCAACAGCGGGCCGACTGAAATCCCAAGCCCCAATGCCGCTTCGTATAAGATAATCGCTTTTGCTGTTCCAGAAGTGGACAGACCTACAATCGCAGACAACGCTGTTGCGATAAACAAAGCATTCCCCAGGCCCCATCCTGCCCGGTAACCCACAATTCCACCAACTGTATTGGCCGTGCCGCCCAGTCCGGCAAACACAATAATAAATAAAATTCCGGTTAATAACGTCCATTTGACACCCAATCGACTAGATACGACGCCTGTAATCAGCATGGCAACGCCCGTCACCAGATTATAGCTGGTAAACAGCAATGACACTTGGCTTTTCGTAGCATGAAGCTGATCGGCAATGGCCGGCAGGATTGGATCGACCAATCCCAGACCCATAAATGAAATAACACAGGCAAAGGCGACCGCCCATACGGCTTTGGGCTGCGACAGCAAGCCTGATCGTTCTTTTAACTCCTCAGGTAATGCATGTTGTGAACTCATAATACAATGTTACCTCCACATCTGAATGTAAATATTCTTGTTATGATGGGTTGTGATCAAGTTCCTCATCCAAAAGGATTTTGCGTTCACGAACCCTGATCCGCAGCTCTTCCAATTCAGTCTGGAGCATACGGATGCTATTGATTTTTCCCTCCATTAATTCCAACTGTTCGTTCAGCGTACGTTCCATATCCTCCAACATGGCCCGTCGCTCGATCGGTTGTAGATGCTCCGTTCGCTCGCGATATTCCTCTCGCTGTCCCTTCAGCATTTCTGCTGCAGACATATAACGCTGAAGCTCTTGCAAAGAAAACCCAAGCACTTCCTTGGCACTCACTATTTTTTTAAGTAAATCCACATCCTCCTGCGTATACAGCCGCATATTTCCTTCACTGCGCTGCGGGGAGGGTAATAAGCCGATTTCCTCATAATAACGGATAGTTCGCTTGGTCAAACCGCTTTGCTTCGCGACCTCATCAATTTTATACGTAACCATGACACCCACCTTATGAAAAAGATTATATATAAAATACTACGCTTATATAACGTTAACGTCAACGTAAACTTTCAACCGAAAAAGAAACCGCCTCGATTAGAGACGGTTCCTATTTGGAATTGCATGGTCATAGACCCGAAGCATCGGTGCTCAAGCCCATGAATAGCGATTTAGATGAAGAAAGTGCGTGTGATGATAACCAACAAAATGAACAATACCAAAATTACACCAGTGGAAGTCATCATGCCATAGCCGCCACAGCATCTATCTACTTCACCCATTTTAAATTCCTCCTCCCTCTGTCGGTTATAACAAACCGTTCGCAATCAAATTCTCAAGCTGCGAATTAGATAACGAAAGCTTTGGAAATAATAACGAGCAGAATGAAAAGTACCAGAATCGCTCCTGTAGATGTAAAAGCTCCATAACCAGCGCCTACTCCAGACATGGTGATTCCTCCCTTCATGGTTTACAAGAGCATCTTATGCTTACGCTGTCGTCCATGATAGGGACAAATGACGCACCTGCCTGCCCAAATGTAGGTTTGGGGCTGGGATGTGATCATGTTATTCTTCGGATGCTAGCATGCCATGATACAAGAGATTTCGTGCCTGCTTGGCAAGTACAGACGGGCTTTCACGTCCAGGCAGCAATTTCGTTAACGTCAGTCGTTCAATCAAACCGATCACGCATTCTGCTGTCAGTTCAGGGTCCAGTTCCTCACGGCAGGACCCCCAGCGCTGTGCCGCCAGCAGATGCTTCTTGATGTGCTCCGCCATATCCGCCTTGATGTGTACCGAGTCTGTCGCCTGGTAAAATCCGACACGGGTGATCGCCGGATTATTAGACAACATGCGAAAAATAGCTTCGAGAAAAGCTTGTCCCCGTCTCAAAATTTCAGCTTCACTTAGGTCCGGGCCAATCTTCATATTTTGTACCGTCTCATTCACCAAAGTACGGAAGCTCTCGACAAGCTCCTCATACATTTGTTCCTTGCTTTCAAAATGAATATAAAAATCCGGCTGCGTTAATCCTGCGCGTGCCGCAATCGAACTTACCTTTGTTTGATAAAACCCCGTCTGAGCGAACTCTTCAGCCCCCGCTTCCAGTAACAACTGCCGACTTTCCCGACTTCTGACTCCAGCTCTCATCACGGTCTTGCCCCCTTACACCACAAATCTATCGTATTATAAAATTCCTTTGCAGTAAGAACAACGGGCTTGAGGATGATATATACCTTTCCTTCAAAAGTCCTAATACAGAAGGACTGAAAGTCTTGGAAAATCTAGGGCATCCCCTTCAAGGTATAATTAACCAATAAGACGGATGAGCGAGCAGGAATGAGTTATCGAAATTAAATTTTTATATTGGCGTTATACACCTATCATTGATGAGGACAATATTTGCGCATCATTTCAATTGTTGTCAGATCATCATCCAGTCCCCGTTGCTGCAAACCGTCGATAATCTGCTGGCGTTCCTCCCCTTTGACATTTTGGCCGAATTTAAACTTGGCAGTCCATTCATTCGGGATGATTTTAATCAGAGCGACCCCTTTCAAACGTGAAGCATAACGAGAATCGCTGGCATCGATCGGATCATAACCACCTTCGGGTTGCAGCTTTCTCATAAAAATGGAAAATGCCAACGCCTTTTCCTCCAAATCCACTACATGCTCTGCATGTCCACGTACGGTAATGCTTTTAAAAAATGAAGTGGCAGGACATGCCATATGTTCATCCGTAAAATAAGACGGAATAAGTGCATACTCTTTGGCAGCTGAAAAAGTGACTCTATGATCCTCTTTCATTCGTTCCATCTTTTCTCCAGCACGGCTGCCATGAATATAAAAAACACCATTGCCATAAGCGAAATTCAAAGGAACCACACGCGGATAACCATCCTCGCTGTTCATGCCCAAAAAACCGAAACTGACCTCGTTCAGAAACTCCTCTATTTCTTCTTGTTCCGCCACCGTAAATTCTTTTCTTCTCATAGGTATCTCTCCTTCCATCTATTGACCAACGATACGTTTCAGATTATGTTGAAAATGGATTATTAAAAAGACCCAATATAAATGAAAATGACTGGTCCAATATAAGGAGAAAAACATGGACATTACGATTGCCTATCAACGTGCGATTCAAAAATATCATTTGAAATACCTGGCATTGTATCACGCTCTTCGAGAGGGAATTCTCACTGGCTCTCTTGCCAGTGGTACGCGCCTGCCTTCCAGTCGCGATCTGGCTGTGATGTATGGAATTTCGCGTGGGAGTGTTAAAGAAGCATACGATATGCTGTTGGCAGAAGGATATGTAAATTCGGTAGTAGGCAGAGGAACCTTTGTTATGGAACAGACTGCAATGCTGCCAGACGAATCTCTAATCGATCAGCAGAGCCAAGCTCCGTCTATTGCAAAGCAAAAAGCCCCTACTCTGTCAGCATGGGGACAACGAATAATGCAGCTCGAAAGGGAACGAGCCTTATACTCGACTTCTGTGTCTGCTACGGATAGAGACAGTACACATCAGCCTCTGATTTCTTTTTCAGCAGATGAAATTGTATTGGAGGGCAGCTCACAGATTGCTTGGAAAAGCGCATTGGCTGCCGCTGGCAAAGATTTGCAGAAGCCTACGGATGACTCGGCACCTGCACCAGTGAACGGTGATAACTGGCTGCGTGAAGCGATTTGTCATCATGTCGGCCGAACACGCGGAATTACGGCCACCCCGGATCAAGTCGTATTATGCAGCGGTTCCATGGAAGTGATCACGCTATTAAGCCAGCTGCTTATTCATGAACAGAATAACATTGTATTGGAGAATCCCTGTTATTCCGGCATCTATCGTGCAGTGACTGCCTCAGGCGGACAGATACACGCTGCTGAGCTGGACCAGCATGGAATTATTCCACAGGATTGGGATGCCAAGCTCCTGTTCATCACGCCTGGACGGCAGTTTCCCACCGGTGCTGTATTACCATTAACACGCCGTCAACATATTTTACAATGGGCTGCGTCGAAGGGGGCGTGGATCATTGAGGATGATTATGACAGTGAATTCCGCTGGGCAGGACGCCCCATCGAACCGTTAAAAGCATTGGATCGAGCGGAATGTGTCATCTATGTCGGTTCCTTTTCCAAAAGCATGTTCAGCAGCCTTCGACTTGGGTATGCCATTCTGCCTGTTGCATTGGCTCAGGCGCTGACTGCTGCCAAACGACTATATGATCCCCTCCCGCCTGCCCGCTTGGAGCAGCGTGCGCTGGCGCGTTTTATGATGCGCGGAGATTACGTTCGTCATTTGCGGCGGATGACTCGAATATACAGATCACGCTACGACGTGTTCCAGCATGAAATACAGTCGTTAAGTGAACTGTTCCACTGGCATCAGAACGATTGCGGCCTGCATGCCTATGCTATCTGGAAGTACGGCCCCGCCCAGTATCGTCACCTGATGCAGACAGCACGATTTTACGGAGTCACATGGCGTGATGCCGCTGATTACCAGCTGACACCAGGACCTCCTTCAGCCTGCTTTAACTTTGCCCACTTAACGGAGAAAGAAATTATTGAAGGTATTAAACGTCTGCGTCAGGCATGGGACCATATTAAAAATCAGTATTAGTAGCGAAGCTGAGGTTTTAAAAGAGTGCCGCATTCTCACTTGTATATATCAAATTAGACTGACGATAAAGAAGACTTGCCCTTCCCATTCCCTTACTTTTTCATATGATGCTAGTAATTTAAAAGAATTGGAGTGAGAGAAATGGCAATTAGTCCGCTTTGTAAAAAGTTTGCTGCTATATTAAAAGCAACACCTCAAATCGTTAACGGAGTATGTACTGCTTCTACTGTCAGAAGTAACATCAAGCCGATCATTTTAGGGAAAAAGGCCAGATCCTTTCTTGCCATACCCCAGGCTTTTTCTTTCGAAAGTATTGGCCGTAACGGAAAAGGATTATGTCTTGGCGAAACCGTGATTTTGACCGCAGAAATTAATCCGTTTATTTCTCGACTGCGTAAACATGGGGTCAAAGTGACGGCACTGCACAATCACTGGCTATTCGATAACCCCAATCTTTGGTACATCCACTTCGAAAAAGTAGAAAAGCCACTTGTATTCGCCACAGAAGTGCGCGATGCGCTTAATGTTTTGACAACGAAGCCCGTAGGACCAGGTGCTAAAAAGAAATAAGCACTCCATAAATACAAGAGATCCGCTTAGGCGGATCTTTTTTTGTTATGAATGGAACATAGGACAAAACAAATTTATATTCTACATTAGCCCATTTATCTAAAGGAGAGCTCTATGAAAAACAAATTAATTTATGATTATATCGTTGTAGGAACAGGCCCTGCGGGTGCTGTAATAGCGAAAACCCTTACGGATGATAAGCAAACATCGGTTCTTGTGCTGGAAGCAGGGGAAAATAATGATAAAGACAAACCCATTAGGGACTCTACCTTTGCCCTGGAGCTAGAGGAACAATTCTTCCCCGAATACTTCTGGCAAGGGGAAGGCATTCCACAAAATGGAGTAGATGATCGGTCATTCGAATGGACCACAGGACGCCTGCTAGGCGGGGGTTCTTCCATTAATGGCGAGCAGTATGTACGACCTACTTCGGCTGTGTTCAGAGAGTGGGAAAGGCTGTTGGGCCCATTATGGTCACCTAGAAGAGCTATTCGCCGATTCAAAAAACTAGAAAACTATAATGGAGCTACGAATAACCCAAAGGTCCACGGATATAGCGGACGGATCGATATCAGGCAAGCCCCTGTAAATCCTACGTCTATGGCGAAGAAACTAACCTTGGCCATTGAACGTGCGACAGGTTTCCCGGAAATCCTCGATTATAACGATCCTAAAACCCCGCTTGGCCCCTTTACCCGATGGCAGTTGTACCAGAAGCCAGATGGCCGAAGGGAAAACTCTTCAACCGCTTTTCTCTCGCCAGTCATTATGACTCCTTCCGGCCAGGGCGTAAACGGCCGCAAGTTGAGGGTTTTCTTTAAATCAACAACCCTGCGCGTTCTTTTTACTAATAAGCGCGCTGTAGGAGTGGAATTCCTACAGGAAGGAACATGTACTCAAGCTTATGCGCGGAAGAAGGTTATCCTTTCAGCAGGCATTAACAGCGCCCAGTTATTAATGCTTTCCGGAATCGGGCCAGAAAAATCACTTAAAGATAAAGGGATTTCTGTAGTATTTAATAATCCCAGCGTAGGCAAACGCCTGCGTAACCATACACTGAACTTCGCCTCCTTCTCAACCAACCCCAGTGATCGCCCACTACCTTCGAATGATCCGAGCGCTCTATATACGGGTGGAGCCTTCTTACCTGATCCCAACGGAATGAAGAATAATCGTCGGGCGGTTCAAATGTTAGGTATGGGTTCGGAAGGCATGCTCACCCTAGCTTTGATTTACTTACGCCCTGCAAGCCGGGGATCGATCAAGCTACAAAACAATGACCCTCTGAAAATCGTGCTTGCAGACGAAGGCTTCCTCTCGAATCCCGAGGACATGGAAGCGGTGAAAAACATATATAAAACTTATGTCAAGAACATAGCAGCAGAGCTAACGGCCATTGACCCATCATATCAGCTTGTTTCTCCGACGCTCGAGGTTATTGACGATGACTCCAGCCTGGAGGAGTTTATCAAGCAAAATTTTGGACATAATCATCACCAGCAAGGTTCTCTTCGCATGGCTCCATTAGATAAAGGAGGCGTCGTGGATCGCAAAGGTAACGTGCATGGAGTCAAAAATTTAATCGTTGCCGATGCTTCCATCATCCCCTTCACGGTCGATGGCAACACATCTGCCGCTGCATACCTGATAGGGTATACCGTAGCACGACAATTAAAGCTATTGGATAAAAATATAAGTGCTCGAAAATTGAGACGGCAACGATATGAAAAAGATGAAGAGTAGCCTGTGACGAAAGTTAAACTAATAGTGATTAGGGTTTAAGCCTCCCCTAATCACTTAATTTTGTTATTAAAAATATACGGTAGCACCTCTAACAACCGTCCGCGTGTAATGGGATCATCATAGTTCCATGTAGTATCCACAAAATGAGTCTTACCGTTACTTAAATCGGCTAAAGCCGCGATATGTGAACAGTGAGCAACCGTTTGCAATTCCTGGCGAGGAGCTAAGACGAAATTGCGATCTCCAGCATAGTGATTCATTTGATGCTGCTGAATTTCTATCCATGCTTGCCCTTGCTCGATTAGGTTCATCACATTGGCAGAAGGACGAAAGCCAAGAGATTCATACAAAGTGGCAGCCAATCCGCTCTGGCCCATAATATAAAGTTTTGCACCAAACTTGAGATAAACAGCAGCCGTCTCTCCAGCAACATAAGCATCCGCTAATTGCCTTCGTACCCATCTTACTTTGTTCTCATATCTGGTAATCCATTTCTCCGCAGCGTTACTACGTTCAACTAGCTTAGCGATATACCGTAACCGTTCAAATAGTCTAAACCTACTGTTCAGTATAACAGTAGGAGCGATCGCATCTAGTTTCTGCAAATCTTGTTCGGGATGAACATAGCTAAGCAATAATAACTCCGGCTGTAATTGTGCAATTTTATCTGGATCTGCCCAATGCCCGAGATTATGAATATTTCGCAACTTATTGTGATAAATCACGTTATCTTTCATGATCGAGATGGCCGCCCCTATAGGGGGCATGGCTAAAACGATTAATTCTCCAAGCGTAAATTTGCCATCCGTCACAATACGTGTTGTATCTTTGGGAACATGAATCTTTCTGCCAAATGAATCGATAACTGTTCTTTGCCGAGTACGAAGATGAATATTTGAATATACACGCGGAGTGTGTCCAGTTAATTTATGAAAGCACCGGCTGAAATAGTATTCATCCTTAAACCCAATTTGCCGAGATATTTTGCCCAATGTCTCGGTGGAATTACGCAGAAGCCCTTTGGCATGGTTTATACGTAATTGGACCAAATAATCATTTGGTTTTTTGCCAGTCATTATTTTAAACTTTTGACTATACTGCCATCTGACCATTCCAGCCATGGAAGCAAGTTTTTCAACGGTTAAGTCCTCATCATAATGCTGTTCCATATAATGCACAGTTTGTTGAACCAAGTTTATCTTTTCATTGTTCTGCGACTGGGAAACTTGCTCATCGAACTGAGCCATCAACCCCAGAATGAGCTGAAGTCTACCTTGCATGATAGCCATTTCTGATGTGGATCGAGAGGAACAACATTGGTTACTTATCCATGCTTCATTTCCTAATACTCGGTTGACTTGAGAAATCAACAGATTATAGGGGTAACCACAAAGCAAAGGGGGATGAGCAACCGGATTCAAAGTCATTCCTTCTACTTTAAAGGTTTCAAAGGTAAACCGTGCAAGCTGTGCCTCTTTGTTGCTTGATTCCACAGTGTAGCGCTGTGCAGGTAAAATCAGAATGCAGCTTCCTTGTCGCAGATCGATTGCAATGCTATCTACATACAGCCGTATGCCGTGACTGAGTGCTATCAATAATGTGCATAAATTTGTTTCATTGTCATTCATTCCCTCAATGTGGCCGTTCGCTGGAATTATATGGTCAACTTGAAATCTATCATAGCGTTGCAGCCTAATATACAGGGGTGCTAGATTCATAAGCAACTCTCCAACAATTGAAAATGAGAATCATTATCGTTATATTGTAACATATAATGACCTGCTTTAAACTACAAACTATAATTCAGCTTTTAATAGTTGGAGTATGTACTATTTTAGAAAACTAGCGATATAAAGAACTGAATGTGCCAAAATAAGTTCTTACTGTTTGTCCATCCATTGTGGCATCTGTTCAAACAATTGCTCCAAAGCTAACAAATTATCTGTATTCCATTCACTGGGAACAATATGAACATTCCCCTTTTGAACTGCAGGCAAAGTTGCCCATATCGGTCTTTGGAGCAGTCGGTCAGCTTCTGTTTTACTTTCACCATCATCTTGTACAACTACAAACAAATGATCACCAGCAAATTCTGAGAGCACTTCTTCTGAAATATTAACGAAAGACACGCCTTCTTTATCAAGAATATTCTTCTGTACAGCTGGTGGGACGGCAAAACCGTTCTCCCCATAAATAATAGCACCCAGGCTGCGATCGCCCATAACATAAAGTGTTTTACCCAACTGGTAGAAAATTGTCGCTGTCTCCCCTTCTGTTAATTGAAACTTATCAAACATTTCTTTCGACTGTGCTTTATACTTAGCAATCAATTGAGCTGCCTCTTGCTGTTTGCCAAAGATATTTCCCATCTCCTTTACACGTTCTGTATAAGGAAGAGCTGGGTTAAAGGGGATAGTAGTAGCAATTTTCGACAATGCCTCATTATGGTCTGCTTCTGCTTTGTAATAACCATTAATAATCAGATCGGGTTTTAAACTCAGAATCGTCTCTAAGTCACCCGGATTTCCAACATCAACGATTCCTTCAAGTCTGCCTTCATAGTAACTAGGAATATCTTGGGGAAGGTTATTACCAACAACCGGAATTCCCATCGCCAAGAAATCACCAATTGTCTGGCCAATATAAACAACTCGTTTGGGATCTGCAGGTATTTCAACCTGTTTACCTGTTATCGTTGTATATTGAACAGTTTTCTCACTTTCCTCTTTCTGTCCATCAGACACGTTGCTATTCGTATTAGAAGTACTGCATGCCGATATTATTAACAACAGGAGGAAACTCCCTACCCAGAGTATAATTTGCTTTCCACGTTGTTTCTTCACTCTTGTTGCCCCTTTCCTTCTCCCTATCCATTGAAAATGATTATCATTTACGGCATTATTATAGGTTGTGTGAAAAGGGGAAACAATGAAAAAAACGCAACGATTTATTTGGATAAATGTCAATGATCGCTAATAAGTCTATTATCCTTATAGTATAGTTAGTGCGGCAGATGACTCGAATATATCCCCTTATTTGATCACTAGCCCCAAAAGGCCCACAAATGATGAAGCCTGGTGCGGTGAGATGATGCAGCCATTCAAATCTTCTATCTCCACTTGTAATCCATCAAATTCGCAATCACTGAGATCTATCCCTTTGAGTTTGGAGCCCGACAGGATGACTTGATCCAGATTGCAACGGGTAAAGAAGGTTTTTTGTAGTGTTAAATGATAAAGATCTGCACTTTTCAAAGAACAATCCTCAAAACCCACTTGCTTGAAATTAGCAAAACGGAACATCGAATAATCCCCTAAGCAATCCAGAAAACGAACGTTTTGGAGTCGACTTCTCGAAAAATCCGTGCCGAGCAATTTACAATTTCTGAATTCTACCCGATGGATAAAGGAAGCGGAAAAATTAATATTAGACAGATCGCATTTATCAAACATGACGTCTGTCCATTCACTTTCCGGTAATGACGATTCCATGATGGTTACATTTTTAAAGGTCATCTTTTCTAATGAAACCTTAACTGCCTCCAGATTGTCCAAAATGACATCCTCTACTGTCCCCACACTAAGTTCATCTTTGGATCGTATGAAGCGTATTTCTTCATTTAATACGGGTAAGTCCGCCGGAATCTTCGGTGACTCCAATTTGCTTTTCATTATACCTCTACCTCCATTATTGATAGACTTCTAGGACATCTATATGAATCTATTTTCTATTAATTCTCTCGCATCGGGTAGCAAAAATATTTCTGACACATATATTAACGATGTGAGTACTCTCACGAACCTTTGTTAGGAGGTTGATAGCATGGCAGTACAGCTATCTAATCAAATATTCTCCATCTCGATCGGGGATCATGGAGATATCTCTTCCTTACGTCTGACAGGAGACACCTTCAATACGAATTATGTCATGAACGGCTCCAACGCACCTAAACAAAATACGCCAGATCATCAGTGGCTGGGTGAACTCATGTTCACCTATCGTCTCGGTAACGGGGCGTGGACTCGGGCATGGACAAGCAATTCTGCTGATGCACGCCAGATCACCTCTTCTGGTAACAGCGTTCAGGTATCCTATCAAAACTCCTCCAACCAGCAGGGAATACGTAACTTCACTTTACAAGAAACCTATTCGTTGGTTGACGACTATTTGCATTGGCAAATGAAAGTAACGAATACTTCTAATCAAACACTGGAATTCGGAGATTGGGGGCTGCCGCTTCCTTTTAACGAATACTGGTCCGGTGGCAATAACGAACAAATCTATGAAACCAGGGTACTCTCTCACTCCTTTGTAGGTCATCACAGTTCCTTTATTACCGCTGGACGACCTAGCGGCATCGGCCCGTATATCCTGCTGCTGCCCGATGCCTCCACGGGTGCTGGTCTTGAATATCAGGATCACTGGAGAGTCGAGGAGCATCCAGGCAGTACATGGGCTATGGAGCAAGGTGGCTGGTCTGAGGGACTGAATGTGTTCTATATCCACTCCAATGTCATCAAAAGCACCAACCGTGGCTATATCGGAAGCACCAGTCTATCGCTGACCCCTGGTGAAAGCAAAACGTATGCCTTTAAATTTTACAAGGTAGCGGACGAGCAGGCTGTAAAGGACAGGCTATACAACGAGGGACATGTGGATGTGACCGTGGTCCCGGGCATGATTGTCCCGACCAATCTCAAAGCTAAATTCGATCTGCATACCCGTAAATCCATTACGTCTGTCACAGCGCAGTATCCCTCCGAAACGAACATCAGCTATTTGGAAAATGCCCCTACAAACCACAAAATATATGAGCTTACACTAGGCCGATTGGGTCACAACAATATTACGGTGAACTACGGTAACGGCGAGAAAACTGTCCTCCAGTTCTATGCCATCGAGCCGGTTGACACTGCACTTCAGCGTCACTCCACCTTCATGGTCAACAGCACCCAATGGAATGTGCCAGGAGACCTGCGGGACAAGGTGTTTGATGACTGGATGATGCAATATAAGGCCAGACGCAACAGCTTTGCTGGCTACTGGGGCTGGGGTGATGATTGGGGATTAACTCATGGCCAGTTTCTAGCGGAGAAAAATGTCCAGAAGCCCGTGGCCTCTGAGATCAAGGCTGTCGATGATTATCTGGAGGTGGCTATCTGGACGAATCTGATGGAAGGCCATCATACGGACTATCTGGTCCCTGATTTCCTGATGCCACAGCCTAATACGACACCAACGTACCGGGGGTATGCCTATCCGCACATTTATAATACATTTTTCAGTATGTATAAACTTGCCAAGCTGTATCCCAACCTGATCAGCTATCGCAATAGCAAAAACACATATTTGCTACGTGCTTATCGTATTTTTAAAGCGTTGTATGAAGGTCCTGTTGCTTATAACTGGAACACAGGGCTTATGGGTGAGCTGACCACACCTGATATGATTAAGGCGCTTCAGGAAGAAGGATTGACTACTGAGGCTAACGACATGATTGCCAAAATGGCTACCAAGTACAACAATTTCAAAAACACCACCTATCCCTATGGCTCTGAGTACAACTATGACAATACAGGTGAAGAAGCGGTATATACACTTGCCAAAATGAACGGCAATACGACCATGATGAGCAAAATCAATGCCAAAACACGTGCCGCACGCGGTCATATGCCTGTCTGGTACTATTACGCCGATCCGGTCACAATCACCGGAGAGAATTGGTGGAACTTCCAGTACACCACTTCGCTGGCGGGCTATGCGATGGATGACTGGATACGTCGTTATTCGTCCAAGCCAGAAGTGGACCAGCGCCTATCCTATGCCGCCAAACTGGCGAACATCGGGGCGATTAATTCGGGACAGATCAGCCCGGACCCTGCCAATATCGGGGCAGTAGCTTGGACATATCAGGCAGGTAAGGGCAATTACGGTGCCCTTGGTCTGGACGGCGGCCCTCTCTTTAACGGATGGCGCGGCATGTCCGGGGAAGCCGATCTGGGGCTGTTTGGAGCCATTAAAATCTTAAGTTCGGATGTTGCTGTCGATCCAATATTCGGATTGTTCGGTTATGGCTGTGACGTTACAGAAAGCAATAACAGCTATACGGTTACTCCAAAAGACGGCGTATTCCAACGTCTGCATCTGATTACCCAAAAGCTGAGTCTGGAGTTGAACCGGGATCAATACAGCTTGGCCGTCGTGTCCAAATCCAAGAACAGCATCCGCCTGATGTTGAAAAATACGACACCAGGTACAGCTCATACAACTGCTGTGACGATAACCGGACTCGCGGCAGGTACGTATGACGTACTGATAGACGGCACAAAAACCGGCTCAGTCACAGCTGTTAGCAATGCTGCGACTACAGCCAGCCTGAATATCGGCACAGCAGCCAACTACGATATCCGTATTCATTCCAGTACAAGCAACCCGACTCCCGCCGGAGACATAATAGCCCATTATGAATTTAACGAAACGACTGGATCAACCGCAGCCGATTCGTCAGGTTATGGACAGCAGGCCAATGTAAATGGCGGCTCATGGGGCACGGGACGGAATGGCAATGCCCTGCGCCTTAACGGAATAGATGCCTATGCCAGCCTGCCCGGCGGAATAGTTAGCAGCCTAAATGACTTTACCATTGCAGCGTGGGTACGAGTGAACACGCATAATGGTTGGGCTCGTCTGTTTGATCTTGGAGCAGGAACGGATCGGTATATGTTTTTGACCCCGAAGGCCGAAGGGACAGGTATGCGTTTTGCCATCACTGTCTCAGGGAACGGAGCGGAACAGCAGCTGAACGCTCCAGAGCTGGCGACAGGTGTCTGGAAGCATGTCGCCGTGACTCTGTCAGGCACTACGGGAATTATGTATGTGGACGGTATAGAGACGACACGTAACACGAATATGACGCTAAAGCCTTCCAGCCTTGGACTGACAAATTGGAACTATATTGGAAAATCCCAGTTTGATGATCCTTATCTGAATGGCGCAGTAGATGAGCTGATCATTTACAACAGGGCCTTGAATGCACAGGAGATTCGCAATCTATCCTCGGTAGGTAGCGCTATTACAGCCCATGATTTGAGAGTCCAAGCATATGCTGAAGGGGCCGATTAGAATGTAATTATAAATTTAATTTAATGCATTCCTTTCATGCCATTAACGTTTTAGATTGTGAATGATTTGTATTATGAATGATTCGTACCGTGAATCAATGGCGTCGTAAATGATTGGTATCGTGAATTATTTTTGCGGGTGCTTCCCATCGCCTCCGCCCCGGATTTCTTATCTTAATTCTGCAATCAGGGGAGAAATCCGGGGAGATGATGCTTCCGAAGCGAGCCTTCCTATGGAAATCTCTTAAAGCGACCAGTTTATCAAGACAATAGCAGCTTTTCCATCAGCAGAGCAATTAGCTTCGTCTAGTACGTGTCGTTCTCGGTCTTAAGCGAACGAGTTCCTCACTGGTAAGTTGCCTAGTATAGGAGCGAGGGGAAGAACCTGTATCTACCCTAAGCACGCTGCCTGCCCCGCTGGGGCGGGCTACTCGTGTGTTGAATACCTGCATGAACCACTGCACCGGAAAGGCTATGGATAAGCGACCATCTGCCGTACCTGCATAGTTGACCGCGGCTGCATAATTATCGGACTGTCTGAGCCATACAGAGCCGGAATCCCCGGGGAGTGAGACAGGAGTCGTACCTCTAATAACCGTCTGATCTTCGAAGGTCAATAAGCCCAACTCTCCACCATAATTGATTTGCAGGTCCGTATAGACGGACTCTACCGTGCCATTGACCCGCCCGGTCGTACGCCCTACCTTCTTCAATCTTTCACCTACGCGATAAGCAGTAACATGACCCGGGATGGCTCCTACTGTAGCATAACGCGGATTGAGCAGGTTGTTGCGAGTCGGAAGCGAAAGCGCCGCATCAATCAGGTTCGTTCCGGTGGGATTCAAGCGCACGTAGCGATACAGTCGTCCTGTACGATCCTGGGCAACTGTTCCCCCATCGGCTCCGCCTGGCTGAATTGTAGCCTCCCGATTGTCTGTATTGGAGGGATTGAGCACATGGTTATTGCTAAAAAGATACCGTGTAGCCGGCGATCCAGTTGGGGCAACGATAAGTCCGGTTGTACCGGAGCCTTCAATCGTCCCGACACTGTATCCGGCGATGACCGGACGGATGCGCACTTTGTAGTCCGTAGCATTAGCTCTGATTTTTCCAGACTTTACAACTCGGATAGGAACATTCGATTTCTTTCCTAAAGCCGTAGCTGACAGGAGTCCAGTAGAGGCCGACGCTAGACGGTCCGTGTACACAATGACAGCGGCTCCCCTTTTGGGATGGGCAGGGTCCCTGTAGCCTACGCCAATGCCGTGGACACCGGACATTTTTAAGACTCGCTTGGCCATCCGCCTTTTCACTTGAAGCGCGGCCGAGAAGGTAGCCAACATAATCATCTCCTTTTACATTCAGATGAAATATTGTATGGCTAAGGCCGCTCTGCGTTCCATGTGAGCATATATGAAGGTATTACAAAATATGTTATAATCACTCGCGAAATTGCATTCGATCATTTGATTCTAATGTTCGAGGAGGTACTTCATGTTTTCAATGTTATTGACATACAGCATACAGGCAATTGTGATTTTACTGGTTATCTTCACAGTGTTGAGAAACAACAGAAAGAAAATAGGCCGGGGATCACTTTCACTGCTGCTATCTCTTCTTGGCATGGCTGTTTCTTTTGAATTTGGCGATTACATATTCGGAGACCAGTTGCTTTCCTTTTTAGGAATGCCAGCATGGTCCAATCCTGTTAATAATACTAGGTTCCACTACACCATTTTTGTATCGAGTATTTTATTTATTCCTAGTTTCATCATTGGATATAAAAATCCTAAAGATTTTGGAGCTCTTATTGGAAAATGGATTTCTATTATTTATCTATCTTTGATAGTAATCTCGCTTTTATTTTTTATGATAAGCTGTTTGTCGGAGTGAGAGTTGGGTATGTGGTCATACCAAAATAAGAGGCCCTCCTCTAATTGAACTGATCTCTGTTAAGTAAACAGTAATAAAAAAGCAACCTTAAGCAGCCTAAGTCCGATATTCATACGGTCTTAGGCTGCTTAATTTCTGTTAAAAACAATGGTGTGTAGAAATAGATGTAACGTCAAGTGTGCGAGTATGAATTCTCTATATAGTACAAGAATAACAATAATTGCAATCAAAATTCATAAGAGTGAATTAAAAATTCATAAAAATGAACCGGAAATATTTTCTTTTTCACATACTTAGTCTCTACCACTGTTTGCAGAAATTGATAGTTTATTGTTATATGAAATAATTTTTGCTTCAGTAGAACTATTTTAGTTTTTTTCCCTGCTGTCGATATAATTGAGGGTTCGCCAAAAAGCCCTTTCCTATAGGAAGATGGGATCAACTCGCTAAAAATAATGTACGTTGTGATTGATAGTAAAAGTCAACCAGCCGATCCGAGGAGGTAGTGTACTAGAACATTTTTCACTTAACACACCTTATCTTGCGTTAACCGATAGCAAGATATAAAAAATCATTAGGAGGATAACCAACCAATATGAATTCATTCAAGAAAACGAAGAGCTTGATCACCGCCCTGACTGGGGCTGCGTTATTATTCTCGCTACCCATGACGGCAGGCGCGGAGAGTAATATCAACTATACTGGCATGTTCCTGGGCTATGACGGAAGTGTAGACACCAGTCCTGTCCAGACCTACAACCCTGACATCGTCTCTTATGATCTGCTGAACTGGAACTACGGGGGGAGCGATGCAGCCTCCATTACCTCCCATAGCGCCTCAGCCATCCAAGGCTTAGGTAAAATCGTTACCATTTCTACCCACATGCCCAATCCCCAGGGTGGAAATGTAAACGCCCCGATGTCTGATTCCGATTTTAAGATCTTGGCCAATACAGACATTTCATCCATCAATTCATCCAGCCCCGTATGGCTGCAAAATTATAAGGCTCAGATTGACAATGTCGTGACTAGCCTGCAAAAGTTTGACTCATCCCCCGTCTACTACAGACCCTTCCATGAAATGAACGGAGGCTGGTTCTGGTGGGGAAACAAGAACACGATGGACTATAAGAACCTGTACATCAATCTGTACGATTACATCGTGACGACCCATGGCATGTCCAACGTCAATTTTGTCTATGCTCCAAATAAAGGAGCCAACGCGGCCGCTTATTATCCCGGCTCCAGCTATGTCACTTGGATTGGCATCGACGCCTACAGCGACGATCCGTCCAATGACAATGAAATCAAGATGGCTTACAATGACATCAAAGGGCTTGGCAAAACTTATGGCTTCTGTGAAATTGGACCAGCCGTAGGCGGAGACCATGTGGATCGCAACAATAATCAGCTCAAGGAATTCGATTATTCGCTTTGGAGCAATGCCCTGAATGAGGTCTACACTGGAGCAAGCTTCTTTATCACCTGGGACGGCGCCTATGCTCCGCAGAACAATACGAATAGCAGCACGCTGTTTGCGAAGTAAAGCTCACAGTAAGCGTTCGGCTCCCGGTGAACTGAAGTTTCCCTATCAAGCAGCCAATTATGAATAAGCCATATTAAAACAGCCTGAGTCCCATATTCGTAGGGACTCAGGCTGTTTAGTCTCTTTTGAAAACGTTCGTGGTTAATGAAGGTTTTTTTAGCGATGAGAAGCACGGCTATCCCTTAACTGCTCCCTCCGCAATGCCTTCCATAATAAATTTTTGAAAAAAGGCATAGATCAGAATAACTGGGATAGAGGTCAGCACGAGCGCGGCCAGAATGAGTGACCAATCCTTGTTGTATTCTCCAAACAGCATATTGGTCGAGAGAATCAGGGTGTAATGGTTCACATCCGTCAGCATCAAAAGTGGAAGTAAAAAGTCATTCCAAATCCACAGGAAATCCAAAATGGCAATTGTGACGGTGATCGGCAGCAGCAAGGGAAATATAATGCGAAAGAACGTTTGGAACTCATTGCAGCCGTCCATTTGCGCGGATTCTTCCAGCTCACGCGGGATGGATTTGACGAATCCATGATACAAAAAGATGGCCATGTTCACGCCCAAACCGATATAGATCAAAGCCAAGCCGTACGTACTGCCTTGAACAGACAAATCTTTCGCCATCCGTGTAAGCGGTATCATTATAGAGTGAAACGGCACCAGCATAGAGGCGACAAACAGGAAGAAAATCCCGTTGCTCAGTTTTCCACTTGTACGAGAGAGCTTGTAGCCTGCCAGTGCCGAACAGACCACGATCCCGCCAATGCCGATAAAAGAAATAATCGTAGAATTCAGAGCGCTGTTCAGCAAATGGGTCTGGTGAAAGGCCTGGCTGTAATTTTCAAAGTGAAGCTTCGTCGGCAGCGCCGTAAAGGATGCAAACATCTCACCCTGTGTTTTAAACGAATTAATGACCGCCATATAGATCGGGAAGAAGGACACGACTGCGCTCACGCACAGCAGCAGCGTGATCAGCAAGGAATTAGCCTTTTTCAGCCTCATGCCTCCACCTCCCTTTTCTTCATGACACGCAGCTGGATCAGAGTAAAGATTAGCACAATGGCGAACAAAATAACGGATTTAGCGCTCGCATAGCCATAACGGAAGTTGTTGGAGAACGCCTCCTCGTAAATATTCATCGTAATCACCTGTGTGCTGCGTCCCGGTCCTCCGCCAGTCAGTCCATACACAACCTCATACACCTTGAAGGCACCGTTAAGTGTCAGGAAGAAACAGATCGTAATCGCATGGGTAATCATCGGCAGCGTTACACTTCGCAATGTCTGAAATGCGTTCGCCCCATCAATAATAGCAGCCTCCTTCAAGCTCTGCGGGACACCTTGAAGTGCAGCCAGATAGATGATCATCATATATCCCACACCATTCCAGAGCGAGACAATAATGATGGAGAAAAAGGATACTTTCGGATCTCCCAGCCATGATTGGCCTAAAAAGGCGATGGCCGTCTTTTCGGCAATCTGCGGCAGTACGGAGGAAAAAACGAATGTCCACATAAATGCGCTAATAATAGTGCTGATCATATTGGGCATAAAAAATATCGTCCGAAAAAATCCTTTGCTGCGTGTGCGTGACTCAATCAACACTGCCAATATCAGCGCAAGTACATTTTGCAGCACGATCATGACCAATACGTATTTAAGTGTAAACCAAAGGGAATTAAGAAAATCGGGGTCTTCCTTCAAGGATTCCACAAAGTTCCCCAAGCCGATAAAGTTGTAATTGGGATTCAATCCGTTCCAGTCTGTAAAGCTGTAGTACATACCGCTGATCGTTGGAATAAGCAGGAAGATGGCGTAAAAGATTAGCGCCGGGGCAGTAAACGCCAGCAGCATAACGTATTTTTTGTAGATTTTAAAAGGCATGGAGTCTCTCCCTCCCGATGTCATTCTGTAGGTTATCGCTACTTGTTCACTTTGTTATACGATTTCCATGCCTTATCCAGCGCCTTAATAACGTCATCCTGCGAGAGCTGACCAGCATAATAGGATTGCAGTGATTTGCCTGCCTCGTCCTTGACCGCCTGCGGGATGGATGGATCTTGGTACGACTTGCCTGCTTTCACATATTCGGTAGCATCATTAACCCAAGGATAGCTTTTGAACGTATGCACTTTGGAGATAGGGTTAAATTTCAATGCTTCATAGAACGCGCTGGAATCCTTGTCGTCCAACACATAGTTAACAAAGTCGAGTGCAACCTCCTTATTCTTGCTTGTAGAGGATACGGCCAGCGAAGTCGAAGTGGACAGATTGATCAAGGTCGCATTCGGATCGTCATTAATCGGCAACGGGGCTACCCCAAAGTCCATTTTCGGGTCTGATTTTAAAATCGTTTCCGCAAACCATGGCCCCTGAATCCACATCGCCGCTTTACCTGAAGCGAATGCCGCCGATCCATCATCCCCGCCGATTTCCAGCGCCTTGTCTGTACCATTGCTGTTCACCAGATCAATAATATCGAACATGCTCTTCATTTCGGAAAATGAACCTTTGTCCTGATTCATCCGTTCGATAAAATCCTTATTCTGTGTATTCATCATCGCACCTGCTGTGAGCGGCACAAACAGCTGTGGAATCCAGGATTCCTTGTAGGACAACAGGAACGGTGTCACATGATTCGCTTTCAGCTTCTCGACGACAGCCTTCATTTCAGTCAACGTTCCCGGCGGCTTCAAATCCAAATCCTTAAATATCTTTTTATTGTACAAATAGCCCCAGGAGATCGTTTCCAAAGGAACCGCTACCACCTTGCCGTCTTTCGTCGTCACCGAAGGCTTCACACTGTCCATCAATTTGCTGACAAATGGCTGACCGGACAAGTCCTCCAAATATCCTGCTTTATAAAACGGTGGAATTTCATTCACCGCATGCAGTGCGAATACGTCTGGAGCATCGTTGGAAGCGAGTCTTGTCTTCAAAATTTGTGCGGCATTGTCAGCAGGCGGCATCTCCAGTTGGACGGTAACGTCGATATTTTTGTCTTTTTTCTCTTTGGCTACAAACGCATTAATGTATTTATCGTAGTGCTCCTTCAAACGGGGCTGAGCAATAAACATTTTGAGATTCACGGTTTTGCCGTCTCCACCGGCACCACTGCTGTCACTGCCTGAAGAATTCGCTCCACATCCGGCCAACAACGTGCCAACCAGCATCGTACTCAATACACCTTTCCACATCTTCATGCAAAATGACCTCCCCTAAGTTGAAAGTAACAATTTTGTATACGCTTTCATTATAGGATGGGAGGTCACCTCTGCCATTGGACACCGTTAGCTTATTGAATTGGATTTTTTTAAACTTCCTTTCTCATTTCACCAGGGGCCATGCCAAAATGCTTTTTAAATACCCGATAAAAATAAGACACATCCTCATACCCAGCCATCTCTGCAACAGCTTTAATTGAAATCTGTTTATTCGCCAGCCATTCCCGCGCCTTTTCCATTCTCCGCTCTACAATGTAGTCCGTTACATTTTGACCGTACTCCTGCTTGAATACCTTGCTCATATACTCTTTGCTTACAAAAAAGTTTTTCGCCAACTGCTCCAGTGTGATCGGCCCAGCAAAGTAACTATCGATATACCGCCGTACCTCCTCCAAATTCAGCTTGTTTTTGTATTTACGATGCCGAATCAGCTGGTCCAGTTCTTGAGCATAGCATGACGACACGAACTCCAGCGCATGTTCCACAGAGGACAGGGTAGTTTGCGAAAGTGGAAATCCTCCCTTTGCCGTAGAAGTATCCAGCCCGTTATCCGCTGATAGCTCTTTCAGCAGAGAAAGCAGCTCCTGCACCAGCCTGCCCAGCATATGTGGACTTGGCGCTCCATAGCTCTCCAGTTCCTGCACAACCTGCCTGCACGTTAAGTTCATCCCGTCATGATTTAGCTCATTAAAATAAAGACGCAGCAGTTGCTTATATCGGGTTAGCTTGTGAAAAAACTCATAATCCAGCTCTGTCGCTTCTGGCTGCTGTTCGGCCATCTTGGCCTCCAGATCGTGTTTGCATTTGAGTAGCACCGCATTTAGCTCGGCCGGATTGACAGGCTTTAGCAGATAATCGACAGCCTTGTAACGAATCGCATGTTTGGCATAGACAAAGTCATCATAACCGCTTACGACAATGATTTTCACATCAGGACAATGATTGTTTAACATTTGCAGCAGCTCCACTCCGTCCGCACCCGGCATGCGCATGTCAGTAATCACAATATGGGGAGCTAACTTCCCGACCAGCCTGAACGCCTCGTCTCCGTCCTCAGCCTCACCCACCACTGCCATTCCAAGCTTTTCCCATGTGCCAAATGTCTTCAAAATATCGCGGTTCCACGGCTCATCATCAACGATTAATACTCTGATCATACTTTGCCCTCCTCTGCTGAGATGAATGGAATACGTATAGTGACACATGTACCGACTCCCTGCTCACTATCTATAGTCACTCCATAATGCACTCCAAAATTCATCTGTATGCGTGAAGCTACATTGCTTAATCCGATATGACTGCCCTGCGTCCAAATTGGTTCCTCCGATGCGTTTTCCAGCCTGGCCCGAACTTTTTCCAGCTTGTCCGGGGCCATACCGTTACCATTATCGCTGACCGTAATGCACACATCTTCTTTCATAATTTCCACGCGGATTGCTATTTTCCACGCCCCTGCCTTGCGATCAAGACCATGCTGAAACGCGTTTTCCAACAATGGTTGAAGCGATAGCTTCGGCAAACGAATATCCATCGCCTGTTCTTCTGTCTCCACCTGGAATACCAATCTTTGCGGAAAACGACGCTGCTGGATACGCATATAATGCCCCACATGGTCGAGTTCTGCACGCAGAGAGGCCATATCCTGAGGCTCCCGTACCACGTAACGGAACATCTCACTCAGCGAACGAATGACTTCATAGGTATCCTCCGGCTTTTGAGAAAATACCATACTTCCGATCATTTGCAGCGTATTTTGCAGAAAATGCGGATGAATCTGTGCCTGAAGCGCTTTCAATTCAGCTGTCTTTTTTTGCAAATTAATACGGTATTCCGTCTGGATGTGCTGGCGGATTCGGCCTGCCATCCCATGCAGATTTCTTTCCAGCAGCCCAATTTCATCCGGCCGTGTACTTGGCTTTCCAGTTGGCCCCTTGATCATGTCCAGTTCCTGCACCGAACGAGCCAAATGAACAATTGGGCGTGCGGTCCGCCATGCGATGAAAACGGCGATGCAGATGGAAACCAGAATTGAAATCACACCTACGACAATACCATACAGCATAGTTGAAAAAGCACTGTGGTTAATGGAGGAAGTCGGTATGATTTTGACCAGTTTCAGTCCAACCACATCCAGATCATTGTAGAACACATAATGTTCGGCAGTTTGAAGCATCCCGGGACCCGGCTTAACATCACGAAGCGCTGTCAGTACTCCTGTAGGAGGCGGCGACTGGCGAGCCTGCGCTGGATACATGACCCTGCCATCCCCATCAGTTATTAACACCTGATGCTGATCCCCTCGTCCCAGCAGACCCAGCGTCTGATCGAATTGTGACCATAGCACCTCCAATGAAATAGCCCCCAGCTGCTTCTGGTCTTCAAAACGCCGAATGCTGCGTGTCAGTGTAAAGCGTTCCGGGTCAGCAGGGCTTGGCCGAATCGAATAATCCTTGTTCGCTTGCCACATCTCGGCATACTGTGAGGGAATACCGCTCACTGTCGTAATTTCATTTTGCATACTATTGAAGGTGAACACAGTTTGCGATTGCTTCAAATACAGCTGAATACCGATGACATGGCTCCCTGCTGAATAATACACGTTCGCCAGCGTATTCAGCATTTTTCGTTGGGCATTAAATTGGCTTGAAAGATTGTCGGGCTCTCGTTCATTCAAATAATCGCTTAAATCAGGGCTGATCTGAATACTGTAAATCAGATGATTCAGACGATCTAACTGGTCGCTGATATAGATACCCGTCCATTTCATATTGGACATGTTCGTCTCGACCACTTCGGTTTCCATAGATGATCTGCTTTTCTCCGCAGCCAGCACCGTGACAGCAATGACCGGCAGCACAGATAGAACGATCATCGTTAAAATCAGCTTGAGCTGAATGCTGCGTCGATACGGGGCTGTCAGCGCCCGGAACCAGCGGACTGCTCGGGTTGGCATAGCGATGCACTCCTCTATTCAGCTGTATGCGAAAACGCCCCGCAATTCGCAGGGGCGCTTCATATGCCGGATCTCCCGGCGGGATACCTATTATGATATGATTTGTACGTCGATTTCAACTCACTATTCATCATTTACGCTTCTTCGATAATTATAACACTCCAAGGCTTCAATTGGAGCAATTGTCCTTGGGTAACTGTCTGCTCTCCAATCAGCTCCTTGCCGTCTCCGTACGGATACACCACCGAGCCTGCTTGTTCGGAATAGTTAAAATAGTACCGGATCGTTCGTCCCAAATCATTCGTACCTGATTTAACAATGATCGGGTACGAAGCTTCCTGATCCAGTCCCCATACACCTGCCTTTTTGGCTACAGAGCTCAATAGTTCGCGGATGACCGCCGAACTGACAATACAGCCAATGTAGGTCGCTGTCCCCTGACCATAGCGATTTTGCGTAATCGCGGCATATTTGCCCCAATGCGGGTGGTCGTAATAGGCTAATACTTCAGCAGTCGTCGGTGTAATCAGCTCCATCCACGTATCTACCTGATTGTCCTCAGCAGCCACTTGAAAAGGATTATCCTTAAGCGTCACGTTCTTCGGCTCCACAAACAAGCTGTAATAAATACCACACGCTTCGCTAATCACACCCGGCTGCTGGGAAGTTCTTACCTGCACATGCTCATTCGTAAATCCGCTGCGGGATGTGTAGACCACATGACCGCCTTGTTCGACATAGCGGTTCAGCTTCTCCAGCAGTGCATCTGGCGCAGAATAGAGACTCGGGACGATCAAGAGATCATAATCATCAAACGATGCCGTACCCGGATGGACGATATCCGTCCCGATATTCAGCTTGTACAGCTCGTCATATAGACGGCGTACGATGTCATTGTAATTTAGGGGGCTGTTCATATTAAACTTGAACCAGCTAATGGATGTCAGCGCTTCGTTGCTGA
Source organism: Paenibacillus jamilae (assembly GCF_050482105.1). Taxonomy (GTDB): domain Bacteria; phylum Bacillota; class Bacilli; order Paenibacillales; family Paenibacillaceae; genus Paenibacillus; species Paenibacillus jamilae_B. Next base: position 216,064 of record NZ_JBCNHI010000015.1, on the reverse strand, counting down.
CCAGGATGGCTGTTTTATTTTTCTTTTTCAAATTGACCAGATGTGGGGATAATCTCGCAAAATCCTTCCCTATCGTCTGCGCTTCCTCATACACAGGATTCGGTTCAAAATCATGGCTGAGCAGACCCTTCCAGTAGGTTTCGAAGGAATTATGGATGGAATGCCAGTGCCAGTAAGCTACCATATTGGCCCCGGAAGCCAGATGACTGAACGCTTGCAGACGCAATTGTCCCGGATAAGGAACCCAGTGTGTAAACGCCTGCGCCTCCGTTTCCAGCACCAGGTAATTATTATGTTTTGTCGAACGTGCCACATCACCACCGAAAGAGATTTCAATTCCAGTCAGATCATCTTGTGATGGATGGTAAATATCAACACCTGTCACATCAAACGCTTCAGATGCAGCAAAGTGATCCACATCCGGCTGAATCCCAAAGGAATGACCTCTCCATTCAAAATCAAAGTTTTGCGTAACGAATTGGTCTTCCCGCTTATATTCATTCACAAGTGCAACCTGCCATGCCAGGAAATCCGTTACCAGCTTGCGCTGGAATTGGGAAAAGGCTGCACCCAAGCTTCCATTAATCGTTCCGACCACCGAAGGGAAGTCCTCCCAGCTATTGATGCGATTACTCCAGTAATCCAAGCCAAATTTGCGATTCAGCTCATCCAGTGATTCAAACCGCTCCCGCAAATACTTCACAAATTGTAATTGCACATTGGGACCGCTCGTATGGTAATGCTTCGTCTCATTGTCTGTCTGAAAGCCGATGACCGCCGGATGCTGACTCACCCGTCCAATCAGCTTGCGTATGATTCGCTCAGCATGGAACAGGTACACCGGGTTCGTAATGTCCATAATCTGGCGAGCTCCGTATTTGCCCGGTCCCTGAGGCGTTGTCGCCAATACATCGGGATGTTCCTTTACCAGCCATGTGGGCACAGCATAGGTCGGCGTGCCCACAATCACCTCAATACCGGCTTTATGCATAGCGTCCAGCACCCGATCCACGGAGGTAAAATCAAACACTCCGTTCTGCGGCTCATGTGTACTCCAAGTGGATTCAGCAATCCGCACCACATTGATTCCCGCATCCTTCATCATTTGGATATCTTGGTCCAAACGGTCATAAGGCATATATTCATCATAATAAGCGACACCGTACAGTAGCTTTTTCATCAAGTCGTCCTCCAATAAGTTTATGGTAAAATGTCATACTATCTATCATGAGGTTCAAATACCGTGGCTGTTATGTGGCTTTTTTAACGATGGTACAGACATTGTCTTACCAGCAACATCCTGCTTCGCAAGATCTGTATGCTGTTGATTTTGTTTTTGCTTCGCACTTGCCAGCCAGCCCTCTACATCTTGTTCCTTAATCTTGTACAACCACGCGAACAGTCCGGCCGTAATTAATGCTCCAACACCAGGCACTACCGCATAGAGCGCGAATATCCACGTAAGAACCTGTCCAGTCTGCGCTACATTCGGAATATAGCCTGCAAAGGCAAGCGCATAGGCAACAATTCCACTGGCTGCTGCTCCCCCCAGTTTTCCTGCAAACGTTTGGGTAGCAAAAGCGGTTCCGCTGGCACGCACACCTTTTTTGAATGCGCCATACTCCACGCAATCGGCGGTAAACATCGGTACCATGAGCTGCGGTGCAGAGCTGAACAGGCCAAAGAGAACCGCGAATACACACACAACAATAGGATTGCTGTAACCGATCGCAAACAAGGACATGCCCGTAGCGAACAATCCAAGCAAGCTGATAACATTCACTTTCCATTTGCCAAATCGCTTAATAATTGGCGGTAAAATCAACGCGGTGAGCAGCTGCACACCCAAGGAAATAAACATAAGAATGGAAATATAAATGGGATTTTTCAAGTTATATAAGGCAAAATAGCTGACGACGATTCCTTGCAGATTAGTCATGGACAGTGTCATAAACGACATCAGGTAAAATAAAAGCTGCTTGTTTTGCATGGGATACGTCATAATTTGCTTGAGCGTAACTTTCTCTGCCTTGTTGGCATAACGCTCTTTGACATTAAAGCGAGTAAAGTTCATTAAGACTAAACCAGCTACAGCAACGATCAGCGCCAAAACCGGCCAGGAGATCTGATTGGCTACAGCTACCGAAGATGAGGAAATGACCATAAAAGCCAAGAAAACCATCGTCCGGCCTCTGGACATTAGCAGATCACGTTCATGCGTATTTTTCGTCATCAGTGTAGCCAAACCAAAGCCAGGCGCATCGCTGATCGTATAACACATTTCCCATACCAGATATGTGGCTGCGATATAGATCACCTTGACGGTGAGTGACGCATCACTCGGAACGAGAAAAACAAGTACAGTAAGTATTGGCAAAATGATAGATGCCAGATTCGTCCATGGCTTGAACAAGCCACCCCTTAGGTTGGCCCGGTCTATAATCACGCCAAAGATTGGAGCGCTAAGCGCATCCCATATACGGGCGAGTACGAACAAAGTACCAATAATAGAAACAGATATACCCACATAATCCGTATAAAATAGCATTGCAAAAGAGGCGACTAGACAGAGAATTGCGTTACTCCCCAAAAAGTAAACGTAATACGATACCCGTTCTTTCGATGTTGTTTCCATAGCTCCTCCTAATTACAACATGGTATCGCTTTCAAAATTACTACATATAAGCGATACCTTTTATGTAAAATCCTATAATATAAAGCTTGTAAGCGCTCTTTTATTATATTTAAATGTTAGGTACAATGAGATTGTCTAAGCGGTGTAAAATTTGCCCTAATCGAAGGTGATCTGATGATATTAAATCCAGATGTTGATCCAGCCCTATTCCATGATTGCCAGTGGCTACCTATTATTGATTGGAATGTGAAATTTTTTGGCGCTCATATTCATCGGGTCAAAGCGGATTGGTCCATGCCTGAGGAGTGTCATATCGGTTTTGAAATTGCACTCATTTTAGAAGGTCGTCAGGAAACGATTATGGAGAATAACGTATACTCGGTTGGGGAAGGTGATATTTTAATTATTCCGCCGGGATTTAAGCATGTGAGTCAGTGTGCTTCCCCTGATGGAATGTATTATTTTAGCACCCATTTTAATGTGGATGATCCACTGTTTCGTCAGGAGATGATCAAGAGCAATCAGCTTTTTTTCCCGGCAGGCACTGAAACCAATACCAAGCTGCAAAAGGTGGTTCATAGCTGGATCAGCATGGTGCGGGAGAACGGAGAATATACGACAGCGGACCGCTTTCGTATGCAGATTACTTTGTTCGAGCTATTCGGGATATTCTCGCAAATGATTTCTACGGGATTGGAGCCCAGAATTGCACCTTCATCCGTTCAATATGCCAAGGCCATTATGGAAGCTATTCAATCGAGGTTCAAGCCTTATCGGGAGGATGAATCTGGTGAGCAAACATTCCGGCTTGAAGATGTGGCAGCTTCCCTCGGGATCAGTCCAGGCTACGCGCAGGAAGTGTTCCGCAAGGTCTACGGCTATTCACCACGTCACTATCTATCGGAGACCAAGCTGCATGAGGCTAAGGTGCTAATCCAGCAGCCCAATCTGCCGCTAAACAAGGTGGCTTCCCTGCTGGGGTACTCCAGTCTGGCTCACTTTAGCAGACAATTTAAGCGCTGGACAGGCACCAGCCCGCTAAAATACCGCCAGACGTTAAAACCGATTACTGATGAAAATTAAGGATATCTAAACATAATGTCGTAAGCTCTTAATTATTCAAGAGCTTACGACATTATGTTTTTTATCTGAACAATTATTAACCATTGACAGACTAAGTTGCATATTTGTGAAACACAAAATCATTCAACTTAGGTCCTGTGTAGGGTTGTTCCATTTTTATATAATTATTAACATTTATTTGAATAAATTATCAAAAAATATAAGGAGTGAAAAAATTTGAAGAAATTGATCAAATCTACACTTGTTTTGGGTTTAATGCTGAATCTATCAGCGTTGACCGCACAAGCTGCCCCAGATCAGAATGAATTAGAAGGGAATTTTAGACCCCCAGTCGAAAGTAACGTAGGAGATCAGTTGTATATTGATGGTGTTCCATATTATTCTTCTGAGGATATTAAGAAATTCGATAAAGAGCAAAAAGAAGATACCCAAACTCTAAACAGAGAAAACAGTCTAGTTCAGCCGATGGGCACAAATAAATGGACATTTGTGAATTCAAGTAATTATTATACAGGCCAAGATTATGACAGATTTAACAATGGAAGCAATCAAAGTGTAAGAATGAATTTAGAAACCGAGTCAAAAATGACTGGTGAAGTAACTGGAACTGTAAAATATGGTTTTGAAGCTATCGCAGAAGCTGAGATGAGCTTGAAAATAGGCCAAGAATATAGAAAGAAAGTTTCCATTGATGTGACGATTAAACCTTGGCATACTGCCGAACTAAAAAGTGCTGCAAGAGGTATAAAAAGAAATTATGAGTACACTGATACGGGATGGTTTGGCGATACCAAATATACAGCTTCCAGTTATGACAACAACGGCGGTGTAGAATACTGGCTCTACGATAACCCAAGCTAATTAAAAACGAATCGTTTACATAACCCTCCTCAATATGAGGGGGGTTTACCATTTACAAGAAGAGGTGACTACATATTGAAATTTCGTTTTGTTATAATCATCATGTTGCTGCTGACTAATTCTATGATTTTATTTGGATGTACAAACAATAATCAAGAAAAGGTTATAAATGAATCGAATAAAAATCAAGACACTCAGTTGGAGTATATACGACAAATAAGTGTACGAGAGAATAGTTATTTCATTTTCAATTCTCATGATGATAGTTCTAAAAAAATCAAGATAAGTTTTCCCTATAGAGTAGATAGTTTAAACATTAAAAAGGCTTCTTTATTGTTAAAGAATAAAGTTATTTTAGACAATGTGAAAATTGTTCAGATCTATGAAAATGAATTGACTGTGGATATCAATTTTATTCATGAATTTGATGCTGTCAAAGTTGTCCTCAAAGATGGACACAATGTACGGTTAAATACCGGTCATTACTATTTTGAAGATTTTAAAGAAGATAATCTAAATGAATTTGATAAAGAAATCCTTGAAGTTAATAATTTTCATTTAAAATTCAAAGATGGTCATTTGTTGACAGATATTATACTTCCTCAAGATAGGGACTCCAAAATAGAATATATATTTCCATCCCGAATTAGAAAGTATGCATCTAATATAAAGTTCTCTCATCAAAAAATAGACGATAATTCAGTTAAATATACATTGGAGGCCGATATTTCTCGAAACATACTTTTGGAAAATGACGTAAAATCAATCATTTTTGATGTTGGAATGATTCAAAAATATAAAAATCATAAATGGTTCCTTATAAAAGGAAAAGTCCCTATAGAAGCGTCAGATTTTAAAAAATAATAAAATCTTCCCCTTCCCAAAAAAAACAAAAAAAGAGCGCGATCTGAAAGTATCAGATCCGCGCCTCTTTATAACTACATTATTATAGCCTGATATCTCCTATGTGCTGATGTACTACATACATCATCCCTATCAGGAATAAAGCCAAACCCATATAACTGATGCCGAATTTCCAGCGTGATGAGGCAGGGACTTCGTAATATTTATCATTTTCAAATGGAATGTAGTCAATCTCACACAGCAATCTGAGCTGATACGCATCCGGCGTCGGTATATGTTCTACACCGTTCAGCCATACATGCTGGACAAGACACTGCTGTGGCAGCAGAAGCGTATGCTCCACATCCAGGCTTTCCATATATATCGTCACATATTGCTGTCCCTCCAGATCCGAATAGGTATTAAAGGACAATCTGCGCGTATGCTCCGGCCCAGGCAGCGGATATCCATGCTCATACAAATGCTGTACATCAACCACCGGCTTCTGTAATAACGATTGAACCTTGACGTCTTCTTTATTGCGTTTGACATATTTTTTGTATAAATCATAGGCGAATAGAGCCCAAATAAAGAAAAATAAAATGGATTTCATATACACGATCACTACAATCCCACCCAGTAGGCCCACCAGCCATAACCAACGTGTCACTGCTGTGGAAATCCGTCCTCCGTCAAGCGGATGAATGGGCAACAAATTGATCAGATTCAGGAAAAAACCTATATATGCCAGCGCGTATAGTAGCGGACTGTCTGTTGCATAGGCCCCTGCGTATACCGCCATAGCCCCCACCGTGCCCAATAACGGGCCGCCCATGGCTACATAAGCCTCTGTCTGGGCATCCAAAGGATGTCGTTTCATGGTGATTAACGCACCGAGAAAAGGAATAAATAACGGCGTCGATACTGGAAGACCCTTGCGCTTGGCAGCCCATACATGCCCCAGCTCATGCACAAATAGCAACAACACGAACCCGACTGCAAATCCCCATGGGTATATAATCGCATACGCGCCAATCGTAAATGCCATAGAGATCAGCGCACCGCCAAATTTACTGAATTTTAATAGGGCAAGCAACGACTTGCCTTTCAACAGGAGCAATGCTGCTGCACTACCAAGATACCATTTGGATGAGCCGGATTTGGAATCGGTCTTATTGTCTTCTTTTTGCAAACGTATCCGTCTCCTTTCTCTAATACCTCCATTGTATCCTGCAATGTGCAGCTTGTAAAAGCTTCCCTACAATACCATCCATATAATTCAAATCCACTCCTCAAGTGTCCTTCCCCCTGTCTGTTCTGTTATCATGTAGAAAACGGAATAACTCAGGAAAGGATTACGAACCATGAGTTTTGAACTTACCCGGCGAGCGATCAGACAACTATGCAGTCAGGCTGCTTACGACGACGGGGATGCCTATTACCGGGCCAAAAAGGTGGCCTTTACACAAATAGATCATCATGAAGGTGTGTATGAAGCTACAGTCAAAGGAAGCGGCTTTTATGCTGTTGCTGCAATGATCCGGCCCAACGGCAGCATCCGCGCGGAATGCACCTGTAGCTCATTTCAGACCACTGGACGTTATTGCAAACATATTGCCGCTGTTCTTCTTAACGCCTATGATATGCGGCGTGGAAAAAGTCTGTCCGTACGCTCCTATGTCTCCAGACTTCATCCCGGCACTGCCCCAGATCCAACGGGAAGCATGGATTCGGACGGGATGTACACAGATACCAGAACAGTGCGATCCTCAGACATCACTCAAAGGGATCTCCAATTGACCGACAGTATGTTAAAACTATTCGGCCGCAAGAGACCACTTCGCAGCACACCTGCGTTGCTGGATACTCGCGCGATTTTGGATTTTCAATTTGTCATCCGGCCCTTTGCCTACGGGTACCAAAAATATATGTTTGGGATAGAAATGAAGGCTGGGCCCAAACGATTATACATCGTTCAGAAAATCCGCCCGTTTCTGGATAGTATCGACCGTGGGGACAGCTACATGTTCACGAAAAGCTTTTCTTATGAGCCTGAGCTGTACCGTTTCCGCGTAGAACATGACGCGATCCTCCAGCAATTATCCCAGGTGTGCCACCAGGAGCGCATGATCCGGGAAACCTCTGGCACATATTCAGCCTCCGGCAGTCATATGAGCGGCGAGCGTATGCTTCTCATTCCGCCTGCGGCCTGGGACAAGCTGCTCCCCTTACTGATAGCAGCACAGGGCGTCTACTTTGAGATTCACGGAAACACGAGCGAAGGTATTCCCCAGTCCGACCTGATGCTTCCGCTGCAATTTGAATTTGATGAGACCGAAGCCACAAGCGAAGGCTATCAGCTAAGTATTCAGGGGTTAGATGACTTGATGATCATGGAGGACTATGGTGTCGTCATTGCCGATGGCAAGCTTGTCAAGCAGAAGGCTGATTCCTTACGGCGTTTGTCTGACCTAAAACGGATGGTCGAAGTACATCACAAACGAGCAATCCAGATCGCGCCAGAACAGATGGAAGCTTTTATGGATAAAGTCGTGCCCGGCTTAATCAAGCTCGGACGTGTCCATATGACACGTGCTGTCTCGGATCGGGTCTCCCAGCATCCGTTAAAGGCCAAGCTGTATCTGGACCGGGTAAGAGACAAGCTGCTGGCAGGACTGGAATTCCAATATGGGGACATCATCATCAACCCGTTGGAAACAGATGCACGAACGCCAGGTAACGAGCGTATTTTGATACGTGATGGAGAACAGGAGCAGCGAATTTTGGAACTGATGGAGCATAGCTCCTTTGCCAGAACAGACAGCGGATATTTTATGGAAGATGAAGATGCAGAGTATGACTTCTTATACCATACTGTTCCACAACTGGAAAGGCTGCTGGACGTCTATGCCACAGGTGCAGTCAAAGCGAAAATCAATAATACGCTGCCTATCCCCAGGATACGAGCAGAGTGGGACGAACGTACGGATTGGCTAGAATTTAAATTTGATATTGAGGGTATACCAGAATCGGAAATTCGCAAGCTGCTCAAATCGCTAGAAGAAAAACAGAAATATCACCGTCTGCCGAATGGTGCCTTACTGCCGCTGGAAACAGAGGAGTACAAGGAATTAATTCGGTTCATGAACGAAACAGGTATCCGCAAAAGCGATCTGGATGCAGCTCAGATTCGGATTCCGGTCACGCAAGGTCTGTATTTGATTGATCCTCACGATCATGTGAAAAATCTGACCTTGGGTAAAACCTTTCGCCAGCTGCTAGAAAATATACGCAATCCTGACCATCTCGACTTTCCCGTACCTGTCACTCTCGCCCCGATCTTGAGAGATTATCAGGTGTACGGTTTTCAATGGCTCAAGACCTTAGCACATTACCGTTTTGGAGGCATTTTGGCAGATGATATGGGACTTGGCAAAACGCTACAAAGTATTGCCTTCCTCGTGTCTGTATTGCCAGAGATTCGCAATCAACAGCTTCCAGCCATGGTCGTATCCCCTGCATCGCTGGTGTACAATTGGCGGAATGAACTGGAGAAATTCGCCCCGCATATCCGTGTCATTATTGCTGATGGCAGCCCGGAGGAACGGGGCCAGATTATACGGGATGCCGCCAGCTATGACGTCATTATTACATCCTATCCATTGCTACGGCGCGATGCAGAAGTGTATAGCAAGCCATCGTTTCATACGCTTATTCTGGACGAGGCGCAAGCGTTCAAGAATCATGCCACCCAGACGGCACAGGCCGTTAAGGATGTACAAGCCCGCTACCGTTTTGCTCTGACAGGAACGCCCATTGAGAATACATTGGAAGAGCTATGGTCCATCTTCGACGTGGTATTTCCTGAGCTATTTCCCGGCGGAAAAAGAGCATTTCACAATCTGCCTCGAAATGTGATTGCCAAGCGAGTTCGTCCGTTCCTGCTGCGCCGTCTGAAGGGCGATGTACTTAAGGAACTGCCGGAGAAAATCGAATCCGTGCAGGTATCCCGGCTCCTGCCGGAGCAAAAAAAGCTGTACACAGCTTATCTAGCCAAGCTACAGCATGAAACATTGAAGCATCTCAATGAAGAAGGATTTCAGAAAAACCGGATCAAAATCCTCGCAGGTCTGACCCGGCTTCGTCAGCTCTGCTGTCATCCGGGCTTGTTCGTTGATGGATATACGGGAAGCTCGGCCAAATTTGAACAACTGCTGGAGATTATTACGGAATGTCTCAGCTCTGGGAAGCGGATGCTCATTTTTTCACAGTTCACTACGATGCTTCAAATGGTCGGACGCGAGCTTTCTCGTGAAGGGGTTCCCTACTTTTACCTGGATGGACAAACTCCCGCCCCCGAACGAGTCGAGCTGTGCAGTCGCTTCAACGAAGGAGAACGCGAGCTGTTCCTGATTTCCCTCAAGGCAGGAGGTACGGGTCTGAACCTCACCGGCGCAGATACCGTCATTCTATATGACCTGTGGTGGAATCCCGCTGTAGAAGAGCAGGCTACCAACCGTGCACACCGAATGGGCCAGAAAAAAGTGGTTCAGGTTATTCGGCTCGTCGCCCAAGGTACAGTAGAGGACAAAATGTATGAGCTACAGCAAAAAAAGAAAAACCTGATTGACCAGGTCATTCAACCAGGGCAAGAAAGCCTTTCAGCGTTGACCGAACTGGAGATTCGTGAGTTGCTCATGATCTAAACAGCTCTTCCCCGCTTATTTTTTCGATACTGACAATTCAGATACCAAAAGGTCCAATGTGGGTGAACATCTTCCCGCATTGGACCTTTTCTTGTTCCATATGTGATTGTACATCTCAAACCGATTCATCCTGTTTGAGCACTCTAGGTTCGATGGGAACCAAATTAGACTCAATCTGGGCGCGCTGAGGCTCATACCATTCAGGCAGCATCAGCTTGTGCCCCAGCTCATGCAGTTCCTCATCCACGGTAAATCCAGGCGGATCGGTTGCAATCTCGAATAGAATACCGCCTTGCTCGCGGAAGTAAACGGCATTGAAGTATTGGCGATCTACAATGCCACTGGTCCCAAAACCACGCTGGCGAACCCATTCGTCCCACGCCCGATGTTCCGTATCGTCCTGCGCGCGCCACGCAATATGGTGAACCGTACCGGCACCGCCATTCCCCCACGGTACATCTTTGATCGGAATGTCGATCAAGTTGCCCAAATCTCCAGTCGTCTGATAACGCATATAGCCTGCATCTGCGTCTTCTCCGATGGGAGTCATACCCAGAACGTTCTCCAGCACACCTTGGGTATGCTTGGAATCCGCACTATAGAGCACAGCTCCTCCAAAACCCTTGATCGCTTTATCTGTAGGCACGCCTCCGGCTGTCCACGTGTTCACCAGCCCTTCCTCACGTTCCACCAGTTCCAGATGCAGGCCCTCATTATCTCGAAACTGGATGAATGACTCGCCAAAACGAGCAGCCTTCGTGAAGGACACCTTCAAGCTGTGCAGACGGTTTTCCCAGTAATCCAGCGAGCCTGGCGGCACGACATATGTCGTAATCCCGACCTGTCCGCCTCCAATTTTACCCTTGCGTGTACCCGGAGCCGGAAAAAAGGTAATGATCGTGCCCGGGCTGCCTTCTTCATTCCCAAAATACAAGTGGTATACCTCTGGAGCGTCAAAGTTGATTGTCTTTTTGATCAATCTCAAACCAAGCACACCTGCGTAAAAGTCAACATTGCCCTGCGGATCGCCTGCAAAGGACGTAATATGGTGAATTCCAGCGGTTTTCAAAGACATCTCAATCACTCCTTAATGAACATGATGATTTACAGATTTCAAAATCCATTGTAGCTAACAAACTGTCCAACCGGCTTGCGGTATCCTCTTGCCCGCTGACCCGATTCGTCCTCTTTTCCCAAGGTGATCATCATCACAGGCACAAATTGCTCGGGGATATTCAATACCTCCTGCACCTTTGCCGGGTCAAAACCGATCATCGGACAAGTATCCCAGCCTTTGTCCTTGGCAATCAACATAAATTGCATAGCCGACAAACTGGCATTACGAATCGCTTCTTCTCTCTGGAAGACAGGTCCCCGCTCGCGATAGAACTGAGTCACCGATTCTACGGTGCTATCATATTCCTGCTTGCTCAGAACACCCAAATTCAGGAACCCTTCGTTGAGGTCAGCTACCTTGGTATAAGCCTCTGTATCACCCAGCACTACAATGGTGGCCGAAGAGGTTAATATTTTGTACTGCTTACTTGCCTCATCATGCAGTCTTTGTTTGATCTCTGCATCCTGCACCACAATATAACGCGCATGCTGTAAATTAAAAGCCGATGGAGCAAACTTCACCAGCTGGAACATCTCTTCCAGTTCTTTTGCATCTATAGTAACATCAGGAATAAATTTAGAAGCCGATCTTCTCTCTTGAATGACATTCACCAGTTCGCTCATATTCAGTTCCACTCCTTGATATTATTTTCAAATAAATTATCTTTAAATTAAGAATATATCTTTAGGGGTTTTCTGTCAAGTAAAACTATAAAAGTGTTAATAAGGACTTCACCAGCCCTTTACAGATCTGTTGCCCGTATCCTCATTGTAATCGCTTCGCGTTGCGCTTTAGTTAAGCTTTTGAAGACCAGCTCATACGAATGGTCGATCATGCTGTACAAATCCTCCAACGGGAAGCTTTCATCAACCTCTATCGTATTCCAATGCTTTTTATTCAAATGATAGCCTGGCTTAATTGCCTTGTTCTGCTCACGCAGGTTTTCCGCAATGACCGGATCACATTTCAAGGATACATGGCTAACGCCGTCTTTTTCAGTCAGGAGAGCAAACATCTTGCCCCCTACTTTTAGTACCAGGGGATCAGCACCAAATGGATAATCCTTAACGGCCTCTTTTTGGCTCAGACCATACGCTACAATTTGCTCAAACACCAGCCTTCTCTCCTCTGCTCCAAGTTATCGGTCTATCAATCTATTTGCGCCCTATTATATCACCACTATGCGCTTCATATATACTAGGTTCGTGCTTTATGGATACCATCGCATACACGCTGTTCGGATTGGCTTTATATGGGACAAGAACCCGATATTCTGGTATACTTCCCTGAGAGGCTGTATCGATATATTCGAACGGTACTCTGGTAAGGTGTAATTTAATAAGTATAAGCGTGAGCCTATGGAGGTGAACTCGTTGGATTTTGCTCTGATCCGAAAGGACCGAGACAAAAGAACGGTCGCAAATTGACTCTTTTTTTGCCTTTCGGACCTTTTCAGCAATGTGCTGGAAGGTTTTTTTGTTTTTCCAAAATCAAGGTGGGAAAGGATTTGAATGTAACCATGACAAACTCGAAAGCGCTTAATGTTTTGCCACTGAAGAAAATGAAACAAGAAGTAAAGGCAGGTGCCCTATAATGCGGTTTCTAGTTGTGGGTGCCGGTGCTATTGGAGGCTATTTCGGGGGACGCCTGGTTCAAAAAGGAGAAGATGTAACTTTTCTCGTACGCCCTTCCAAGAAGCTTCATTTGACGGAAAACGGTCTGACGATTCAAAGTGTACATGGAGATTTTCAGACGCCGATCCAGGCTATGACCTACGGTGAAGCTGCGGAGCCATTTGGCTGTATTATTCTCGCGGTCAAAGCATACCATCTGCCTTCATTGCAGCACGAGCTTGCGCCCTATATCGGTAAAGATACCATGATTCTTCCTTTGCTTAACGGTTATGAACATTTTGAATCTTTACGCGAATATTTTGGAGCTGAAAAAGTGCTGGGTGGGCTTTGTTATATCGAAACGACGTTAAATCACCAAGGCTCTATCGTTCAGACAAGCCCGTTCCACCGCATTGTTTTTGGCGAATGGGATGGAGCAAATTCAGAACGTGCGCAGCTACTATGTAGCCATCTTGATCATGCAGGCTTCACCGTCACAAACAGTCATGACATTCAGCGTGAAATTTGGCAGAAGTATATATTTATTGCCAGCATGAGCGGAATCACAACCCTGATGGGTACCTCCGTCGGGGCGATACTCGCCACGCCTGAATCGCGTGCAATCTATGAAAAGCTACTGCATGAAATCGTCACACTTGCCCGCAACGCAGATATGCCTATTCATTCAGAAATGGAAGCCCATACGCTAAAAACGATGGATTCCTTAAAGCCTGAGATGATGTCATCCATGCAACGTGATATGCAGAAAAATCTACCGGTTGAAGCAAGCCATCTGCACGGTGCACTTCTGGCATTGGCTTCTGGCAGTAATGTCTCATATCCGATACTTGAAACAGTGTATGCCCGATTAAAGGTCTATGAGAGCTTATTGAACACCTCTAACATTTAGATCACTGATGAATACCTGCTGCTGCATATGTAGTAGGTGGCCATTCGAAAAAAGCAGATCCTTCTATGATGAAGGATCTGCTTTGAATTTTTCTATGCCTGTCCTCTGCATGCTTGCTCAAGCCCTTGAAGTAATGCTTCCAGCTCCTGTCTAGTTTCAGCATTTGTAATGGTGCCCTCTTGATTCAACTTCAATGTGATATTTGGGATAATGACCTTTCCATTTTCCACAATCTCTGCATTGATCATTTGCAATGTGAGCAGCAGCGAAGCATGAGCCAGGTTACCGCCCATAGGGGACGGTGAGGCGCTAATGACCGCTGTAGGCTTATTTACAAATTCACCTGAAGATACGAGCCAATCCAAGGCATTTTTCAAAGCACCCGGCACACCATTTCCATATTCCGGTGTACAGATCAGCACTCCATCGGATTGTTTCAATTGCTCCCGCAGTTCTCTTACGGAAGCTGGCCCTTCCTCTACATCCAAGTCAGGATTAAAATGAGGCAAATCCCCCAATCCATCATATACCGTGAATGTTATATTTTTAGAAGCCAGTCCAATAGTAGCCTTCATAAGCGCGGTATTGGAAGACTTTTGACGAAGGCTCCCCGATATAGCCAACACCTTAATCTTTTGTTCCATCCATATCATCTCTTTCTTTTCACTTGATCTAATCTTGATACTCAGTGTACTACAAAAGTTGGCCAGTAAGATGAAATAACGGGTAAAACAATAGATCTACTGCTGCAAACAAGTACGTTGTGATTACTCTGTTTTTTATCGAAAGCGACCGCGAAAAAGTGTTGGACAAATATCTAGTAAATACACTATTAAAATTCGATTTAAATAAATTGGACTGGTTATTTGTGTCAGGATTGGTCCTTTAGGAAAGTCCAATGGATATTTATAATTTATGAAGTTAACAATTCATCACGTTTCATTTCAGTCATACATTTTTATTGAGTGTATTTGGAGGGACAAGCAATGTGGTTTGCATACGCAATAGGGGCTGCTTTTTTCTTTGGCTTACGAGGCATTCTTTACCAATGGACTTCTCAACGAACAATTAATCGAGATCTAATGTTTATTGGTGTATATATCTCTAGTGCAATTTTAGTTTTAATCATCAACTTATTTGTTAATCAAACATGGAGTAACGAAGTTTGGTTTGGTGTTGTAATGGGGGTTTTCTCTTTTTTGGCCAACACATTTCTGTATAAGGGATATGCTGTGGGGAGGGCTTCAGTCATCGCATTTTTTTCTGGATTGACGCCTGTAATTGTTGTCCTTTTAGCTGCATTACTTTGGGCAGAAACGCTGAGCCCCGTGCAATTGGTTGGATTCTGTATCATAATCCTTTCTCTGCTCATCATCAGATATAAAAGAGATCTACAGGAAGGTACGTATCAAGGCTGGCAGTTTGGTTTATTGGCGATCATTTTTTATAGCTTTACGGACTTATCATCAAAACAAGCTTTACTAAATGGTGTTTCTATCCTACCACTCCTAACATTGATGTTTGCAACAAGCAGTATATTATTTTCTGGAGCTTTCCTAATTAATTGTAGTGGACAAAGACCTTCTTCTATTCAAGTAGGAATTAATAAACAAAGAGAAATTGTGAACCATTGGACCCTTTCTAAAACCTTATGCTTAGGAATAGGAGTTGGTCTTGTAAATGTTTTAGCCATGGTACTTAAACTTGCTGCTTTTAATAATGGGGTTACCGGGGTTGTTTCTGCAATTATCGCCTTGAGTGTTGTTGTAGTATTGCTATATGCTCGTTTCTATCTGAAAGAATCAATGAGTAGAACGGAAATGTGCGGTGTAATCATAGCTATAATCGGAATCATAATTGTAAAATGGATGTGAAAATTTAAAGGAAGTAAAACATACCGTTGGACTCGTTCTGAACAATGATGAACATCAGTCATCTGACCCATGAATAAAATGAGGAGCACCAGAGAAAACAAAAAATGCCTGCGGCTTCGCAGGCATTCATGATGGAAAATCCATGATCACTATTATATTCGCATCGTGTAGTGCTATGTTAGGTATCCTTCTCTTGCTTGCGTTGCACCCCGATCAGGTCAAGGAAGAAAACAAACAACGGAATACCTACAATCAGGCCCCACACTCCAATCAGATGCTCAGAGAAGATCAATACAACAAAGGTGAAGAAGATCGGTAAATTGGTTTTGGATGACATCAGCTTCGGGTTCAGGAAATAGGCTTCAATCGCATGAATCACCACGATCAGAATGACCAAATAAATCACATAATTGATTCCCCCGACGCTAAACGCAATCAGACCGAGCGGGATCAGGGAAATGAATACACCTGCCACTGGTACTAATCCCAACAGGAATATAATGAGCGCGAGGCCGAGCAGATTAGGAAAGCCCATAATCCAGAGAGCTGTCGTCGTCAATATACAGTTGATGAGTGAAATCAATAGTTGAGCTTCCAGCACCTTCCCGAATGTACCCAGAAACATGCTTCCAAAATGGCCCACTTCCTTGAAAAACCAACCCAGCTTACTATCCACAAACGTAGCTGTAAAGCGTGTAATATAGGACTTTTCCATTAGGAAGAACAAGCTCAAAATAATCGATACCAGCAGTTGTGTTCCCAGTTGGCTGATTTTCATTACCGCATTCCAGCCAGGCTCAAATAACCGCTGAACATTGAGTGTGTCCATAAATTGAATAATCGTTTCGTTCCATTGGTTACGGTCAGGATACATATAAGCTTGCTGAATCATGAGATACACCTGCTTGACCTGTACGCTGATTAACGGCACCATTCGGTACACTCCCCACACGATAATCAGGATCAGCAACCCGTATACCAGTAGCAGCACAATCAAAGGCGGCACATTGGCGAACCGCTTGATCAGCTTATTCACACCGTTATATATACTGCCAATCAGGATTGTAAGCAGCAGTGTTAACAAAATAATATTCATCATGCTTCTTAACATGAAGAGCAGTAAAATGATTATCGCAAGGACAGCTCCCCGCCTGACACCTGCATGATTCATCCAGTTTCTTACCATTCGTCTTTATTCCCTCTCTCCTACTTGACTGTCACCCTTGCAATCTTCCCCGGCATCAACTTTCTCTCTTTAACAATTTACTGTTAGCAATCAATAGAGAACCTACCATGACTAGGATAGCAATGGACCACCAGAATGTATTTTGAGCATCATCATGGTCCACAATAATGAGCCTGATGACGGCCGTAATCCCAATATAGATGAAATAACGTAATGGAAAATGAAAATTGGTTTTAAAGTACTTAACGATTAATGCAATGAATTCAAAATACAAGAAGAATACAAGCAGCTCTTCCGTGAATTCATAGTAATTTTTGTCGGCTTCTGTATACAAGAACACATATGAAAATATGGACCATGTTTCTTTTAGAAGTAAGAAGCTTAAAATCAGCCCGACTAAAAACAGCGAGATATTCAAGATCATTTGCAAAAAACCAGGTAATTTTTCAATATACTTCATCAATGCATTCAATACAGATCCCCTCACTGGTTGTACAGGCTCTTTATTTATATTATCGGTGCAATACGTGAAAAATGCTACATTACTTTTGCGGTTACATTATTGAAAGTTAATATTCGCCCCGGCAACATAACCAATGGAGATAAAGATCAGTGTCCATACCAGAGAACCAGCGCTGGCCACCAGCATATATTTTCGGACAGGCATCGCACTAAGCCCCGACAAATAGCTTGTTGCATGTCTGACTCCTGGAA
This sequence comes from Paenibacillus jamilae, assembly GCF_050482105.1. Lineage (GTDB taxonomy): Bacteria > Bacillota > Bacilli > Paenibacillales > Paenibacillaceae > Paenibacillus > Paenibacillus jamilae_B. The sequence continues at coordinate 198,522 of NZ_JBCNHI010000015.1, read as the reverse complement.
TAAAATAACCGAATAAAATGGTCCACAATCCGAAGCGCGCAAACCACCCTTTTACCCGTGCAAACCGCTTTGGTGTCAATCCTACCCACTTGCCGTGCTTATCCACCAGCGGCTGCCCGAGCTTTTTGCCTAACGTGTAGCTGATCATCATTCCTGTCATTGCACCAATAAAACTGACTAAGATAGACACGGAATAATTCAGTACCATGATAGAGGATAGATAGCCGACAAACACCATAATAATTTCATCAGGAACGGGTAGTCCTATAATTCCGAGGGCAAGCAGTGCAAAAATAGCGATATATCCGTATTGTGTAATCATGCTGATGGCCCATTCCATGGGACGCCACCTCCTGACCGATTATTTTTTGAAGGACGGGAAGGGAATACGGCTAACCATCAGGAACGACAGCACCACCATTAGTGCCAGTAACAACCCCGGCTTCAAATGCTCACTCCATAAAAACATAAAGGACAAAATCACACCCGCAGCCGTAATAGGCATGCCCACAAAGCCTTTGCTAAAAGCCATCAGGTTGAATCTCGCCAACCTCACCGCACCGCATAACACAAACAACACAGCTACAAGCGGTCCTATCCAATGAGTATCTCCCAGCTTGTACTGCAAGATCAGAAAGGCAGGAGCAACGCCAAATGAGACTACATCCGCCAGCGAATCAAGCTGCTTGCCAAAATCACTGGAGCAATGCAGCAGCCTTGCCAGCAAACCGTCCAGTACATCCCATAAAGCAGCCACCACTACGAGGGTAAAGGCGGTCATATATTGTTCATGAACCGTAAAGTACAGGGATAGGACCCCTGCCCCCAGGTTTGCAAGCGTGCAAAGTGAGGGCACCCAATTCCATTTCATTGTTAACTTTGCCATAGCTTAGCCTCCGAATATAACGACAAAACAGACGCCGTCCTTGGTATTCTCCACCTTATAGTGGAATTCGTGTAAATCCAGAATCCGTTTAACAATCGATAGCCCGAGTCCTGTCCCACCTGTCTTGCGGCTACGGGACAGCTCAGCCCGGTAGAATCGATCCCATATCAGCTCCAGCTGATCGTCCGGGATGGTCTCGCCCTTATTTTCAATGGAAAACGTATTGATTTCCCCAGAGCCTTCGATACGAATCGTGATGGAGCTTCCTTCCTCAGCATGTCGTATGGCATTGACAACAAAGTTGATAATCACCTGCTCCATCCAACCTATATCGGCATGAATCGGTAGCTCATTGGCAGGAATAATGACCACTTCCAGCTGCTTCTCCTTCAACAAATGGAATAGCTTATCCACAACCTCCTCCACCAGCTCGCTCAAAATAAAGGTCGCCTTGCGAAGCTTGAGGGTTCCAGATTCCAATTTGGCAAGGTCCAGCATATCCTGGACCAGCCGCTCCATTTTGTCCGCTTCCTCTACAATGACCTTCATATAATGATCCTGCTTCCCGGCGCTAACCCCGTCTTGGAGTCCTTCTGCGAACCCTTTGATGATACTTAGCGGGGTTTTCAGCTCATGAGAAGCATTGGCAAAAAAGTCTTGTTGCACAGCCTCCATCCTCTGCTTCTGTTCCATATCTTCGACCAATTGCTGATTGGCCTCCTGAAGCTCGCGCAAAGCCGTGTCCAGATTCTGGGACAGGGTATACATGCTGTAGGACAGGCTGCCCAGCTCATCATTCTGCCGGATTGGCGTATGGGCTGTAAAATCGAGCTTGGCCATCCGCTTGGCAGTATTATTCAAAGTAATGAGCGGACGGGTTACCATTCGGGAGTAGAACAGGGACAAAATCAGGATAAGTGCAAATCCGCCAATCCCCAGATACAGATAAAACCAGCGCAGAGCCTCATTCGTCTCACTGATTTCCTGCAACGATGTCACAGTGAACAAGAGATCGATCTCGCCTGTACTCTGACGAACAGGATGGACGATAACTGCATTTCGTACCCCTGTCCAAGGTTCAGTCCACTCTTCCTCCAACACCTCGAAATTTTTAAGCCTCTCCAGATGATCCTGGGATAAAGGAAACCATTCCTCCAGCGCACTAAACAGCAGACCTTGGCGCTGACTCCAGGTTTTCAAATCTGGCAGTACAATCTCTGTTACCGTACCGGACAGCCTTACACTGTCATCTGTGCTTGCCTCTTCCGAAGTCGATCCTATATGTTTGGAACCAAGCTTCTGTATGCCTGTTGGATAAATTAAATTGGTAGAAGAGATGCCGTCCGTTCCCAGCACCTCACCCTCAACTGTGACCTGATCACCAGGCTGAATCCGGGCAGCTCTCAGCTCATCTCCGTATTCGTTCATAAACAGAGACAGCGATATTTTAACGATTTTACCATCTGCTTTTCTGAGATTGATATGAAACGCGTCATCCAGCTTTACTTTGCCGTCCAGCGTTACAATCGCCAACTGGTTTTTATTCTGAAGCATAAAACGAGCTGCCTCACGCGAAACTCTGCCCGGTCCCCAAGCCTCCCTGACATAACTTTGGCCGAAGCTTTCCAAACGACTTTCCACACGCCCAATCTTCTGTTTCTGATAAAAATTTTCAAAAAACAGCAATTGGCTTAAAATCACCATCCCGTAAAAACACAGGAAAAACACAACCGTCATAATGAACAACTTAAAGGTAACTCCCCGTTTGTTCATTCTTCCTCCTCGAACCTGTAGCCTGTACCAAACACCGTACGGATATGGCGTGATTCTCGGCCTAGCTTACTTCGCAGCTTCTTGATATGTGTATCGACAACTCGTGTATCTCCTTCAAAATCGATACCCCATACCCGGTTCAGTATGGCATCTCGTGAAACAACTATGCCTTTATTATGTATAAGCAGCCGCAGCAGCTCATACTCCTTGGGTGTCAGCTCGACTTCCGCATCGTCCACTTCAAGCCGATGAGCCATCGTATTAAGCATAGCACTGCCGAATCGCAAAATATGCGACTCTGGCTGCACATGTCCCTCCACCCGTTTCATCAGCGCGTTCGCGCGGGCAATCAGCACCTTAGGGCTGAAGGGCTTGGTCACGTAGTCATCTGCCCCCAGCTCAAAGCCTAATAGTTTATCATCGTCACCAGACTTGGCCGTCAGCAAAATAATTGGCACCCCTGAACGGCTGCGTACCTGACGGCATACTTCCCAGCCATCCAGCTCAGGCATCATAATATCAAGTATAATCAGGTCCGGCTGCACCGAATCAAACCAGAGAAGTGCATCTTTTCCATTGCCTGCTTCATAGACTTCCCAATTATTTTGTTTAAAATAATCCGCAATGACTTCACGAATACGTATTTCATCCTCCACGAGAAGAACTCTTTTATTCAATCGACTTCCCTCTTTCGGTCATTCTAGGACAATAGCTTATCAAAGAGATGTGTACTTTATGTGTTTTTAACACTTCTTAATCTACAGAAACTTTTCATCCGCAAATTTCACCTTGGATAAGGGCAAATTTGTCTTCGTTCAGACCATCTCTTCCCCTAAGATCCTACCCTATAATATGTAGAGATACAAAAAGCCTGAACAGGAGGGTAACATATGAGCAATCAAACTATCCAATGGTTTTCCACTTCCAAAGCTAATGCTTGGCATTCCCAAGCTCATCAATTAACCCAAACTCAAGAGAGTGCCAACCTAAGCCTTACGGGAGAAACCTATCAGCTTGTCGAAGGCTTTGGCGGCTGTTTTAATGAGTTGGGCTATGTGGCCCTGAATCATTTGAACCGCGAAGAACGAGATCAGGTGCTTCATGCTCTCTTCCACCCCGAGGGCGAGCACAAATTCACGATCTGCCGACTCCCTATTGGAGCGAGTGACTACGCGCTGGAATGGTACAGCCATAATGAAACGGACGGCGACATGGAGATGAAGCATTTTTCCATTGAGCGCGATCAGCAATATCTCATCCCTTTTATCCGTGAAGCGTTGCAACTCAATCCAGACTTAAAGCTGTTCGCCTCACCTTGGAGTCCACCAACATGGATGAAATCACCCAAAGCCTATAATTACGGTACATTGCGCTGGGAAAAGGATATTTTGAAAGCGTATGCATTATACTTTGTCAAATTTGTTCAGGCATACCGTGAGGCAGGCATTACGATTCACCAGGTTCATGTTCAAAACGAAGTCATTGCCGATCAGAAATTCCCTTCCTGTGTATGGACCGGAGAGCAGCTGCGCGAATTTATTCGCGACTACTTGGGTCCGGCATTTGAGGAACACGGACTGGATACAGAAATTTGGCTAGGTACGATTAACGCCCCTGATCCGTGGGAGGAATTAATCAAGAAGACGTCGACCGGATTTGATGAGTATGCCCACACCGTGTTGAGTGACCCCGAGGCCTATAAATATATTAAAGGTGTAGGCTATCAATGGGCCGGCAAAAATGCCATTCAGCGCACCGTGGCGAGCTATCCTGAGCTTCGTTACATGCAGACTGAAAATGAATGCGGGAACGGAGAAAATTCATGGGACTACGCCAAATATGTATATAACCTGTATCAGCACTACTTCACCAATGGCGTGAATGCTTATATATACTGGAATATGGTTTTGGAACCAAAAGGCAAGAGCACATGGGGCTGGGAGCAAAATTCGATGATCACCGTTGATCCAGCAGATCGCAAACCTATGCTAAACCCGGAATATTACGTGATGAAGCACTTTTCTCATTTTGTATTACCAGGAGCCAGACGCATTGGAATTCGAGGTTCATGGGCTGGAAATGCGGTTGCTTTTCAAAATACAGACGGACACAGGGTTCTGGTCATCGCCAACCCATTTAAGGAATCTCGCGTGCTGAATCTGTCTGCTGGTGAATCAACACACCGTTTGGAACTGGAACCAGAATCCTTTAACACTATCGTTATTCCTGCTTAACCGTCATATTCCTGGAATTATGCGTAGTCGGAACTGTCCGGTCGATCCGTATCCAAACGAATGCATAGTTTCCAAAATGGATGTATCTCCTTTTGCGCACTGTAGTTATACATAGTATACTTGGAATAACTACGGATAGGAGGTCGATGAACATCACAACTGTAAAAGACCGGATTGATTTGAAGCTGATTAATTGTGATAAAGAATTGACTCTCGCGGTCATTGGTGGCAAATGGAAACTGATTATTTTGTGGCATCTGGGTATGGAAGGCACCAAGCGTTTCGGTGAATTGAAGAAGCTGATCCCCCACATTACGCAAAAAATGCTGACCAACCAATTGCGCGAACTAGAAGAAGATAAACTCATTCTGCGTAAAGTCTATCCTGTCGTCCCTCCACATGTGGAATATTCGCTGACAGAGCATGGAGAAAGCTTGATCCCGGTACTGAAGGCCATGTACGATTGGGGATCTAACTATCGCGAGAACGTGATCTGGAAAGAGGAAAAAGAAGAAGCGATTCAGGATGTAACACCCGTGTGATTCAGCTAAACAAGCATTTTGCAAAATGAAGATATATATTTCTCATAAAGACGACCCTGGGGTGACCTGGGGTTGTTTTTTGTAATATAAAGACCATCGTCAAGATAATGAAAGAGACGGATACAAGTATCCGTTTCCATTGGCATTAAAATCCGTTTTCCGCTACATATTCTTGTTTTACGCTTGTATTCATGATTTACATTACATCCGCTGTGACGTATGATTCTTCCATCCCTATTACAGTGAATCCGAAAAGGAGGCCGTTCCAGTATGAGCCTGACGCTTGCCCAGCCCTCAACGCTGCAAACGACGCAATTATGCATTGGTTCCATGGCAATTATCCAATACGACCATCGCCAATTTCCTAATCCTGAACAGTATCAACACCATTGCTGCGGCTTGCTTACTATGTCGAGTAACGGTGCTCAAGGCCTGGCGGAATATAAGCTACCTGAAATTAAAGGCACCTTTGATCTCGTCCGCTGGGCTTCCGTATTCACCTCGCTCAAAGGTCTGTCCTTAACCGAGGCCGAACAATATATTAAGCAGCACGCTGATCACTGGGGACCTGTTAAAACAGAGTTGGCTCTATCTGCCCTATCCGATCTGACTGTCCATGCGAACTCGTACACTCTCTCCCCAACAGCGATCATCCTCCCTCCTCGGATTAGTCGTGCATATCTTATCGAGCATGGACTGGTCTACTATTCATTCTAGCTATCGTCCACCACTCCATAAGCAATCCACTCTCCAGTTTACGTAAAAAAGCCTGAGACTGCTTACCACAGGCTCAGGCTGCACAATTTCCATTAACCATGTTCGATTATGATTGCAGCTTTCCTGCACGAATGTCGTCCGTCATTCCAGCGTAAGGTGCCTGGGAAATTAATTGTTCGTTGTTCACACCTGCATTTTCGATGAACGTAATATCCGCAAATTCAGGAACCACATACTTCGGATACGTTTCATATTTTTCACGCGATTCTTCCATCAGCGGAATAAAATTGTTTTGGTAGCGAACCGTGATTTCTGGATGCTCATGTACCCATTTAGGGAAAAAGATAATGCCATGCATCCGTTTTTCCTCAGGCATAAAGTTCAGAGAAACGTCTGTGCCAGTCGGTTCGGTCCACGATACTTTATACACATTGTCTACCAGCTTCACCAGATTGACCTTCTGATCACGTACCCAGCGTCCGCCTACCATACCACTATGAATGCGATAATCAATCGTATCCTCATTTTTAATATATATTTCGTACTCCCAGCCATTCTCATAGGTGTAAATCATGTGACTGCCGATAAACTTGTCCATCTTGCATCCTTCTTTCCTTATTATGAGTTTGTGAATTGAACAGGACACCAAAACAATAAACAATTCATTCAAACATGTAAATATAAACATGTTTTAAGATACATATAAATTGTAGCGCTGTGATATACTATTGTCAAATACCCCATTGCGAGGAGAACTACGTTGAAACGCACATTGAAATATGCCATTTTGGGTCTGGTTCACAAAGAGGAAATGAGCGGCTACGATATTACAAGCCAATTCAAGCAGGAAATCGGGCAATTTTGGAGTGCCAAGCACAGTCAGATTTATCCCGAGCTCAAAAGGCTGACCGAAGAAGGACTCATTGAATTTCGTACCTCCATTACAGGAGCCAAGCTGGAAAAGAAGCTGTACTGCATCACCCCCAAAGGAGCTCAGGAGCTGACCGAATGGCTACTAAGCCCCAAAGAGTTACCGGAAACGGAAAAGGACGAGTTTATGCTCATGCTGTATTTCTCAGCAGCCATCCCCAAGGAAGAAAGCAAGCGCTTGTTCGAGGATCAGATTGCCAAACGTACAGATAAGCTCGAATGTCTGTATGAAAGTAAAAAATCCCTGCAACAGCTGGACGAGAACCTTCAAGTACCCGGCTCTAGTCAATTCGGTCATTATTTGGTGCTAAGCCGTGCCATTAATCGGGAAGAGAGCTATATTACGTGGCTGAAAGAAACGCTATCCCTGTTTGAAGAATAGCTGTTACAAAAAAGCCATTTCAGCAAAGCAGGATTGTCCTCTGCCTGCGAAATGGCTGCTTTCGTTATACTATTAATCAGCCCGTATTTTGGAAGCTCCATAGTCTTCAATGTGAATATCCGTGCTGACCTGTACCGGAATCGTGCTGAAGGTATTATCCCAATCCGCTTTGACCTTGTGCCATACTTGAGGATGCTGAATCCGCAGGGCTTCTCCGAAGCCTCCAACATCAGTACGTAATTCATGCATTTTAGCTACGCTTTGTTCTGCTAATGAGTTGACTTTTTCCTGGAAAATACTCTCTTGTTTGCCAAGCAGGCGGTTACTGCCCAAATCTTCATTCAGACTAAAATTTTCCGAAAGCCGTCCCTCTGAAGTCATTCGTACGCGAAAGGATATGTCCCCACCTTGTACGATAGCCTTAATGCTGCTTCTTACCTTTTTGATTTCATATACCATATTTTTCTTAGTTTTGGGATCAACCCCCTTTAAAGTCCCCCCGCTCAGTTCTCCTCTCATCCACATGAGCCCTTCGACCTCAGATTCATTCAGAAAACCACCGTATGTTTGCGTCTTTCCCTTGATAACTCCCGCGCCTGCCAGTTTGAGTCCCTTCTCCCCCGTAATGACATTAGGCAGAATAAAACTGCTTTTGGCCCTCATCGGTCCGATCACTTTGGCCAATGCAACCGGCTTTGCCAGCCGCGCATTCCGTTTGCGACTTACAAAGATATCCTTTAAGACATAAGCCGGAATTTGCCCTGGGATAATCTCCTGAAGCGCATCACTCGCCTTATCCGTACTAATCAACAATTGGACGCTAGGCCGGATATCGTTATCGCCCAAAAAAAAGTCAAGCAGCTCATACAGCGGAATTTTGCGAAGCAGACTGGAACTGATAATAACGGTTTTTAAATGAAATCCGATAGGAGGGCGATTGGTCCGTAATGAAATTTCTCTTATGATCTCAAAGATCGAATCCCCCGTTTCCTGAATATTAAAAAATTTTTTCTTTTGTGAAGAAGACCTATCAGAGCCGCCGCTTTGCTCTGGAATGATAAATTGAAAAGTTCCCGTAATTAACTCTTTTCTCGGATAATCTCCTCCTTTTTGTTTGATTTGCTCTTCTTGCGGAGATAGCTCTGCTACATCCATAGCAACACCTGTCTCCAGGTTCAAATCCTCCACCGGGGAGCTGCTCCAGCAGCCTGAAAGTGTACTGCATATGAGAATAGCCGCCATTCCAAGTAACCCCAAACGGACGCTCTTCATGATCCTACTCCCCTCCAGCGGGAAATAAGCAACAGCGGCAGAGGAAGCAGGGAGAACAACAAGAAAGCTGCATTCCCGAGGACTGTTCCAAAAGAAAACAACTCATTGAGGTTTCTGGGTATTTGGGACATGAGGTAAATGAACGGGAGCAAGATAAATAGAACCTTGGCATAAGAGACATTCAAAATCTGCGAAACTCCGATCGAAGCGCAGTATAAACCGATACTGAAAGTGTTAAAAATTTGCATAATCCAGATGGACAATAATAGGGATTCAAACCTTTCAAGCACCAGATACTCCACTTCAAAGCTGCGGGCCAAATCCAGAAAGGGCCAGGTTCTGGCCACGACTCCTTCCACTGAAAAAGCTCCAATACACAGGATCAAGGTGGCTGTATAAAAACTGACTGCGATTCCGATCCCCCATCCGATCGCCTTGGTGGCCTTCTCCGGTTTCTCCATACGACAAAGAACGATAAGCAGACACTCAATTCCCGTTAATGTCAGAGCAGTCGTCTTAACCGTTCTAAGTACTGGCATTACACCCTCCGATAAGACAGGACGCAAGTTATTCAATTCAAAAACATTTAGTCCCAGCAAGCATATCAACAAAAAGATCGCTGCTGTAATTGGGAATATAAGCTGGCATATCCTTCCTAATACACCCACTCCACCCATACACAAGTACAAGGAAGTCCACATAAAAGGGGCTGAAATAGCCCATGCCGGGGTTCCTTCAAGCAGAAAAAACGCCGTTACCTCCTCCACGGACCGGATTTCGTATGCAGCAATACAAACAAAGTAAATGACGATCACCGCGCCAATCCCTTTTCCAATGGTCTTGCCTGTTATTTTTTGAACGTACTGGTAAAATGTACTGTCTGGGAATCGTTGACTCAGTTTAATAATGATCCATCCGAGCAGAAAGGTTGCAGCCCCTGCTAAAATGATAGATATCCACACATCCGGTGTTTTTGCAACTTCAACCGCTACTCTGGGAAGGGTAAGCAATCCGGCAGCCAACATAAAGCTAACTACAATTGCCGTCGTTTGCAATGTTGTAATATGATCCATTTTTTTTCCGCGAGCCATTCTGATCCCTCCTATATTGAACTCATCCTCGTCGCTTCGGGTCTTTATGCTTTAATAGAATGGGTCTGTTTTTCATAAATTGAAACGGTGCCCGCAGGAGGTAATCTTTCCAGTCCCTCAACGAACGGGGAGCCATCAGACTAAGGAACGGAATGCCAAAGCTCTGCAACTTAGCCAAATGAATACTTATCACCAGAAAACACATGATGACTCCATACAAACCGAAGGTGGCTGCCGCGAACATGACTGCAAAACGGAGGACACGCATGGAAATGCCAGCACTGTATACAGGCGTAGTAAAAGAAGAGATGGCTGTAATAGCCACCACAATGACCAGAATTGGACTTACAATCCCGGCATTGACAGCTGCCTGTCCAATAATCAGACCGCCGACAATCCCCATTGCCGGACCAATGGGTTTGGGCAGCCGAATTCCTGCTTCCCGCAAAATCTCGATGGCAATCTCCATAATCAGCGCTTCGACGAGCGTGGAAAAGGGAACACCCTGTCTTGCACTAATAATGGAAATGACCAGCTTGGTCGGAATCAGTCCGGGATGAAACGAGATAAAGGAAATATAAAGCGCCGGGGTGAACAAAGATAACGAAGTTGCCATGAAACGAAGAAATCGAATCAGCGACCCTGGTATCCATCGTTCATAGTAATCTTCAGGAGACTGGAACATCATCCCGTACGTGACGGGCACAATGAGCGCAAAGGGCGTGCCATCCAGCAGAATTGCCACACGTCCCTCCAGCAATGCGGCCATGACCCGATCCGGTCTCTCTGTGTTCTGAATATGCACAAACGGGCTAAGAAAGTTATCCTCTATAAGCTGTTCTACATAGCCCGACTCCAGCACCTCATCCATATCAATGGTCTTAATCCGCCGCTTTACCTCATCTACAAGCTCAGAATCAGCGATATCTCTGAAATATACCACCATTAGTTGTTTTTCCACTCTTTTGCCGACTTTAAAGGATGACATCGCCAGTTCCGAACTTTCCCCATGTCTGCGGAGCATTGCCGTGTTATCGCTGAGTGTCTCCGTAAAACCGATTCGCGGTCCTCGCAGCACCGACTCTGATATAGGCTCTTCAACTCCTCGATTATTCCCCTTGGGTGTACCCAGCACAAAAGCACCCCGTATACCTTCGATTATGAGGATCACTGAACCAAACAACACCTTTCGCAAAGCAAACTGTACATCATACGTACATTCTGTCTCCGACACAAGCATGATCTGGCGAATAATCATATTGGAAAGCGCTTCTCCTTGTGGAAGCGCCTCCTCCTTTTGCTCGGATCTCCCCCAATCCATCAGTGGCTTTAAAATGTTCTGGTCCATACCCACCTTATCCGTTAAGCCATCCACAAAAAAAAGGGTACATTCAGCATCCAGATTTTCCAAAAAAATAGGACGTTCATTCACGTCCGCCATATCTGCGGTTGCTTGTTTCATTTTATCCACATTGGCTTGGTAGTCTGCGGTAAAGCCTTCCCCTTCCTTCTCATCTGCAAAGGTATTATGATCTGCATGTTTCGAGCGATCCTGTTCCTCCAGCAGCTTCAATCGCTCCCTGCGTCTGCTTTCCCGGCCATCCAGATTTTTGATTTGCTGTACCGCCAAGAAGATAAGCAAAGGCACAATGAACAAAAATAAGGCCTCAATCCACTCAGTCCAATTAGGCACGTGTTTTATGATTACCTTCCACACGTTCATTCCTCCTTGAATTCCACCCGATTTGTATATAGATTTACCTGAATTAGAAAAAAGATGCATGAAAGATGAGGCAGATGGAACAAATTTATTTACTCACAAAAGGAATAAAAAGGTGAATTTGATAGATGAGCTGTAGTGCCAAAAGTGGAAAACCATGATAATATCTATTCATTCTATGACTAATGTCACAAATTCGTTGAATTCGTGAGCCATTATGTGAATCTAAAAGGAGCTGTAGGTATGAAGAATCATTTTTGGAAGAAGGCCGCCGTATTGAGTCTGCTGGCGGTCATTTTGTTAGGAGGAACGGCGATCAGCCCCAATCAGGCACATGCAGGTTATGAGCCTTATATTGGGGAAATTACGGTGTACCCGTACACGTTCGCTCCTAAAGGCTGGCTAAAATGCGAGGGCCAGCTGTTGCCCATTGCTCAGTATTCAGCTTTATACAGTCTGCTGGGTACGAATTTTGGCGGTGATGGAGTACGTACATTTGCATTGCCTGACTTGCGTGGAGCTTCTCCGATGCCGAATGTAAATTACTACATGGCTACCGAAGGGCTATATCCGTCCCGCCCATAATATGAGCACGCTCAAGTGATAGGCTATTTAATAAAGAAGAGGTGATAGCGTGCTCGAAGGAAATAACTTCACACGCAACAAATTAACCCCCTACCGTGTGCTGGTTCCACTGCTACCATTCATCAGCGGTGCGGCATTGCTCATAGGGACCAACGAAGTCGATGCTGCCGGTTGGGAAAATGTTGTGTTTAACAAACCGGCTACATCCAGCGGTTACACCCAGCCCTATGATCCCTCCAGAGCTGTCGACGGGTCAATTGAACCGACAAGCCGCTGGTATCAAGCGAGTGACGGTGAAAAGTGGATTCAGGTAGATTTGAGAGACTGGTATATCGTGGATCGATACGTTGTTACAGGTATGGGTGTCCTTAATGGGTGGCAAGATCAGCGTGATCCATATAGTTTCCGACTACAGACGAGCAGCAACGGAATTAATTGGGCGACTGTGGATACTGTGCAGAATAATGTGAGTTCTAATTTTCAAAAGAGCATTAGTCCTGTAACCGCAAGATATTTACGATTATATATTGATCAAGGAAATGCCAGAAACAATCAATGGGCTTCCATCATGGAATTCGCTGCTTATGGGGAACAATTACCCGTTCCACAAGCTCCGGGTCATTTTACAGGTACCAAAAATGGAAATACAGTAGAATTAAGCTGGGAAGCCGTTCCTTATGCAACCTCATACAAAGTCATGCGAGACAACGTAACGCTCTATACAGGCAGCTTAACCCAGTTTATAGACACTTCAGCATTGCCGCCAGGTGAAGCAGTTTACACGGTCCAGGCCGTGAATGCTAAGGGGGAGAGCACTCCCTCAGAGGCCAAAGTAATCCTACTTACCGATGCCGAGAAAGTCGTACAGGCCAAAACCGCCCTAGCTTTAGGTCTCGCACCTGGAGATACGGTGGAGTCGGTATCCCAAAAGCTGACACTGCCACTCACTGGGTTGAATGATACGGCGGTGAGCTGGAGTTCGGATACTCCTGACGTCATTACGAACGAAGGAACTGTAATACGTCCGCGGTACGATTTGGGTGATCAAAAGGTAAAACTGACAGCAACAATTACAAAAGGAACCGCCTCGGATACCCAAACTTTTGAAGTTACCGTTTCGAAGATGACTGCTCAAGATACATTGAATCAAGCAGCAGATGCCCTATCGCTGGGTGATTTGTCTGCAGTACAAGAAAATGTATCTCTCCCTGTATCCGGGTATGGTGGAGTGCAGATCGAATGGTCCTCGTCCAAACCTCTTGTCATTGCAGCAGATGGAACACTCACCAGACCTTCCTATAGTAATGGAGATACGGATGTTACCCTAACGGCTACCCTGCAACTTGCAGGCTTAACAAAAACAAAGGACTTTACTGCACACGTACTCCGTCTGCCGATGAGCGACACTGAAGCCGTGGACGCAGCATACCAAGCACTTGAACTGCCGATAACGACAGTAACCGGAGACGTATATTTGCCAAAAGATGCTCTGAATGATGTTCAGGTGTCATGGTCATCGAATCACCCCGAGTTCCTCGATCATACTGGACATGTAACATTTCCATCCTATGTACAGGGCGATCAGACCATCATGCTGGAAGCGATTGTGTCTAGAGGCGTAGTTGAGCTTCGCAAAACTTTCAGTCTGCTCGTACCCGCATTGCCCGTAAGCGCTGATGAAGCAGTGAATTTGGCGGCAAATACACTGAATCTGGATTACCCGCAAGGGATAAAGGATTCCATTGCCCTTCCTCGTTCAGGGGCATTCGACACCCGGATCGACTGGTCGTCAGACCAACCGGATATCCTCAGTGACAGCGGTCAGGTAAATCGTCCTAAATATACAGACGGTGATGTGAATGTACAGTTAATTGCTATTATTTCTAAAGGTACCGCCTCTGCTCAAAGAGCATTCACGCTTACCGTGCTGAAGGCATTGCCAAATACACCTTATGTACGATTAAACGGCAATAATCCAATTGTACTGGAAGCAGGTGACAGCTTCACTGATCCAGGAGCCAGTGTACTGGACAGCGTATACGGCAATATTCTGGTTCCTGACCTTTCAGGTGTCGGCAATGTCGATACGAATGTTCCTGGTGTATATGTATTGAACTATACTTATAGCGACAATGGAGGCTGGACCGCAGAGCCGGCAGAACGCCGTATAAACGTGATTCCTCGTGCTGTTGCGGTCGCAGCAGGCCATGAGGATACTGCATCTGTGATCGTCACAAATGCTCTACCTGGCGCACGGCTTGAGCTATACAATGCTCAGCAGGAGCTTATAGCAGAAGGAATCGCTTCGAGTGAGGGAAAATACACATTTTCACCTGTACCCGAAGGAGCCAGCTACTATGTGCTGCAGAACGTAAATGGCATGAAGAGCGCACCCTCTGTGCTAGTATATCCGCAAGGGTTAACCGCGCAGCGTGTAGCGGATTCCATCACAAGCATACCTGCCCCTACCACAAGTGATACACTGCTTAGGTTGCCTGCTGTACCTGATGGCTTCCGTGTAACCATCAGCAGCAGCAGTCAGCCAGACATCGTGCGTACTGACGGAACTATTTTTAAAACAGACACTCCTGCCGTTGTAACTGTTCTGCTGGATGTCATGAAGGTAAGCGATGGTTCTCATGCTTTGACTCAGGCCTTAGAAGTCATCGTCCCTGCTAAAGTGACAGTGGACACAGGCAAGTCTAACAAAGATAAGAATGAGGATCAGGAACTGTCTGCTGGCATACCACAGATTAGTTTTTCAGAGCAAGGAAAAACAGTCTCCCTCTTTGTTCCTTCGGCGGCGTTTCTGGATGAACAGATCCAACAAGCACTTCGCGAAGGCAAGGCCTACGCCGATATTCGCTTAGAGCAGGAAAAGCAACTGAGTCGTGTCCTTCTGACTCATTCTATACTGAATAAATGGGATCGGATTGGAGCTTCGGTGATCTCACGATATGGAACACTGATGCTATCGAGTGATACACTAGCCAGCATGGGCGCCTCAGGTCAGGAGGACGTTACCATCTCATTCCAGCAGTCGGATCAGCAATTCCGCGCTTGGGCCGAGCAACAATCCAACCTGAAGCTAATAGGATCGGCTGTAGAAATTAAAGCTAACGTGACCGGTACTTCGTCCATCGTTCTGCCGCTAGATAGCGAATCCTCAAGTGAATTGCAGAATGTGAAACCCCAATTCTCCATTCTTGTAATGTATGAAAATGGTGAGCACGACATTTTAAATGGCACTGCTGTGATGAACTCACAAGGGATTGTGTCGGGTGTGAGTGTGAATACGCCTCGGTTAGGTACTTTTGCTATCGCCATCTCTACGGACGCGTCTCAAGTCGATCAGACCGGTATGCAAAATGACCAAATCAATGCGTCAAATTCACAAGAGCCAGCCCCGGTATGGCCAGACCTACAAGGTCACTGGGCAGCGAAGTCCCTCCAATCTCTCGCAGCCAAAGGCTGGATGCAGGGCTACAAAGACGGCAATATGCGCCCTGAGCGTGCAGTAAGCCGTGCAGAATTTGTAGCCATCTTGATTAGGGCTTTAGGAACGACTGGAGACGAGAGCCAGTCTACCTCATTTACAGATATGAAGGAACACTGGGCTGGATCAGCCGTGGAAGCTGCACACCGTCAGGGATGGATTCAAGGACTAACTGCCCAGACGTTCGGACCTGATGAGAGCCTTACCCGTGAACAGGCGATGGTGATCCTGTCACATGCGATGCAGAATCAGACATCTGTTATCAGCCCTACAGGATTGCAATCCTACAAGGATGACCAGCAGATTGCTTCCTGGGCTTCTACAGCATTCGAGAATGCCATAGGTTCGGGTTGGATCAGCGGGTATCCTGATGGAACGCTCAAACCGAAGGCTGCCATTAGCAGAGGCGAGATGGCTGAACTGCTGGTACGTATTTTCAAATAAAGTAGTGAAAGACATGCAAAACTATAGAGTACACACAAAAGCGCGGTCCCAGGCTATTTGGGAACCGCGCTTTTATTCTCGATATTTTATAAAGCGATGCTTGAGCATTCACCCTTTTCACTTCCATAAATATATTATGAATATCTGTAAAATGGGGCGATTAACCATCTGTCACCTCACAGTAGGAAGATTGAGGAGGAGATATTTGAGCATGAAACATAAAAGATCGTTCAGATTCAGTGGTTCTTCAAAAAAAGACGAGGATTGCAAACCAACAAGAGAAAATAGAAATATCGAAGCACTTCTCAAGCTTATTCATGAATTAACCGCGATCATCCCTCTTGTATTCGCAAACCCTTCTGCGGCTAATGTATCTTTATTACAACAAATTTTAAGACAATTGCTGTCTCTGGGGAAAAGTTTGAGACTTAGGGGCGGAGGTAAGGCAGATTTACTGGCGGCGTTGGAACTTGCTATTGTAGCATTAGAAGCCAGGCCTTTCTCCCCGATCAGCGTAGGTACTACATTACAGCAACTGCTGGATGCCCTATTGTCCATCGTTCTACAGGAATCCCTTAATCCAACTTTCAAAGACAGTTTAATTCGTGCAATCAGAACTGCGGGAACAACGGTTAGCAACGCATTAAGTGAACCGTATTTGTCTGGAGGGCCCGGCCCACAAGGGCCTCCGGGACCTGTGGGGCCTGGCGGGGCGCCAGGTCCAGCAGGTATTCCGGGGCCACAAGGACCTCCGGGGCCTATCGGAGCACCTGGACCTGTCGGACCCGCTGGGCCTGCCGGACCTGCTGGGCCTGCCGGACCTGCTGGGCCTGTCGGGGCCGCGGGACCTGTCGGGGCCGCTGGACCTGTTGGGGCCGCTGGACCTGTCGGGGCCGCTGGGCCTATCGGAGCCGCGGGACCTGAAGGACCTGCCGGGCCCGCCGGGGGTGTGACAGGCGCCACGGGTGCTACGGGCGCCGATGGGCTACCAGGTGCGGTTGGCGCAGTTGGACCCGCTGGGGCCACTGGACCGACTGGCGCTGATGGGCTGCCAGGTGCGGTTGGCGCGGTTGGACCCGCTGGAGCCACTGGGCCGACTGGCGCTGATGGACTGCCAGGCGCAGTTGGCGCGGTTGGACCCGCTGGGGTCACTGGACCGACTGGACCGGCTGGTGCTGATGGGTTGCCAGGTGTGGTTGGCGCGATTGGCGCGGTTGGACCTGCTGGAGCCACTGGACCGACTGGCGCCGATGGACTGCCAGGTGCGGTTGGCGCGGTCGGTGCTACGGGTGCAACAGGTGCTGGCGGAGCTACCGGAGCCACAGGGGTTACGGGCGCCACCGGTTCAGGAGCAATCATCCCGTTTGCTTCGGGAGGACCTGCTATACTGACAACCGTTCTTGGTGGTCTGGTAGGTACTACCAGCCTGATCGGCTTTGGAAGCTCCGCAACAGGCATTAGCCTCGTAGACGGAGCCATTGATCTTACAGGTACACTTGTAGGACCACTCATTAACTTTGCCTTCTCCGTTCCACGTGATGGTGTGATTACATCCCTTGCTGGATATTTCAGCACCACGGCTGCACTAACCCTCATAGGTTCATCTGTAAGCATCACTGCCCAGTTGTTTAGTTCCCCAACCCCCAATAACACTTTCATAGCGGTTCCCGGAGCCACCGTTACATTGGCCCCTCCACTGACTAACATCATTGCTTTAGGAACCACCTCTAGTGGTATTGCTACTGGATTGGCTATACCCGTAACCGCGCAAACCCGTCTGCTTTTGGTCTTTTCCGCCACTGCGACAGGAGTTTCTCTCGTCAACACCGTGGTGGGGTACGCAAGTGCAGGCGTTACCATTACCTGATCCAAAACGAAAATGGCTCCACAGGATTGTTCCTGTCGAGCCATTTTTATTTACATTCATCAGATAAACTAAACCGTTTCGAGCGATATTTTCACTTCTTCTCCCTCTTCGCGAACGGCAAATGTTTTGATTTGCCCATGATCAGGCTCTTGAACGACGCCTGTTTGCAAATCAATCTTCCAGTCATACAAAGGATCATAAATATAATGACCAGATACTATTGCCTCTGTAAGGGGACCTCCCTTGGGGTGAGGATTGCTATTCTCAACAGCATATAATTCATTATCTGAAGTGCGGAAAACAGCAATTTCAGCACCTTTGACGTGGATAGTACGTCCTATTCTGATCGGAAAATCCTTACTATGACCGACAACAAGCCATTCGGCATTCTTAATCATTTGCTTGCTCGCTTCCTTCCTCAGTCATTTTAGATACAATTACACAATAGATGGGGCGACAACCTCAAATAAATTTTTGCGTGTATTCTCATCATTGATGATTTTTTTCCACGGGTCTTCGACCTGTTGTAGTGCAAATTCAATGCGTTCTATTAAAGCTTGTCGATTAGCTGTATCGTGAACGACAGCCTTCTGAATCTCTTCCAGACCGATCCGTTCCACCCACTCCGAAGTACGTTCCAGGTATTGTCCTGTTTCCCGGTAAAATTGCATCACGCTTCCTACGATATCTATCAATTCAGCGTCGGTTTTTACCTTACAGAGTGAATCAGCCAACCGTGCTTTAATACCGCCGTTTCCACCGATAAAGATCTCCCAGCCTCCATCATTACCTACGATTCCGATATCCTTTGTGCATGACTCTGCACAGTTCCGTGGACATCCGTTAACCGCTAGTTTGAATTTTGCCGGGAAATCCAATCGTTCAAATTTCCGTTCCAGCACTTCTCCCATTCCCATCGAGTCCTGTGTACCAAAACGACAGAATTGCGATCCAACACAGGTTTTAACTGTACGAAGTGACTTCGCATACGCATATCCCGAAGGCATATCGAGTTCTTCCCACACTTTAGGCAGATCCTCTTTACGGACACCAATCAAATCCAGCCGTTGTCCCCCGGTTACTTTAACGACTTTAACGTTGTATTTAAGCGATACATCGGCAATTTTCTTCAAATCTTCTGGAGTCGTTACACCGCCGTACATTCTTGGCACCACTGTAAACGTTCCATCCTTTTGAATGTTCGCGTGCAATCGCTCATTTACAAACCGGGAATCTCCCTCATTTTCATAGGTATCCGGGTTAATCATACCCAAGTAATAATTCAGTGCCGGGCGGCATTTGGAGCAGCCTTCATCATTATGCCAACCCAGTACATTCATTACTTCACGCGTAGTTGTCAGCCCTTTGGTTTTGATCGCTTCCACAATCTCGTCCCGGCTCAATGTGGTGCAGCCACATATTCCCTGTTTGGCTGACATCTTAAAGCTGTCTCCAAGAACATATTGCAAAATTTGCTCAACAACTGGCTTACATCCTCCACAGGAACGCGTAGCTCCAGTGCATGCCTTAATTTCATCGACGGTGGTTAGCCCATTTTCATTGATCGCGTCCACAATCGCCTTTTTAGTCACACCGTTGCAGCCGCAGACAATTTCATCGTCCGCCATCGTTTCAGCGGATGACGTTTTCGCTCCGTGATTACCGCATCCGGTACCCATAAGCTGTCCATAGATCTCATCTGTCATCTGCGTTTGCTGACGTACATATTTTTGCAGACTAGCAGATTCGCTCACATCACCGAACAGTACAGTACCAACAATTTTATTATCACGAAGCAGCACTTTCTTGTAGGTGCGTTTCCACTCATCCTTCGCTACAATCACCGTATGTTCAGGCTGGGTTATGAATTCGCCAGCTGAGAAAACATCTACCCCTGAAATTTTAAGTTTGGTGGAAACTACCGAGCCTGCATAGCCTTCGGTATCCGCACCCGCCAAATGTTTGGCAATTACACTTCCCTGTTCAAACAATGGAGCTACCAAGCCATAACAGACACCACGGTGTTCAACACATTCCCCTACCGCGTATACATCCGGCATGGAGGTTCTCATCAAGTCATCGACCACAATCCCGCGGTTTGTTTCCATACCACTTTGCACAGCTACCTGGATATTAGGCTTAATCCCAACAGCCATTACGACCAAATCTGCTTCCAGCTCTCTTCCATCCGAGAAACGCAGTCCTTGTACCCGATCCTGGCCGTACACTTCCGCAGTTTGCATCTGCATAGCAAACTTAATTCCCTGGCGTTCCAGTTCTGCTTTCAACATCGCAGAAGCTTCCCGGTCTAACTGACGTTCCATCAGATCTTCCATTAGATGAACGACCGTAACATCCATCCCCAGATTGACCAAGCCTTTAGCTGCCTCCAGCCCCAATAGACCTCCACCAATAACAGCTGCCTTTTTATAGGTCTTCGCCGCCTCCAGCATTGCCGAGCAATCTGCAATATCCCGGAAGCCAATAACGCCCGGTAACTCTTTGCCCGGAATAGGCAGAATAAACGATTGTGAGCCGGTAGCTACCAAAGCCACATCGTAATCGATTTCCAGTCCGTCTGCGGTGTGAATCTTCTTGTGCTCACCGTCGATGCTTTTAACCATTTTTCCTGTATATAAAGTAATCCCTTGATCCGCATACCATTGCAAATCGTTCAGTATAATATCATCTATTGTTTTGCTACCTTCCAACACATAAGAGAGCATAATCCTGTTATAGTTCGGATGCGGCTCACTTCCGAGGACTGTAATTTCATATTTATCTGTTAATTTTAAAATCTGTTCGACCGTATTGATACCAGCCATCCCGTTCCCTATAACTACAAGCTTCTTCTTACTGTTTATCATATACCGGTTCCTCCATTCATTCGACGCTACTTCCTATCCGACGACATCTCTACGTTTCTAATGAATATTGTTTATGCTTCTATTCTAATGCAGTAGATAGGTGGATATGTGATCACAATCACAATGTAGTTAAAATTATGAATATTTAGGGATTTCCCTATTCTATTTCAAGGGATAAAGGTAAACCGGAAATCATAGCAGTGTCAGCGCATGAATCTTTCCAATTCATGTGTAAATATAACCGTTATAAGGAATACTTTATGAACAACTTATATCTTATGGGAAACTGAATTGTTTGGAGGTAATCATCATGTGGTCTAAAATCATTCCTTATCTTCCTAGCTGGAGCACACTCTTTCAAGCCAGCCTCGCGTTGTTTATTCCTTTAGGAATTTATTATATAAACACCTCACTTTATTCGTTTGTCGGCAGTAAGGGAGCCAAATCCAAACATTCTTCCGGTCATCCACTCTCTGATCAACATAACGAAGGGCACACTGATCAGCATGAACCGAGCTCCAAAATAACAGGAAATTATGATGCCGACTTACAAGCAATTCGTGAAGCTATAGGTGGAAATAGTGATGTGCATTTTCGTGAGTTTATGATGAAGAAATTTCAGGCTCGGTCCGTGTTAGTCTTCATAGAAGGTATGCAGGATGAAAAGCTGATGAGCGAACAGGTAATGGAGGTCTTGATGTTCGGCGGCCCGCAGGGTCAGGATCAACAGGAACAACCGAAAGGGGTAAGTAACTCTTTTATAAAAGAAAGCTTGATGCCACTTACCCAAATCAGTGAAGTGACCCGTATGGAGGAACTGCACGAATTCATCCTTTTAGGCCATACCGCCTTATTAATTGAAGGCATGAAGGAAGCGCTCCTGGTGGGCTCGCCTAATGGCGCTATTCGCTCCGTTAATGAACCAACCTCTGAGTCGTTGCTTCGGGGACCCAGAATCGGTTTTACAGAAGTATTGAGTGAGAACACTTCGATGCTTCGACGCCAAGGTTTAAATAAAAGCCTGGAAATGAAGAAATTCCAAGTGGGCAGCAGAATCAAAAAGGATCTCGTTATCGCGTATATAAACGATATTGTGAATCCAGACCTTCTAGAAGAAGTGAAGCGTAGAATTTCAAAAATAGACATGGACTTTTTACCTGAGTCTGGTTATGTGGAACAACTCATTGAAGACAATTATTTAAGTCCGTTCCAACAGGCTCATAATACAGAGCGTCCCGACCGTGTTATTAGTGCTTTGTTGGAAGGCAAAATTGCGATCTTACTGGACGGTACTCCCTTTGCACTTATTGTCCCGGTGACCTTCAGTATGCTGCTTCAATCTCCCGAAGACTATTATGAGCGATGGATTCCAGGATCACTTTTACGCCTGCTGCGATTTACCGGAGCTTTTATAGCGCTTATGGGGCCTGCTTTGTACATTTCTTTTATATCGTTTCATCCTGGTTTGATTCCGACCAAGCTGATCATTAGCATTATTGGAACCCGTCAAGGCGTCCCTTTCCCATCGGTCATCGAGGTCATGATTTTGGAAATCTCTATTGAAATTTTACGGGAGGCCGGCATTCGCTTGCCCAAGCCCATCGGTCCTGCAATGGGTATTGTGGGAGGCTTGGTTATCGGTGACGCTGCTGTCAATGCGGGCATCGTTAGCCCATTCCTGGTGATTGTAGTTGCAGTTACTGCCATTTCTTCGTTTTCGATACCGACATACAGTGCAGGTATTACCTTGCGCCTCTTGCGTTTCGTCGGCATGTTCTTTGCAGCAGTCCTGGGCATGTTTGGAACCATTTTGTTCTTTCTGTTAATTTGTATCCACCTGACAAAGTTGAAAAGCTTTGGCGTACCGTATGTAACTCCAATTTCCCCCATGCGCCTAAGCGATTGGAAGGATTTATACATCCGGGTTCCTATATCTCTCATGAAACGAAGACCTATTATGATGAAAACGCAGCAAGGCAAGCGCAGATCATGATCCCAAGACGAAGGAGGAGTTATTGTGTTTAGGCGCTCTGATGATAAGATCACAACGAAGCAGGCGGCTATATTCCTGACCAATACCGTATTGGGCGCAGGGATTTTGACACTGCCAAGAGGTGTAACTGAGCAGGTACAAACTCCTGATGCATGGCTTTCTGTCCTCATCGGTGGATGTATTGTCATATTCGTCGTCTGGGTCATGGTGAAATTAAGTCAACAGTTTCCTGGAAACACCGTATATCAATACTCCAGAAAAATTATAGGCAAAATTCCGGGAGGATTCTTAAGTGTGCTATTAATTATATACTTTATAATCATAGCCGGCTTTGAGATTCGTGTATTAGCTGAAGTAACTATATTTTACCTACTCGAAGGCACACCTATATGGGCAATTGTGATTCCATTCATCTGGGTAGGAAGTTATTTGGTTATTGGTGGTATTAACCCCATCGCCCGGCTGTATCAAATTGTACTTCCGATCAGTCTCTTCTTTCTGCTTATCTGTTTTCTTTTTAGCTTAAGGATATTTGAAATTGATCATCTGCGTCCCGTATTGAGTGACGGGATTCTCCCCGTCATCAAGGGGCTGAAATCGACTATCCTTGTTTTCACTGGTTGTGAAGTCGTTATGACACTCGTCGCTTTTTTGCAGTACCCCGAAAAAGCATTTAAGGCCATGGCAGCGGGCATCAGTATTCCTATGACTCTGTACTTTCTGACCGTATTTATGGTGATTGGCGGGCTATCGGTGGATTCTACAGTGACAAGTACTTGGCCTACCATTAATTTGATGCGCAGTTTTGAAATCTCCGGATTTCTTTTTGAACGTCTGGAGTTTCCGTTGCTGGTAATCTGGATGATGCAAATGTTCTGTAATTTTTGCAGTTTTTTCTTCAATGCATCCTTAGGTGTCTCACAGGTGTTTGGTATTAAATATCGTTATACAATTTTTGGATTGATCCCGCTTATCTTTATTTCCACGATGACTCCTATTCGTATGATGGAAGTGTTTCGTCTCGGCGACGCGATCGGGTACATGGGGATTGTATTATTTTTTATGGTACCGGTATTTCTCTCCATCGTTGTGCTGATCAGAAAGAAGGGAATGAAGCAAAATGTGTAGACGGCCTATCCTATCTGTACTGCTTGCCTTCATTCTTTTGGTGACCCAAGTTGGCTGCTGGAGCAGCAAAGAAATAGAGGAGCTTAGCATATATACAGGATTGGCTCTCGATCGGGGGGAGCTAAGTCCACTGGAACAGGAGCTGGAGAGGAAAGGTAGCCGATACTTCAAGAAAAACAAAATTACGGCCAGCATACAAATCGTACCCAAAAAATCATCTGGAGGCCCGAGCCAGAAAGGCGGTGGCGGAGGACAAGAACCAAACTATAACAACATAACTAGTACAGGAGATTCTTTGCTTGAAATCTTTCGACAACTATCTCTTCGTTTGGATCGCCCCATTATTGGCCACCATCTAAAGGTCATGGTCATTTCCACCGAACTGGCAAAACAACAGACGATCCAGCAATTGATGGATTTTGTGCTGCGTGATAATGATATTCGTCCAAGTTGTGTTGTTTTTTTAAGCAAGGAACAAGCAGCTGACACCTTAGTTACCAAATATAAGGGCGAGATTCCATCCATTCACATTTTGAATATGCTTCGTAACCATTTTAGAACCAGTAAAGTTATGAGGGGGGTTAATCTGTCTGAATTGGATGGGCTAATACATTCAAAAAAAACCTATATACTACAAAACATAAGTGAATCCGAAGGTGAATTGGAACTTTCAGGTGCTGGCATTATCAAAGGCGATACCGGTCACTGGATCGGTGCTTTGGGACAACAAGACGTGGAGAGTATTGGATGGATTAAGGGTGATGTGGAGGGCGGAGCTATCAAAACGTATGACAAGCATAATGAAGCCATAACTTATGAAATCAAATCGGTAAAAAGCAAAATAACAACTAAAGCGGCCGATGGCGACGACATCTCATTTCATGTAAAAATTGAATCCGAAGGACGTTTAATCGAAAACTGGGATGAGAAGATAGACCCAACGAAAACGGGAAACACAAAAGAAGCTGAACAAGAGTTTGAAAAACAAGTGACTCAAAATATTAAATCTCTTATGCACAAATTACAAGCTGAATATAAAGTCGATGTTGCCGGTTTTGGTGATCACCTAAAAATTGAAAAACCACAGGTGTGGAAAAAGGTAAAGGATGACTGGGATTATAAGTTCAGTAAAATCCCCGTAACCTTTGATATTAAACTTACCATTACGGATTTAGGTTCCTCAGCTGAATGAAAAAGTCGAATTGGCCTTAGCTAAAAGCCAATTCGACTTGAGATTCGTGGTTGTCTTCATAATCTTCCAACGCCGCAACGGTCGCTCCTGAATTTCCAGAAGTGACTACACACCTTAATTCAAATTGATTTTAAATACATCCCCTGCATTGCCACCCAAAACGATCAAGCCACCTTTAGGCAGTACAACCGAATTGTTATGGCTGGCAGTTGAAAATTGTACAACCGCTCCTGTTTCATCATAGACAGCGAACCCTCCGCTTTTGGGATAATCAACGGTCAGCGTTTTATTGGCTGAGCTTTTATCTACTTTATACCATGTGACTTGGCCATTAGATGGTATGGTGTACACTGATTTCCCACCCTGGAAAGGTTTAATAGCATCCTCACTGATATAGGACTGTCCATCTATGGTTAAATACTCTGAACCATCCTTGGTATAAAAATTGAGATCAAATGCATCTCTTCCACTCATAACAGGAATCTCAACGGCATTAGCGGCTTTATTCTCATCCACAATTTTGGTACCACTTGCGTATCCATCATGATCAACGGATATTTTTTTCGTTATAAACGATGGGGCCAGATAAAAAATAGAAGATATCTTTTCATCCAGGGCATAATAATTCTTCCCGTTTCTATGTTCCCATGCCTGTTTAACTGTAGTATTTAGAGGGTTGGCATCAATCTTTTGATATTCATAAGTCACCATAACCATTTGACCTAATCCCGGAAAGTTTAAATATACGTTAGCCTTAATATATATCTTCCCGTTTTTTTGTTTGTCAAAGCTTACAACTACACTGCCATCACTGCTTTTGAATTGTCCATTGCCTATATATACATATTTTTGGGCTGGGACGAATTCCCCAAAAAAAGCAGGTAAATCAAACTCACCATTTTTAATGTCTACATTGATGGTAGTACCGACAGAACCGTATAATCCCGAATATGCAAGTAAATCAGACGGCATTTCTACTTTTACAGGAGACTCAAATGTTTTATCCGGTTTGATGTCTTTAATGATGCCCTTATCTTTTAAAAGTTCCAATAAAATGTTAGAAGCAAAAGTACTATCTAAGATAGAAGACCCTCCAGATGAAAGCACAGCCATAGAGATATGATGCTCTGGTATGGTGATCAAAGTAGAGTGATACAAAACAGTATCCCCCCCCTTGGATAACGCAGTTATTCCGTAATCACTAAACGGTGCCAACTGAACCGCATCCCAACCAAGTCCATAATTAAAGCTGTTTGTCTCTTCAGGTACCCATATTCCTTTTCGATATTCATGACTTTGCATGGACTTCGCCGATTGTACAGATAAAATATCGGGTCTGTTCCCCGTCAATACTCCTGCAAACATAGCCACCTCTTCTGCGGTGGAGTATAAGCCCCCTGTCCCGATGACATTGGCATTTTCAACCGGTAAGGCCCCCTCAATCGCAGGAAAATAAGTTTTGGACAGCTTTTGTCTATCAAATTGGTCGAGAGGTGTTTTGGTAGATTTCAAACCCAAAGGGGTACTAATATGCTTTGCCAGGAAATCAGTGTAGCTTAAACCGCTCACCCGCTCAACCAATATTTCAAGCAATTGAAATCCATCATTGGTGTATACGGAATATTCGCCAGGGTTTGATTTTAAAGTTTCTGATTGCAATCTCAGCAAGAGCTCATCATGATTTTTTGTATCATTGTCATTAAATAACATACTATTTTTAAGGTGAGCACCATAAAGACCTGACGAATGATTTAAAAGCATACGCGGTGTAATTTGTTTGTATCTTTCATCAGACATTTTAAAGTCCTTAATATATGTTGTTAGCGGCTGATCAATATCTACCTTATGGGCATCCACCAGCATCATCGTTGCAGCAGATACATACATTTTGCTTGTAGAGCCTATACCGAACATCGTATCTTTGGTGATTGGCTCGTTAGTTGCTTTATTCTTTACACCCACGCTATCCGATAGTACGATGTTTCCTTGGTCCATAATGGCATACTGCACACCGCTAGCACCGTATTTGGATACCAGCTCCGAGGCCAGACTGCGAGCCTTTTCCTTGATCGGTTCAGGAGTGCCTTGAGCAAAAGTATTTGTCATCGGTAGTACAACAAGCATAGCCGAAACGAATACAGCTATTATTTTCTTCATTCCATATTTCCTCCTCTTATAGCTTCACCAGATTTTATTACTGACCTGATCATACAGTGAACGAAGATTTTATATAAAAAATCACCCTTAAACGAAAAAAACAATCCCTAAACAACATATTGTCTAAGGATTGTCCTTATAAAATGGCAATAAAACCATATTATTGAATACTTTATTTTTCGTTTCAATGGTCATATTCCCACCGTATTTATCACATATTCTAGATATATTGGTTAAGCCAATACCATGAACATCCGGGTTTGACTTTTGACTATGCAAATGGGCCACTTCATTCTCCACATGATTAAGGATGTGAATGAAAAGCGCAGATTCATTGGAATGTATTTTAATAAGAATATATCTATCATCAGCAATTTTGACCTTTTTAGATGCTTCTATGGCATTATCCAGCATATTGCCCAGAGCGACACATAAGTCATAACGTTCAATATTTACTTTCTGTGAGTATAAGTTGAGCTGGGTATCTACCTTTATGCCATTGGCTTGCCCAATATTAAGACTATTCGTGACAAGGGCATCTATAACTAGATTACCGGTATTAACTCTTTGATAGGCTCCTTCGATTTTATTTAATGTGACCTTAATATGTTCACTTGCCTCAGCTAATTCATTTCTCTTGATACATTCGTCAATATACAAAAACTGTTGGTGTGTGTCATGAATAATTCTTTTCATATTTTTAAAGCTGTGAACCGTTTTTTCGTAGTTAGCATCTTGGTAGTCCATCTGGTGTTGTAGTTGAGCATTTTCATGCATTAATTGGAACTTTTCAATGACATTATCGAAGATGTATATGATAAAAACATTTAAAGAGATAAAACCAATAATAGAACCAAAATAATACAAATTCTTTTCACTATAAACAGATAAAACATGGACCTGGTATAAACTTATGATAGGAACGATTAAAAATAAAATATAGTAGCGATGCTGCAAAGGGAAGGTTCTGCGCTTGGCAAATAGCCGTATAATCTGAATGACAGCAAACATGATAATGCAGCTGAGTAACATAACCTTAGAGGATATCAAGCGATCTTGTCCGCCCAAATGGCTAAAGTTACTGATTTTAGCGGAGCCTACAGCATATAAAATATAAAGAGATATAAAATTAACGATAGTTATCAATACAGCATAAAGGATAGAAAAAATAATCTTTGTCTTTATTTCCACTGTATACGATTGCGCTAAACTAAATATGACAAGTAATGCTAAAATCGAAGATATCGTAGGAGATAGATAAACACTTAAATATAAAAAATTCAGCAACCCGAAAATAATGAAATACATCATTCTGTTCGGCTTTCGACTGGACTTATCAAAAACCGAGTTGAAGTAAAAATTCACTTGGAAGCACATAACAAGAACAACGCAAAGATTAAGCAGCAGGGAGTTATATTCCATCATATTAATGCATCTTCATGATCATAAATTTGGTATATAGATCTTTAACTTCTTTTATTTTAGAACGTCCAATAGGCAACTTCACATCATTTGACATCAAAACATCACCGCCAGCAAATTTTTTCACATGAATTAAGTTTATAATAATCGAACGATGAATTTGTAGAAAATTATGTTCTTTTAATGCTGAAGCATAGTCCGAAAGAATCCCTTTGCTATCATAGGTTTGTGTAGGGGTAACAAAATGCAGTTTGTTTTTTATGGTTAAGCTTTTAGCCACTTCAATACTAATGATATCATCATATTTTAAAAGCATCTCTTCATAAGCTGACTTGATGATAACGAATTTTTTATCGAGAGATTGAAAGTACTGACACAGCTTGATCATTTTTTCCTCAAAGATATGGGGAGCAATTGGTTTTATTAAGTACTGAAATGTAACTACGTCAAAACTTTCCAGCATATACTCAGGATAGCTCGTTAAAAAAACAATCTGTTCATCCAGGTGATTTAAACTCCTTATTTTTTTGGCGGTTTGAATTCCGTTTATGCCATTCATTTCAACATCCAATATTAAGATATGGAATGGAGACTGATGGTTTTGATAATGAGATACCAGCTTTTCTCCTGAGTCAAATAATTCAACTTTAAATTCTATATTGGTCTTGATCGACAACGTAATTAGCATATTTTTAACAAGTTCTCTCTGCTTGTGCTCATCATCACAAATAGCCACTCTATACATAAATAACATACACCTCATTCCTATTGCATTGACATGGAATTGTATTCTAAACAGTATATAACCTTTTAATACTCTATAAATAGCTTTTGGATAAAACGCAAATTCAAATCCCTCAAATGCCAGTATACAAGTCGCTCAGCAGTTGCATCCAAGGTAAAAAAGAAACCCTCGTCTTTAAAAGACGGGGGTTTCTTAACTGTTTTACTGATCGTTATTTAAAAAAATCTGCTCTCTTGTCTCCACCGTGGGAACGTCTGGCAAAATCGACGAATTGGAATTTGTCTAACCGATGTCTGGATTCGGTGTACTGGAACAATGTAGTGTCTTCCAGATAAACATAGTTACGTACTACAACCACATGAGTGTAGTTCAGGAGGTCCATCAGCCTACGGTCTTCTTCATCTGCATCTTCTACAGAAACGACCTTTTTGGCATAACTGATCGGAAGATGGAGTTCCCCCTCCAGATATTCGTAGATGGATTCACGACTAATCTCCTCGGTAAGCACTGGGACAATGTCTGATCGAAAGTAATCTTTGTCCAGTATGACGCATTCACCTTCAATTTCGCGCGCACGAATGACCTTCCAGACTAAATACTTGTCTTTGTCAATTTCAAGGTGAGTCGCGATGTCGTCTGGAACGGGAATCAGCTGATTTTCATGAACAATCGTTTGGGATTTACGTCCAATCCGCTCAGACATTTCTTTGAAACTGACCAATCCTCCTATCGGAAAATCCATCCGCCCGATGTCCAGAACAAAAGATCCTTTTGCCTTTATTTTATGGATATACCCATTTTGGGCAAGCAAGTGAAGTGCCTTACGCACGGTCTCGCGAGAAGTGTTATACTCTCGGGCCAGTTCATTTTCAGAAGGCATTTTCGAGCCTGGAGCTAATTCGCCTGTCTGAATTCGTCCCGAGTACTCCTGATAAATTTGCAAAAATATATTCTTAGTCAATTTTCATCACCACGTTTATTGTAGCATTCTTTCACTGACCAAGTTACTAAATTAGGCTAGCAGGATGAATCAGGCTTAATTCGTATTGTCCGATGAAGAATTCAAATGAATTCTCATTAAAACATATTGCAGATCGTTTGCCTCACCCGGCAGCTCCTCCACCGATTCAATCATACTCTGCCCATCGGGCACAATAACTGGTGTGATGATAGGATATCCCGATTTCTGAATCAGCTCACGGTCAAATTCCATCAGTAGCTGTCCCTGCTCGACGGTTTGACCTGTTTCCACATGCATGGTGAATCCTTCTCCCTTTAATGATACCGTGTTGATTCCTACATGTAACAGAATCTGCACACCTGTCGGGTGTTCTAAAATCAAGGCATGTTTGCTTTTCACCATGATGTGAATGACTTTACCACTGAAAGGGGCAAGAATTCGACCATCCCTCGGTTCCACTGCAATACCTTGCCCCATCTGCCGTTCGGCAAATGCCGGATCAGGAACCTGTTCCAATGGCACTACATGCCCTGGTACCGGAGTTTTTACTTCCAGCACATCCAGTGCAGAATTTTGTTGATCCGAATCTTTCCGTATGGAATCCTTAGCTGGTGTAGCTGGAGTTTGATGGCGCTTACTTAGCAGTTTTCCATACATAAAGGTTAAAGCAAACGGTACAATCAATACGATTGCCATCCCGATGAAAAATACTCCCCAGTTGTTTGGGAAAATAGACAAGAAGCCTGGAATCCCTCCTACACCAATGGAAGAAGCCAACACATGATTTACGGTGAGTAGTATACCTGCGATACCTGAACCGATCATTCCGAATACGAACGGATATTTATACCGAATATTCACCCCGAATATAGCAGGCTCGGTTACACCCAGAAACGCAGAGACGGAAGAGGTAAGAGCCAATCCTTTTCCCTTTTGCTCCTTCAATACCAGCATCATGGCCAGTGCTCCGGCCCCCTGAGCGATATTGGACAGCGCCAGCATCGGCCATAGGAACGTGCCACCCTGCGTACCAATTAATTGCACGTCCACCGCCAGGAAAGTATGGTGCATTCCCGTAATGACCAGCAAGGAGTAAAAGCCTCCATAAATCAAGCCACCCAGCGCAGGAGCCAAATCGAAAACGTATACAAGACCAGACGTAATTGCATTACCAATCATAAAAGTAACCGGACCAATCACTGTGAAAGCAAGAAATCCTGTAATTAACAATGTAATCGGAGCTACGAGCAACAGCTTAAATGAATCCGCTATCTTTTTATTGAGGAATTTCTCAATTTGTGCGAGCACGTAAGCGGATACCAAAACGGGTAGAACCTGTCCCTGATAACCAATCTTGTTCACGTGCCAGCCAAACAAATCCCACACCGGAACGGTTCCTTTGGTAACGGCATCCGCATAACTGTATGCACTTAGCAGATCCGGATGAACCAGAATCAAGCCTAGTACAATCCCGAGTAAAGGACTACCGCCAAACCGGACAACAGCCGACCATCCAATCAAGGCAGGTAGAAATGTAAAAGCGGTGCTGGCAATGGTATTAATGATTGCTGCAAAGTCTGTCCATTGAGGGTAGACCTGAACCAGAGACATTCCTTCGAAAAAGATTCCATTGCCTGTCAGAATATTATTGATCCCAAGTAATAAACCTGCAGTCACGATCGCGGGCAAAATGGGAATGAAAATATCCGCCAGTGTCTTGATGGCACGCTGAATCGGGTTTTGTTTTTTACTAGCTGCGTTTTTAACTTCATCCTTAGAAGCCCGACTGCCTCCTGTAATGGAGATCATTTCGTCATACACCTTATCGACCAGACCTGGACCAATCACGACCTGATACTGTCCTTGTGAAGAAAATTGACCTTTGACCAGATCATTTTGATCAAGTGCATCTTTGTCGACCAGCTTATCATCGTAAAGGGCAAATCGCAGACGAGTTACGCAATGCGTAGAGGCCTCTATATTGTCTTTGCCACCAACGGCTTTTATAATGTCTTCCACCTGTGCTCTTTCAATCGCCATCTAGTCCACTCCCTCGACGTTTGTTCATTTTTAAAGCAGCCACCCCGGTTGAAAATGAATGTACTACCGGGGTGCTGTTAGATGTTTTCATACTATTCACTAAGGTTATCGAACAATCCACATGTAGGAAGCATACGGAGTCAAAGAGACCACCTGATTTAGCTTCGGGGCGTGCTGGGTATTGCTGATTAAAGGCTCAGCCGCATCCAACCCTTTATTTTCTAAAGATGAATAAAATGAATCCGGTATACGGAATTGTACATCCTGCCCGCTAAAATTAGAGATGACGACCAAAGTCTCCTGTTCATTGCTGCGTTGATAGGCATAGACCTGAGGATGAGCTTCGTCCAAGCGTCGATAAGTCCCATCGGTGATGACCTGTACCGTCTTGCGCAGATGAATCAGCTTACGATAATGGTTGTAGATCGAGTTCGGGTCCTCTAGCTGGGACTGAACGTTGATCTGTGGATATCGTTCATCTACCTTAATCCAAGGCGTGCCTGTAGTGAAGCCCGCATTGCGAGTGTTATCCCACTGCATCGGTGTCCTCGAATTATCACGGGACCGCTCTCGAATGATATCCAATGCCTCCTCTGCACTTTTGCCTTGTTCCTGTAAGATACGATACATATTCAGCGATTCAACATCCCGGAATTCTTCAATATCTGACCACTGCGGATTGGGCATACCAATCTCTTCACCTTGAAAGATATAAGGTGTTCCCTGAAGTCCATGTAGCGTGGTGGCCAGTAGCTTGGCGCTTTCCGCATGATATTCGCCGTCATCCAAAAAGCGAGAGATCGCTCTTGGCTGATCATGATTGTTAAAAAACAATGCACTCCAGCCGCCACCCTGCTGCATGCCAATTTGCCAATCCGAGAATAGCCTTTTCAGCATTTCAAAATCATAAGGCATGAGTTCCCACTTTTGTCCATGGGGATAGTCCACCTTCAAATGATGAAAATTAAAGGTCATGGATAATTCTTTTCTCTCTGGGTTGGAGTAACGGATACAGTGATCCAGTGAGGTGGAGGACATCTCCCCTACAGTGACACTGTTATACACTGAGAATACTTTCTCATGTAATTCATGAAGGTATTCATGCACATGCGGACCGTCCGTATAATACTTACGTCCGTCCCCAGGAGCCGTGCTTCCATCATCATCCGAGAATTGCTGATCCTTGGAGATCAAATTAATGACATCGAGCCGAAAGCCACTAACTCCCTTCTCTGCCCAAAATTCCAGCACATGAACAACTTCCTGACGAACTTTGGGATTTTCCCAGTTCAAATCCGCCTGCGTCTTATCAAACAGTGTCAAGAAATACTGGTTGGTAGCCTCGTCATACTGCCAAGCGGGTCCACCAAACTTGGACATCCAGTTGTTCGGAGGTCCTCCGTCGGGTGCAGGGTCACGCCAGATATAATAGTCCCTGTACTCATTATCCTTAGAAAGCCGCGCCTGTTGAAACCAGACATGCTCTGTAGATGAATGGTTAACCACGATGTCGATCATCAAGTACATTCCACGTACCCGAATTTCCTGGCTTAGTTCTTCAAAATCCTGCATTGTTCCGTAATCAGGATTAATCTCGCAATAATCGGCTACATCATACCCGTTATCACGCTGGGGCGAGACATATACAGGCTGCAACCAGATAATATCAACACCCAGTCCTTGCAGATAATCCAGCTTTTGTGTCAGTCCTCTTATATCACCGGTTCCTTTGCCCGTCGTATCGTTAAAGCTTTTGGGATAAACCTGATAGACGACCGATTTGCGCCACCAGTCTTGATCTTGAGGAATTAAAGCTTTGTTCATTGCTTCCATTCATGCTCATTCCTTTCTTACGAAATGAAGTAGCGTAAAAGAATCTAGTATAACGCTTTCAACTTCTTGTATATACAAGATTAAATCATGTATATACAAGTTGTCAACAGGCTTTATCTATTAAGGTAATACCCGTTTTACAGCTAAATGATCAGTAATCTTATTCACGCTGTCCGATTGTTTTTCATGACTCTTTGAATAAGCTCTATTTCACACGAAAAAGGCTCCTGCTTTATAAGTCAGGAACCTATCTTTTTCTATGAGAAATACGTTATTCAATTTATATCCAGATTGATAGTGCACTATAAAGAAGCAATAAGGCCATGATGATATTGAAGGAACGCTCATATTTATTCAAGAAGCGTTGAAACATGGCACCAAAAATCGCCCAGCACATGACAGCAGCAAAGCCAATGCAGGTCAGGAGTAACGTGATCACAAGCATTGTCATATATGACACATCATACGGCATTACAAACGTTGAAATGACCGTAATACCATACAAAATGATTTTTAAATTGATAAATTGCAGCAGCAGGCCTGATTTGAAGGAATACCCTTCATTGTGGTCATTATCCTTCGTAGTAGATTTGCTCTTTGCTATTTTTACTGCCAGATAAAGCATGTACAGACTACCGAGAACATTCATCCAGATTTTGACCCGAGGCAAGAAATGATATAAAGCTAGATTAAAATAGCAGGCTAACAGCATAATGGCAAAACAGCCTGCTGTGACTCCCAGTAAGAATGGAAATGCCCTCTTCAATCCTAATCGCCTGGCACTGTCTAAGGACATAATATTGTTGGGTCCTGGCGTAAAGCTGGTAACAAGCACGTAAGATAAAAATGGAATAAACGGCATAAAAAATCAACTCCAGTGTGTTATAATTGAATAAAGCGTACGTTTAAGCGCATTTTTTGTACTCTATGATTGTACATTATGTTCTTTATATAGCACAATAGGGAGCGGAAAAATGATGGAGCATATTAATTTGATTTTAAGCAAAAATTTAAAGCATCTAAGAAATGAAAGAAAATTGAGCTTAGATAAATTAGCTGACCTGACTGGAATCAGTAAAACGATGCTCGGCCAGATTGAACGGGGAGAATCGAATCCCTCAATTACAACGGTATGGAAAATTGCGAACGGCTTGAAAATATCATTCACTGCCCTGATTAGCGAACCGCCTGCCGATGCCGTAGTCGTTCCTAAAAACAAAGTACAAGTGCTTGAAGAAAGCAATCACTATCGTTTGTATCCGTTTTTCCCCTATGAAGGAAATAGAAATTTTGAGGTCTATACCGTAGAGATCGAAACAGGCGGGGAACTGAGCTCTGCCCCACACCGTGAGGGCACTGAAGAATTTATTACTGTGTTTGAGGGGGAAATGGTGGTAAAAGTCAGCGAAGAAACATACACAGTGAAAGCTGGAGATTCGATCCGCTTTAAAGCAGACCGTCCACACATATACTATAATTTTGGAGAAACACTGGTAAGGATGAATATGATCATTTATTACTCTGTATAGTTCATTCCTTGAAGAGCATATATGTAAAATTCCTTAAATATAAAAGATCCTATTAAAATAAGGAGCTCTTTTAATAGGATCATCGGTACAAATATTAAATGATTAGACCTGTATAGCGTTTAGGAGATTTCAATTTGTTTAATTATTCGTGCTGGATTTCCAGCTACAACTACATGATCTGGAACGTCCTTGGTTACTACTGCTCCTGATGCCACAACGACGTTATTTCCTATCGCAACACCGGGATTTATAACCGCCCTGCCGCCAATCCATACATTGTTGCCAATCGTTACAGGCTTTCCATACTCTGCCCCAGCGATTCTTTCAAACGGATCAATGGGATGAGTCGCTGTGTAAATATGGACTCCTGGAGCCAGAAAACAATTATCCCCAATACGCACTTCGCAAACATCCAAAATAGTACAGTCAAAGTTGGCATAAAAATTTTCCCCAACATGGATGTTGTATCCGTAGTCACAGCGTATGTTAGGCTCCATGCTTATATTTTCACCCGTGGAACCGAAAAGCTGCTTAAGTAATTTTTCACGGTACTCACTATCCGCCTCCGTCGTCTGATTAAAGAGACGTACACATCTTCTCGCATACTCTCTTTCACTCGTTAACTGAGGATCAGCAGCTACATACAGTTCCCCATCCAGCATTTTTTGTTTTTCCGTTTTCATCGACATGTGACAATCTCCTTTATACTTTAATCTTATTTCTTTTCTCTCATCCCTACGGGCCGGGCAGCGCCCGATATCAAACCAGCAATCATAACGCCAATAAGCACGACAATTAAGGCATGCAGGAGGCCCACATGTTCACCTAAAAGCCCTAATCCTGGAGGTCCCACCAAAAAGGCAAGATAACCGATCGTGGCCACGGCTCCTACCCGGATAGCAGCACCACGAGGATCATCTCCAGCAGCTGATAAGCCTACCGGAAAGCCAAGTGATGCCCCCAGTCCCCATAGCAAGATACCCAATCCAGCCAAGAGATCCTGCTGCCCCCAGATCACTAGAATAATACCAACAGCAGCTAGGACAGCACTTCCTTTCAACACAGGGACGCGGCCGTATTTATCCAGGATAAATCCACCTGTGAAACGTCCAACGGTCATCGCTGCCACGAAAAGCCCATACATATAGGAGCTTGTTAAGGAGTCTACGCCGTAACCATCTACCATCATTAGCGGTAGCCAGTCATTCGCAGCCCCTTCTGCAAACGCCATCCCGAGCACGATGATACCAATTAATAGGATTCGCCGTTCTTTCCAGACAGCAAGCTGAACCTTAATACTAGATCCACTTTTATGGGAAGCACCATCCTTTTCTTTACCTGTACCGTGGGGCAAATAACGATACAAATAGAACGTTACTGCTGCAATCATCGCAGCCATAGCTCCGAAATGAATCACAACAGGTACGTGTAGCGCCGCAGCTCCAGAACCGATGATAGCTCCTGCAAGTGTCCCCATACTAAATGAACCGTGAAAGGCGGGCAAAAGCGTTTTATTCAACTGATTTTCTACCGCAGAGCCTTCGACATTAAGAGCTACTTCGGCTGTGCCATAGCCACTACCAAAGATGACCAAACCAACAAACACGATGCTCGTAAGCGAAAATGCAGTTCCCAACCCTACAATGACAAAACCAATCACAATCAAAAGCGCACTTCCCAGAATGACTGACCGTCCACCTATGCGAGAAATAACATTGCCCGCACCAAGTAGTCCCAATAAAGAACCCGCAGCTAATCCAAAAATAATGATCCCCATTTCGGCAGTCGAGGCATGCAAAATATCCCGTATGACAGGTGTGCGAGACACCCAG
This sequence comes from Paenibacillus jamilae, assembly GCF_050482105.1. Taxonomy (GTDB): domain Bacteria; phylum Bacillota; class Bacilli; order Paenibacillales; family Paenibacillaceae; genus Paenibacillus; species Paenibacillus jamilae_B. Next base: position 160,884 of record NZ_JBCNHI010000015.1, on the reverse strand, counting down.
GAAGCAAAAGCTACACCCGGTAAGGCGAATAAAACAAATAAAATATTACGAACTATCCTAGGATTCATGGAGGGTTCTACTGTCATTGATTAGCTCCTAACGATACTTATTATAAATCTTTTAATAAGTAGCATTATAACAAGTTATTCTATTCGTATCCAGCACTATTGTCAAAAAAACTTGACGGTATGCTAAGCTGTGAGAAGGCAGTCTTCTGTTTTTAGAGCTTCATCATTAGAAGCCTTATCTTCATCCCCCAATTCGTCCCAGAAGGCAGCAGATTGCTACAGGTATCCAGGTTGGTTTAAACCAGCCTTTAGAGTTTAAAACGGCTCATGAAAAAAGAGTGCTCCTGGATTGTTCCAGAAACACCCTGCTTTTCCTATCCAAATTTCTACTTTTCGATTTTAAGCGTTTAGCTTTGTACGGAGGACCTATTATATATTTTTTTCGATACCAGCATATTGCTCTCGATTACTTCTTTAGTAGAACTATCTTTTAACAAAACCATTTGTGACCTCCATAGGATAATAAACTAGCAAGAAGACCTGAACAGATAGGCTATAAACATACACTACCTATTCAATCTTTTAAATTAAACCATACACGATCTATACCGAATCAACCTGAAATGTCATTATTCTTCTTCCATTCTCAATCTGATTTCTCCCTGCAACTCTCCATCTGCTGAAGCTTGAAGCAACAGCTCACCCGCCACACTCCCGGACTGCACGATCACAAGACACCTTCCTCTGTGTGTTCGTCTGCCATTCCCCTGGTAGGGTTCATCACTGGTGAGATCGCCATTGTCTATTCCAAGGATACGGCCATCACCATGTAACTCAAAACGCAAATCAACATCCTGGTTGGGTACAACGATCCCATGTTGGTCTATAACGGTTACTTCCACATGGGATATCTCATACCCATCAGCAGGTAGAATCGCCCGATCAGCTTCCAATTTTAGAGCATAAGGAAGCCCAGCGGTGGTCAGTTCATGCTCACAAACCTGCCGATTTCCATTGCGGCCTATCGCCCGGATTTTGCCAGGTGTATAGGGTAATTCCCATTGAATTAAATGATTAGGGTAATCAGCCAACTTCCTCTCGCCGTAGGATTCCTCGTTCACGATTAATTCCACGCGCTCACAATTGGTGAAGGTAACCAACCGTATTAGTTTCCCTGCGTATTCAGGTAATGTCCAGTGATCTTCCATAGCCGGTGATTTCCAGTGCATCGTCCATGTCGGATTATATTCCGATTTCATATGGTCGTTAAATGCGGCTATGTGCACAACGGGCTGATCAGACCATAGACTTTGTTGGAGATAAGACACAGGTTTGCGGAACCCACACGTGTCGATCAGGCCAGAGGACCATCCTTTGGAGGGGTAGCTTGTTTCCCCCAAATAGTCAATGCCACTCCAAACAAATTGACCGATCACATAATCGTGATTAGCGACATCAAACCATGGATTCTGGGGCAAATAACCTTTAACACGGTTACCTTGACCCCGATAGTATGGGAACGTCTCTGTTCCAAGGATAAGCGTATCTGGCATGGCTGCTCTATAATGCTCATACCACTGCTCCTGATAGTTCAATCCCAGCACATCCACTCGTTGTGCCAGCAGCTTGGTATGCTCCACCTTGGCCTCAATTGAGCCATCACGCAAGCTGATTGGTGTATTATGCGGCTCAAGCGCGCAGGTAACAGGCCGGGTGGGGTCTTTTTCATGGCAAAAGGCAACTAGCTGCTCCAACATGCTTAGCATGGACGGTTGCCCTTGGTTCTCCACTTCATTCCCAACGCTCCACATAAAAACACTAGGATGATTCCTGTCTCTAACAAGCATGGCTTCCAGATCCTTTGCCCACCATTCATCATATACATGCTCATAGGAAAGAGATTTCCATTTGTCAAAAGCCTCATCAACTACCAGGAAGCCCATCTGATCACACAAGTTTAATAATTCGGACGCCATAGGGTTGTGAGCACAACGGATCGAGTTACAGCCCATTTCCTTCAGCTTCTCCAGCCTTCTCTTCATAGCTGTATCATGGTAAGCCGCCCCCAGGCAGCCTAAATCATGGTGAATGCACACTCCCTTCAGTTTCAGGCTGCTTCCATTCAGCAATAATCCATTTTGAGAATCGAGGAGCACTTTTCTTATGCCAAAAGGGGTACGATAACGATCCACCTCCGTATGGTCGCAATAGATTGTCGTATGGGCTTCATAAAGCACCGGATGGTCCGGTGACCATAATTCTGGCTCTATAACTCGCGTTTTCTGCTCAATTTCCTCTGTTTCACAGCCCGCAAGAGCTACTCGAGTTTCAATTTTCCCTTTTACTTCTCCCTGTGAATCCAGTATTTCAGTCATAACCGTACACTCTACGGCATGTGCATGATGATTGCTGATCTGAATTCTGGCACTCACCTCGGCTTCATCTGGTGAAATTTCAGGTGTGGTAATAGTAGTGCCCCATTCGGTTACGTGAAGATAATCCGTATAAATCAGGCACACATTACGATAAATACCAGCCCCCGAATACCATCTATCAGGTGGAAGAAGCGTATTATCCACTTTGACGGCAATTACGTTATCCTCGTCCCACCGAATATATGGAGTCAAATCATACTGAAAGCTAACATATCCATAGGGCCGATTGCCCACAAAATGCCCATTGAGCCAAACCTCACTATTACTGTGAATGCCATCGAATTGTATGTATACGCGCTGTTTTGTAGAGGAGGGCCTCACATTAAAATGCTTTCTGTACCACCCGACAGACCACCTGGGCAAATAAGCTTGATTGCCACCATACGGCATATGTGGATCAAAGGACTTTTCAATACTCCAATCATGAGGAATATGAAGGTTCTGCCAATGCCCATCGTTATAATCGGTCTTCTCGGCGCCTGTGTAATTACCTTCTATAAATTTCCAATCCTTCCTGAACGGCATAATCACTCTGCTTCCCATTATCTTGCCTCCATTTCATAAAGTAGATGAACGGATAAAAACAACAGTGCGGGATGATCATCATTAGGTATGTTCTCGCCTATAATATTTGGAATACGGGACGATCCTCAACAAAGAAGACGGGGAGCATTGGAAATTGGACGGAAAGTGTATCAGCAAGATGCTTCATACCAGGTGCTTCACTTTCAGCATGTCCCAGCATAATAAGTGCTTTATTTTGCCCTTGATAAACAGCGTCCTTCACATATTCTGGTGTTTCCCATTCGGGCCCTTCACCAGCAATGATCAGGTCCACATTTTCATGTAAAAATAATGGGATGGCTAGTTCACCACCTCCCCTATATCCGACTAGGATTCCCACTCGTTCACACGGCATGGAAACCTCGCCAGCAACTCGTACATAACGAATATCAAGTTTGGCTTTTATATATTCAGCAATCTCTTTAACTTTCATAGTCGGAATAGCCAAAATGGAGGAAGAAGGCTGCTGTTTCACAACATAAGGGTGCCAGTCAAGCGCCTGTAGAAGTCCAACCATCACTCCATCCGGTTGGTAACGATGTATAGTGTCATGAAAACGATAAATCCCTACGCCTGAATCGGCGACCAGACGAGATTTGGACAAATAGACGGGATCATGAAGTAAACATTCCTGCATCTCGTGATGACTATAATACATACCTTCATGTGTAATAATAAAATTTGCACCAAGCGAAATAGCTTGCTCTATCACATATTGTGACGCGCAGAAAGCGGTTACAATTCCTTGGATTTCAATATCTCTAAATTTTGGGTCAAGCAAATCTACGCTTGTATTGGGTATGTCTATTCCCTTTGTCAGATAAATTACCATCTGCCCCATAGTTATGGTCATACACGTGTCCCTCCCCATGAAGAATATGCATCCATTGTACCATTTTATTCTATTATGGAGCCTATTATTTCTCGCAAAACAGCCAGCTCCGAGGGAACTAGCTGTTTTGCAAAAGCATCTATTTTTTACTTCAGAACTCCCAAAATAGAGTCGATTCGTTCTTTGGCTCCTTGCCAAGATGCCATGACCGGGAACTCATATTGCTCTCTTGCTCTCAAATTCCATGGATGAGGAATACAAAGCACCTTCTTCCCCTCCTCCAGTGCAGGCACCAAATTGTGGGGACCATCATCAATCAGGAGGTCATAGTTAATCAGATTCTTTCGTTTACATGGAAAAAAGTTCTCGATCGGAATGAATGGCATATGCCTTTGAAGCCAATTCCATTTCTCCACGACGGTTTTCGGTTCTGCCGCTGTCACAATAATGACATCAAAAGCATTGCAAAGCTTCTCCATTTCTTCTACGACATACTCGTCATACAGTTCAAGTTCCTCAAACAAACCCGGTCGTCCATAAAATACATCATGTGTGCTTTTCGGATGACGTAGATGATCGGTATTCCAATCTAACATTTCTTCATAACGAAGCGGATGAGTGGGAAATTCACTATTGTTATGGTATATAGCCCGTTTGACGAGATGACAGATCGTATCGTCCATATCGACTGCTATGATTGGTTTTCTCATCTCTTGCCCCTATCTATTCTGTTAAAAGTAGTACGAGAATATCATACAACAATTTAATACTGGGGTGAAGCTGGGCATAGACTATATCATTGGTGCTCACATGACTCCCGATAACTCCCCAAACGTATTGTTAGGTATTTCATATAAAACATATCTATTATAATAAAAAGTTAGTTTTTATTTTATTGTTTTTAGCTAACTTATCAATAAAAAAACAAGAACACATGTCATTTCAGAGAGAATAATCATAATAAAACCTTTGAAAACACTATTACAACAAGAAATTCGTACATAAATATTCCGAAAACAAAAATAAACTAAAAAAATCAATTGAATAACAAACACGCAAATGATAGAATAACGAAAAATAACTATCTTAAAAATGAAAGCGCTTTATATCGTGTTTAGCTTACTGCTATTTACATACCGGCATACCTACTCCACCTCTACATAGCAGGAAGTTGAATAATATATTTTAGGGAGGAATAAAAGTGAAAGCATTGTTAAGAAAAGCATTATTATCTGGACTCGCTGGTCTGCTTATCATGATTGGTTTGGGGGGATTCATCTCCAAGGCGCAAGCTGCTTCAGGGTTTTATGTAAGCGGTACCAAACTGTACGATTCTACAGGCAAGCCGTTCGTTATGAGAGGCGTCAATCATGCTCACACTTGGTACAAAAACGATCTTAATACTGCCATCCCGGCTATTGCCAAGACAGGTGCTAATACAGTCCGGATTGTCCTTTCTAACGGAACCCAATACACCAAGGATGACATAAACTCCGTAAAAAATATTATCTCCCTAGTCACAAGTTATAAAATGATTCCTGTACTTGAGGTTCATGACGCTACGGGTAAGGACGATTATGCGTCTTTGGATGCGGCTGTGAATTACTGGATTAGTATAAAAGATGCCCTGATCGGCAAGGAAGATCGGGTTATCGTGAACATTGCGAACGAATGGTATGGCTCCTGGAATGGAGGCGGTTGGGCAGATGGGTATAAGCAAGCGATTCCCAAGCTGAGAAACGCAGGTATCAAAAATACGCTCATCGTCGATTGTGCTGGTTGGGGACAATATCCTCAATCTATCAATGATTTCGGTAAATCTGTATTTGCAGCTGATTCTTTGAAGAATACGGTATTCTCCATCCATATGTATGAGTTCGCTGGTAAAGATGTTCCAACGGTTCGAACCAATATTGATAACGTTCTGAATCAAGGACTCCCCCTGATTATTGGTGAATTTGGCGGTTACCACCAGGGAGCAGACGTCGACGAAACAGAAATCATGAGATACGGCCAATCCAAAGGTATAGGCTGGTTAGCTTGGTCCTGGTATGGCAATAGCTCCAACCTTTCTTATCTTGATCTTGTAACAGGACCTAATGGCAATCTGACCGATTGGGGCCGCACCGTGGTAGAAGGAACCAACGGCATCAAAGAAACATCGAAAAAAGCCGGTATCTACTAAAAAGTGCTATAGGAAAATAAATGTAATAGACTCATGGCTGAACCACCATGAGCTATTACATTTTTACACTTCGTATTAAAAGTACTCGCTGAGCGTCTTGATCTTACCCTGTTATACGGTGATTTGGATTTCATACACAGGCACAATGCTGACCGTGCCAATGTCCGCAATTCGTTCCTCCGTTGTCTCTTTCCAGCCAGCCATGGTCGTATTGCTATTAAGAACCTTGCCCTTTCGAATTGGAGAAACATATACGTACATCCCTCGCTCGATAAGCCGATGTTCAAATGACTTCAAACCTATTTCCCAGGTCGTATGGTTGCAGAAATTATCGTGAATCAGTTCACCATCAATAAATGCATAACCGATATCTCCCGTATAATCAATACGCAGCAGAGCCTCCTTGACCCCATCAAGGGCATTTGTTTCAAAATCAAGGACGAATTTATCATGATTCACCCTTTTCAGATGAAAGTGTATTTCCTTCTTAGGAACTCTGAACCGATACGTTGTAAATAATTCACTTGCTGTTGTTGCAAGCAACTCTCCACCGGATATGGATGTGATTGAGTCGTCAAAATCCGGGAATACACTCAGCGTTACAATCTCCTGATCTGTTGATTCCAGCTTCACCTCAGCTCCGGATACAAGTAAATTGGTACTTGTCAAGACAACTCTGTCCCGACCTTGCAGATTGACCTTCCAAAACTCCAAGCTTTGTTCATCAGTCATTGTATAGATGACGACTTTTTGGCCACTTTCAGATACCAGGCGGATGAGACTCTCTTCCTCTTCAGCAACCTGAATGATCGTATTTTCACCCAATTGCTCAATCGAACCTTTGTCAATTGTGGCACGGATGATATCTTTTGATTCCAATACATACGTGCCTTTCATCCCGTCCGGTACAAAGAAAAAATAATATATTTCTCCATCCTCTTCTAGCCTTGTTATCAGCTGTACTGTTGCATATTTGAGCTTTATTCCATCCAAATTGAGGTTAAAAGGCAAAATAGCGAAGCTATCCCGTCCTAATGTCAGTTCACCTTGACTAGGGATTACAATCGTTTCCTCAGGCAGCTCAATGCTTACATTGAAATTGCACAGATCGTAATTTTCAACATGGTCCTGAAAATTATTTAGAAACAAGTACCCCGCCCCGGCACTGGAGCGAACCGCATATCGTAAGGTATCCACATCATAAGGGTCCATTGAGGACGTGTCCTCTGGCAGAATAGTCTTCGTCAGAGAGAATTGCTTTTGGAACGTTGAAAGAAAATAATGCTGCAGCTTTGTTCTTCGGTATGACTCCCTGATTTGACCGAATTCTCCAATCATGGCATTGAAATCATAGGATATTTTAGGTGTAGCCATATCGTTTGTGAACGGGTTAACCTTACCTTGAGGATTGGAACCCCCATGATACATATAGTATCCGATCAGGTTACAGCCTTCTGCAACCTTCATGACAGTCATCGCTGGAACACTACGATAGGGAAAGACAAACCGGTATTTATAAAACTGAACCATACCGCCACCCATTTCGCAGCAAGCGTACGGATAGTCTTCCGGGGCGTATAGGGGCTCGAAATTATAGCTTTTCGAAATCTCATTATTATGCTTGTCTCGGAAAATGTATTCCGGTGTCGCAGGATGCTCGTCCTTCCCCTCCAAGCGTCCCTCTTCATAATAAATCCACGGCCAGTAGGCGTACCCGCCCCATAGCGGCAGCATATCAGGAACAAGCGTTGTCGCTCCTCCCCATCCTGTGCATGTATAGATCGGAGTATCAATCCCCGCTTCTAGAGCTATTTCTTTAAGCTTTAACATATGTGAATTACCGTCACTCCCAGAGTTTAACCACATATCATTAATTCCTACAGTCAATCCCCACTGGGCAGAGGAATGATGATGCTCGTTTTCGATTTGGGTGCCGATGATCGGCCCACCCTCCTTATATAACAGCCCTTTAACCTGAATGCCGATTTCGTTATACATTCTTCTCGTATAAAACAAATATCCCTCATCATTAGAACGAACCTCAAATGGGCGACCAAATAGCCAATCCGGTATACCGCCGTTTCGGATTTCGCCATGATTGAAGGGTCCGATTCGGATAATGACATATAGCTGATGTTTGCCACATAACTCAATAAAATAGCGGAGGTTTTTGTTCCCACTCCAATTAAAAATACCCTCGACTTCTTCATGTAGATTCCAAAAAACATAAGTAGCAATAATATTGACGCCACCCATTTTTATTTTAATAATTTCGTCTTCCCAATAGCGTTCATCATAGCGTGCATAATGGAATTCACCACAAATCCCGAAAAAAGGCTCTCCATCCTTCTCCATAAAATAGTTGGTGAAACCGATTTGTTCTCCCTTTGGATTGGTGCCGCCAAGCCTGAGCTTTCCTTTCACAACATGCTTATGATCATCTCGGACCGTAATTCGATAGTTTCTCATAAAGTTCACTCCTCTCACTCGTTCATATTGAATGACTCTAGCTATCTCAGAGACAATAGGTTGTCTAAGAAGTAAACTCTAATTTGAGTTTAGAATAAATTGGTTCCACTTGCGCTGCCAGGCTATATCATTCCAGAATGGGTGATGCGGCGCACAGTTGGAGCAGAGGGTCATTCCCCAGAACCCCAGTGCCATTCCTTTTCGCAACACATATTCAGCTATATATTTACCGACTGGGCCTTCTTCAAATTGGGCATGCAGGGGTGTATAGCCTACGTAACCTTCTCCTATGACAATTGGAATACCGGAATGACGGGTCCATTCATGAATCTCTTCCAACCGGGAGTCAGCCTTCTGCAACATGGCCATTTTATGATCTCCGTACCGATCGTACAAAAATAAATCCCATTGATCCGGATCTACCCAGTCGTGTAAATAAATAAGCCTCATGCCAACGGGATTGCCTTCCATCCGCCAATTTTGCTCTGGAGGCAGAGCCCAATCTACAAATGGAGGGGCATCTTCCCTCAATAGGGATTGGACGAATGGATTGGGGAACGGCGCCAGCTCATTATCAAGCCCTGCCGCTTCCATAAGCTCATTCAGCACCCCTTTAATATAAAGATGAAAATGGGCCACCTGCATATTGCGCGCCACGTAAGCTTTAGGGTAGGCTTCATTTAGTGTATAGCTGGCTGTCATCATAATATCTGGATGGCTTTGGCGAAGATATTCAATCGCTTCTTCTACGTAAGGCTGCATTGCTTCAATCATTGCCGGTACGTTCGTTTCTGCTATGCCCTCAGACGTTCCGACGGCGTTTAGCTGCCCAAATTCCACTTCGTTATGCAGCTCTGTATAGATAATCTGATCCCTATAGCCTTCTGCTGTAACAAACCGAATCAACTGATCCATTGATTTTGCAATCGTCATGAATCTTTCCTTAGGTGGAATCGCAGCTAATTCATCTCTAAGCTCGGCATGAGCCAGGAAGGTCGGACTCTGCTGATATTCCCAAGAGGATAATATAATGTAACAATTATGAGCCTTGGCCTGTCTAAATAGTTCGAGCAAATGAGCATGCCCATCCAGCACTGCACCGCCGCGACAGTTATACCAGCGCGTACGCTGGCCCACTTTTCCAAGACTCGCAAACTCCAATGGCCCGGGGCGTTTGCCATCCACCGTAAACAACATGAAGGGCATAGCGCATATTCGGATCGTATTGTAGCCTCTTTCGACCGCTTCCTGAAAACGAGCTGCCAGGTCGCTGTAGGGCTCCCCCTCCTGTGTCATGGTATACCAAGAGAAGTCCCACATCGTGATCGTCAATTTGCGCGGTACACTTCTCATCAGATTACTCATTCGATCTCCCTCCCAGCCCCAGTCCATAGGGTTCAATGCTCCTTAATTCACAAGCCTTCCGCAATGCTTCTACAGCCTGTTCAATCTGTCCAGTTACCTTCATGCTCCATTCATCGCTCCCTCATAGTCGCTCTTATATCAAAGCTTATAAGTAAGCGGTATCACAGACAATTGACAATCCACTGTTTATGATGGACTATATACGTATTTCATCACTAGAGCCGCCTATGGCTGGGGGAAAAGTAGACTATGAATAAGAAAGCCGATGGATTTGAGCGTAAAAAAGTATATGTCCTTCCACCCTATATGCTGAATAAATTAAAAATAAATCCGCTAACAAAAAATGTATATATTACGGATATAGGCTGCTTCAGCCATGCCCGTCATCATTTTCGTGAAAGAACACGCGGCTGTGACTCTCATATATTCATTTACTGTGCGAGTGGAAGGGGCTGGATACGAACCAAGGATAACCAAACCATTGTCCTGAAAGAGCGAAGTTTTGCTTACATTCCTAGGGACATTCCACATGCTTATGGGGCTGACGATGAAGATCCATGGACAATTTACTGGTTTCATCTTAAAGGGGACCAAATGGATGATTTTATGGCGTTGTTTGAGCCGTTTAAAATGTATATTTCGATGGCCGCCAGTGATGAAATCAAACTGCTAGAGCTATTTCATCAGTGTTATGACCTTTTATTGAACAAATCCTACTCCATGATACATTTAGTTCAAGTGTCGCAAACTATCCGTTATCTACTGAGTTTTGTTGTATCCGTTGCCTCTCGCAAGGAGGACAGCACGTACCAGAGCTATGTCGATAAGGCCACACGTTATATGGGCGAACAATTGGAATCCACCGTTTCGCTTGATGAGCTTAGCCGACATGTTCAGGTATCCAAGCAGCATTTAAACCTAATATTCAAGCAATCCACCGGGTATTCTCCTGTCGATTACTATTTAAGAATGAAAATTCAAAGAGCCAGTCAGCTTTTGGATTTAACGAATGCTTCTATTAAAGAAATTAGCATACAACTCGGTTTTAGGGACCCTTATTACTTCTCCAGGCTATTCAAAAAAGTAATGGGCTGCTCTCCTCTGGCGTACCGAAGTAATTTAAAGGGCTAATTCATGGATGAGCTCCCCCTACACGGATCATTTACGGACCAAGGAGCAAGGTCTATACTTAAGTACAAAAAAGGAAGTTTTGTATGCTCCTAACGTTGAATCGAAGACTCAATGCAGCTATGCCGCTAATCACACCCATCAGCATTCTAATTGGCGTCCTGATCGGTACGCCGTTGTCCCAGTATACTGAGCTTTCTCCCTGGCTGTTTGCATTCATGACCTTTGCGGGCAGCATCGGTATGGGGTTCAAGGATTTTATCCATGTGATCAAGCATCCTGGTCCGCTGATCGCCTGTCTGTTTATTCTTCATCTCGCCATGCCGCTTCTCGCCATGCTGCTTGGGCATCTGGCTTTCAGTGACGATCCTTATACAATTACTGGACTGATTCTTGGTGCGGCTATCCCAACGGGCATCTCCAGCTTCGTATGGGTCAATATTTATAAAGGCAATACAGCGCTGACATTGGCGATCATTCTAATTGATACAATTTTGGCCCCGTTCGCTGTGCCCGGCATTATGTCCCTGCTGATCGGAGCGAATGTCCAACTCGACACCTGGGCAATGATGCAGAGCCTGTTCTGGATGATTGTCGTTCCTTCATTAATTGGCATGGTGTTGAACGAATGGACCAAAGGAAAGATTAAGCAGGTATGGGGACCTCGGCTCGGTCCATTCTCCAAGCTGGCTATGGCTCTGGTCGTCATGATTAACGGATCTGTCATCGCACCTTATCTGGTCGATTTTAATCTCAAACTTGTCGGAGTATGCCTCTCCATCATTATCCTTGCCTCCACTGGATATGCGATTGGTTATCTCATATCTGGGCTGATGCGATGGAATAATGCAGACCGTACAGCGCTTGTCTTCAACGGTGGCATGCGCAATATTAGCGCGGGGGCCGTGCTTGCCATCACCTACTTCCCGGCTCCGGTAGCGTTGCCCGTTGTACTCGGGATGATTTTTCAACAATCCACAGCGTCTCTGGTCGGATTTCTGCTGAGCCGCCGCGACCGCGCCAACGCTAAGAATAAGCGCAGTACGCTCTCTGCTTCCTAAAGTCGGAGCGGTTCTAAGTATCAATAAAAAAAGCCGCCAATATGGCGGCTTTTTTTATGATTACCTGTGTCAATCCTCACTCATTACCTTATTTAGTTTTTCATAAACAGACAATAAAGACTCTCTTTCTTCTTCGGTTAGATTTTCAAATAGTTCTCTTCTAAGCTTTCGTCCTTCTTCCTGTGCTTTATTTAGCATTCCGACACCAGCGTCAGTTATTTGCAGGTACACAATCCGCCGGTCCTCCTCATCCGCCACTCGTACAGCCAACTCCTTTTTTACAAGCTTTCCAGATAGATGGGTTAATGTCGGAGGAGTTAGCCCCAATAACCTGGCCAGGTCAGAAGGACGGCACTTTCCGTAACTATTTAGATACGAAAGAATAAGGATATGTGATATCCCTAGATTCTCATTAAACATTTTATTCCATCTAATTAATAGGTTGTTTGTAACCTGGTCCATAGCATGAATCAACGTAAATATATTTTGTTCTTTCATTAACACTCCTTAACCTGCTTTCTCAAATGAAATAACAGCCCCCTATATTGTATAGGGGGCTTGTATAAAAGTCATTCTTTACTGAAAGAAGGTCAGATATCCATTCCCCACAGTAAAGTGAATCGTAATGTTATTGGGCAGAAAAACCACCGTCAATCACAAGCTCCGATCCCGTAATGTATGAAGATTCGTCCGAAGCCAAAAACAAGGCAGCGTTAGCTACATCGTCAGGTCGACCAAGTCGCTGCAATGGAGTCGCTTGAATTAAGTGGGTAAGCATTTCCCTGGATGTGCTGAGCGCTTCAGTCATTGGTGTCTCAATAATGCCCGGAAAAAGCGTATTTACACGGACTCCAGCCCGTCCGAACGTTGTTGCCGCAGCCTTCGATAAAGCACGTACAGCACCTTTTGAAGCGGAATAATGGTTAAATCCCTGACCAATTTGAGCGGTGTAAGAAGAAATATTAATAATAGCGCCGCATTTTTGGGCAACCATATACGGGGCTACATGCTTAATACCTGCAAACGGACCATACCCGTTAATCGTCATCAGTTTATGCCAGTCATTTAGGTCGATATCCTGGTATCCTTTTTCAGATGTTATTCCTGCATTGTTAACTAGAATGTCAATTTTACCGAATTTAATGTTTACTTCTGCGGAAAGAGCCTTCCAATCCTCGTCAGAAGAAACATCCAGTTTCATTCCGTACACATTCGTTTTCTTACTAGCCCGTTCAAGAGCTTGATCATTGATGTCAGCAGCAATAACTATAGCTCCCTCCTCACTGAAGAGGTCAACCATTCGTTCTCCTATCCCTGATCCTCCGCCTGTGATAATAGCAACTTTACCTGCCAGTCTATTCATGTTGATATCTCCTTTTAATCATTATCAATCTGCTCAAATCTTATATATTCAGACATATTATTTAGACATCTAAATATTTGATATCTAAATTATATCCCTTTTATACTCAATATACAACTGCTGCTTTATCCCAATCTTATGGTATGAAAGGGAATTCCGTGCTATATAGAACGAAGGTTTTTTGCTTGTCTGAATCGGCTACACTTAATTGGACAGTAAAATGGACGTATCATTGTGTATAATTTCGATTCAGTAACTTTTCGCTCAAAACACCATTCTTTACGATTCATTACTATACAAAGTAAAAAAGCCTTGATTCATCAGTGTTTCTAATGAGTCAAGGCTTCTGCTTCTTTTGTTATTGATTTCAATGGCCTGTAGATACATCTTTCATAGCATTTGGATCATGTTTATACTTGAAGCTTACAGCAAAAATAATTGCAAGTACGAGTGTATATGCTCCAAAGGTTAGCCAAATACTTTGCCAATCTTTCACACCCTCCACCGTGAAATAGTCTACAACCTTTCCACTTGCGATGGCGCCTACATACGCTCCGATTCCATCAACCATGGCTAAAAATAAGCCTTGCGCACTTGCGCGAATACGAGGATCGACTTCTTTTTCTACAAAAATGGCTCCAGAGACGTTAAAGAAATCAAATGCACAGCCGTACACAATCATGGATAACAGAAGGAAAGTGAATCCTACACCAGATGGGTTACCATATGCGAAAAATAAAAAACGTAATGTCCAAGCCACCATACTAATGAGCATAACCTTTTTAATTCCAAAGTTACGTAAAAAGAATGGGATGGCAAGGATAAAACACACCTCAGCAATCTGTGATACCGATAATAAGATAGATGGATACTGTACGACCAGGCTATCTTTAAATTCAGGATTCAGTCCAAAATCATGCAAAAACGGATTACCAAATGTATTGGTTATTTGCAAGGCAACACCTAGAAGTGTTGAGAAAAGAAAGAATATAACCATTCTTTTCTGTTTGAACAGTACAAACGCATCCAAGCCTAAAAGACTAATCCATGACTTTTCTCTCTTATCGTTAGAGGTCGGGCAATCAGGCAGCGTAAGTGAGTATAGGGCTAACAAGAGCGAGATACTCGCGGCTATATATAACTGAACGTTGCTTAACTCAAATCCGCTAAGACTAACTACCCACATGGCAATAATGAACCCGATTGTTCCAAAAACGCGAATGGGTGGGAAATCCTTTACTGTATCCAATCCCGCTTTCTCAAGTGCAACGTATGATATAACATTTGTCAAAGCACTTGTTGGCATGTAAACCAACGAATTGAAAAATATCACCCAAAACATAGTCATTGGATCTGAAATGTGTGCTGCTATTAATAAAGAAATGGCACCTAGAACATGGAATATTCCATATAATCTATTGGCTTTAATCCAACGATCCGCAATAATGCCTGCAAGACTAGGCATGATGATCGCGGCTAATCCTTTTGAGCTATAAACAATTCCAACCTGAGCACCTGTAAAATGCAATGTATTGATCATATACGAGCCTAGCGTAACAAGCCATGATCCCCAAATGAAAAACTGAAAGAAGTTCATTATTCTCAGCCGTGTTTTCATTGCCATTTTTTATGTCCCCTTTTAGCTTGAATATTCAAGTTGTTGTGTTATTACTCTTCCGTCAATCCCTCTATCGGACACCTCTTGGAAGGGCTTACATTTTGTTATTCATAGTTTAATAGATAAAATCATTAAAGTAAAGAACTAAATATATATTTTATAAAAAGTAATAAATTATTTATAATAAATGACTTATAATATACATATTAGTTTCAGTCTTTTTTTATAAAATAGTAAAAGTTGTTTCTTTTCAAACCAAATGACCTCCGTAGGAGCGGAAGTTATTTGGTTTAATTCGTTTAATCCAAGTGTTGGATTAGCACGCTACAACGTTTATCTTTTTATGATTAACTCATGCATAAAACTGGTACCGTGGTCTGGCAATTCAACTCCAAAGTTGTCAGCAATGGATGCTCCAATGTCTGCAAACGTTTTGCGAAGAGGCAGCTCTCGGACTTCCGAAAACGCCTTGGAGTAGATGAGTAGCGGCACATATTCCCGTGTATGATCGGTTCCATGATGAACCGGGTCATTTCCGTGGTCCGCAGTCAATATAAGCAAATCCTTTTCGGTAAGCTTTTCCAGCAGTTCTGGCAACCGGGCATCAAATTCCTCCAGTGCATTGCCATACCCTTTTGGATCTCGACGGTGACCAAAAAGGGCATCAAAGTCAACCAGGTTTAAAAAGGACAAACCCGTAAAATCCTTCTGTGCAACCTGAATAAACTTGTCCATTCCATCCATGTTGGATACCGTTCGAATCGCCTCGGTCACGCCTTCTCCATCATAAATATCCGAAATTTTCCCTACAGCGATTACATCCAGAGCAGCATCCTTTAATTCATTCATGACCGTCCGGGAAAAAGGCTTCAGTGCATAGTCATGCCGGTTAGCCGTTCGTTTAAACTGTCCCGGCTCCCCTACAAACGGCCTGGCTATGACTCGGCCAACCATATAATCACTGTTTTTGGTCATTTCGCGTGCCATTTCACAGACATGGTATAACTCATCCAGCGGTACAATCTCTTCGTGAGCAGCAATTTGCAGAACGGAGTCTGCTGATGTGTAAACGATCAAGGCCCCCGTTTTCATATGTTCCTCCCCAAGCTCATCTAATATTTCAGTGCCACTGGCAGGTTTATTTCCGATGATTTTTCTCCCTGATTTCATTTCAAGTGCTTCAATTAAAGCGGCAGGGAAACCATTCGGAAATACTTGAAAGGGGACGTCTATACGTAACCCCATGATCTCCCAATGCCCTGTCATCGTGTCCTTCCCGTTAGAGGCTTCCTGCATTTTGGTCCAAAAAGCCACTGGGCGATTAGCTTTTGGTATTCCTTGAATCTCTTTAATGTTGGACAATCCAAGTGCAGCCATGTTAGGCATATACAGTCCATTCATTTTTTCTGCGATATGCCCCAACGTATCTGCCCCCTCGTCTCCAAAAGCCGCAGCATCCGGTGCTTCTCCAATACCAACTGAATCTAGGACAATTAAATGAACACGTTGAAATCGTTTATTCATATATCAATCTCTCCTCTCAACACGCACCTTTGTTTTATCTGAAGCATTATTTTTATATCCAGGCAGCAGTAATACGACACATAAAAGAGGACAGCTTCACTACCAAGTGAAGTTGCCCAATGAATTCATAAATTCTCATATTTAAAAAAAGTTATTTAATGAGAAAATTTGTATCCATCAAAGACTTTTAAACCTTCTTCATTGAGTATTTGTTCAACTAATTCAGGTCTTTGAGGGCTTTTCTCAAATACTTCATTACATGCGATCATGATGTTGCTCCCAGCGATTTCAGCTAACTGGTCATGTGATACGCTGTATACTATTTTGCCCAGATTAGACCACACCATGGCGCCAGAACACATTACACAAGGTTCACAACTTGTATACAAAGTGTATTCGCTCAAATCAAATACATTGTTTTCAGAACAAAACTTCCGGATTAAACCGATTTCTGCATGATGCGTTGGATCACAAAACGTATTAATTTTATTTTCCCCAACCATTACAACTTCTTCCCCTTTGACCAAAATTGCACCAAAGGGCTCATTTCCTTCTTTTCGGGCTTGTAGAGCAACCTCAATTGCCTTTTTCATAAAGATTTCATCTTTGTTCTTCATTCTATATGCCTCCCTAATCTGTGATTATTATCTAGCTAAGGACGTTTCAAATGGTTAAGATGTCCTTTTTATTTTTTTTCAGTAATTTCGGTAATGATATTCCAATTAAGATGAGAACGATCCCTACATATTGCGGAACACCAATGTGCTCATTCAGGACAAAGACAGACATTAATAAGGCTGTTGGAAGCTCCATTGCCCCTAATATTGATGCTATTCCTGATCCCACTAACGGAACACCTTTGGAGAAAAGCAGTGTGGAGAGGAAGGGACCGACAAAAGCTAAAACAAACCCATATTGTACAGCCAGTTGTAATAGAAGCTTTCCGTCTGTTAAAAACGTTGGAGGTAAAATGATCGAACAAACGAGCAGACCTCCGGTAGTCATGAAAGCTGTCTTCATCATCGGATTTGCTTGCACGGCGACCCTACCACTAACGATCATAAAAATAGAATAAGATAGTGCTGCAAGCAGACCAAATAAAAAGCCAAGCCAATGAACGGCAGAAATTCCAGTCGAATAAATATTAGTTGCGCTTATCGTTCCGATTAGCAAAGGAATAATGGATAGTAGCTTTCCCTTTTCAGGAATTCTCCTATTGAAAATCGCCTCTAGCAACACACCGATCCATGTAAACTGGAAAAGAAGTACAATCGCCAAAGAAGCTGAAATATATTGAAGTGAAAGATAATAAAACATTCCTGTAAGCCCCGTTGTAGACCCTACAGTGACCAATAATATTATTTCCCTTTTACCTGGCGTTACAAACTTTTTCTGTTTTGTACTCTTCGTGCCCTTAGTAATAAGCACTCCGCCCCATAATAATATCGATCCTAAGAAGAGCTGTATCCCAACAACATCATTAACGATAAAACCATCTTTATAGGCTAATTTCACAAAAGTCGATAATAAACCATAACAAATCGCACCTAATATGACATATATATACCCTTTCATAACCCCGCCTTTTTCTTCATCGGATTTTATCTAATTACTAAACCTTCTCTACAATTCCTTTAACCAATGAAATGAATTTCTCTCTTACCAAAGCAGCTACCTCAATCACCTCATCGTGGCTTAGAGGTTGATCCAGAATTCCGCATGCCATATTAGTCAAGCACGAAATACCTAGTACCTTCATACCTGCGTGGACAGCCACAATCGCTTCCGGTACAGTTGACATACCGACAGCATCGGCTCCCAACGTACGAATCATGCGAATTTCAGCCGGTGTTTCATAAGCAGGACCACTCCACCAAGAGTAGACGCCTTCGCGCAAAGCTATATTATGTTCTTTGGCTACTTCGGTAGCAATTTGACGCATTTCAAGATTGTATACTTGTGAAAGATCAGGAAAACGAGTACCAAGTTCATTATTGTTAGGTCCAATCAATGGATTCGTACCTACCAAATTGAGATGATCCGTAATTAGCATTAATTCACCAGGTTTAAATTCTTTATTAACGGCGCCGCAAGCGTTGGTGATGAGCAAGTTTTCTACACCTAGGGCCTTCATTAAACGCACCGGAAAAGTCACTTCATCCAAAGAATAGCCTTCATAGTAATGAAAACGTCCTTTCATTGCGACTACAGTTCTCCCCTTTAATTCGCCAATGACCAATTCGTTGGCATGACCTACCGCTTCAGATTTTGCAAAGTGAGGAATTTCGCTGTAAGGTATCGTGAAAGGGTTTTCAATTTCGTCAGCCAATGTTCCTAAGCCAGACCCCAAAATCATCCCGATCGTCGGACGATATGATGTTTTACTCATGATAAAATCTCTAGTTTCCAAAATATCTTGCACGTTATGCATATTTAGTTCCTCCTAAAATAATTTGCTGTAAGCTATCTGTAACAATCACTTCAACTTGCTGCTCCAACAGCTTTCATTGATTAGTGTAATAGCTTAGCTGCCTTTTGTAAATAACTATTTATCATTTATATAAAAAGATCAATCGATTGTTAAATTATTTATCATTATATACAGTTCTTTTTATACGAATCAACAAAAGTTAATTCATATTTTCTTCATGAGCTCAACGCTTCTTATCTAAAACATCCAAAATTGTACAGATTTAATAAGCAGAGTAGATATATCATCAAAAAAGCCCGATAATAATCGTAGCTATATATTTATGTCTGAAAACAACAGCATGTATTAAAGATCAAGGGGAAGTTATATGTTAAATAAATTTGAAGAGTTATCATCACCCAAAGCGAAAAACTTAAAACTGTTATATAGCTTAGTTCGTAAATTAGGTCCTGTAACCATTAACACGTTAGCTGAACACACTGGTTTTAAACATGTAACATGTGGGCGTTTACTTGACGAACTTGTTGCAGAAGACCTTATCTATGATAGTGGGATTGGAAAATCAAGTGGTGGACGTAAACCTCTGGCCTATGTCATCAAACCGGACGCTTACAACTTGGTTGGGGTTGAGATTACAAGCTTATACACAACTGTCTTGCTGCTTGATTTGAAGCTAAATATTATAGGTGTCAAAAAATTAAAGATGACCACTGAATGTACTGGAGAGTACACATTAAATTATGTAGCAAAGTGCGTTGAGGATTTACTGGCTGAGCATAACATTCCTAGGGAGAAATTGTTGGGCATTGGCATTGGAGTTCTCGATTCGTTTGATCCGGCAATGGGGGCTATTGCACATCCCCAGCTTTTCCCGGCAGGTGGATGGGATATAAATATGATTGAATATTTAAAACATAAAACCAACACTCCTGTATTTCTGGAAAATGGGACCAACCTGGCTGCACTAGCTGAATATCGTATGAACTTTTGGAAGGAAACAGACAATTTAGTTTTTGTGTCCAGTGATATTGGAATTCGATGCGGTACTATTTTTCAAGGCAGATTGGTCAGCAGAAAAAGAGATATGGATGATACCTTTGGGCATATCATCATTGATATTCATGGTCGACGTTGTTCTTGTGGCTCATATGGGTGTCTCCAAGCATACAGTAGTTTGCCCGCTATTCGTGACGAAATGGTTAGGCTCATGAAACGTGGCAAGCCTTCAATACTTACGACCGAAGTTAACGATTTCGAAGAAATCAACTTACACCATATTTTATATGCTTTAGAGCAAAATGACGCACTCTGTTTAGAAGTTGTTGAGGATGCGGCTTATTATTTTGGTGTGGGTCTCAGTAATCTAATTTTTCTGTTACGTCCTGAGATCGTGATTTTCGGAGGAACTCTAGTACCAAAACCGCGTTTCTTTGAGGTAGCAACTAAAACAGCACAGGAGCGATTACAATTTTATCCTGATAGTCATGTTCAAATCATTAAGTCCACTGAAGCTTACAATATTGTGGCTCAAGGAGCTGGTTGTATGGTGCTGGATTATTTCACTGAAGAGGTACCTGTTTAGCATTTAGTCATCGATTCAAGTTCTTATCCACGCCTGAGATGAGAACTTGAATCATTCAAAACAAAAAAAAGACGAGCCAAGCGACTCATCTTTTTGAAGTGACTGTTTATTTACGTACGACGGCATAGCCTTTATTCTTCAGTAAGAAAAGCCTTGATCCATCGGTACTTCTGATGAATCAAGACTTCCACTCTGTTTCAAACATGGATTGCAAAAAATCTCATCAATTAATTACATTTGCCTCAACTATAATGGTTACTCACAAGTTCTATGAGTAATGGCTATACTTGAGATAAAAGTTATTCTTACCTCCCTAAAATTTCTAGTTATAAGTGATACTTTCTTGCTTTATAACTGAGACTTATCCTCCAACAATAACATAATCACACCCTAATATGATCACTCGTCATTCTATAACTGTGAAGAGAAATGAGAACCAGTAGATTCCTTTTAGCTACTGGTTCTACCTGAACCGCAACAGCGACACAACATCCGTTTGAGTAAACTGTAGGCGATCTGCCCGGCTAAAAAAGTCTCAGCATATACCAAAAAAAGTATAGCCAAATTCGTCTCATGTATTACCGTAACTCATACCTGCGTCAATATGCCGGAAGTGTATTCAATTAAGATATCCTTTTTCACGAGCATATTTGATTGTATTTCTAATCCGACACTGAAACTCCATTGGTGATTTAACCTTTCCGATATAAATTTCTATCGTATTAATCCCACCGAAAATAGCCGTAAATAGCTGATCGACTCCACAGCCCGTAGCAGTTATTCAATCAATCTTTACCTCTAAAAATTTTCTCCCGCTGGATTGATGGCTGAACCGAAACATTGTTATCTCCTGACTACAATCAATCATTTTAAGCCCATTATCTTCAAACAGGCATTCAGCATATCCTTGTTTTTATAGATTACAACAGTAATCTCCTGTCGTGCTCTCGTTAGCATTTGGTACAGCATTTTGTCCATACGATAGGGAGGTACCCCCACTTCTCTAGTAGACAAAAGCTGCCCAGAATCGTTGTATAAAAACGCTCGTTTATTACAACGACAACTTTATCAAATTCTTGTCCAATAACATGATGAGCGTTTCAATTTCCCACTGAGTACTTATCAATTGCGATCCCCTTGGTTTTTGTACACTGCGGCTTTAACGCAGCCCCGTTGTTTCTTTGCACTCCACCTAGGCGACATTCTTTAGCTTGGCGTATTGTTGCAGGTGTAAGGCTTTTGCCGAAGCCCAACCGCCGATGACAAATTGACATCGGACAATTTGTCCGTTATAATCAAAACCAAAACGGACAAACTGTCCGAATTTATAATATGAAGGGTGAAACTGGGATGTATATCAAAAGGTTGTATTTTTTACCTGTAGGTGAATGTTTCCTAGATCAATCGGCAGTTAATCAAACCCTTGCCCCCGGGAAATTAGTCGGAATGCCTGTGTGGTCTTTTCTATTGGAAACGACCAGCGGGCCGATACTCATCGATACGGGAATGCCCGACGCTTTTATCAACAATCCCGATTACTACAAGGGGACTAGACGTGAAGGGCGCGTCGTCCCCAACATGTCTGACGGCGACTCGATCGTAAATGTGTTAAAGCGTGTCGGTTATCGACCTGACGATATTCAAATGGTCATTAGCTCCCATTTACACTTGGATCATTCTGGGGGAAACGGGCATTTCCGCAATACGCCGATCCTTATTCAAAGGGCCGAGTATGATGCGACCATAAACAATGAGGATTACTCTCCATTAGAGTGCAGGCTGCCTGATTTACAATATCAAATCATTGAGGGTGACCATGAATTGATTCCGGGGGTTCAAATTTTATTCACTCCGGGTCATTCCCCTGGCCATCAATCAGTCCTTGTCACAACGGAAAAGTCGGGTCCAGTGCTACTGACAATTGATGTTGCTTATACTCGGGAGAACTTCGAGAATAGCGTACCGTTCTTGACATTCGATCAAGAGATGGCTACCAAATCGATTACTCGCATGCAGGAGTTAATTCAGGATGTTCGGCCGTCCTATGTTTTCTTGGGGCACGATAGAGATCAGGCGCAAAAATGCCGCACCTTTCCTGACTTCCTGTAATGGAGGGACAGGCTATGGATACTCAATCAATGGCTTTATCCGGCAATGAGCGGAAATTAATGGGGACCCTTTGCTTGCTCATTATTTTCGGAAACATCAATATGACCATGTTTAATTTGTCTATACCTTCGATTTCCGCTGACTTTGCCCTGACCTCCTCGCAGGTGAGCTGGGTTATGGTCGGTTACAGCATTTTGATGGCTATCGGCGCCGGTACTTACGGCAAGTTAACGGAGTCCTTTTCCTTTCGCCAGCTGTATGTCATTGGTTTAATCCTTTTAGCTTTCGGCTCTATGATCGGCTTTTTTGCAGCTTCATACTTGCAAGTCATCATTGGAAGACTGCTGCAGGCAGCAGGGGCCTCATCCATCTCTCCCCTGTCTTATGCGGCAGTAACCCTGTATTTTAAGCCTACAGTCAAGGGACGGGTGCTGGGAACCTTATCCGCCACAATTGCCTTTGCTTTCCGGCTTCGGGCCTGTGTTCGGCGGTTTCGTGGAGCAATACTTTGGCTGGCGTGCTTTGTTCATCGTGTCCAGTCTGAGCCTATTTGTTATCCCTATGATATTCAAGTATGTTCCTGACAAGAAACACGACCGCGGTTCATTCGATTTACTCGGAGCTGTTTTGTTCTCCGCGGGACTGGCGTTGGTATTGCTAGGAGTTACGAACTATTGGTTTATGCTCATTGCAGGAGCAGCAGTTTTTCTATGGTTCGGTACTCATATTCAGAAAAAAGAACATCCATTTATCGATGCATCTTTCATGAAAAATGCTCCTTACCGACGAATTCTAGGGATTGGATTCCTTACCTTCATATGCAACACGGGGTTAACCTTTACTCTTCCTGTCATGATGAAGAATTCCTTTCATTTACCAACTAGTAAAATCGGTCTGCTGATGCTTCCCGGTGCCGCCTGTGCAGCCTTGCTCGGATCCCGGATCGGAGGTTGGACAGATCGTTTCGGAAGCTCCCGCGTGCTTGTCATATCGCAAAGTCTCGTCATCAGCGGATTTATACTACTAGGGGTATCCGTACATTTGCCGCCATGGATCGACGCTTTATTGATCATTATCCTTATGATTGGATTCAACGGTGTCCTCACCTCTAGCAGCAATTTAGTTTCGACGACACTCCGTTCGGCTGAGCTGGGTGTGGGGATGGGTATTTTCACACTGGCCTATCTCCTAGGCGGAGCATTCGGCCCGGCTCTGGTCGGCCGACTGATTGATCTAAAGATGCCTTTTTTTGTTGTTTATTTTACCATTTCCCTGTTGGCAATCCTGACATACTTATTCGCAAGAAAAGCAAATCCTAGCGGAAGCTATGGTAATTAGTTTGGTAGACTTACAACATGTCGGAAAGATACGGAGGATGAATAGATGAGTAAATTAAATTTCCAACTGTCCTTTGCTGCTATTCATGAGCTGGCCGAGGGGATCCGAGCAAGGAAAATATCCCCGGTAGAGATTACAGAACATGCGCTTCACCGCATCGAACGTTTGAATCCGAAACTGAACGTTTTCGTTACCCAAACGTCCGAACTGGCGATTGAACAAGCGAAGCAATCGGAACGCGATATTATGCATGGTCGGTACAAAGGGCCCCTTCACGGGATTCCCATCGTTCATAAGGATCTATATTACACTAAAGGGATCCGAACAACTGCCGGTTCAAAAATATTGAACAGCTTCGTCCCCGATTACGATTCGACGGTTGCAGCTAAGCTACATGAGGCTGGAACAGTTCTGCTAGGCAAAGTACAGACTCACGAGTTCGCTGCGGGATTGACAACAACTAGCCCGCACTTCGGCCCTTGCCTCAATCCGTGGAACACTGAACTTGTAACGGGAGGTTCAAGCGGCGGCTCGGCTTCTGCTTTAGCGGCTGGACTTACTTATCTGGGCACAGGCTCGGATACCGGAGGTTCGATCCGCATACCCGCTGCTTTGTGCGGTGTCGTAGGGATGAAGCCGACGTATGGTCGGGTCAGTCGGTATGGTATCATTCCAATGGCCTGGTCATTGGACCACCCGGGCCCGTTGACCCGCTGTGTCATGGATGCGTCCCTGTGCTTGGATGTGATGTCTGGCTTCGATCCAAAGGATGAATCGACTGTCGATCTGCCTGCGCCAGGTATCAAGATGTATCCGAATGGTCTTAGGGGTGTGCGTATCGGATTGCCGACAAGCTACTATTACGAGGATTTGATGCCGGAAGTGGAAGCTGCGATGAAGGCCGCTATCAATAAATTCCGAGAACTGGGAGCAGAAATCATCGAAGTTAGCCTGCCCCTGATCAAACATGTTAGAAGTGCGACGATGGCCATTATGATGACGGAAATGTACTCGTACCACGAGAAGTGGCTTGAGACAGAATTGGAACAGTATGGACCGGACGTCCGAATGTTTCTTGAAAGCAGTAGAGATATCCCGGCTTCCATTTACCTTCAGTCTCAGCGGGCCCGGCAACTAATCGTCAATGATTTTTTGAATGCATTGTCCGGAATCGACATCTTGTTGACGCCGGCAACACCGATCACTGCGCCGCGTGCAGATGATGATGCTAGTGTATTCAGATTGAACTCATTTACGGTTCCGACCAATTTGACTGGCTTGCCTAGCCTGAGCATGCCTTGCGGCTTCTCACCTTCCGGTCTGCCGATTAATATGCAATTGATTGGCCGCCCCTTCGAAGAAGCGACAGTACTAGGTATCGGCAATACTTATGAAATGAATACAGACTGGCACAAGAGACATCCGGATTTGTAAGCCTGACTATATTTGATGGAGGGTAATCTATGGATCAAAAGCAACTTAACTCTGAAATTAGCAGGAAAGCATCAACCGAAACCGGAACAGATACGACGAGCGACAAGAAAAAAGCATACGAGCAGTTTATTCATACGATCGCAAGTTTAAAGGAACTGGACCTATCGGGCATTGAACCGCATTTGCCTCCAATTTACAAAAAGCACTATACCAAGAAATAAAAAAAAGCTCATCGGTCACCCAAATGAATGTATTTTTAATTTTTCACGAAATGTATTATAATTATGAAGACGGACAACATGTCCGTTTTTCGTGTTAAATAACAGTTAAATTAATGATGAAGGGAGATGTTTATGGTGAATTCAGAATCGCAATCTGTCTCTCTGAAAATTCCCAGAGAGGAGTTAAACCGAAGACGAATTTTGGGGGCGGCTAGAGAACTTTTCATCAAAAACGGTGTTGAAAATGTCAATATGCATCAGATTGCGAAGACTGCTGGAGTAGGACAAGCAAGCCTATACCGCCGCTACTCGGATAAGGGCGACATATGTCAGGAGATCGCGTATGAAGAATACCAACCTTTGTTTGATGAAGTTCAAGCATTTCTTGATCAATCCCCAGAAACCGCTGCCTTGGATCGGCTTTACCATGTAATCGTAAGATATGTCTCTTTTTTAGAGGCGAAAGTTCCTTGGCTCTGTGAGGTCAGCCGGGCCTCTACCGGGCATCGTCCGTTACAATCTCCGTTATGTCAATGGATGCGCAATATAAGCAGAAATCTGCTAAATGAGGCCGTTGAACAGGGAGACGTATCCGGGGTGGACATTTCATATACTATTGAAGCCCTGCTGGCCGTGCTTCACAATATCGATTACCCTCTCCAAGATGAAGGCTTTACAAGCCAACGAGTTCTTGATGGATTACACCGCATATTTATTGAAGGTTTAAGAGCTAATAGACATTAATTGAGGGGCTGGCCACAAAGCCACATAACATGGATGAGGGATGGTCCTGCGTAACTCCTCTTTTTATCTCATAATGGTATATTGAATGTACAAAGAAACCATATCCTTTCAAATGGTCGGGTGGTACCTCCATTTTACCCAGGAACGGTTTCTTATTGTTTTACAATTGGAGAACAGGACGTCCCTAGTCATTTTTATGACTTATGGGACAACCCTTTTTTTCTGCCAATGGCTGCTATGCGAATTGTCCAGATCGGACTTCCATGGCACGCTCTCCTTATTCGGTCTTCTTATCATCAGCAGCGCTCTTTCGTCTACTTCCTGTAGGCTTCGTAGCAGCAGGCTTAGTAGCCTGAGAATCCATGGAGAACAAGCAGGTTTTCATCTTATGTATTCCAATATTGCAGTTGAAGAGATTTGTACAGCACTTGGGGATTTTATTAAAATTTAGTCTATCTTTCTCCTTACGGATATACAGTAATACTTCGGGCATTTAATAGCTACATTTAGATCAAGAATTTCCACATAATTAGCTTGTGAGCAGCGCATTACGTAACTGGATAAAGCTTCACCTGATGATGGTATAGGTCGAATTCCAAGACAGATTAATCTTCGCTTGTTTCAGTGTGTCTACTGTCAAATAAATATTCTGATAATTGGAAAAATCATTATCATAACCTTTTGAAGTCGATAGGCTTCCTTGATGATCAAATGTAAATAACCGATACGGCCTTGACAATAATAATGCAATAATTGAGAGAGACCTGTTGCTATGTCGTGCCACCCCATGGGTACCGGGGTTGAATGGCTTCTTCGTTCTACTAATCTATGTATTGTTGCTTTCGATACACGATATTTATTTAAGTAGTCCCTTTCAAGACTTTCTTTTAATATTTCAATTTGCTTATCAGTAAGATGGACAAGAATAGTATCCAGTACAATTCCTTGCCGTTCTGGATGGCAAATTGTCATCACTTTGTTATCTTTCTTCCTGTGTATCCTCTTCCTTTATTTGATATTAATCCCTCAAGTCCTCTGGATATCGATGCGTTTTCGTATTTTCTATAATTTGCCAAAAGGTGCATAATAGTTGCCCTGGATCCGCCATACTTTTTCACACAATTTTAGAGATTAACTCTTCTTGCTTAAGTTTAAACACTTCTTCATCCTCATGAAGAAGTTCCTTATATTTATCATTAAATTTTGACACGGCTTGAATATTACCATTCTTTATCTTTTCGAGTAAAATCAGCGGCTGTATCAGATCAAAACGTTTACTGACCTCGTCTCTTTTTTTCGGATCTAATTTTGCAAGTACATTATCGTATGACTTCTTCTCTTGTTGCTTCTCAAGTTTCATCGAGGCTTCCGGTACAAAAGTCGGGTGATTCACTAAATCAGTAAAAATTTTTTCTACTTGGGGGTTCACCTGTGTGTGTTTAGTGATATTATGCTACGGGATGAAATAACCTCGTTGAGATTGGTGATTAATGTTCCTTTTGCGATGAGGTGATAAATCAATCGTTTAATTATGAGGGGAACTGTATTGTTTACGAATGTGGAGGCAAGATGGTCAACTGGACAAGACCCAAATACACTGAAGTCGATAGATAACAGGGTTATACCATTGTGAATAGTACTTTCTCTCTTTTAAAAAACCTTTCAAAAACTTAAGGTTACGGGACAGAGATATCGGAAGTGTTTTTGCGAAAACTACTTGATATACCCAATCCTTTTTTGATGCGAATGTTCTACAATATTTATTACACAATTCTGTTCGATCATTGTTTCGTTCTTCTTTGGGCTCCAGTTTTATTTGATAAAGTAATGGAATATGCCCTTGCCTAAAAACCAAAACATCAGGAACATGGAACCATTCATGCCCTTCCTCAAAGATAGACACTTCAACTGGTTGTACATAATAACGAATCACTTCTGTATCCAATTCGAGATAGTAGTAAAAGAGACGTTCGGATAATGACTCATACTCAACGGTTCGTTTGTTTTTCTGACTAAAAAAACCAAACCACCTTTACGAAAATTATAAATTATGATCCTTATTTTGAATTTGATATCAATAACACCCTATGTTCGCATATATAGGATATATATAGTAAATAGAAACACAAAAAAACCAATAGAAACAAGGGGTTTTGTTTCTACTGGTTTAAAAATGTCTCAAACATATACCCAAAAATGTCTCAGTTATCAACCAAATCAGTCTCAATTATTACCGTTACTCACAAGTCCTTCAAAAACTCATTAAATCTTATAAGCCTTCATCGCTTTTCTTAGCTCTTTGAATGAAGGTCGTTTGCCATACATTAAGACACCCGTGCGATAAATCTTAGCGGCCAGCCAGCCAAATAATAGGATGGAAGCAACTAGAATGGCTAGGGATAGCCAAATTTCCAGTAGACTCGCCCGTTCCAGCCCGATGCGTAGCAGCATGACGGTCGGAGAAAAGAACGGAATGTATCCCGCCACCTTAATGAAAATCGTATCAGGTGCGGCAATATTGAAGATTCCGATGTAAAAGGCTGCCAGTGACAGCACGGTAATCGGCATAATGGCCTGCCCCAATTCCTCAGTACGGCTAACAATGGAGCCCACTGCGGCGAACAGCACTGCATACAGAAAGTAGCCGAGGATGTAAAATATGAGACCATAGCCGAGCACCGCGATGTTCAGCTGCGACAAATCCAGTCCGACCGAGCTAAGAATTACATTATTATGCGGCAGCATGAGGTTGGCACACATAACGGCTGCGAAAACGGCAATTTGCAGCAGACCTACCAGGAAGATGCCAATAATCTTCCCAAACATTTGGGTCAACGGCGACACGCTTGTGATGAGGATCTCCATGATCCGTGAGCTTTTTTCCGATGTTACCTCTGCGGCGATCATATTCCCCGTCATCATGGAAGAGGTGAAGAATAAAATCATCAATACATAGACCAAACCATAGTTAATCATGGAGGTCGCTTTTTCCTCTTTCCCCGCAGGTCCCCCTGCCTCAGACGGACTGTCTACTTCCCTGCTGTTCACCGTTACAGGCGTACTAATTTCCCTGATTTGGTCGCTGGTCAACGATTTGTCACCCACAATAGCCTTGACCTTTGCCTCCTGAAGTCCCGTTTGCACCAATGTGATTACAGCCGGAGATGGCTCTTTTGCTACAGAGACGTATTCCACTTTAGGAAACGTGTCTCCCTTGGCGGCAGGCTCCGTGAACTGCACGTAACCATGTAGCTTCCCGTTGTTCAAGGCTTGCTGCATTGCCGGCGCTTGTACACTGTCATAACGTACCCAAATGGCTGCCGGGTTGGACTGCTCCTTGGTGAATCGCTCCAACTGATTAGCCACTTCTGTCTGGTTCCCGGCAATCAGACCCAAGCGTTGGTGTTCGACTGCCGCCGTGCCGGAACCTCCGGCCCCTTCTCCTTTAAACAAAGAAATCAAATACGGCAGATTCATGCCCAGCGTAATGAGCAAGGCCAATACCAGTGTCGTAATGATAAAGGATTTGGTCCTCGCCTTCTGACGAAACGTAAATCCGATTACCGTACCCAATCTATTCATGGGAATCCCCCACCTCTCTTATGAAAATTTCGTTGAGCGTAGGTCCCTTGATCTCAAAATGCTCCACATCCGTTTGCCCCAACGCTGTTTGCAAAATTAACTTCGCCGCATCCGGCTGCTCAATATGCAGCATCCAGCCCCGATCCATATGCTCTACACGGCGCACGCCAGGCAGCTGCTCCAGTCCATTCACTTCACCAGTAGTGATGAGGCGAACTTTTTCACGTGGGTAGCGGCCCTTAATCTCTTGCACACTTCCCTGCACTACAGTATTCGAGCGATGCAAAATCGTAATATGTCGACACAGCTCCTCTACATGCTCCATGCGGTGAGTTGAGAATAAAATCGCAGCACCTTCATCCCGCAGCTCCTTCACCGTCTCCTTGAGCAATTCGACGTTCACCGGGTCCAGCCCACTGAAGGCCTCATCCAAAATGAGCAGCGTTGGGCGATGCACAACAGCCGCAATAAAACCCATTTTTTGCTGATTTCCCTTGGATAGCTCCTCAATCCGCTTGTCGTAATATTCTGGTACTCCAAAGCGTTCCAGCCAGTAGCGTAGACTTTTGTCTGCTTCCTTGGCCGACATTCCGCGCAGCCTGCCCAAATAGTTAATTTGCTCGCTCACCTTCACCTTGGGGTACAGTCCACGCTCCTCGGGCAAATAACCCATCGTCCGCTGAAGCTCCTTGCTGTAGGGCTTGCCTTCATATTGGATGCTTCCCCCGTCAGGGTAAATCAGACCGAGCACCATGCGCATCGTTGTCGTTTTGCCTGCTCCATTACCTCCCAGCAGTCCGTAAATCTCACCGCCGTTTACATTCAGCGATATTCCGTTTACCGCCGTATGATTCCCATATTGCTTCACGACCTTTTCCAATTGCAGCATGCTCATGATTGCTTTACCCCTTCCTTCTCCATGAATGTATCTGCATTCGCTGATAGTTGTCCCGCAGACCAATGTATTAAAATATCATCCAGCTCCAGACGCCGCACCCGGATGGGTCGAATACCTGCTTGTTCCAATATGGCACTGGTCTCCCCGGCAGCCAGCGTTACGATTCGTTGCAGATTCCCTTCACTCTCCGTCTCTACAACCCCCGGGAGCTCCGATGCCTCCTCTGGTGTACCTTCAAACCATATTTCCTTGCTATTCTCGAGCAGATGGTCTTTTTCCAGCTTGCCAAGCAGCTTACCATCATGCATCAAGACAATATAATCCGCCAAACGCTTGATCTCGTCCATGACATGGGTAGCAATAATGATCGTCGTTTTGCCGTTCTCCATACAATCCCGCAGTTCCTCCAGCATGAGTTTCCAGGCAAAAGGATCTAAACCCGATGAAGGCTCATCCAGCAGCAACACACGAGGGTGCGGCGCCAGGGCAGCCGCCAGTTCAAACTTTCGGCGCTGTCCCTTGGACATACGTGATAATTTCGTATGTGCTGGAACCTGAAAGCATTCCATTAGACGCTGAAAACGCGCTTCATCCCAGCCGGGATACCACAATGCTCGAAAAGCCGCTGCTGCCTCTGCCGTTAATCGATCCTCTTCGCGAGCCGGCTGTTCTGGCATATACCCAACCCATTGTCGTGTATCTGCCGGCATGCCGTCAGGATATGCTTGACCGAACCAGCGAATCTCACCGGCATCCGGATGAACAAGCTGAGTCAGCAAATGAATCAATGTGCTTTTTCCTGATCCGTTATGTCCAGCCAAAGCGACCACATATCCTGGTTCAACCGTTAGATTAATCGGTCCAATATTCCGGTTCCCTCGGGTTTTATAGACCTGGCTCATCTCAATAATTGGTGCTTTCCTCTGTATTTGCGTAGGAACTTCCACATGATTGTTCACAGCTGTCACTCCTTCACCTGGACTACTTCATACCTTCTTTTCACCATTTCTGCAAAAAGCTCCAATAATTCCTGCTCTGTCATCTGTACAGCGATGCCTGTGGCAATCGCCGTTTCCATTGCCTCAGTCACCGCTTTAAGGCGGTAGCCTGAGCGCATATCATCCTCAACCAGAGCTACGAAGGTGCCCGTTCCCTGCCGGGTACGTAGCAAGCCTTCGTTCTCCAAATCCTGATAAACCCGCCGGACCGTGATTACACTGCAACGGAGCGTTCCCGCAAACTCACGAATGGAGGGAAGCAGCGTTCCCGCTGCAATCTGTCCGGTTACAATGAGCGAACGAAGCTGCTTTTCAATCTGCGCATACAGCGGTTCCGCACTATTCTCATCAATTTGCACTGGAATATTCACCTGCTTTCCCCCCTTTTTGTTGTTATTTTTGTACACATACGACTAAGTTAAGTCCCGTTTCATGAGCTTACGCTGTGTCACCCGATAGGACACTGACATAGCCAGAACTCCTGCTAACAATGCTCCCCACATCACCGGAGATAACAGCAGCCATTCCTTACTGTAAGATGCCGTTATCGATACCAGATTGGTCCCACATGCTCGAACTATAATCGTAACTATTCCGCACATGATCATGATCACAATGGATAGCCAGAAGTACTCTTTTCCTTTTTTCAGAAATTCCAAATGAATATAAATAGCTTGAATGAGCATTCCGTAGCCTATCCAGGTCAGAGCAAACGATGCAAAGAAACCTGTGCTGGCATATACCCGAAGCGTACCTGACAACGTAAACAAAAGAGCAAAAAATATCACACTATTCACAACAAATGCCAACACCGCCTGTTGAATTCGACTTATAATCACTGCTTTCATCGGTATAGGCAAGGTGCGGAAAAAGGCTAACATGTGCGTATAAGAATCTTCCTGTAAATATTTGAACGCTCGACGGTTATAAAAGAACCCCAAAAACGGAATCAACGCCAGCATGATGAAGTCAGCTACTGGACTCAAGGCCGCATGCTCACCCCATTGCACACTTACCGCAAAACTCATGGTAAATCCCAAATACGCAACAAACAGCAACGTCCATAGTGCTGCATATGGATTCTTTTGAAAATCCTGACGGGTAATCATCCATGCCTGCTTCATGATCGTCATTTTCTTATCCTGATCCCTTCTGCACTGCCTGTGTAATAACATCCTCGTTCGCTCTTCATTCGAAGTGTTATAACAGTGTTCAGTGTTATTACTGTATATATCTTTATACACAGTATATAAACCAGGATTTACCGTTGTCAACTACCTGAACAAAATTGTGCGTACAATCACAATAGCTCGTTTGGACCTATGCTACTCTGTAAATGATAAACGTTCTCAATCGAGGGGATGAGCAATTGGATAAAATACTGCATTGGGATGAGTCCATATTTAACCTTGTTAATCGTTATCCTGAAGTGAAAGACATTATGGTAGAACTGGGTTTTCACGATATTGCCAAGCCCGGCATGCTCCAAACCGCAGGACGTTTTATGACACTGTCTAAGGGAATCGCGTTGAAGAAAATAGGTATGGAAACTGTGCAGCAGGCGTTTATGCAACATGGTTTTACCATTCAAAAATAAAGGAGTTAACGATCATGAGCGAGCTAATTAACAACCGTGAACATACAGCACAGGAATTAACAGAGCGTCAAAGAACACTGAAGGAAATTATAAAAGAGCTACATGCCGGGAAAAGCGTGGAGGAAGTCAAAGCTCGTTTTGCAGAGGCAGTTGGCGGAGTAAGCGTGGCAGAAATTTCAGCGATGGAGCATGCCTTGATGACCGAGGAGGGAATCCCGGTGTCAGAAGTCCAACGCCTCTGTTCCGTTCATACGTCGATATTCAAGGGTTCTATTGAGGATATACACCGTCCTTCGGGACCGGAGGAACAACCCGGGCATCCTGTTCACACCTTCAAGCTGGAAAATCGTGAGATTGAACGGTTAGTCAACTTTAAGCTGGCACTTCATGCAGAGCAATTTCAAAAGGACGACAGTCCTAAGATTATATACAAGCTGCTGGAGGATTTAAGTCTGCTAATGGATCTCGACAAACACTATAGCCGTAAAGAAAATCTGGTCTTTCCTTATCTAGAACGTTATGGAATATTCGGCCCGACCAAAGTAATGTGGGGAGTGGACGACGGCATTCGCGCCGCAATCAAGGATGCGAAGAAGCTGCTCACCGAATATAACGGAGATCGTGAACAGATTGGGAAGGCACTTGCCCATATCATGAGCGAAGTGAATGAAATGATATTCAAGGAAGAGAATATTTTGCTGCCGATGGCACTCAGTAAGCTGACCGAGGATGAGTGGCTGAAAATAGCCCGGGAAAGCGAGGAAATTGGTTTCTGCCTGACCGCTCCTGAACGTGAATGGATACCTGAACGGGCAGAAGACCCTATAGAGGCCCTTGAGCAAACAGAAGACACTTCCACTTCGGGTACTCCGCAAGGGTTCGTACGCTTCGAGACAGGAATTGTATCTGTACAACAATTGGAACTGCTGTTAAATCATCTGCCTGTAGACCTGACCTTTATCGATGAAAATGATGTTGTTCGCTATTTCTCTCACGGTAAAGAACGGATCTTTGCCCGTACAAAGGCCGTCATTGGCCGTACCGTACAAAATTGCCATCCGCCGCAAAGTGTGCATGTCGTTGAGAAGCTGCTGGAGGATTTTAAGGCCGGTCGCAAGGATGTTGAAGATTTTTGGATTCCAATCAAGGACAAATTTGTCTACATTCGCTACTTTGCCATTCGTGATGGCGAAGGACGCTATCTGGGGACGCTAGAATTCACACAAAATATCGCTCCTATTCGCGCCTTGGAAGGACAAAAGCGTATTCTATCCGAATAGCAGCCAGCCGTAAGCTACCATGTTCAGATTTTTGCCGCCCATATTTATAATATGCTGCTCTACTATAAGTTTGGCCCCCAGCCTCTCGTAAAAAGTACACGCTGGGTTATCTGCCAGCACCCACACCATGACAGAGTGAATATCCATACTATCAAAATGTTGAAGCAAACGCAGAAATAGTCTCTTGCCGAGCCCTAAACTATGGTATTCACTCAAAACATAAATAGCCATTATCTCTCCCCCATACGGGGGATATTCCCCTGACTTTTCCGGGCCTCCACTCACAAATCCGACAATTTCTCCCTTCTCATTTTCAGCCACATATACGAGATGACCGTCATTAGTAGATAGATTCGCATTCCACAGCTCTGTTCTTTGCTCATAGGAAAGCCGCTCCAGAACCTCGGCAGGCATGATATCTTTGTACGTCGTTCTCCAGCAGTCTACGTGCACCTTGGCAATATCTTCGGCATCTGATATCATCGCTTCCCTGATCATCATGTGATTTCCACTCCTAGTTTCCAATATTGTGCCTCCTATTATACTGACGATCCGAATCTCGAGCTATGATCTATAACAAGAAGCTCATTGTTTGGTGAAGCGGATATGCCGACCTAAAAAAACTTACCAAGAGAGTCTTATGCATACGACCCGTACATTGGACTCCCTATGGCACAATACTCTTTTATGAGGTCAAAATATAAGGACCGTTCTTTGTAATCGCAATGGTGTGCTCATATTGAGCTCCCCAACTGCCGTCTGCTGTGCTGATAGTCCAACCATCATCCCCCCAGAGCACCGCGCCTTCGGGTCCGAGGGTAAATACCGGCTCAATGGTAATCACCATCCCTTCGCGCAGTGGCAATCCCGTTCTAGCACGACCGTAGTGGAGAACGTCAGGCGGCTCATGGATTTGGCGGCCGATTCCATGCCCGATCAGGGTCTTGACGTTACCGTACCGTCGCCAGCCTGCCGTTTTTTCGACCGCATGCCCGATATCGCCTAATGTCCTGCCGGGGCGGGCAACCTCGATCCCTCGCATCAGTGCCTTATGAGTCTGACGCAACAGCTTTGCTACCGGACGGCTAATGTTACCCACTGCGTACGTCCATCCCCGGTCAGCCAGCCATCCGTCCTTGTTGACCACCATGTCGATGGTCACAATATCCCCATCATGAAGTACCCGCTCCGAGGGAAAGCCATGACACACCACCTCATTGACCGAAGCGCAGGTCGCATAAGGGAACCCCTTATAGCCCTTTTGTTCAGGCGTAGCTCCACGCTTGCTTAAAAATTGCTCCACCCAAGCATCGATTTCAAGCGTTGTGATTCCCGGAAGAATACGACTTTCCAGCGCACGATGGCAATCTGCCAAAATACGTCCGGCCTCTCTCATATAGCCGATTTCCTCCGGTGTTCGTATTGCTATTTCTATTGGAATCCGCCTCCTTTGAGCATACAAATTCACTAAACCTATCCCATTGTATGCAGGACGGACACAAAAAAACCGTCTCCTCTAGGGAAAGACGGTTTATAAAAGTCGTATTTCTAGTTGTTCGGATTAGCAAACCCTTTAAGATACTGAAGAATTGATGCGGCCGAGTTCGTTTTCCACCACCATGGTCAACTCTTCCTCATACCCTCCTGTTATCCGGTATTTTCGCACATATTCCTTTACAAATTTTTTGGGATCCTTAGGCCGGAAAATTCGAGTCATTTCCCGCAGACTTTCCTTAACTTCATTGTGACCTTTCGTTGCCATGTAACTCCCTCCCAAAACGTTGAAAATAAGTGCTCCGTTGAAGAGAATGCCGAAAAGTATTGATGTACTTATGCAGTGAAGTAGTATGTCTAGTGCAGCTTAGGTCGGGAATGTCTTATGCAAGACATGTACCTGACACTATTATTAACCGATTTTCTTTTGGCTGAATCACTACCCCATTATACCATATTCAGATACAGCTTTCAGCTTTCCAGTAAATTTACATTGATTTTACCTATCTTTTACGCTTCATATCATTTTGGAGTTCCCCATTAGCTGCTGTATGGAGGTATATCTTATTTATCGGCTTTTGGAGCGTATGTGTTTGGGGTAAAATAAATAAACATAACAAGGAGGGAAATGGATGAGCCGTTATGCTCCGCTGTTCACTGCACCTGTTGCCCGTCTATCTACGCTGAACCTTGGAACTTGTGAAGAGGAGGGCATTCATTCCTCCCTGCTTGATCAGGCAGACCACGAAATCCAAGCCAAATTCCCGAAAATGCACAGCTTTCTAATGCTTCGCCACGGCAAGCTGATCTGGGAACGCTATTACAACGGTCATGAAGCAAGCACTTTGAATGATTTGCGTTCCGCGACCAAAAGCTTCACTTCCACGCTCGTCGGCATTGCCATGGCACGCGGAGATATGCCTGGACCAGAGACCGCTGTGCATAAGCTGTTGCCTGAGTATTTACCCAAGCGGAAGGAAACACTGCTAGAACGGATTACGATTCGCCATCTGCTGACCATGACGTCGGGCTTGTATTGGCGGACAGGCAAAAAGCTCGGTGAAGCTTTTATCCACCGTTTTCATCGCAGTAAAAGCTGGCCGTCCTTTGCCCTACGATTACCTGTACAGGAGGATCAAATTGGCGTATTCCAATATCGAAGTGTTGATTCGCATCTGTTGTCTGTGCTGCTGACTCGTTGCTGTGGAATTGACGCCTATACGTATGCTCTCCAGCACTTATTTGAACCGCTAGGTTTCGGGAAAAGTGGCTGGGCACAAGATCCAGAAGGCTACACCATGGGCCACATCGGACTGTATCTGACGTCACGTGATATGGCTAAATTCGGCGATTGCTGCCTTCATCAAGGCATCTGGAACGGAAGAGAACTAATTCCAGCCGATTGGCTGCATGAGGCGACACAGCGACAGATTGAAGGTTATCCAGAATTCGGGGATTACGGATTCCAATGGTGGACTGGACGAATCCACGGTATCGACTATGCGTGTGCGCACGGACATGGAGGACAACAAATTTATCTTATACCGGAAGCACATGCAGTCGTGGTATTTACAGCAGACAGCAAGGTGAGCCGTTGGAAAAACCCACGAACACTGCTAGAGCGTTACGTTTTGCCAGCCGTATCCTCCCTCAACTTGGAACGTTCCTGAAATGAGCTTCATGTGCTTATTGAATATAGGGGGCTAAACAGTCATGGAAGTCTCAGCACCGAAAATTCTAATATTATACGCCAGCTACGGGGAAGGCCACGTGCAGGCCGCCCGGGCAATCATGGATAGTTTGCGAAGACTCGGACACTGCGAGGTACAACTACTCGACTTGATGGCTGAATCTCATCCGTGGTTGAATGGGCTGACCAAATTTGTATATATGCAAAGCTTTAAAACGATTCCACAGCTTTACGGCTGGGTCTATAACGTCACACGCGGTATGCAGGCTAAATCGGCCTTTGGCCATGTGTTGCATTCATTCGGAATGCGCCAACTTGCCCTCACCTTGAAAAAGGAGCGTCCGGATCTCGTAATTCATACGTTTCCACAGCTCGCTCTGCCGGCATTACGCCGCAAAATGGGAATGAATTTGCCTATTGTCAATGTGGTTACAGATTTCGATCTGCATGGGCGCTGGCTGCATCCCGATATCGACCGCTACTATGTAGCCACTGAAGATCTTCAGCAGGAAGCCGCCCAGCGTGGAATACCTATTGAACGTATTGCGGCCACTGGAATTCCGATTCACGCTTCTTTCTATAACCTATCTGCCAGCGAATCCCCTGATCATCCACAGATAATCCCGCCGTTACAGGCTGAGACAACTACACTGCTCATTATGGCAGGTGCCTATGGTGTGTTATCTGGCATACTGGAAATCTGTCGTCATTTAAGCCAGCTTC
This sequence comes from Paenibacillus jamilae, assembly GCF_050482105.1. Taxonomy (GTDB): domain Bacteria; phylum Bacillota; class Bacilli; order Paenibacillales; family Paenibacillaceae; genus Paenibacillus; species Paenibacillus jamilae_B. The sequence goes on along the minus strand of NZ_JBCNHI010000015.1, from coordinate 122,211 downwards.
CGCAGCTGCGGCTACTGATCGTCTGCGGACGCAACCGGCAGCTGAAAGCAGAATTGGATGTGCTGTATGCTAACCATCCCCACATTCGCACCTATGGATTCGTGGACTACATTCCGGAACTTATGCGTGCAAGCAGTCTGGTGATTACAAAACCCGGCGGTATCACACTCTCGGAAAGCATCGCATCCGGCTTGCCTATCCTGGTGTTCAAGCCCGTCCCCGGTCAGGAACTAAATAATGCTCTGTATTTACAGCAAAAAGGAGCTGCCCGCATCGCTCGCACAACCGAGGAACTGATTCAGCATTGTCTGGATCTGGTCTCCACCCCTTCTCTTGCCGAGGAAATGAAGCAGGCGATCAAGTTACTCCGCAAGCCTCATCCCGCAGACCTGATTGCCGAGGACATTTTACAGCAGCTTGTGGATAAAAGAACCTCCGTTCGGACAAATTAACGAAGAATAAGCCAGACGGAGGGGATACGAATGGAACACAAAGGAAAGGATTTACTCCCGCTAACGGGTGAAAAGGTAGAAGTGGATGGTATTTATGTGGATGAGGATGGACATGAGCAGCATTTGCACAGAGGCCAGCACTTTCCCTCTGATGTTGTTTTGGGTACTTCCGAGTGGAAAATGACTGAATACGCCTTTGATAACCACCATGAAGGACGTACTGACGAACGACTTATCCCCAAAGAGGATGACAAGAATAAAATGGGTAAAATCACACATCCGCGCCGTCGTTTACAACGTGGTGATCGATAATTGAGGAAGTATATCCACAGTTAATCCCAATATGTTGATAATTTGTGTATATCCTGTGCGTAAACTATGTATTATCGTAATATTGTCTACAGTTTGTGCACAATTTGTGTATAAACTGTGTTGTTTTTGTGGATAAACATTAATATGCGGTGGATAAAGTGCGTACAGTATGTGCAAAACCTGTGTGTAACCATGTGAGTGGCTGAGCGAATCCTTTTCGTTCAGCCTTTTTCGCATTTTTATACACATTCTCTAATTCGCAAATAGCGCATGGAGGAGTGTAAAATGGAAACGAAGACGAACAGAGTCAAAAGATAAATCACCGAAATGTAAAAGGCGGAGTCAGCATGGCCGTGATGAAAGCGGAACAGGAACGTGAATGTAGAAGCATCTAACGAAACTCGTTGACCAAAATTTAGAGTAGAGGTGATCCGAATGGCATCTATTAAAATCCTTTCTCTTAATGTCGGCATGCCCAAGCAGATCCGGTTTAATCAGAAGGACGTTTCTACGGGGATATTCAAGTCGGCCACAGATGAAAATCTGTATTTATCTTATCTAAACTTCGAAGGGGATGGGCAGGGCGATCTAGTTCATCACGGGGGTAACGAGAAAGCTGTATGTGTCTATCCCTACGAGCACTACCCGTTCTGGGAAAATGAATTGCGGAGACCGCTCGATTACGGCGCGTTCGGGGAAAATTTAACGATAAAGGGTTTGCTAGAATCCGACGTTTGCATTGGAGATGTCTTTAAGCTTGGCAAAGCTATCGTTCAAGTTAGCCAGCCGAGACAGCCTTGCTACAAGTTGTCCATCAAGTACGACGTACCGGACATGCCCTTGAAGGTACAGCAAACAGGCTACACGGGATTCTACTTCCGCGTTCTGGAAGAGGGAGTTGCCTCTAAAGCCGACGGACTATCCCTCCTTCATCGCCATCCGAAAGCAATTACGGTTTCATTTGCCAATCGAATTATGCATCAAGAGAAGGATCATATCGAGGGTATTAAACAAATTCTCGAAGTGGAAGAATTGTCCGTAAACTGGAGAAATACGTTTCTAAAACGTTTGGCGGGAACTGAAAAGGATTCTCGGGAAAGACTATCGGGCAATTCGTAAGGTGGAAGTGGTTCAATGAGTTAGTATGTTTTGTGTAGAGCTAACTTTTTTACCGAGATCGGGCATATCCTTCAATCCTGTCCTCATAGCTTGTATAGTACGGATACGTAGCTTGAATCATTTACAAAGGGGGATATGCCTTCCATGTCAGTCTATAAGTCTTCCACAGGATTGGACGAAAATATAGCAGCTGTCCTGTGCTATTTGTTCGCATTTATTGGCGCGCTGGCCTTTGTCATGCTGGAAAAGAAAAGCCGATTTGTCTTATTTCACGCACTGCAATCCATACTTCTTTTTGTAGCCCTCATGATCGGACATGTGCTGGTCGGATTCATTCCGCTACTCGGTCCTTTCCTCGCCTCCCTGCTAACCCTGGCCAGCCTTGCTTTGTGGATTATCCTGTTAATTCGCGCGGGACAAGGAAAATGGCTCAAGCTTCCCTGGGTGGGTGATCTGGCCCTTCATCAGGCACGTCAGTTATAAAAATGGCGAAAAACCTTGATCCTAAACAAGGATTCAAGGTTTTTTCCATTTGGGCAGTTCATTCTTTTACGCTTGCTTCTTCTGACATTATATGAATGTATCCCAACTTATCTGGATTGACCATTAAATAAAAACTTTGAATATGCTGCCCATCCGGTGTCAGTCTGAGACATAGGGTTTCTTTCACTTCGCCGTCTTTCAGAAATGCCAGCTGAACCTCACCATTGATGATGGTGTGGACTACATCTCTTTCTCGTAAAACGGTTAGTACTCGACGAGAGGTCAGCAGGGCGAGAACGCCTTTGTGAACAACCATCGGTCTCATGACAGTATGCACATTACCTCCACCATCTGATACGAATACAGGCTGTTCTGCCAATAGCTCCAGCATGGAAGTCACATCGTAGGTGAGAAAAGCAGTTGTAAAACGTTCCAGCAGTTTTACCCGGGATGAGTCATTTATATTAGGACTGATTGGAGCTTCAGGAGCAGATTCTCCGGAAGATAGAATACGACGGGATCGACTGAACAACTGGCGACAGTTGCTCTCGGTCTTGCCCAGTAATTCCGCAATCTCTTTATAATCATACTGAAAAGCTTCTCTCAGCACAAAAACAGCCCGCTCCATCGGTTTTAGCTGCTCCAGCAGAACCAAAAATGCGTAAGATATCATATCCTTACGTTCTAACCAATCGGCAGGGAGATCTGCACTCTCGCCCAGCGGCTCTGGCAGCCACTGTCCTACATACGTCTCTCTTTGCTTGCGCGCAGAATTCAGTAGATTCAGACACCGATTCATTGTCATTTTGGCTACATAGGCTTTGGGGTTCTGTATATCATTCAGGGGCTTATGCTCCAGCTCGACAAAGCAGTCTTGAACGACATCCTCGGCATCCGTAACCGTTCCAAGCATGCGATAAGCAATGGCAAAAGAATATTTGCGATATTTCTGATACAGCTCCTCCAGACTTACATCCACCGATTCTTGCTCAATCCCTTGTTCTTTGCCAATCAAAAGCGTAGCCCCCTGTTCATTAAAGACTGCCTGGATACATCCCGGTCGCTATGGCAATCCGGTTCCAGCTGTTGATCACATTAATTGCCGTGATCAAATCTACGTATTCTTCCTCACTAAAATGTTCTCTGACCCGATTATACAAGTCTGTAGGTACCCCTTGCTCGGAGATATGAGTGACCGCTTCTGCTAATTCAAGCATAGCACGTTCTTTTTCCGTGAACAAAGGAACCTCCCGCCATAGAGCAAGCTGCAAAATATGGTCAGCATAATCCCCTAGTTTTAGCAAATCTTTTGCATGCATATCAAGACAATAGGAACAACCATTGATTTGGGATACTCTAATTTTCAGTAGTTCGTACAATACTTTGTCTGTAAAACGACCGGAAATATATTTTTCCATCTCCATCATAGCCTTAAATGTACTAGGGCTCACTGCTCTGTGATTGAATCTTAAACTCACGATACATCGCCTCCATTATTGGTTTACATATAGAAGACAAATGAACATGTGGTTTTGTGACAAAGTACAATACATCAATTTGGAATTGCCCTCAGTAGGCATAGCATGTATTATAGATAAATGATTTTATGTAAAGAAGGTGTACACTCACAATGAGCGGAAAAGGTTTTATCAAGGAATTTAAAGAATTCGCTGTACGGGGTAACGTGATTGACCTCGCGGTCGGTGTTATCATTGGTGGAGCGTTTGGCAAGATTGTCACTTCTGTAGTAAACGATATTATTATGCCTCCGATTGGTAAACTTCTGGGTGGTATGAATTTTCCAGACTTGTATGTAGCTCTACAAGCTGCCGATCCTTTAAATGCTGACGGCACACGCAAGACACTGGCACAGGCCAAAGAAGCCGGGATTGCAGTCCTCGCCTATGGTCAGTTCATTAACGTACTGCTAGACTTCCTGATCGTGGCCTTCTGTGTGTTCATGCTGGTCAAAGGGATTAACATGCTGAAGCGCAAAGAGGAAGAAAAACCTCCTCAGGAAAAAACGATCAAGGAATGCCCACATTGCCTGTCCGAAATTCCTATAGCTGCTACCCGCTGTGCACATTGCACATCCAAGCTAGAGGGATTCGTGGAGTCACTCTAGCTCATCCTACACTCCTATCAATACAACAAACGGCTTAAGACGGTATATCGTCTTAAGCCGTTTTAGCTTGGTAGAAAGTCTATTAGTTGAAGTTAGTGATAATACCCCGCGGTCTGACAGGCAACCCTTCTGCGTACAGATGGGAGACATCCCCGAAGCCAATGCAACGTGGAACTGCCCATTCCTTGGAGCGTTCATCAAACAAGATGGTGGTTACAGAGCTAGGCGGCATCCAAAAACCAGACCACACCAAAGCCAGCGGTAATTCCAATAGATGTGCAAGCCAGGTTAGCCCGAAGCCGCCATGACAAAATACGGCTACCCTATCTTCCGTGTGCTTCAGAATTCGGTACCTGCCCTCCACCCGCTCAAAGCCTTGCCGCTTCAGGAATTCATCAGAATGAACCTTCAGTCGCTCGAAGGTTTCGGGACTTTGCGTCCCCTGATAATAGGAAATTTCCTTCCAAGAGTCATGAGTCGGCAGGGGCGACCCAGAACGAATCACTTCACCAGGCAAATCCCAATGGGAAAGACGGCCGTATGGAGTATCCTCCAGCTTTAGTGCCAGCTCCTGCGTCCAGTCCTCCACTTCATATGTCATACCGAGAGAGTCGGTAGTGTAGCGCATCGTGTCTAAAGCCCGCCCCAACGGAGAGACGTAAATACGGTCCAGTCCGTGACTGGATAGCCGTTTGGCTAATGCCTTAGCTTCCAAATGCCCCTCCGGCGTGATGGTGTTGTTAGGGTAATCGGGGTCTGCATGACGGATAATATACAATCTCATTATTGGTTCTCCGTTCCTAAGAATGGCGAAAGGATCGCTTCATCTCTATCAATAAATCAGCTCTCCTGATCTTCAATTAATGTTTATTGAGCAAATTCTCCAAAATCGCGCGTAAATCCCTGTCTTCATGGTAAACTTCTTCGCCCGTATCCAGCTCAATAACCCGGATATATGTATAGTCCGCTCTGGCATCGACTGGTTTAAAAATCAATTCCTCCGGATTGTCTGGACGTACATCATAGCCCATATTTTTGAACATATCTGTTATTTGGTCAATCCCCGGCTTGCCCCCGCTTTCCAGCATAATCAGCCCGCGCAGTTCTTTGGGCTCCTCTGGATGCATAACTCGGAAATGTACAATACATTCCATGTAAAATCGCTCCTTTCAATCATAAATCTAAGTTATGGCACAAATCCCCATGTTCCCAGCATACCCCAAAAGCTACTCCACATTCCACATCGACCATCATATCGTCAGGGCGGAAAACACGTTATACTATAAAGTAGACTTTGATTTTCTGCATAGTATAGGAGGAATCACGATGACTAGCGAGCTTCTGGATATCTATGACGATGAAGACAACCCCCTTGGCACAGCTTCCCGACAAGAAGCACATGCGAAGGGCTACTGGCACCATACCTTTCACTGCTGGTTGGCACGAGATACCTCGGCAGGCCGCCGCTTGCTATTCCAACAGCGCCAGGATACAAAGGACACCTTTCCCGGATGCTACGATATTACAGCAGCAGGGCATTTGACTTCAGGCGAAGATATGTCTCAGGCGGCTCGCGAGCTGGAAGAAGAACTGGGCATTCAAGTTCCCTTTACGTCCTTAACACCGCTAATGACCGTTCGGTATGAAAGTAAAGGTACTGCACAGGGCACCTCTTTTTGGGATCGGGAGGTCAGCTCGGTGTTCGGACTGCTGTCCAACCAGCCCCTGGAAGCCTATCGTCTTCAGCAGGAGGAAGTAGCCGGATTGTACGAAGCAGACCTCAACCAAGCACTGGCCCTGTTTGAAGGCCATATTCCATTTATCGAAGCCCAAGGTATTACGTCGGGGTCGAACCCGGAAAAAACTCGCCGCCTGATTACATCCGATCAATTCGTGCCTCATCAAGCGGGCTATATTACATCTGTATGCCGGGCTCTAATGAAACTTCCTTCACAATAATCCTTAACCTATTCTCCGGCTGACATATATTTGCCGACAATGCCTTCATACCGCCAGCCATATCGGGTCGACAGCTCGCTGCCCATATCATGCTCCAGCTCATACAAAATAAGATCCTGGGCAAAATGATCAAGCAGCAAACCTGTCATCACCGGATGCTCGGTAATAAGCGCCTGTGTCGGGCAATTCTCTCCCCGCATCCCCAACATGCACCAACGCCGATCAATAACAAAGGAAAACTTGCGCCCTGACGGTTCCTGGCCGTCTGCACCAGACGCATGCGATAGCCACGGTCCCAACATACTTTCCCCGTTGTCGCAGGACCATAACAGACGCACACCCCGACTCTCGGCTTTTTTCAACGCTTCCCGCAGCAGTTCGGCTTCCTCACGCCACAAATCCAACACAATCTCCTGCTTTGCCCGTTCCAGCTCGCGTGTCAGGCTTTCCAGCACCTTCCGGTCACCTTCCACGTTATAAAAGGTCGGCTTGGCTGGCTCTGTTCGTGGCATCTCCTTCTCCACCGCCAGCAGGGATTCCCGCATCTGCCCTTCAATCATCCGGGTCAGCTCACCCGGCGGCAGCATGCTGTAGCGTACAGGCTCTCCCGCACTGGCTCTAAGGTATCCCTGCCCGGCCAAACGCTGCAAAGCCGCGTACACGTTGGAACGCGATGCGCCCAAACGCTTAGCCACTTCATAGCCGGACGCCGCATTTTGTCTCGAAAGCTCGACCATCACCTTAGCTTCCATCTCTGTAAAACCCAGATTCCGCAGATGTTGCAGCAAACGCTCCATATGTTCTGTTCCCCCTATGCTGCCCGGCGTTAGGTCTGTGTCCTGCGGCAGCCTGTTCGGCTGCGTCAAATCTGCTCAGCTCCACAGCGCGGGCACCATTTGGAGCCTTTGGGTAGTTCTGCTGTGCAGATTTGACATTTTACATTTTCGCGTATTTGCGTAGACGGCGTTGTTGGCTTCTCCCCCAAGGAATTATTGGCCTTCCAATATCGAATGCGCTCGTCCAGCTCTTCCTGACGCTCCCGCTCACGTTCCAATTCTTCAAGACGGTGGTGTTCTCTCTCCAGTTCTTCCTGACGACGGCGCTCCCACTCTTCGTCGAATGCCGCCTTTTCTTCTGGAGTGAAATCAGACACTGTGTAATTGCGGTCTAATTCCGCTGGATCATGCGTTTCATACTGCTCATCCTGTTCATGCCGATCAATGACTTCATCCTCTGCATACTCCGTGTAAGCAGGCACAGCATCCTTCACTACCTCTGACTTGCGCAGATCAAAAGAATAGGCGTCTGTTGGCACCTCTTCCCGCACAGCCGCTACTTGCTTGGAGGCAGCCTGACCTCCATTTAACTTGCGTCCGCATTTGGGACAAAAGTTCGCATCCAGCGGCACAACCGCACCACAGGCACATAAATGGGCATTTTTCAATTCTGCAATTCTACTGCGCAGCTCATCAATTTCATCCTGAAGCTCATCACAAGCAGTAGATAGCTGTGTCATCTCGGTTTCAGCCACTGACATATCGGATGCCCGGTAGCCTTCGTAAAAGATTTGACCCATTCGTAAGAAGTGTACATCCATTTCCTGCTGAATCGTTGTAATTTGCGAATTGATCTTACTAATTTCGACAGCATGCTGCGCCTTTTCCGTTGCGCGATTAGCGCCTTCCTTTATACGTTGAATCAGCTTCATCGTTATTTCCTCCCCATATCCAGCCGGATTTCACTGTACCGTCCGTATATCCCAAAGTTTTTTTCTGTTGGCAAGCCTCGAACTCCTGTATAATGGAATGCGGTCATATCGCCTGTTTGAAGGCTGTAGGCATTGGAGTCAATATGTTGACGTCCTGACGCTCTAGCTCTAGATCCGCATGAAATCAGCATCATTTTAGCCTATTGCCTTGTTCTTATCTTTAACTATAGCTGACTAGAACTCTATCATACCAAAAACTACCCCCATTTGTGAAAATGGAAGATTTTAAGAACGAAAGGGGTTTCAGGATCATGAACCCAAATCCTGCATTTTACCCCCGACCTATCGGGGTTCCTTATTCAACGACAATCCCTCAGGCACGTCGGGCTTCTATGGATACCAGTATCACACTGGTGCCTGACACCGACCAAGACGCGGCCTATTTTCGTGCTATAGAGGACGCGGGCATCCATCTCAACCGTCCGCAGATTCAAGCCGTACGCCATGGTAAAGGCCCCCTTCTGACCCTGGCAGGGGCTGGCTGCGGCAAAACCACGGTGCTGGCAGCCCGTGCAGGCTACCTTATGGCGATGCGGGATGTCCCGGCATCGTCCATTTTGCTGGTGACCTTCACTAGCAAGGCAGCTGCCGAGATGAAGCTGCGCATCGCAGGTTTACCCGGTGTGCGACCTGCCGCTGCACGTGCAGTACAGGCGCGTACCTTCCACTCATTCGCTTTGGCGATGCTGCGGCATCGCGGTGTGCAAGATGAAGTGTTCGGCGAAACGCAGGCCCAACATACCGTTATGAAAATGATGCTGCGCCAGCTTGGACTGAGTGAGGCTTTCCAGCCGGAAAGCCTACTGTCCGCCCTCTCCGCCTGGAAAGCGGAGGGGCGTAGCGCAAACGAGCTGCCGGAGACTATGCGCGAGGAGGCGGATGCCAAGCGTGCCATGCTCGCCTATGAAGCGTGGAAGCAGGAGCGCAATAAAATGGATTTTGACGATATTCTGCTGCGTGCCTCCGTTCTCCTGCGTGACCCGGATGTGCTTCAGCCGCTTCAACGGCGTTTTTCCTATATTATGGTCGATGAATTTCAGGATACGAATGCCCTGCAATACGAAATGGTGCAACGATTGGCTGCAAGGCACCGTAATCTAATGGTCGTCGGAGATGATGACCAGACGATCTATACCTTTAACGGAGCACGCCAGGAATCCATTTTGGAGTTTGACAAGGTCTATAAAGATGCAAAAGTCATCACCCTTGATATTAATTATCGCAGTGATGCGCGCATTTTGGGGCTCGGCTCCAACATCGTCGCCAAAAATGTCCATCGCCGCTCCAAACGTCTTTCGGCTGCCGGACGTGAAGGCTTGGCGCCACAGTTCGCCACCCCATCCGGGCCTGAGGAAGAAGCAGGACATATCGTTACTCATCTGCTAGGGCAGGTAGAGGAAGGTCGACTTCGCTATCGGGATATTGCTATTTTGCACCGGACAGCCAGTGGAAGCCGATCTATTTTTGAGCAATTAATTATGCGGGATGTACCGTTTATTCAGTACGGAGCGGGAGCCGTATTTTACGATCAATCTCTGATTCGTCCCTTAATGGATCACTTGCGTTTGTCGCTGAATCCCCGGCGAATGGAATCTATTCCAAGCACCCTTGGACCGCTGTATGTCTCTCGTGAGGCCGGAATGGAATGGATTATGCGTGAAGAGAAGCAGCAGGCTAAAAAATACCCGCTAATCCACCTCAGCCGCTGGGATCGACTACGTGATTTTCAGCGTGAACAGGTGAAAGAACGCATTCGGTTGATTCGCAGTCTCACTACCATGAAGCCTGCCTATGCCATTCAAGAAATGCGGCGCGTCTTTTATGACAAATATTTGGAAAGCGGCGATACGGGCGCATGGACACATTATAAGGAAACGATGCAAGAAAGTCTGGAGGAGCTCGAAACGGCAGCTAAACGCTTTGACACGGTAGAGGCCTTCGTCAGCTTTGCGGACGAGCTTTCCGAGCGCCACCGCCAGATGGAATCGCTGCGCAGAGAGGAAGACAGCGATGCTGTTCGGCTCATGACGATCCACCGCGCCAAGGGACTGGAGTTCCCTTGCGTATATTGGATCGGAGCCAGCGAAGGCATCCTGCCGCATAGCTCGGCCCTACACAGCGAGCTGCCGGAGGATCGTCGGGCAGGCGCCGCTCCCACAACGGCTGTGGATAACGATGCTGCGCTGGAGGAAGAACGCCGCCTCGCTTACGTAGCCGTCACCCGGGCAAAGGAGCTGCTATATATCACCTCCCCTGCCTCGAATCACGGCAAGCCTGCTGCCGTGTCGCGCTTCCTGCTGGAAGCCTATGGGGTCACTCCCCCTGAGGCTTCCAAACCGGACACACGTCGCAGCAGCTTTGGCCAATCGAGAGATACTGCCGGGTATGGCAGCCGCGCCGGTGGTTCGACAGCTTCAGGCGCGGTAACCCGTGTGAGCAGCAGACCGGGATCAACCCCAGCCGCCACTACACGGGCGGCCTCGGCGGCGGCTCGGTCACAGACAGAGCCACGCGTCAATGTGCCTGTGTGGAAATGCACGGACGCCGCCTGCAAGGCGTGGATGCGGCGCGACACCGTGGGTGGCCGCCGAACAACAGGGGCCAGTGCAAACACGCCGCCGGTGTGTCCGCTCTGCTCCTCCCCAATGACAGAGGGAACGCGCAACATCCCGGCCAGATAAGTGCAAAGCGCGGATAGCAGGATGGAACTGTTCTTTGCGAAAATAAGTTTTGGACAGATTAAATAAAACAAAAAACGGCAGACTAGGATATGAAAATAAAATCCTTGCCTGCCGTTTTTTTGTATATAATTTGATCTAGGTTAATCCTTCATTTGTTCTAGCTAAAATTTCGTTGATGACTGATTCCTAAAAGGAGGGAACATATAATGAAACTTTCAGGAAATACAATACTAATTACAGGTGGAAGTACTGGAATAGGATTAGCTTTTGCAGAACGATTTTTAAAAGCTGGCAATAAAGTCATTGTTACTGGACGACGTGAACATGTACTTCAAAAAGCGAAAGAGAAATTGCCTAGCCTTATTACTCATGTAAGTGATTTGAATATTGAATCCGAGCGTATAGCATTATTGGATTGGGTGACAGCCAGCTATCCGGAAGTAAATGTGTTAGTTAACAACGCCGGTATCCAGCAACGCTTTAACGTGCTAAAAATGGATGCAAAAAGCAATTGGGATTATTTCAGTAAAGAAATCACAACTAACATTGAAGCCCCTTTCCATCTATCCCTGTTATTCGCTCCGTATTTTGCAACAAAAGAAGAGGCGACTATCATTAACGTCACTTCTGGGTTAGCCTTTACGCCGTTTGTAATTGCTCCGATTTATTCAGCAACGAAGGCGGCACTTCATTCTTTTACAATCAGCCTAAGACACCAGCTTTCTGATACGTCTGTAGAGGTAATTGAAATTGTCCCTCCGGCAGTGAATACAGATTTAGGTGGAGCTGGGCTGCATACGCATGGAGAACCATTAGATGCCTTCGCAGATGGAGTTTTCAAAGGATTAGAAGAGGGCAAAACAGAAATCGGATATGGTACTTCTGTGGCTCGCTTACACATGTCACGAAATGAAGTCGACGAACACGTAGAAAATATGTATAAGGCAACGAAAAACTCAATTGAATAACACGCTTATGAGATTGATATAAAAAGAAAAACTCGCCACTATATAGGGCGAGTTTTTCTCCATATTGTAATCAAGCAAAGTCTGGCCTAGTTCGAACCAATAGATAGTTTAAAATCAACAATAGCCTGTTCAGCCGTGACCTCATAGCCCAAGTCCTTGTAGAGATGTACAGCTGCTTGGTTCTCCTTCAGTACTCCTAGATAGACATCTGATACAAGCGATCTGCCCAATTGGGTAAGTTGGCTCGCCAAATGCTTTGCTAGTCCTTTCCCTCTGTAAGCAGGGCTTGTATATATGTTTCCGAGCTCCACAAGCTTAGAATCATAAAAGTGGAAGCCGCCTACGGCAGTAAAATGATCACCTTCCTTGATCCCAAGGAAAGGATATTGTTCGAGTTCACTCTTCGTAAAAAATTTCATGCCTCCATTTCGCAATAAATCTACTATATCTGATAAGTCATTTTCCTTAACTAACTCAGCCCAGTTGGAGTCGAGCAGTCTCGATGAATCCATATGCTTCATCGTTAAGAAACGTTGTGGATTACCCGTTATGAGACCATAAGACTGAAAAAGTTGTAGGTCTCGATCACACAGGATTGTTCCACAAACGGTATTTTTCTTAAGTTGAATGGTTTCCTCAGTAAAAGCAATAAGTGCTGGAAAATCAAGCCTCCCCCTGTTTATGCAATAGAAGGAAAATGCAGGAAACGATAGCCCCCAAAAGTATGCCAAAACCGCTGTCAGTTTGTCGTTTACATATTGACCGACGAATTGAGCCTGCTCCTTACGTTGAGTTAAATAGCTATAGAATAACAAGTGTTGACCCCTATGAATCTGGTCCGCTAATGAATTAATAGTTTCGTAGGTAAGCAATCGATGAGAAATCATGTATTAGTCCCTTTCATTGCCATGTAGGTAGTATTCCTATTGGCATGATACCACAAATTGAAACTATTCCTCCCGCTTATCCCCTATAACCTTAAAATCCTGGGTTACACATTTTGAAAATATGAGGATTGTTTGCCGCCGAAGCATAAAATCCATAATTTAAGGATGATTTTCTCCGAAATTCATTGTATGGTTCCTGCCCCGCCTCTAATTTATGATGAAATTAAAGAGAGGTGAGGTACTCAAAAACTAATACCAAATATTGAAAACGCATACAAGGGAAGAAAAAATGCTTAAAAGTGCAAGCTGGTTTTTAATCACCCGCCATCGATTACTTCAAAGTGTGCTTCATATGTACGCACTAATGAAAGCGTTTTCTGCAATATACTTTGTAAATCAATTGAGGCGGTAACATCTACTAATTCAAGGAGTGAGTCATATGCCAGATCCATGGAAAAAGAGGTTTTTTGGTATTCTCAGCTTTGTTGTCTTATCCTTTTTGTTGGTATCTCTCAATTTAATCCCAGGCTTAGCAAAAGCAGAATCAGCTCACTTGGTCACCGATGCTGAAGACCAAACGACGATGAATACAAGTCAAAGCTTACCCACTAATAACCATTCATACCCTATCGTTGTCAGTTCCAAAGATGCAATTCTTCAAGGCTACGGCGTAGAAAAACGGGATATACCCTATACCGGCGATACGCTTTATAAAGGCGATGGATATGTATCCTTTTTTTATGACTATGATGAAAATTCTGGCAAGTCTGACGGGACGGCTACGTTTAAAGTGAACGTGCCTACAGCAGGCCTTTATAAGCTAAGCCTCGGCTACTACATTCCAGCAGGCACCGGCTCCAAGGATACGAGCATCGAGGTCAATGGCACCATGGCTGAAAGCATAACGCTGACTGCTCCTCCGAAAGATGCGGCGGTGAACGAGAAAATGGTAACCAAGGTCATGCTGAATGCCGGCACAAACGAGCTTACGTTTTCAAGAGGCTGGGGATATTATGGGATCGAATACGTGAAGGTGGAATTCGCCAATCTGCCTGCCACAATTAGCAAAATTGAAGCCGAAGACGGAGTCATTACTGGTGAGGTCAGCATAGAAGCTGCTGATACAGGCTATTCTGGTACCGGTTATGCAGCCTTTAAAGGCACAGGGTCACTAACCCTTACCTATAACGTAGCTTCAAGCGGGCTTTACAATCTTGCAATCGGTTACAGTAACCCTAATGGAGATAAAAAGACCCAATTGGTGGTCAATGGCCAGACCAGCGAAATATCGCTGCCGACAACAGCAAGCTACACAGAGGTATCCGGCGGCAAATTGATGCTGAAATCGGGAAACAACACCCTACAGTTCAATGTCGACTCGGAGCAATATCATATCGACTACATCAAGCTGTCAGCAGTAATCCCCCCGAAACTGCATCAGATTGAGAAAAAACCGGTTAATCCGAACGCAACTGCGGAAACCAAGGCACTCATGAGTTATCTCGTCAAGAGTTACGGCAGCCACATTCTTTCCGGTCAGCACACTCTTGAGGATGCCCAGTGGATTAAAGAACAAACTGGCAAGTATCCTGCTATGTTGTCAACGGACCTGATGGATTATTCCCCCTCTCGCGTCGAGCATGGTGCCACCTCAACTGAGGTAGAAAAGGCAATTCAATGGGCCCAAGAAGGTGGACTTGTCACATTCGCATGGCACTGGAATGCTCCTAAGGGACTGCATGATATTCCCGGTAAAGAATGGTGGCGCGGGTTTTACACGGATGCTACTACATTCGACGTTCAATATGCGCTTAGTCATCCCGAGTCGGAAGAGTATCAGCTTATGCTACGGGACATCGATGCCATTGCCGTTCAGTTGAAACGCCTCCAAGACGCGCACGTTCCGGTGCTGTGGAGACCACTGCACGAGGCGGAGGGCAAATGGTTCTGGTGGGGAGCCCAGGGCCCAGACTCCGCCAAGCAGCTGTACCGTCTCATGTACGACCGCCTAACAAACTACCATCACCTGAACAACCTGATCTGGGTATGGAACTCCGAGAGCCCCGAGTGGTATCCAGGAGACGATGTCGTCGATATTGTAAGTGTGGATATCTACAACCAGGCGGCTAATTACAGCCCGAGTATCGGCAAGTATGACAGCTTGGTGAATCTCGTGCAAGGCAAGAAGCTTGTTGGTCTGTCCGAAAACGGTCCGATTGGCGATCCCGAATTGCTTCAAGCCTATTCAGCCCATTGGCTCTTCTTCACCACATGGACAGGTGACTTCATACGCAATGGACAATATAACTCCCTGGATCATCTCATAAAAGTGTTCAACAGCGAATACGTGATCACGAGGGAGGAGCTTCCTCAAGACCTGTTTACTTTATCCAAGGATAAAGCGGAGTAAGGCGCTCTTACGGGAATTACCGTATCTACGTAAGAGTTCGGATATTCGGACTTTGGGCATGTGATCAGATTCGATAACAGCGGCCACCTCAGAAAATATCCGGGGTAGCCGCTGTTTGTTTGTGCCTAGAGCAACTGTAATCTAGGGCAAACCAATATAAAACAGGACCGTCTCCTTTCCTGCTGGAAAGGAGACGGTCCTGTTCTTTTATGCAAAACGAATTAGTTGGTGGACCATAGCTTAATCCGGTTTTGAATATGCTTGGTAAAAGCTTGTTCCATTTCTTGTACTCCGGCTTTCTCCAGTTCTGCCATGTAGGCATCCCAAACCTTGTCGAAGTTTTCCGGCTTGGTCATGACCGCTTCGGGAATCCGTTTCCATGTAATATCCTTCATCTTGGCTCCGAGGATAACAGCCGGATCGTCATTGGGAAGAGACATCGTGTATGCTGCCCCGTATGCTCTAGGCGGAAATTCCTCTTCCTTTGGAAAAAGATCTTTCCAGTGCTCGATCTTATAGCCCTTTAGGACTTCCTTCTCGGACTTGTTATAAGTCGCTGTCAGAATCTCTGGATAGCTGCGAGTGAAGTAGTTGCCGGTTGAGTCCTTGATGCCGTCACCATAATGGACCATCAAATTCCAATATAGACCGATCCCGGACTCTTTTTGGAAAGCCGCATTGTCATTGTTCATCCGCTCAAGTACAGCTGGAATAATCGTCCGTTTGCCATCTTTAATCGTATAATGTTTGCCTTCAATTCCCCAGTTATTCAGGATTTGACCCTCTTCCGATGCCAAAAAGTCGAGGAACTGGATAGCTCGTACCGGGTCCTTACACTTGCTAGAGATCGAGATTCCATATCCCCCATCAAAGCCAGGCAACCAGAAATTGGTATCCTTATATTCCTTGCTCATGGTGACTGGATAATGACCGTACGTTTGGTCGAATTTGCCCTCTGCTTTCAGTGCATTTTGTCCGTCGCCATAGTCCCACTCTGGATCGGCCAAGCCCAGTACACGTCCTGAAGCTACCTTCGCCTTAAACTGGTCTGTCTTCTGCACGAAGCTTTCTGGGTCCAGCAATCCAATGGAGTTCATGTGATTCAACCAGCGGAAATATTCCTTTTCTTCCGGTCGGCGGAAATGATAAGTCGCTTGGTGTGTTTTTTGATCAATGAAGTATTCACCGTCGTCTGGTCCCCCGGTCGTTTGAAATCCTGAGTTCGTGACCTGGTACATATGCCAATCGTCGGCATTCAGGGACAATCCAATATTTTTGTTGCCATTTTCATCCGTCGGATGCTTGGTGATATAGTCCTTAATGACTTTTTCAAAATCCTGTACCGTACGAATGTCCGGGTATCCCGCTTCCTTGACGACACGATGCTGGAGTTTAAATCCTACGTCAGGTTTGATTTTCTTCTCCTCGACAGCGGACCAGGTCGGAATCACATAGATCGATGGGTCATCCAAACTGTACTTCGTTCGAACAAGCTTGTCTCCCAGCATTTTTTTGATGTTCGGTGCGTGCTTGTCAATC
Source organism: Paenibacillus jamilae (assembly GCF_050482105.1). Taxonomy (GTDB): domain Bacteria; phylum Bacillota; class Bacilli; order Paenibacillales; family Paenibacillaceae; genus Paenibacillus; species Paenibacillus jamilae_B. The sequence continues at coordinate 105,508 of NZ_JBCNHI010000015.1, read as the reverse complement.
AAATCTGTCAAATCAATGATTGCGCCAGCATCGACAAGTTTGCCGACATCCGCCTTAGCAGCGATTAAATCAGGATAGTTTCCTGTGGCTGCAATCAATGAAATTTTCTGTACTGGGTCGCCCACGGCGAATTCAGCATCTAGAGTTACTCCGGTTTTTTCAGCGATGACCTTACCGACTTCATCCCTCATGTTATTCCAATTTGTGCTAGAATCTTCCGAAAAATAAGTAAGCGTAATGTCTCCTGTTGTTACGGCCTTGGTATCCTCAGACGCTTTACTACCGCCGCACCCTGCAAGGGACGCGACTAAAGTTAATGACATTACGAAAGATACAACCATTCTATGTTTTCTTAGCTTCATGGAGCAAAACCTCCCATTATAATGAATGTTGCTTGTGTTAGCTTTTTACCGCCCCAAGCGTCATACCTTTAACAAAATATTTTTGTAAAAAAGGATACACGATAAGAATCGGCACGGTAACAATGATGGTGATTGCCATTTTGACGGATTCCGGCGAAACCTGTGCCATACGCTCCGCCATATTAGCAGCGTCCTGGGAATTGGTGGCGCTTGTTGTCGTACTTTGCAAGATTTTCATCAATTCATATTGTAGGGTTGTCAACGATTCGTTGGACCCATTAAACAGATAAGTATCAAACCAAGAGTTCCATTGCCCCACCGCCAAGAAGAGCGCTACTGTCGCTAATGCCGGTTTGCAAAGAGGAAGAATAACACGCCAGTATATCGTGAAGTCATTGGCACCGTCCAGCTTAGCCGATTCCTGTAACGCGTAGGGTAGACCGTCAATGAAGGAACGAATAATGAAGACGTTAAACGCACTTACAAGACCTGGTAAAATATAGACGGCAAATGTATCAATTAAATGCAGTTCCTTCATCAGGATGAAACCTGGAATTAACCCGCCAGAAACATACATAGTGACAGCAAGAAAGATGGAGATAAACCTTCTAGCTTGAAAATCACTTCGTGCAAGCGTATAAGCAAGCATTGAGCCGCTGACCAAGCCCGCTACGGTGCCAATGACGGTTCGCAGAAAGGAAATCTTGAATCCAGTGATTAACCCCTCATAGGTGAAAATCAAATCGTAATTTTTCAACGTAAATTGCCTTGGCCAGATGGTGATCCCACCTCTAATGGTGTCTACCGAATCGTTAAAAGAGATAGCTAGCACATTTAAGAACGGGTAGATCGTCAGAATGGTGACCACAATCATGAAAAGATAAACAACGGCTTCCAGAATTCTGTCCTGTGGCGATTTGGCCTGAAGCTTGTTGTTTAATCCGCTGGCCGGCGTAGTGCTTTTGACAGCCTCCATGTCATTTCTCCTCCTTACATAATGCTCTCGTTGGTATAGCGCTTAAAGATTCCGTTAGCCGTAAACAACAGGATCAGGCTTATCACCGAATTGAAAATATTAATGGCTGTTCCGAAGGAGTAACGTCCCATCGCCAGACCGTAATTAAGCGCATACAAATCAAGTACTTCAGAGTAATCAATGACCAGGTGATTGCCCAGCAGAAATTGTTTCTCGAATCCCGTACCGAGCAGATGACCAATAGACATAATTAGAAGAATAATAATGGTCGGCCGGATGCTCGGCAGCGTAATGTGCCACATTTGCTGCAATCGACTAGCGCCGTCCACCCGTGCGGCCTCGTATAACTCAGGACCAATACCGGCAATGGCAGCCAGATAAATAATGGCGTTCCAACCTGTTTCCTTCCAGATGTCTCCGAAAGTTACAACCCACCAAAATAATTTACCTTGGGCCATGAACTGGATCGGCTGTTCGATGATGCCTAGACCCATGAGCATATCGTTTACGACACCGCCATCCGCTGAAAGCATTTTGGTGACAATGCCTGCTGCCACCACCCATGAAACAAAGTGCGGCAGATAAGATACGGTCTGAACAAATCGTTTTATAACCTGAATACGGACCTCGTTGAGCAGCAGAGCAAAGACAACCGGTACAATAAAACCAGCGACCAGTCCCATAAGACTCATAGCCAGCGTGTTCCGCAGTACTTGGTAGAAATGATCATCTTGGAACAAAGTACGAAAATGCTCCAAGCCCACCCACTTCTGTTCAAAAAAACTCAAACCGGGTCTGTATTTCTGAAATGCCATTGTCCAGCCCCATAGCGGCAAATACTGAAAGATAAAGACCCAAATAACAAACGGAATAGACATGTAGTAAAGATACCTCTGGCTTTTAAATACCTTCCAAGCATTCCTCTTCGGTTTTTTGTATACGTTTTCCGAATTTGCTGTTACCGCTTTCATTTCTTCATCCCCTCTCTTAAAATCCATCATAAAACAGAGGGGAGTCTCAGCCCATACAACGGATTTCGGAAAAAATCATCCACAAATTATGGATTTCTATATTCCGACGGTGAACAGCCTTCGTACCTTTTGAATTTGCTGTAAAAGTAGTTGACGCTTGTATAGCCGACGCTTTCAGCGACTTCGTATACTTTCATCCCCTGATCCAGCAACTCCTTTGCCTTTTGGATGCGGACTCTGTCCAGGTAGGTGTTAAAGTACTCTCCCGTCTTGTTCTTGAAAAGCTGACCCAGATAGGCAGTACTGTAGTTTAGTAGTCTGGATAGCGTTTCCAGTCTCAGATTGTCTGCATAATGCCTGTGAATAAAGTCGATCATTTTCTTGAATTCCTGCTCTTTTCCACGGGGTTCGGAGTCTTTCGCCAAAGCAAGCAGAAAACGGTAGATCTCTTCCAAAAGATCCTGCAGGTAATCATGCTGGTATATCCCATTCAAAAAGCGGGAAACTTCCTCCGTCTCTTTCAACTCGATACAAAAACCCGCAGTGAGCTTATGAATGACTGCATTGGACAGGAAAAAGAACGACTCTTTGATCGACTTCTCATCTTGCGCCTGCTTGCGAAAAAAGGCTGCCGCCTCGTTCAACAGTGGTAGTATGATAGTCTGGTTTCCTACTTCCAGACTGTAATACAGGCCGAAAATTAATTCCTCCATCGTTTCTTCAGCTTTATCGACATATAATCGGGGAGAATCCAGTACAGGGGAAAGAAGAGGACACGGACCTAGCAGTCGGTTCTTCTCGCTGAAAAAGGATTGTTTTACCGCTTCCTGGGCCCTTAAAAAGGATTGGCAAATATCTTCGGGAGCAGATACGCCCCCTCCGGTTGCAGCAGCGAACCGGACATTACCCACAGTATTACGAATCTCATTGTACAGCATTTCACGTCGTTCTCTTCCGCGCAGCGGAGCGTTGAGCAAAAGGACGGCATACGGCGGGATTACTGTGACAAGTCCCGTCATCTGTCCCTCAATTTTTGCCTTCAAACCACTCGAAAGCTGGTATACGGCATCGGAACGGTCCACTTCAGAAACACGCGGGTAGACGACCACGACTTCGTAGTTGGTCCACAACAAGTCCGCTTCTGCTGCCTTACTTCTTAACTTGCTGGGGTCTTCCGTTTTCTCTTGAGGGACGAGCAGGCTATGCAGGTATAAATCCCGATTTATACCCTCCTTCTTACGCCACTCCGTTTGAAGGCGCTCCTCTTCGATCCGCTCGCGTATCCGTTTTAAACTGGACGACATTTCATCAATGTCGACCGGTTTAAGGAGATAGTCGAACACCCCGTATTGGATTGCTTGTTTGGCATATTCAAAGTCGGCATATCCACTGAGGATAATAAAATGCATATGATGACCGCCGGATCTCAAGTGCTCAATCAACTGTAGGCCATCCATAACTGGCATGCGGATATCGACGATTACGACATCGGGAGCTTTTTCCTCGATGACTTCCAGTGCTTCTTTTCCATTGGCTGCCGTAGCTATAACGGTAAATCCAAGGCTTTTCCATGGAATCAACGTTTGAAGTCCCTGACGAAGCTTCGGCTCATCGTCAACGATGACTACCCTGATCATTTGGCTTCACCCCCAGGTATGAAAAAATGAATACAGGTGCCTTTCCCAGGTTCGCTCTCAATATTTAAGGCACTAGAGGTCCCATACAATAAGACGAGACGATCGTTTACGTTTCGCAATCCAATTCGCTGAACCTCCTGTTCATGTACAGATGCAGCAAGCTCTTCTTGGACAAGGGCGAGACGACCGGCCGTGAAACCGGCGCCATTGTCACACACCATAACTTGGACCCCCTGCGGGATTTCCTTTACCTTCACTTCGATGACAGCTCCTTCTGCTTGATTATCCAGACCATGTACAATAGAATTTTCCACCAAAGGCTGGATAATCAAAGGTGGAACTAACATTTCCTCCACATTCGGATCAACGGTTAAACGATACTTCAAACGGTCCTCATACCGGAACTTTTGAAGGTCAAGATAACAGCACACCTGCTCAAGCTCTTTACGTAGTGGAATCTTGTCATTACCAGCCTCCAGACTGCTGCGTAATAACGTGCTCATCTGCCACACTGCCTCAGCAATATCGTCCTGTTTGCGAATGTGGGCCTCCATCCTGATAGACTCCAGAGAATTGAAGAGAAAATGCGGATTAATCTGGCTGGCCAGCATTTTAAACTTGATCTCGTTCTGTCTTTGCTCCACCAGATTTTTCTGGCGATTCGTTTCTTGAACCTCCTGGACCAAATGGTTAACGTTACTGACCAGCGCGTTAAATTCCCTCGATAGCAGGCCAACTTCATCTTTTCCGTCGATATGGAGGTAGGTTTCCCATGAGCCCGCCCCTACTTGGGTCATATGCTTGCTCAGGCGGAGAAGCCTTCTGGATAATAGCGAAGCAGAAGCATAGATAAGCAAGGCTGCAAAGATCAGGCTGGCTGTGATTACGATTCCGCCAATCCATATCACCTGATTAGCATCTCGGGTAATCCCAGAAACGGAAAAAACGGAAATAACGCGTAGTCCATTCCAGCTGTTTTGTGGAGTTAGATTTGCGATCACCACTTTCGACGCTTTTCCGTTAATGAGCGTGTTGTAACTGCCTTCCTGATGGAAAAGTATATTTTCATCAGCATGAATTTCAGAAAGATTCTTTCCGAACAATTCTGCTTCATTGGACGCGACAATCTGATTCTGATCATCTACGATTAAGGTAGGGAACGTTTCCTGATTCAGGATTGAGTTTAATTGGCGCTTGTTAACATTTATGACCAGAACCCCTTTTCGTCCTAGTGAATCCACTGAGAATGAACGGATCAGGCTGAGATTATCGGCATTAACCCTCTCATCCTTAATTAAATTCCATCCGGCTAATCCTTTCTGTTCTATAGCCTCCTTGTACCAATCTGTGGTTGTGATCGTTTCATCCGGCTGCATAAATTCCCAATTGTTAAGTGCTCCTGGATTAGAAACATACACACGGATACCGGATATCTCTTTATACAACTGAAGATAGTCACGAATACCTGTATACTCCCGGTATGCCTGAATAACTTCGAGGTAGCTGTCATACTTTTGGCTGGCTACCATTTTCATCCGGTTGTCGTTGGTTAGCCGGTACGAGATGTCTAGCGGTACTTTAATCAGCTCTTCTGTACGATTTCGGACCCGATCCACATTGTTGGATACTTGTGTAAAGGCGTCCCTAATGACGGTCTCTCGAAGCTTTCCCGTCAGAAACAGGCCGCATAGCAGCATGGGCAGAACAGTTACCGAAATGAATGTAATCGTCATTTTCTTTCTCAGCTTCATGTCATTCATCATTCGTATAAAAAGCATGAATTGTCCTCCCTGATCAGTACAGCTGTTGCGCGCAAAATACCCCTTTTTATATAAAAAGGGGTATAGCTCAATCGAATGTGTCCTCTCTTTCGGCAATTGTACTGTTGTGCTGATCTTAAGCCTTATCTGGTCTTATTGCCCGGAGCCTGAACCATCCACTTTCATAGTCTTTCTGTCTGTAGACAAGAGGGAGGCCCAACTTCATCAGCCTATCCCCCCCATTGATAGACTTTTGCCCGCTATTTCCTGACTGAACTTCATATTCAAGTTCTGGATTTAGTCCGTCAAGGCGCAGGGCTCGCCAAGGCGCGTTCGGAACAGCCATCACTTGAAAGTAGTAGACGACTGCATCCTCTTGGTCTTCAGAAACAAACATCCAAGCCGATTCGTTATGTTCAAACGGACTCTTTAGGCGATACAAGTCACCCTTCTGTACTAAGCCACGAACCTGCTTGTATGCTGTGATTTGACGTTTGACCGTCTCTTTTTCCTCATCGGTGAATTTTGTGAGATCAAGCTCATACCCAAAATTTCCGGACATGGCGACATCACCTCGAAAATCAAGGGGCGTTATGCGTCCAACTTGATGGTTCGGAACTGCCGACACATGCGCTCCGATGGCGCTTACAGGATAGACAAGACTAGTTCCATATTGAATCTTCAGGCGTTCCACCGCATCGGTATTATCACTAGTCCAGACTTGAGGCATGTAGTAAAGCATACCTGGATCAAAGCGTCCTCCACCACTTGAGCAGCTCTCAAAAAGAATATGCGGAAATTCGGTTGTGACGCGCTCTAACAGCTCATACAATCCAAGAACATAGCGATGGGCAGTCTCGGATTGGCGTTCTGGCGGCAGAGCAGCGGAGCCAATTTCCGTCAGGCAGCGATTCATATCCCATTTCACATAAGAGACTGGGGCGCTGGAGAAAATGGCAGCCAGCGAATCGTAGATGTAATCCCGTACTTCCTTGCGAGTATAGTCCAGCACCAGCTGCCATCTGGCTTCGCTGCGTCTCCGTCCTGGAACGTGAAGGCACCAATCTGGATGCTTCCGGTACAATTCGCTGTCTGGAGAGATCATCTCCGGCTCGAACCAGAGCCCGAATTTAAGACCCAATTGATTGACGCGTTTGGCAACATCGGCCAGTCCGTCTGGCAGCTTCCGGCGATCCTCGTACCAATCACCAAGAGACGAATTGTCAGAATCCCGTTTGCCGAACCAGCCGTCATCCAGGACAAAGAGTTCGATGCCTAGCTCAGCACCCTCTTTGGCTATCGATACCAGCTTATCCGCATTGAAGTCAAAATAGGTAGCTTCCCAATTATTGACCAGAATAGGGCGTTCTTCATCCCGATATGCCCCTCGGCAAAGTCGAGTCCGATACAAGCGATGATATGTACGCGACATTTCACCCAGTCCTTGGCCGGAGTAAACCATCACGGCTTCTGGCGTCTGGAAGCTCTCCCCTGGGCTCAGTAACCATGAAAAGTCAAAGGAGTTGACGCCAATGCTAAACCGTGTAGAGCCAAATGAATCTAATTCCGCTCCCGCCTCAAAGCCCCCGCTGTACACAAGGCTAAAACCGAATGCCTCACCATGGCTTTCCGTCGTCTCTTGCGTGACTAATGCAGTAAAAGGATTAAGCTGATGGCTGCTCATGCCTCTTTTACTATCAATTCGGGTTTCACCTTGCAGAATCGGTTTGCGGGTAATATTCCCTTCCCGTGCCCATGCTCCCGATAGATACATGAACTCTAAATCGCTTTTCCCCGAGAAATCGACACTGGCACTTAGTGCACGGAGGAGCCGAAGATTTTGTTCTCCCGCATTGCTCAAACGAGCTGAACGAGCAATCACATTTCGATCCGCGAAGACGGTGTAAAGAAGAACTACCTTGAGACCTGAAAAGGCATCTTTTAGTTCCAGCTCCAATGTATCCGCTTCGGCTTCATTCTCGGTATAAACAGCCGGCAGCCCGGGTAAAGATGGCTTTCCCTTAATAAGCCGGTAACCATCGTACTTTAACTCTGTGATGCGTGTTCCATCCTCCAGCTCTACTTGATACGCCGGGGTACGGAAGTCTCCACTCCCATACTGCGGGTATTCTTGCGGCAGCCGATCCAGTCCAGCCGTCGCGGGAGTGTGAAGCAATAGATCAGCCATAGGCTCACGGTGCTTCAACCTGTCTCCCCAGTATACATGCACAGGAAATCCATCGACAATCTGAATAATATAACTCATACCCGACGACTGCAAATGAAACAGCCCCGGTTGCTCTTGAACAATGATACCCATTGGGAAAATAACCCCTCTCTTAAATAATGATCATCAGATATCCACACCTAAAAAGGCACTCAGAAGAGGCATTTTGTAACAGCCATCAACTAAGTTCATATGGTGTAAAGCTTGATCCGATTCAATAATATAGCAGTAGGTTCTACAGAAATCATATATTAATTTTAGATATGAAGTACATGGCATGGTGCTCACTATTTATGTTATAATGCTTGATAATTTACCTAAGGAGATATACCGTGATAGAGTATTTGCCACGTAGTAAACAGCACTCTGAATTGTATCTAACTCAGTTTGGCATAGAAAAATGCATACCCAGTCACTTTTTTGGACCTGCTATAAGAGATCACTATTTGCTTCATTATATTTTGGATGGAGAAGGTACCTTTGAGGTCGGTGGGTTCAGTTATCGCTTGCAGAAAGGACAGTGGTTCCTAATCTGCCCGCAAGTCATCACTTATTATCAAGCCGATGCCGTGAAGCCTTGGTCTTATTGCTGGTTTGGGTTTGATGGAGCCCTGGCAGAAACACTCCTCAAGCAAGCAGGCCTAACGATGGCATCCCCGATTCTCTACTTTGAAGGAGATCATTTAATTTATCAGTATTTGCAGCAGATGAATGAATCGAGTGGATGCCATAAAGCTCGGGAAACCAGACTAACTGGGCTGCTTTACTTAATGTTATCGGAGCTTATAGAGCTCAGTCCGGTAACATCCCCCGGACAACAGGAAAGCCGGGCGGAAATTTACGTTGAAAAAGTGAAAGATTTTATCGAAATGAATTATGCTCAGAAAATTACCATTGGGCACATTGCACATTTTATCGGACTCAATCGAAGCTATTTATGTTCGCTATTCAAACAACGAATAAACACAAGCATTCAGGATTATTTGATTCGCTACAGAATCAACAAAGCCTGCGAAATGATGGGTAACGCCGAACTTTCGATAGGTGATATTTCCCGTTCAGTCGGCTATAATGACCCTTTGCTCTTCTCAAAAATTTTTAAAAAGATAAAAGGGGTCTCTCCCAAACATTATCGAGCCGAAACCTAATCCAAGCCCAAAACGGCTACCGTAATTACAAGTAATTACGAGTAGAAGCCTCTAACAAACAAAAGAGGTCAACCAGAAAACTGGCTGACCTCTTTTATGTTTATTTTGCAGTTTGTCCTTCCAAATAAGAAACAGGCTCTTTAACCTCTACTTTGGTTCCGCCAAATTCATCCTTAATGTACTTTTGAGTATCATCGTTATGATAGAGATCCGCTAATTTTTGTAGTCCCTTATCGTTTGCCTTATCGGATGAAGTAACCAGAACGTTAATATTGTTCTTTGTCGATTGACTGATCTCTTCGTGGAATAAGGAATCCTTCAGTACGTTCAAACCGCCTTCTAAAGCAATCGTGTTCCCAATCAACACCAAGCCTACATCTTGAATCACACGCGGACCTGTTTTGTCGTCGATTAGTTCAAATTTCAGGTTTTTAGGATTACTCGTAATATCATTGACTGTACCTAAGGCATCGTCAAAGTCAGCTTTAAGCTTTATCAAACCGGATGCTTCCAACAGCCTCAAGCCTCTCGCTGTATTCGCTGGGTTATCCGCCAAAGCCACCAATGCTCCGTCGGTCACTTCATCAATACTTTTGAATTTTTTCGAATAAATCCCCATAGGCTCCAGATAGGTTGTGGCTATCGCCTTCAAATCAGCTTTACTCTCTTTGTTATAGCTAACGAGATACGCCCACGATTGGAATGCATTCACGTCCACATCGCCTTGTCTCGTCGCATTGTTCGTTTCGATGCCACCGTTAATCTCTTTTACTTCAATATCCAGCTTGGCATCCTTGGCGGCCTGAGATTGGGCAATATGTCTCCAAATCTGGGCGTCAGAACCCATGGAGCCGATGACTACCTTTTGCGTTTCTGCACCGGAGGCGGAACTGGAGCCATTACTGTCTGTACTTTTGTTGCCGCATCCTGCAGCTACAAGTAATAAACTAATCCCTAATAGTAAAACGAACGATTTCTTCATGTTGTTTTCCCCCAGATCATGCTAATATGCTAGTGCATCGTCATTCCACCTGTAACATTAATCGCTTGTCCTGTCATATATGCGGAGAGCGGACTTGCCAGAAACAGCACCACATTGGCGACATCCTCTACCTCGGCGGTTCTCCCCAAAGGTACCTGCGAACAATCTTCTTCATATATCTCCTGGGCGGACATTCCGCGAATGACGCCCCCTTCAATCCGTTCGCGATGCTTCATCGGCGTTTCTACGATACCTGGACAAACCGCATTCACCAAAACTTGATGCGGAGCGAGCTCAATGGCCATTACCTTGGTCAAGCCGAGAACCGCATGTTTGGATGCACAGTATCCCCCCATCGCCCGGTATCCATTTTTTCCAGCCTGCGAAGCAATTTGAATAATTCGTCCCGGTTTACGCGCGTCCACCATTTCCTTGGCAAACCGTTTGGACGCTACATACAGTCCGGTTGAATTGATCGAAAATACCTTCTCCCAATCAGCCAACTCACTATCTATGACATAGTCCATCGTAGAAGTGCCTGCACAGTTCACCAATATATCAGGAACTCCCGCTTCGCTGATTAGCAAATCGCACCATCTTTCGATGTCATCCGGCTTGGATATGTCCAGCTGAGTTTCAACCAACTGTGAATTGACCACTCTATACGGCTCTTCATAAGAAATATCAGCAGAAATCACTTTGGCTCCACTTTGAATAAGAAGCTCTACAATCCCCTTGCCTATACCTGACTTGCCGCCTGTCACTACTGCTGTCTGATGAGATAGGTCTATTGAAATCATAGATATTAAAATACTCTTTTGAAAGGATCGCGGCTAATGCCAGCCTCCAGCACAATCTTCACATATTCCTGCGCTGAAAAAAGAGAATGGTCCTTGTAGTTCCCGCATTCCAAAGCAGTAACAGCCGGAACTTCTGTCGTTTCCAAAATTCTTTTCAGCGTTTTTTCCAAGGCAAGTGCAATTTCCTCAGGCTCATGTTCATTCCATAAAATCAAGTAGAACCCTGTTCTACAGCCCATAGGAGAAATATCAATAATGCCTTTGATTTCGTCTCTCAGATACGTTGCCAATAAATGCTCCAGCGTATGTACAGCAGCTGTTGGCAGTGCGTCTTCATTCGGTTGTAGAAATCTCAAATCATATTTTTGTACTGTGCTTCCTTTTTCATCATGCTCTACTCCCGCTGCTCTTACATAAGGAGCCTTTACAATCGTGTGATCTAATTGGAAACTTTCTACTTTAGCCATTTTTCTCATCCTCATTTTCTGTAATTTATATTTTTGATCTAATAACGACTACATAACATTTGTACCACTTTTCAAAATTTAATGCTTCAAATCAGCATTTTTGCAATTATACATCGGATTACTCGGTTTTACCACTAAAATTATTATTTTATTTCTCATTTCTTTGTCCGTCTCTCCTTTGCCTGTACGTTTTGACATAGTGTACAATATATAAGGTAATCCATCTTTACGAAATAGATCGAGGACATCGTAAGCCTCATTTAGGAGAATGCTCTGTGAATGAACCGGATTGGAAGCACTTAAATGCTGTCCCTTTGCCCTTGCAGGAATTTCAGCTACAGCTGGACCAGAACAGTGTTGATGCCAAGCAACTAGAGGAATGGAGAAAGATTCCCGTCCTTTATCAACTAGCCTTGGAGGAATTAAAGAACAAAATTAAGCTGATCCAGACGGAATGGAAGCTAATAGATGGTTTTAGCCCGATTGAGCACATTAAAACCCGGATCAAAGAACCCCACAGCATTGTGGAAAAGGTTCGGCGCAAAGGGCATGAGGTCACCCTGGACAATATATTGCGTGAAATTCATGATATCGCAGGCATGCGCGTGGTGTGCGCTTTTGTCAAAGATATCTATCGCCTGATGGATCACCTCCGCACACGGGAGGACATTCGTATTCTCGAGGTCAAGGATTATATTGCCCATCCTAAGCCCAACGGCTATCAGAGTCTACATGTCATTGTGGAGATTCCGCTAATCCTGTTTGAGGGCACACGCTGGATTAAGGTCGAAATTCAATTACGTACATTGGCTATGGATTTTTGGGCCAGTATGGAGCATATTTTGTACTATAAGTTTGATAAGAAAGTGCCGGAGCATGTCGTTAACGGATTGACCGAAGCTGCACGTGCAACTTACGAACTGGATCAGAAAATGCTCAAGCTGCGCGGGGAAATTTTATCACTTAGCGAGGAACAGGATGTGTCAGAGACCCCGGTCAAACGAGCCGAGGAGTCAGCTTTGAAGGCACTTTCCCTCCCAGCAGATCACGCCACTTCCCGGTCGCAGACTTGCTAGATTAAAAGGATCAGGATAACTAAAGCATTCAATCAATGATGCTTCTCCTCATGCTGGAGCTTAGGAACTTATGTATGATGTATAAGTAAAGAGCCGTCAAAACCACTATGATCCTGGTTTTGACGGCTCTTTATTTATATTTTTCAATCCAATATTACTGCTTCTCGTGAATCTCTGTGCTGATTTTCTCTACGATGTCCGCAATGCTGAATGATCCCAGATCGCCTTCGCCCCGTTTACGCACGGCTACAGTACCGGTTGTTTTTTCATTTTCCCCGATAACGAACATGTATGGAACCTTCTCCAATTGCGCTTCACGGATTTTATAACCGAGCTTCTCATTCCGAGTATCCACTTCGACACGCAGACCTGCTTTCAACAATGCTTCCTGCACCTCATTGGCAGTCTCAATATAGTTCTCGGATACAGGCAACAGCTTCGCATGAACAGGAGCCAACCACAATGGGAATGCACCTGTAAAATGCTCAGTCAGAATGCCCATGAAGCGGTCAATCGAACCGTAGATGGCACGGTGAATAACGACTGGACGGTGCTTCTGGTTGTCTTCGCCCACATATGTGAGGTCGAACTTCTCTGGCATTTGGAAGTCCAATTGGATCGTTCCGCACTGCCAGCTGCGTTTGAGCGCATCAAGAATGTGGAAGTCAATTTTCGGACCATAAAAAGCTCCATCTCCCGCGTTAATACGGTAGTTCATGCCCAGATGTTCCAGCACGTTTTGCAAAGCTTGTTCCGCTTGATCCCACAGCGCTGGTTCGCCCATAAAGTCATCCGGACGTGTGGACAATTCCACTGTGAATTCAAAACCAAACACACTGTACATTTCGTTAATCAGCTTGATTACGTCCGTAATCTCTTTTTCAATCTGTTCTGGTGTCACGAAAATATGCGCATCATCCTGACAGAATGTACGAACACGCATCATACCGTTCAACGCACCGGACAGCTCATGACGATGCACTTGTCCAAATTCGGATATACGAATCGGCAGATCGCGATAAGAATGAAGTTCATTTTTAAACACAAGCATATGCCCAGGGCAGTTCATCGGTTTCAGAGCAAATGTAGTTTCATCTACTTCAGAGAAGTACATGTTTTCCTTGTAATGGTCATAGTGTCCCGATTGTTCCCACAGACGGTTGTTCATCATCAGCGGTGTACGTACTTCCTCATATCCATGCAGACGTTGAATGTCACGGGAGTAATCTTCCAGCGCAGTACGCACAACCATGCCTTTCGGCAGGTAGAACGGCATGCCAGGTGCTTCTTCGGAGAACATGAACAGTTCCAGTTCCTTACCCAGCTTGCGATGGTCGCGTTTTTTCGCTTCTTCCAGCATGTGCAGGTGCTCATCCAGTTGAGCTTTTTTAGGGAAAGCTGTTCCGTAGATACGTTGCAGCATCTTGTTGTTGGAATCGCCTCTCCAGTATGCACCCGCTACACTTAACAGTTTGAATGCCTTGATACGGCCAGTAGATGGCAAATGCGGGCCACGACACAGGTCAAAAAATTCGCCTTGATCATAGATCGTAATTTCCGCTTCTTCCGGCAAATCACGGATCAATTCCAACTTCAATGGATCTTCCAGTTCACCAAAAATGCGAGTTGCTTCTTCACGGCTGACCACACGACGTGTAATCGGCAGATTTTCCTGCGTAATCTTCGCCATTTCCTTTTCGATCTTCGCCAGATCGTCAACGGACAGTGGGTTTTCGATATCAATGTCATAGTAGAAGCCGCTGTCGATGACCGGACCAATACCCAGCTTCACATTTTTCTCACCATAAATGCGTTTGAGCGCCTGTGCCAGCAAATGCGCTGTGCTGTGACGGTAAATTTCCAGACCATCTGTACTGTCCAGCGTAATAATTTCAAGGTCAACGTTCTGATCCAAAACAGTGTTCAAATCTACAGCCTTCCCGTTCACTTTACCTGCTACTGCGTTCTTTTTCAGCCCGGAGCTGATCGAACCTGCCACGTCGGCGATGGTTACGCCCTGCTCGTACTCACGTACGGCTCCATCCGGCAATTTCACTTGAATACTCACGATTAAAGCCTCCATTTCAAATTGTGTGCTATATCAAAATTGAACGCAAAAAAACGCCTCTCTCCCTCAAGGGACGAGTGCGTTCAGCTCGTGGTTCCACCCTAGTTCGGCCCGCTGCTGTACATACATTCATGTTCATCCAAACATGCTCATGCACGACCTGCGTAGCCCTCCATTGGTATCCGTTAACGGGGATAAATCGGTGGGCGCTTACTGATGTCACTGCCAGCTTGCACAGTTACACGTTCAACGTCACGGCTACAAAGGGGTAACTTCACATGCGGTTGCCGGAAAAGCTCTCAGCCTCGTCTTTTCTCTCTGAACGGCCCTTCAAGGAAATCATGTCTTTGGTCAGTGCCTTGAATATTACTATATGCTACAGCATTATAGATTAAATTCGCAGGTATTTCAAGTGGGCGTTCATGTAAAGTTATGCCTTATTTATCATCCGGCTATGGAGACGAATAGACCTATATTTACACACAACTAAAAAAACTGTAAAATCATTTCATCTAGACGATACCGTACAGAAAGAGAGCGGAAGAGATGCCTAAAATTATTGTCACAGAAGAACAATGGATTCAAAAAGGAATGGAACGTTTTGGGCAAGGTGGAATCGATGAACTCGTTGTTGAAAAAATGGCCGCTGCTTTAGGGTGCAGTAAAAGCAGTTTTTATTGGTATTTTAACAATCGCAGCAGCTACATTCGACAGATTGTAGAGACATGGAAGGCACAGACGACACAACAGGTTATTGACGCTTCCATCACCCATGCTGCTATAGATGAGCGAATCCAAGAGTTGCTAAACCAGATGTTTGGCAAGACAAAACGGGGCGATTTTCTGTTTTATCTACGCAAGCTGTCATTGAAGGATGATAGTTACCGCTCCTTACTCAATGAAGTCGAACAGATGCGAATGGAGTTTATGAAAGAGCTTTTAATCCAGAAGGGAATGCAGCCAGAGAAAGCTTCTCAGAGATCATGGATGTTGTACCATTACTACTTGGGTTGGTATGAGCGCCACAAGCAAGAGACGTTAAGTGACGAGGCCATCCAGCAGCATATTCACATGATTTGGACAGAGTGGATTTCAAATTAAGGGGGATATCAGATGTTGGAGTTACTTACATGGGCAGTTGGCGGAATTCTATTTGTACTGAGCGGTATGCACTTATATTGGGTATTCGGCGGACAAAAAGGCGCTAAGGCAGCGATCCCAAGCACGGGAACGGATTTGCTCTTTACCCCCTCCAAAATAGGGACATCGATTGTTGCCGTTTTACTAGCTTTAGCCGCTTGGTTCGTCCTGGAGCTAGGGGAAGCTGTACCATTTCGGTTCTTCCATTTCTTTTATTCTTACGGTGCAGGCTTGTTGACGTGTTTATTTATTTTGCGTTCGATAGGAGATTTCAAATGGGTGGGGTTCTTCAAGAGAAAAAAAGGAACGGTTTTTGCTAAATGGGACACCGCGCTCCACTCGCCCCTTTGTTTTCTCTTGGGAACAGCCATTTTAATGATGATGCTTTTGCGTATGGCGTAGTTTAAAGCTGATCTTTACCCGATTTATTTCTTTTGTACGTCTCCACCCGTTTCTTTCTCAGTGAAAAAGTACAGTAAAGCCAGCACAGGCAAGATGACTCCAATCAGAGCACTGAGATTCCAACCACCTAACGCATAAGACCAACCGCCTAATGATGATCCAATCGCTCCACCGATGAAAAAGATAGACATGAACAATCCGTTCAGACGCCCTCTCGCTTCACTTCCCAAGGAATAAATAACACGTTGCCCAAGCACAAGGTTTCCCGATACAGCCATATCCAGTGTAATCGCTGAAATAAAGAGCAGGATGAGCGCAGCCGTCGAATGACTTTGAAAAATATAGATGACCAAAAAAGACAAGGCGGCAATGATCATAGCTAGACCGGTTAATACTTTGCTCCAGCCTTTATCAGCCAATCTTCCGGCAATCGGAGCTGCCACTGCGCCGCCTACGCCTACCAAAGCAAACAGTGCAATCCCTTGCTGAGACATGCCGAAATCATCCGCCAAGCGTAGAGGGACAACCGTCCAAAACAGACTGAAGGCACCAAATAAGCAGGCTTGGTAAAAGGCACGGCGGCGCAACGCAGGCGTTTGTTTGAAAAGAGTACCTAGGGAGAGAATCAGTTTACTGTAAGATACCGTAGGTACAGGCTTGCGCTCTGGAAGAGCCCGCGAGAGCAGAATCGTCAACAGCGTCAAAACAATAGCTGACATAATAAATACGGCTTGCCATCCCCAGATGCTGGTTATGAAGCTTGCCAATGGACGTGCGAACATAATCCCTAGCAGGAGCCCGCTCATGACATTCCCGACAACACGGCCGCGCTGCTCTTCGGATGCTAAATAGGTAGCATACGGCACCAGTACTTGGGCTACGACAGATCCAACTCCAATGAATAAGGAGGCGGTTAGGAACAAAGTGGCATTGGGGGCAAAAGCAGCAACGAGCAATGCACAGACTGTGATGATTAGCGATACAACCATCAGACGTCGATTTTCAATAATGTCGCTAATGGGTACGATAAACAGCAGTCCTACAACATAACCAATTTGAGTTAGGGTGACAATGAAGCCCGCTGTGGTGGAAGAAAGCCCCATCGCCACATGAATAGGTCCTACAAGGGTTTGAGCATAGTAAAGGTTAGCAACAATAAGGCCACATGCTGCTGCCAACAGAAACATCATCCAATTTGAAATACGGTTGCCTTCTACAGCTTGTTGTTCTCTTTGCATGATAATCCTCCTCAATAATTTAAATACTGAACGTATAGTTCGTTAATTCGATAATCAAATAATATACTGAACGTTTCGTTTTGTAAATAGGCAAATTCAACTTTTTATTCTTGCCTGATATTTGATATACTGAACGTATAGTTTACTTTTTTTATGTTTCTTATATCTATGTAAGAAGGTGAGCATTCCAGTGCAGAGTAAAAGAGGACGTCCGCGTAATGTTGAGTCGCAAAAATCTATCCTTACCGCTTCCTATGAACTACTGTTGGAACAAGGCTTTGGAGCGGTAACAGTAGAAAAAATTGCTGAGCGAGCGAAAGTCAGCAAAGCCACCATTTATAAATGGTGGCCTAACAAAGCTGCCGTAGTCATGGATGGTTTCCTGTCAGCTACCATGGCAAGATTGCCTGTACCCGATACAGGCCGTGTATTGGACGACATTCTCATTCATGCTACGAATTTAGTGCGGTTCTTAATCAGTCGAGAAGGTAAAATCATTACGGAGTTAATTGGTGAAGGGCAACTTGATTCAGGATTAGCAGAGGCATACCGAACCCGATATTTTCATCCTCGGCGACTTGAGGCCAGGCATCTTATTGAGCGGGGAATAGAGCGCGGGGAATTGAAGGAGCATCTTGATGTTGAATTATGTATCGATCTCATTTATGGGCCGATTTTTTATCGATTGCTGGTGACTGGTTATCCATTAGACGATGACTATGTGCGACAATTAGTCATAAATGCATTCGAAGGGATTAGCTTGGACTGAATTGCGAATGCTATATAGCGGGCCTGGCAGCCACCACAGAGTATTCTTTGGGATGGCTGCTTTTTTCTTTTTACCTGCCCAAACCGCACTCCGCAATCCTCTATCCAGCTCCTGATTTGCTTATTCGTCAGGGTCTATACTAATCTTTTGCAGCAGGTCGATCAGAAGATCCTCTTCCTCTTCAGATAGATTGTGGACAAGACCGGCATTGAGTTCATCCAGTATCCCTTGTAAGACAGGAGCAAACTCTAACGCCTTAGCCGTAGGAGACACAAGTTGGGAACGCCGATCATTCGGGTCCGTTTTACGTTCAATGTAGCCTGATTCCTCTAATTGTTTTACAGAGCGGGCTGTGGTTGCCTTGTCAAATTTAAGTTCATTCGTCAGCTGCTCCTGTGTAATGCCCGGCCGCTGCAAAATCAGCTTTAGGAAACTGTGTTGTCCCCCACTGCCGATTCCGTAAGGAGCCAGTTTTTTGGACAGTATTTTTTGATTTCGACGGTACAGGTGGGAAATTAGCTTTCCAATCGGTTTTTTTCTCATCAAATACACCTCATTGGCTTGAAAATGGCAATCCCCAGCTGGGACCAAAACAAAGTTTACAATACTATTGTTGCACACGCAACTAATTTGCTGTACACTAGAACCGTTCATTTAGTTGCGTATGCAACTAATAAAAAGGGCTTTCAACGATAAAGAGGTGTTCATAATGAGCTCAACTGCTACAACTGCTACAACTGTTGCAACCTATCAAGAAAATATCGAAGTTCAGAAGAAACGTTGGATGATTTTGATTGTTTTGAATCTGTTTACGTTTATGTCCACCCTGGATGGAAGCATCGTTAATATTGCTCTTCCTGTGTTATCCCGCACGTTACATTTACCTGTGGCACAAATTGAATGGGTGACAACTGCCTACTTAATGGCGATATGTACTGCTATTTTATTTTTTGGCAAGCTAGGGGATATGGTCGGTAAAATCAAAATATTCAAAATCGGCACGATCATATTCATTCTTGGCTCCCTATTGTGTGGTCTTAGCTCTTCACTCTCCCTATTGCTGATTTCGCGCATCATCCAGGCCATTGGAGCATCCATGACCATGGCGAACAGCCAAGGGATCGTAACAGATATCTTCCCGTCCACTGAACGAGGCAAAGCGCTTGGTCTCATCGGTACCTTCGTTTCTTTGGGCAGTATCGCCGGGCCGAGCTTGGGCGGTATTATCGTCTCCTCGCTGGGCTGGCAATACATTTTCTGGGTCAATGTACCGATAGGTCTGGTCGCTGTCTTTCTTGGCTGGAAGCTTCTACCGAAGGATCTGATCAAGGTGAAGGATAAGGTTGACGTTCCCGGCAGCCTGGTGTTTGCCATTTTTATTCTGACCTTGTTCGTCGGATTGTTGCTGGGACAGCAGGTCGGGTACGGAGACGCACGAATTATTGCTTCACTGGTGGTGGCTGTAGTTGCTTTTGCTGTATTCATTCGGTTGGAATTGCGTCGTCCGCAGCCGCTGTTACAGCTCGCATTATTCAAAAATCCGCTGTTTTCGCTCAGTATTTTGTGTGCTTTTCTGGTGTTCGTCGCTAACTTCTGCTTTAACATCATTTCGCCTTTCTATGCGCAGAATATGCTGAACTTGTCGCCTTTTTATGCCGGGTTTCTGCTGATGTTGTTTCCCATCTCTATGGTTATTGTGGCCCCACTCAGCGGTGCGCTTTCCGATAAAATCGGGTCTGAGCTGCTCACCTTCGCTGGGCTAGTCGTTATGGTCGTAGCCCAGATTGGATTAGCCCAACTGCATGCAGGCAGCTCCATCCCGCTCGTCGGTCTGTGGATTGCCATGCTGGGTATTGGCAGTGGTTTATTCCAATCGCCAAACAACTCGCTGATTATGTCCAAGGTACCCCGCACACAGCTCGGCTCAGCCGGAAGCGTCAATTCGCTGGTGCGCAACGTCGGTATGGTTGTAGGGATTACGCTGGCCACATCCATTCTCTTTTATATTATGAGTAAAGAGGCTGGTTATCGGGTCACCGGCTTGGTTCCGGGTCATCCTGAAATTTTTCTGTCAGGCATGCATGTAGTCTTTATGACGTCTGCATCTATCTGTCTAGTAGCAGCATTGTTAACAGGCTGGAGGCTGATCGGGGCGAAACGGGCAAAAGCGCAGCAAGAAAAGAGATAGGGCCTCCTTACACTTCTACTAAACGTCCGTTCTCTCTCCAGGATTGCAGTATTTTCTCAAGTACCCACTGATTCTTGTATCCGTCATCGAACAAGGGGGCTCGATCCACGAATTCCCCCCTTGCCAGCTTAATAAAGTCTCCGTCGGCTGTATGATTATAGACGGCAGGGACAGCCCAAGTTTCGTATTCGGCATTCGGGTGTTTCAGGTCACGCAGCACGATGCGTATACTTTCTGGATTATTGAGACTGGCGTGCAGTGTACCGAGCTCGCCGTAGATATCCACTTCGATATCGTGACGTTTGCCGATGGCATTTTTGTGAGTAATGAAAGTACCCACAGTATTATCGCCGAGGATGCCATGAAAGGCAGCAAGATCTTCCACATCTACTTTAAGCGGCAGACCTGTACCCGGATCAGGCCGCTCGGGTGTAATGATATGTAGCAGCGCCGCGACGCTTTGAAATTCACCAATCAGAAAGCGGGCCAGATCAATAATATGTGAGGCAGTATCGCCCACGACTCCAGAGCCTGCCTTGGCTAAATTGTGCCGCCATGTATATGGATGCTGACGATATGGTGAAAATGCATCCATCAGATAACGGAATTGAATATTGTAGATTTTGCCCAGCTTGTGCTCATCCAGTAGCTGCTTGGTATATTGGAAGGCCGCGCCATAGCGATGCTTATAGTGAACCAGTAGAGGCACCGGATTCGCCGTATACAGCTTTTTCAGTTCACCTGCCTCCGACCACGTGAGTGTCAATGGCTTCTCTGCCAGCACTGCTTTATGTTCTTCCAGCGCAATCCGAATAATGTCAAAATGCACATCATTGGGTGTCAGCGACAGAATCGCATCTACCTCCGGGTCACGGATTAATGCTCCATAGTGGGAATACTGCTTGGAAGCAGGCAGTTGCAATTGTTCTCCGATGGCTTGAAGGCGATTCGTGTTTACGTCACTAACCGCCACAATCGATACCCCCGACATGCTGTTTAATGATCTGATATGATATTCAGCGATCAGGCCCAAGCCGATAATCCCCATCCGAATGGGGAGAGTTGGGGAGGGAGAGATACTCATATGTTCAGAATTCCCTTCTTTACAATTTGGTTTGATACCTTTAGCACATTTCTTTTTTCTATGCAGTATCACCCTTACCTTTGTAGAATAGTCCCCCACCAGAAGTGATCCCGTAACTTTTACTTCTACAGAACAGACAGATACCGAACAGTGATACAATTGCCCATAAAAAAAGAATCTGCAGCTCCGTTGTCCGGTTTTGCAGATCCTCTGTACCTTCTCTACCTCAACTTCATCCTGTCGACTACATCAAAAATGTACCTACAACAAAAGATACTCCAATGATAATTGAACGCAGCAGCTGTGCCAGAGCCACATTGCCTTTGGCAATTTCCTCGCACACCTTGGTGCGTGGTGTCACCAGATCAAAAATAATATAGACCAGGCACAGCACGACAATGCCCACAGCCGACCAGATCAGCATATCGAGCCATGAATGGCTGCTATACGACACCATCCCTACAATGATACACAGGCCTAGCAGCTTTGCCCCCATGTAGATGCCTGCGGCTTCATTGCCACGTGCGATTTCCTGGTTATCGTTATAACGTGTCAGCAAGCTGAACACAAAATAACCTACGATTAAAATGGCAAACAAGATAAGCAGGCCGATCCCTACATTGCCCAATGCGTTGCCCAAACTGATATGAGAGTCCAATTTTCTTCCCCCTTATGATACTTGTGACTAGGAACAGCTCTGTTCGAATAGTGTACATTTTGCAATTCAGCTTATACAGCGGGCGAATTAGAAGGCTCGTTGGCAATGGCAGCAGCGCAATAGTAGGCCATATCACCTGTTACCTTTTCACCAATTCGCGGCAGGACCCCCGCGAAACGCCCACCGATCACGAATATGCCTGTCAGCACATAGCCTTGAAATAGCCCTTCCTCGGTCTGCACCTCTGCGCTCTGCATGGGCCACAGCCGCTGATAAATCTTAGGCTGTCCCTCGTAATAAGCGGCAATATGTGCGGCTTCTTCCTGTTCAGGCGTTAGTGGAGCGTTTGCTTCATGAAGCAGACCAGGCTGGTCAGCCATCACATTTTCACCCACTCCCAAGACACCTTTCAGTCTCTCCTCGGATTCAGGATGTTCAATTAAATGCGTCCCTTTACCTTCTCGGCCCCATATGCCTTTAGCCACATAAGGCTCTTTATTTTGCAGAAACACGGATGGCTCAAAATATGTAGGTAGCAGATAGGTTCGTATGACCTCCAGCTCCTGGTCATCAAACAAACGAAAACCGCAGAACGCTGGTGTCTGCTCATTGCGCTCGTACAGCGACCATACAGTTGCGGTGAATCCTTTGCTCTGGGTAATGATATGCTGCGGCGGATTAATCAGTCCTATTTTCCCGTCTGCCACCATTTCCATTAGCGCCTGCCCCACCTCAAGCCCTGTATCCTCTTCCCGATCATCAATCAGATATTCCAGCGGATACAGGCGATAGAGGATGTGAATCTGCTCCCCCTGGTGATACAAGCCCTCATTTGGGACAATTTCCAGCTCTTCCAACGGCGCATAAACCACCTCAAACCCGGCTTGTTCACATAAGCGCATAATATATTTGGTATTCGTCTGATCCTCGATATGCCATTCATAGCAAGTGAAATGCACCTTTGTCCCCAAACCCTTGCTGCTATAAAAATGAATGAGCTCCGTCAAGGCAGACTGAATTGCCTCATCCATTCCAGATGAGGGTCCATGTAAAGTAATGTCGTTCTCTGACATTCCCTCACCATGCAGCACTTCCAGCAGCTTTCCTTCAAGATATGCCACCTCGGGAATCCCGGTTGGAGTATCGGTGTTGTTCTCAATGCACTTGATCCCCGCTTCCCCCACAATCCAGTCCTGACGGGTTATTCCATCCGGTGCGGCTTCCATACGTGCAGCACGCAGCAAGCCTGGATGAATCCCCAGCCGCTCCACCAGATATTCATCTGGCATATAGCGTTGGATAAATTGCTGGACCTTGCGATAAATATGATGTACTGCCTCGGAAGCAGCTTGAAGCTCTGCCAGCTCGCTTGCCTGATACACCGTTAAAGCCGGCACGCAATAGGACTTGCCGTACATGCGATGATACGGAATCATACGGCTGATTTCATCCTTAAAAAGCTCGTCATGTTCATAAGGTAGTTGCCGAATCGTACGCATGCTCATCTTAACCCCCAGAAAAAAAGCCGCTCCGTGAGCCGCTGCTGCCAAAACCACTGTGTGAGCTGGAAGATGAAGACGAGCTTTTGCGATAAGAGCTGGAGGAAGAACGACTGCTGTGATAGGAGGAGCCTCCATTATAATAGGTCGATCCGCCATAATAATACCCGCTACTGCCTGAATCCCGACAGGCCGTTTGCTCCGATACGGGGAGCTCGTCGCAGTCATAATACTCGTCGTCACCGCAACCCGTCAGAGCGGCCGGAACAGCCAGCATCAGGGCAAAGGCCGCCATCCGTGCACGAGAGCCAGGCTTGGATTTCATCGTTTCCCAAGAATGCTCCATCACAGATCGACCTCCTTCACAAACAAATGTACCTTCTTCAGCTGAGGGTCAAGTACCGAATAGATGAACTCGTATGTTGTGCCATTCAGCACCGTATAGTGATCCAGTAGTCGTTGAGCCAGCTCCAAGGTAATTACCGAGCCTTCCCGCTGATCCATACTTCGGAACGTAGGCTCATGCCATACCCAGTACAATGCGCTGAATGTAGAGGTGTAGCCTCCCTCACTGGCGAGCACGAGGTCTGTGATGGACGTACCATAGGGCTTTGCACGTTCTCCCGTAAAATCAGTCACATAAACGGAATGGTCCGTATGCTCCTCGCTTTCATTTGAAATATGCGCCCATAGTTTGTCATGGAGACGCGTAGCGTCTACAAGCTTGCGCAGGAACAGCTCATCTCCCGATACGGACTCCCTTGTCAGGCTGCGCAGTTCCTGTTGAGTATCTTCTGACCATTCGCGATACGTTAATGAATAATAAATAATGATTCCCATCCCTTCCGGTACGCTTCTGTCATGAGGCTTGCTATAAATCTAAGCGTTTCTGTCGTCGTTCATTATACGAGATTCTACCTTGAAAAGGTTCAATTTGGAAGAAAAATACGACAAAAAAGCCGCAATCCCCAGGATTACGGCTTGGTTGCAGCGGCTATAGCTTGATATTGCTTTCGTCGAAATATTCCTCGAGTGTCAGCCCCTGCTTGGCTACATCCTTTGCAATATCTACTCCTACATAACGGATATGCCAAGGCTCGTACACATAGCCAGTCACATCTTCCTTCCCCTTCATATAACGAATAATAAATCCGTATTCCGGTGCATGTTCCTCCAGCCATTTGCCTTCCTTGGAAGCTCCAAAGGATTGCTCCAGCTCATTGCCTACGCTGGGGCTGGATACGTCAATGGACAATCCTGTCTGATGCTCACTCGTACCTGGTACGGCGCTGACTTTAGAGGCGTATTCCTGCCCCTTTGTCTTTACATTGTTGTTGAAAATAGACACCTGACGCTTATAGGAGCGATATCCCGAAACCGCACGCAGCTCAATACCTTCCTTTTTCGCACCGTCGAACAGCTTCTCCAGTGCCTCTGCCGCTTCCTTACGCAAATGTCGCTTCTCATGCGGCCCCTCGAAGGAAAAAGGCACCTGTGGCTCCACCAGATCATCCGGGACATAGCCCACAGGCAAGCTGCGCTTTTTGTTTACAACGACTGTATCCGAAGTCGCATTGGTGACAATCGCCGTTCCATCCTCTTCCTTAACTGTAGCTTGCAGCGCGCTCTGGCTTCGCAACGCCATCACAGAGTCAGCCTGTCCGCTTTCTGTACCCGCAGAGGCTTGTCCAGCGCTAGCGGTGCCATTCCCCGCATCCGTCTGAGTGGAAGGCTGTACATTCTCCTGTACCGCTGTGGATGACTTTAATGGCTCACTTTCCTGCCCACCTGAGCCTCCTTGCTGGCAAGCTGCCAGCAATAGCCCTGGCAAGATCAGCCCCGGAATGAGCGCTTTGGTCCATCGCTGAGATGTGCGCGTCTGTTGTATATGTCGTTTCATGCTGGTATCTCCTCCAATATTGCAATTGATACATAACTTGCAGTGACTTTTCCATTCCCCCATTGTAACTGAACTTTGGACACTCTTCGAAGCCGCTATCCTATCCAATGAAGGTGAACAGACTCGAAAAAGAAAGCATATACCCGAATTATTACGGATTATGACGTTTTTGCGGGATTGCAGCCCGCGCTCGCTCGGCGACCCGTTCACGTATAAGCTTCAATGCTTCTTCGGCACGGGGTAAACCTGGCAGCAAGGACGTAATATCGGTTTCCTTCTTGGAAGCAAGTTTCTGCGGTAGACGGATTTCAATGGCATGAAAGCCTGCTCCGGGGCGATGCAAGGCTCCTTCAGCCGCCGATTCTGCAATCCATTCGCTAATTGCTGCTGATCCGCTGCGTCCGCTCTCCGCGCGTGAGGTAGACTCAAGCGCGGGGGATGTTCTTTGCACATGGGATAACTCCCCAGCCCAAGCACTAAATACGTACTCCAGCAGCTCCTCCCGCGTCATTCCGATCAACTCTGGACAGAGTTGTGACTCAACTTTCAATCCAGCCTGCAGAGCTTGCTTTACGTCGTCGATTGCACCCAATCCATTCTCTCTATTAGCAACGGCTGCCTCAGCTGCAAACTGAACGATCTCATCCAGCGACAGACAGGCTTCCCCTTGCAGGAAACGGTAGATGTCCAGAGGCTCCGCTTTTAGCTGCTCCAGCCATGCCTCTCGCTGTTCCAGGTTCAGTACAGGCACTGGGCCAGTCCATTGGACGGGATGTGCGAAAGGTACATCCGCCGATTCGTCTTCCAGCCCATTGCCGTCTAATTCCACGATCCATCGACCGTCAGTTACTTTCAGCTTCACTTGCGGTCTCGTCATCGCCTTCATCCTTTCTCTGCTCACTCGATCCATACGTCATTTTGCAACGCAATCAGACCACGCAGTTCATCATCAGACATTTCGGTGAGCCAATGTTCCCCAGAGCCGACAACCTGCTCAGAGAGCGCCTTTTTGCTCTCAATCAGCTCGTCGATCCGCTCCTCCAGCGTCCCTTGGCAAATCAGCTTGTGCACTTGTACATTACGGCTTTGGCCGATACGGAATACCCGATCCGTCGCCTGATTTTCGACCGCAGGATTCCACCAGCGATCATAGTGAATGACATGGCTGGCACGCGTCAGGTTCAGACCCACACCACCTGCACGCAGGGAAAGTACGAATATATTCGGTCCTTTTCCCTGCTGGAAGTTGTGAACAATCTCGTCCCGTCTGGTTTTCGCCAGTCCTCCATGCAGGAAAAATGGCTCTTCTCCCAAGATCTTGGCCAAACGGGATACCAGCAATTCTCCCATCGACACGTATTGAGTGAAAATCAGCGCCGACTCGCCGTTCTCGCGAATGGTTTCTACCAATTCCAGCAGCCGCTCCATTTTACCGGAATTTTCGGTTTTACCGCTGTCAGCACGGCCCGGAATGATCAACCCCGGATGGTCACAGATTTGTTTCAACTTGGTCAGCGAAGACAGAACAAGCCCTTTGCGGGCCATACCGACCTGCCCATCCAGTGTCCCCAATAATTGATCCACCACACCGCGATATAATCCGGCCTGCTCTGGTGTCAGTACACAATAGGACTTCAACTCCAGCTTCTCCGGCAAATCCTTGCGGATATCCGGATCGCTTTTGAGCCGGCGTAGCATGAACGGGGAGACGAGGCGGTGAAGCTCACGCAACGCAGACCCCCGCTCCTCTCCTGCCAGACTGTACCGCTGGCGAAATGAAGATGCCGTACCGAGGTACCCCGGGTTCAAAAATTGAAAAATAGACCACAACTCGCTTAACCGATTTTCTACCGGCGTCCCTGTCATGGCAATTCGATGTGGGGCGGACAGCTTCATGACGCTTTGTGCCTGCTTTGTACGTGCATTTTTTATATATTGCGCCTCATCCAACACGATGGAAGACCAGTAGACTGCAGATAAGTCACTGCCGTCCCGGCCTGCCAAATGGTAGGTAGTGAGGACGATATCATACTCGCGTACATTTTCCTGTAACAGCTCCCCGTGGAGTCGCTGGTTGCCATGGTGAATGTAAAGCGACAAATCCGGTGAAAAGCGCTTCAATTCCCGCTGCCAGTTGCCAAGCAAGGACGTCGGACAGATGATTAACGCCGGACGCTGATCATCTGCGCCAATCCCACCATCGAGCAGGCAGGTAATAACCTGAATCGTCTTACCCAGACCCATGTCGTCCGCAAGGCACACACCAAAGCCCAATCCGCGCATCGCAGCCAGCCATTGAAAACCGCGCTCCTGATACGGCCGTAGCGCACCATGCAGCGTCTCCGGCACAGGCCGCGGCTCTAAGGAACGGAGTACCCCGCCCTCAGCCAAAGACGCAAGCAATCCGGCGGATTCCGCGCCAAAGATAGACAAGCCCTTCCATGAGGCCTCGCCTGCACTTTCATTCTCCGCAGCCAGATGCATCCATTCGGACAAGCTCATCTCACCGTTCTCGCCACGCTTGATAAAACGCAGCACCTGACGAATTTCCTTGGGATCTACCTCGATCCATTCACCTCCGAGACGTACATATGGCAAATTGGCCGCGACGATGCTTTCCAGTTCCTCCATCGTCAAAGTCGTATCCCCCAGCACAGCCTCGGCATCAAACGAAATCATGCGGTTAATGCCAACGGACGATGTATCGGCAATCACACCATCTGGCTTGGCACCCTGCTCTGTCGAGCGCATTTTAAACCGCAAGCCTGCACGTCTTCGCCCCTCCCGGCTCCAGCGTGAAGGCATTTGCACAGTGATACCGTTCTTTTGCAACGCAGGTACAGCTTCTGTCAGGAAGCGGAAAAACGTCTCCGGCTCCAAGGCCAGCCCCTCGGGATAAGGGCGGTTCAAGGCTTCCTGCAATATAGGTGCCGCTTCAGCAGCCTGTCCGAGCCTCATCAGCAGTTGCGCCTGCACTTGACGGTACACAATTTCACCGCGAACCAGATCACGTTCAGGATACGCCCATAACGCCAGAGCAGGTAGTCGTAATCCGGGCTCAGCATCGCTTTCTGCCCAAAAGGTAATGCGCCATTCCTGGATACTCTCTTCCAAAGAAGGCTCCAAACGAAGGCATAGACGCAATTGCCCTTCAATAGGCTCCTTGGCTTCCCGTTCCGTGACAGGCATCGTGCTCCCCTTAAGGGAGAACGCCTGAAGAACCAGCTCCTCCATCTCAGCAGGCGTTCCCTGTATCGCAACTTGGCGCGAACCCGTCAACAGACTGTTCCACCACAGCTCCGCCAGTGGTGATCCTCCGCGCCGATAATCTGCCCGATGTCGTCCCAGTTCGCGATCTGACGCAGCCAGCACCGCGGTCGTTTCTGCATGAACGACCGCACACAAGAAGGAATACAGCACCATTCCGGCTGCATCCTCACGTGTTTCTGGCTCCTTGCCCGCAAAAACGGCCGGAGCTGCCATACAAACAGCCGGCATCGCAGCAGCCAGCTCATGAAAGCGGCGGACGTCCTCCTCTTCGCAAAGCCGAGGAACCCACACCCCTACCGCCGCATCCGGGCCGCGTCGTCGCGGTCCGGATGGACGCGCCTCTGTAAGCGATGGCGCAATTTCGCCCCGCTGCATCAGCTCCAATGCAAAATAAGCAGCCTTTTGCCAATATTGCATTTCCTCGCCGAGCGTAATGCCTGATGCCGCACAGCCCTTCTCGTCCATGCGAGTCAGCAGAGCCATCGTCTCGCGGGGTTCCAGTGCCAGACCCTCCAGCGTACGCCCCAGCATGGAACGTCTTTTGCCGCCTCTGCCCGCGGTTTCCACGCGAGCATGGTTAGGTATCCGCACCTCGGCAAGACGCAACGCAGCCTGCCGAAACGGCCGGAGGTCTCCCTTCAGCGTCAGCCTGCGGATCACACTGCTCCACGCATCAATACGTGGTTCCGACGTCTCACCAGAAAAGCAAAAAAACACATCACCGAGCCATATTCCATAAAGCGGTTGATTCATATCTGTCTCCCGTCCAGCCTTTTGAATTATTACTCTTCATCATATACGAAAACCGACTCTTTTCAAAACTTTATCACAAAAATAAATATGAACTGCCATCCATTCATAACCTTAAATATTTACGTAATTAACAATTAAGAGGCTTATCCTTCCTGGTCGGCCTCATCATCCTTCAGATAAGGATTCAGGCTGTCTTGCAGCAGCCGTTTGACTTGCATACGCAGCTCTCTTGGATATATAACCTCAGCCTCCGGCCCGTATTTTAACAGAAGTCTGGATACATATTTAAACTCTTCGACCGGAATATGTCCATGCCATTCCTGACCACGCGATTTGTCATGAGAAACATTTTGGAAGAGGGGGTCTGATTCCACCAGCCGAGCACCTAATGGTGTAAATTTTATTTTTGACGGAATTCCCGTACGCGAATCCTCCGCAGTCAACCATTCCTTAAGGGTGGGAAGGCCGGATAAGGTGTCTTCCAGTATGGTCATGCTCATCACTCTGTCTGAGCGGTACAAAATGATCCGATCTCTGCTTTGCGCAGGCATGTACCAATATCCATGATCAAAATAGAGCCCCACCGGATATACTTTCGACCATTTGTCCCCGGAAGCGGAGCGGTAAAGCATGTTCACCCGGCGTTTATTCAGCGCAGCCTCCAAAATGAGCGAGGTGTAGGGTGATTCTGCTTGAGTCGGCATCATCCGAAAAGCGATATAGTCCTTGAATTGATCAATGCTATCCCGCACATCCTGAGGAAGCTCGGCATAATAGTGCTCGGATAAATGCTCCCGCACCGACCCGAAGGGGATGTCCGGGATATTTTCCAGCAGCTGCAGCATGAGAAAGAGACCAAAAGCCTCATCGCGCGCAAGATGAAGGGGAGGAAGAAGTCGATTGGGAAGGGCCCGATAGCCGCCATGAGGTCCGGTTTCGGCATACAGGGGTAACCCGGTCTGCTGCAAATAGTCGAGATCTCTTTGAATCGTCCTGACGGAGACACCAAACCGCTCGGCCAGCTCACGTGCCGTATATTTTTTTCGGGAATCCAGTATCCTCATAAGTGCGATTCTGCGTTCGTTCATACCGTACTCCTTTGAATATAGAAGTTCATTTCAAATGATCAATACAACTACGACAAAGTATGTCATAAATATATTATAACATAGGTGATAGAAAGGAGTGATGAACCATGGATGCTATAAGATCCAACAACAAAGTCGTATTGTATATCGCCATGAGTCTCGACGGGTATATTGCGTTGCCGGACGGGGCGGTGGACTGGCTGTATGATGTCAAAGGTGATGGTGGCGACAATGGATATGCCGACTTTTATGACACTGTAGGCACGGTACTGATGGGCAGGCTGACGTATGAAGAGGTATTAAAGCTTTCCGATGATTTCCCCTATGCTGGCAAGCCTTGTTATATACTCACCCGGTCATTAGCGAAGCATGAGCAAGCACCACATGTTACGTTTACGGACGAGACTCTGACTGAGCTTGTTCCGCGTCTGCAGGAGCAAGCGGAAGGAGCGGTATGGCTGGTGGGTGGTGGTCAGTTAGTTCAAGCCTTCATCCAAGAGGGACTGCTGGAGAAAGCGATCATTGCAATCATACCCAAAGTACTTGGACAAGGAATCCCCTTATTTCCAAAGGGAACGCTGCCGAGCACGTTTGAACTCCAGGAAATAGAACGCCGCGGGGATATTATTCTACTTCACTATAATGTATAAGCCACACGAAAAAATGAACATAAAAACGGATTAGGCGGAATGGTGTTGTACAAGCGGGGCGGTGGTGACGGGAAGCACCGTCCGTCTGCGCTCTGGCACGAATAGGTAGATTTTAAGTGCTGCTTTGATTCTATAATTTTGTTCACAAAAAAGCCTTCGTATGCCCAGGACCATGTATCTCCCTGACATGCGAAGGCTTTTCTGTGTATTTCATTGAATTATTTGGTCTTCAAATTATCCCATGTTCTTTGGAAATCCTCGAACAGCTTCCCGGCATCCGATTTACCTGCCACATAGGCCTGCATCTGACTTCCGAATTCCTGCTGCGCTCCTTCAGGATAACGGCTGAAGAACCAGCCCAGCAGTTTATTTTCCTGGCTGTATTTTACTACTTCGGCACCCAATTGGCCCATATCGGCCTCTTCCCCTTTGATGCTCTTGAACGCTGGTATGAACTTAAATTCCTTGGTGATATACTTTTTCCCCTGCTCGGATGTCACCATCCAGTTTAAGAACTCTTTGGCTTCAGCTTTGACAGACGAATTTTTATTAATTACCCAGTTATTAGCGACACCTACAAACAGCTTATCTCCCGCTGTTGCGTCTTCACCAATTGGCATAGGCAGGATACCCAAATTCAGCTTCGGATTAATACCATCAATTTGGACCTGAGTCCAGTTCCCTTGCTGCATCATGGCAGCCTTGCCAGTGGCAAAGTTCGTTACCTGTGTGTTGTAATCGGTCGTGAGCGGCTTCGCATTGCCATACTTGAGCGTCAGATCGAACAGCTTGATCCACTCGGCGAATACAGCATTGCCCGGAATTTTGGCTGTTCCATCATTCAGTCCCTTGACGAAGCCTGACGGGTCTGGCTGATTGGCAAATGCCACGTTCAGCAAATGATTGCCCAGCACCCAAAACTCTTGGTATCCATTGGAGAAAGGCGTGATCCCTGCGGCTTGCAGCTTCTGCGCAGCAGCCTCCAGCTCAGACAGCGTTTTAGGAGGCTCGGTGATTCCAGCCTTTTTGAACAAATCCTTGTTATAAATAAAGCCGTACCCCTCCAGATTCATTGGCTGACCATACAGCTTGCCATCCTTGGTCATCGGTTCTTTGGCGACATCGACCACATCACCAACCCAAGGCTGGTCAGACAGGTCCTCCAAATATTCCAGCCACGTATCCAGCTCACGATAACCGCCGACGTTAAAAATATCTGGCTGTTCGCCAGAGGCAAACTTGGCTTTCAACGCTGCCCCATAGTCACTGCCCCCGCCTACGGTCTGAATGTCGAGCTTGATCCCCGGATGAGTCGCCTCATATTCTCCCTTCATGCGATTTAGCGCTTCTGCAATCTCTACCTTGAACTGAAAAATGTGAATGGTTTTCTCCTTAACTTCCTCATTGCTTGCATTTTGTCCACCACTGCTGTTACAACCCGCCAAAACCAGAGCAAAAGCAGCAAGAAGCAAAATTAGTGCCTGAGCTTTCTTTTTAAAAGTATGCGTTTTCATATTTATGTTCCTTTCTATTCTAAATTCATATCTGATAAACTCGAAAAATTCTGTGGAAACGGACTGATGCTGATACATTATACATTTTCAGCTCATCCCCACACTCAACCTTTGACCGAACCCGCCATAATCCCTTGTATAATATATTTTTGCATGGCCAGAAAGAACGCGATGACCGGCAAGATGCCCAGCACCAGAGCAGGCAAAGCCAAATCCCACTGCTTCGTGTATTGCCCGAAAAAGGCATAGGTTGCAATTGGAATGGTTCGCAATTCAGCCTTTTGCAGCACCAGAGAAGGCAGAAGATAGTCATTCCAGATCCAGAGTGTGTTCAAAATAATAACTGTTACCATCATGGGCAGCATCAACGGATATACAATTCGGAAAAACACTCCGTAAGGTGTGCAACCGTCCACTGTAGCTGCTTCTTCCACCTCGACCGGCACACCTTTGACGAACCCGTGAAAGAGAAAGATGGACATAGGAGCCCCGAATCCCAGATAACAGATGACCAAGCCACTAATGCTGTTCATTAAATCCAGCGTACTTACAACCTTGACCAAAGGGATCATCACCGATTGGAAAGGAATGACCATCGCAGCCACGAACAGGCTGAACAGCACTCGATTGTAGCGTGTTGGATACCGAACCATTCGATAGGCAGCCATTGAGCTGATCAGTACGAGCAGCAAATTGCTGACCACCGTAACCACGAGTGAGTTCCATAACGCTTCAGGAAAACGTGTGATGCTCCAGGCTCTAACATAGTTGCTCCATACAAACGTTTGTGGCCAGGCCGCAGAATCGGTGAGCAGATCACCAAAGCTTTTGACGGAATTCACAAACAAAAAGTAAAACGGGACGAGGAATACTAACGCGACGAGAATCATCACCAACTCGGTCGCCCAGGTTCCAATGCGGTAGCGATTGTTGGTTTCCATTTACGATTCCACCTCCCGACTTTTCGTCAGGCGTACCTGAAGACTCGTAACGATAGCTACAATGATAAAGAAGATAAGTGCTTTAGCCGTTCCCAGCCCATAGCGATTATTGACAAACGCCTCATTGTATATATTGAGTGCCACGGACTCTGTAGAACCAAAAGGACCGCCCTTCGTCAATGACAGATTGAGATCGAACATTTTAAACGACCATGATATCGCCAGGAAGAGACATACCGTAATGGCGGGCATGATCAAGGGCAGTATAATCGACCGCAAGATTTGCATCCGGCTCGCTCCGTCAATCTCGGCTGCCTCCAGCATATCCCGGGGCACGTTGGTCAGGGAAGAGATATATATCACCATTAAATATCCAGCTGTTTGCCAGATAAACACGATCACAATGCCCCAGAAGGCCGTAATTTCGTCTCCCAGCCAGGACAGATTGAAGAAGGATAACCCCGTACTCTCGCCAATCGCTGCAAATCCCTTGACGAAAATAAACTGCCAGATAAAACCGAGCAACAGACCTCCGATCACGTTAGGCATGAAAAAAATAGTTCGAAGCACATTTTTGGTTTTTAGCGGCTTGGTTAGAAAATACGCCAGCAGAAAACCAAAGATATTGGCTGCTACCACTCCAATCACCGTAAAACGAATGGTAAACCAGAACGCTGTCCCGAACTTATCATCGTTAAATAAAATGTGACTGAAATTATCCAGCCCGACCCACTTGGCCTGGTTGGCTACCCCATTCCACTCTGTAAAAGAATAGTACATTCCTAGCATGAAAGGGATTACAATAATGATAACGAAAAATAACGTCGATGGTCCTACAAAAATCCATTGCTGGAGCCATTGCGACGACTTGGCGCGATTCAAACCGATCCCCCCTTTGTTGTCTTTGGTGTCTGGAACGCTCCCCTATGGCATCCTTGCAAGCAGTGTGGTCGCTGAAGCCATATGGTTATGCAATTCACATGTTCATTATGTCGAATAAGCGCTCTGGAGAACACGCAAGATCGTGAACCATTAGGGGGGAAAATATTGACCTCTGGCTTGCCTTGAATTGTGAAAGGAGCTATCTGCATGAAATTCCATAGCATTCGTTCTCGTCTAATCTGGTTTCTACTCATTGCGGTCACTCTGCCGCTGCTGCTTTCAATGACCATGACTTTCATCCTCACCAAGCAATCTTTACGGGAGCAGGCCACCCAGGAAAATGAACGGCTTATTTTTCAGGGAATTACGAATCTGGATAATTATTTACAGGGGTTAAATCGCGCATCGATCGGAGTTTATAATGACCCTCATTTTCTGCGCAACCTGGCTAAAATTCCGGATGATTACCGGGCTGTCGCCGAGATTTACACCACGCTGCAAACGATGATGAATGCTTCCTCAGGCATTGACCAGGTGTACTTGCATTCGTTTGAGGCTGGGCAATCAACGCTGATTACCAGCACGGTTCCTTTACGGGAGTTCCGGCTGGAGCCCTTTACCGGTTCTATTCATTACGGCCCTTCCGGGCTGTTCATGCAACCCTCGCACATAAAGCATTTGTACGGCTTTTCAGCGGTTTCCTATGCAGAGCACAGCACACAGCGGCAGGTATTTACACTCCACCGGGCGATTCGTAACATTCCGTCTTCAGAAACGCTTGGGGTACTGGCTATAGATGTTGATCTGGAGTCGTTGCGCAGTATTTGCCGTCAGTTGTATGATGCAGATACAGAGGAGCTGTTTTTAATTGATCGGAACGGAACGATCATATACAGCGGAAAAGAATCATCTATTGGGACACACTGGAAGGAATCTGACCTACTCAAGCGAATTTCTAAAGGAGACGAGCACGGTGTAATTGAAGATGATACAGCACTGCACGTATATGGCAAACTGGATGCCAACCTGTCAGGCTGGACGCTTGTCAAGAAA
The DNA here is from genome assembly GCF_050482105.1 of Paenibacillus jamilae. GTDB lineage: Bacteria > Bacillota > Bacilli > Paenibacillales > Paenibacillaceae > Paenibacillus > Paenibacillus jamilae_B. Next base: position 70,005 of record NZ_JBCNHI010000015.1, on the reverse strand, counting down.
ATCCCTCATCGGACGCTTTATATGCGAGCTACCCAACTGACCCAGATCAATGCAGTCATTACTGGCGCAGCGTTGCTGCTCGTTATTGTCGCAACGTTATGGATTTCAATAAAAATTACGGAACCGATTAAGCGGCTGACTCGCTACATAAACCAGATTCAGTCCGGTCAGCTGGATGTAGACATCCGGGCCATGAGCAACGATGAGATTGGAGTGCTGTCGCGTCGGTTCAGACAGATGATGGATACCATCAATAATCTCATTTTGCAGGAATACAAGCTGGAGCTGGCTAACAAGACACACCAATTGAAAGCGCTTCAAGCACAGATTAATCCTCATTTTTTATATAATACGCTACAGTCTATTGGAACACTGGCTCTACAGCATGAGGTGCCGCGAATCTATTCTCTGCTCTCTTCCCTTGCCAAAATGCTGCGCTACAACATGCGGGACCAAACAGTAGTTACACTCAAGGAAGAAGCTGAGCATGTAAAACAATATCTTGATTTGCAAAAGGAACGCTTCGGTGAGCAATTAGAGGTCACCTATCAGTGGGATGATGAGGTCCTGAATGATCGGGTGCCTAAAATGATTCTCCAGCCGTTGGTGGAAAACTACTTTAAGCACGGTGCCGACCCCCGGCTGGGGCCTGGTAAGATTCGTATTACAGCCTGCCGAATCCGGGAAGGCATTGTGAGGATTGAAGTGGAAAATAACGGGGCATCGATTCCAGAAAACGAATTGGAGCAGCTCCAGTATATGCTGCAACGTCCGCTGAAAGCCCATGAAGAATCAGACACTGGTGAGCAGAACTCTATTGGTCTTCGTAATGTTCTATTACGTATCCAGCTTCACTCGGATGATGGTTCTAACACCCTGTGTGTAGACAATATTCTGCCTCATGGCGTTCGTTTCACACTTGAAATTCGCACCGAGCCCCATACAGAAATTCATTTTAAGGGAGAGTGATCTGTCAATGAAGGTCCTGATTGTGGATGATGAAAGGCATGTACGTCACGCCATTCGGATGCTTGTACATTGGGAAGCTTACGGTGTGAGCGAGGTGATTGAGGCTGAATCGGGCGACCAGGCGATTGAGGTGATTACCGCACTTTCTCCGCCCGTGGTACTTACGGATATGCGAATGCCTGGCAGGGATGGAGTAGCCCTGATGGAGTGGATTCAAGCGAATTCTCCAGCTACCAGAGTCGTAGTGGTCAGCGGTTACGATGATTTTGAATTGGTTCGGCAGACCATTCGTCGGGGAGGCATGGACTACATTCTTAAGCCCGTAGATCCGGTAGAGATTAATGAGGCGCTCAGTAAAGCTACTCAAGCTTGGCGGACTGCGGAGCAAGACCGGAACAGGCAGACCATGCAGGCAATGGAGGTCAATCGGATGCGGCCTCACTATGCTGATAAGCTCCTGACCGAACTCATTTCCGGTACAGTGCTCTCCATCACCCCCTTACGTGAGGAGCTGCGTCTTCCGCCAGCTATTCAGGTCTGTAATGTGGCAGTGATGAGCACCACTCAGCTGGACGCCGATATCCTGAACAAATATAAAACGCGCCGCGCGCTTCTAGGCTTTTCCCTCATTAACATTTGCAACGAATTTCTGGGTACCTTTCAGTCCGGAGTTGCATTCCGTCATCTGGAGCGTACGGACGAAATTATCCTGCTGTATTGGGGCGATCCGACTCGTTGGCCAGCGCTCTTGCAGGACATTCACGCAGGAATTAGAACGGCGCTACGGTGCTATATACACATTGGGGTTGGTTCTTTCGAAAGCTTTCCCGCAGGGGCAGCCACAGCCTACCAAGAAGCACGGCAAGCGCTCTGGAAACGGGATATGTTGCAGGCCACCGACTGGATACATGAGAGTTCTCCGGCCCGGCAGACCGTTCGTCTTCCCCAGTTGTCTGAAATGGAAGAGGAGCTTCGGCTTAGCGCACTCAGTTGTAATGCCAGTCGCGTATCCACAGCGGTAGGCGACTGGGTGGCAGCCGTAGCCGTGCTGCCTTCGGTTACAGCAGAGCAGCTCGCTGGCTGGAATCAAGAGCTGGATTGGATGCTGGCTCGCTGGCTGAATGACAGACCTGGAGATGCCGAAGGCGAGGAGCTGACAGATGAGTCCAACTCCATACCTGCTTTGCCGGTCGATAACCGTGGGGTGCTTTCCCTACCTTTATGGAAAAAACAGATCGAAAATCGATTGCTCGCAGCCGGTCAGGCACTTACACCAAGCCATAGCCCAAACAACCCGACGATCCGTGATATCGCCCGCTATCTGGATGCTCACTATGACGAGGATATTTCTCTACAGGATATAGCGAGCCGCTTTTACCTCAGCCGGGAATACATTTCTCGTAAATTCAAGCAGGAGTACGGGGTTAATCTGTCCGATTATTTGTGCCAGATCCGAATGAGCAAGGCAAAGCTGTTACTGCTGAATGACAAGCTGCGCCTTCACCATATCGCCGGGATGGTCGGATATCAGGATGAGAAATACTTTGGCAAGGTGTTCAAAAAGCTTGAAGGGGTCACGCCTGGCGAATTCAGAAGACGCCATTCTGCAAATCCTCAGCCGTCAGCGCATACAGCACATGATCTTCCCACACACCATTAATCTTCAAATAGTTGAGAGCCAGCCCCTCGCGGCGAAATCCCGCCTTTTCCATCACTCGATGGGAAGGCGTATTTCTTGGCATGACTCCAGCTTGAATACGGTGTAATTCCAACTCGTTCAGAGCGTAGCGGACAATATCCTTCACAGCGGAGGTAGCATAGCCTTGTCCATGATATGCAGGATCTACGAAGTAGCCCAGATTGGCATTTTGGAAGGGACCTCTAGCAACACCAGACAGCTCCATTCTGCCGATCAGCTTATCATTTTCCGGCAAAAAAAGTCCAAACGTATATCCCAGTCCGGCTTGTGCCGCTTCCAAGCCGGTGGAAATCAGGCGTGCCTGTTCTTCCAGCGTAAAGTAAATTTCAGGTCGTTCTGGTTCGTACGGCTTGAAGAAATCGAAATTTTCACGTCTGATCTCTAATAAACGTTCGGCATCACTTACTTGTAACAGTCGAATCTGTAACCCCGGATGAGTGGACTTCATCGAAATTACACCATTATTTTCATGTAACATTGTCAATATCCCCCTATCAGTTATTCCTATATTATTCTGTTCACGGTCACGAGACAAGAAAATACCCCAGGTGCATAAAAGCAGCCTAGGGTATTTTTATTCAAAATTTAGTCCGTAACAGGCATCCAGCCAGGAATAGTCGTCAGCGCACCCCACAAGTAGTCAGGAATGACCAGCTCCTGCTGGGCTTGCTTGGACAATGTCGTGCGAATGGTATCTTCTGTGCCGTTTTGCACCTTCTGAACCCATTGCGGCTCCATTAGTAGTGGACGTCCCAGCGATACAAGCGGTACACCTGTCTCCAGTGCTGCAAGTGCCTCGTCCGGTGTATTCAAGGAACCAACTCCCATGACTGGTACACGGTTTCCAACCTTCTCATGAATCAGAACCGTACGTGAACGTTCGTCACTACGGTCGCGGAACGAGCCGCCGAAGAAATGATTTACGGAAATGTGCAGGTAATCCAGCCCTTCATCCGCCAGACGGTCTACAAGCACCATCGTATCATCCAGCGTGATGCCTGGCGTATGTCCTTCCTCAGGAGACAAGCGGTATCCGAAAATGAATGGACGCTTCGCATGCTCTGCGATTACTTTCTTCACTTCGTGAACAATTGCCAGCGGAAAGGTCAAGCGTTTCTCAAGACTTCCTCCCCATTCATCGGTACGAATGTTGGAGTGCGGGGAGAAGAACTGCTGCACCAGATAACCGTTCGCTCCGTGAAGCTCTACACCGTCATAGCCTGCTTCAATTGCGCGGCGAGTGGCTTCGCCATAAGCGCGGATGACGCGGTGGATATCGTCAGATGTCATTTCACGCGGCACAGGTGCGCCTTCTTTTTCCTCGGCTACTGCGCTCGCACTAATCGGTTGTCCGTCTGGAATCTGATCCGGTGGGCACAGGCGGCCACCATGATAAATTTGCAGGATCGCTTTCGCGCCCTCCTGGTGAATCGTATCTGCCAGACGGCGCAGACTAGGAATCATTTCATCCTTGTCCGCACCAAACTCGTTAACAAATCCTTTGCCATCTGGAGTTACATACACACAAGCGGTAATAACCGCGCCCACACCACCGGAGCGTTCACGGTAGTATGCCAGTTCTTGATCACTGACTTCGCCATTTTCGTGGGAAGCAAAGTTAGTCATAGGGGCCATCGTAATGCGGTTCTTCAATGTAACACCAGATGGCAGGGTATAAGCTTCAAATAAAGATTTATATTTCGGGTTCATTCGTTCTCTCTCCTTCAGTTTGGGTCAGATCAGATCAAATAGGGCTGTTGAGTATGAAACGATGGCGAATACGAATTCGATGTCATTTTCCTTCCATGACAAAGCCTCTTTGCTGTTGCTTACTTAAATACAGTGGTTATAATAACCACAGTATAATGATCCGCCTCTATAAAGTCAAATCTATCCTTTCTGATCTCCCTTAAACTGTCCGAAAAGTCCGAACTTTAGCCACTTTACATCAGCTATTGACAGTCGCTTACTTGCTTCCGGCTATGTTATCTTTCTCCTCCTGACGGGAAAACCAGGTCGCCAGCACCGAGCCAGAAATATTATGCCACACGCTAAAAATCGCACTCGGTACAGCAGCAATCGGGTTAAAGTGAGCTGCTGCCAATGCGGCGCCCAGCCCGGAATTCTGCATTCCCGTTTCCAGTGTAACGGCTTTACGTTTGGAAAGATTCATGCCGAACAGCTTGGCAAACCAATATCCGAGCAGAAAGCCGATACCGTTATGCAAAATAACTACGGCAAAAATAATCGGACCTGTCTCCAAAATCTTGCCTCTGCTGCCTGCAACCACAATAGCCACGATGAGTACAATCGCCAATGTTGAAATGAGTGGTAGCGCCTTGACACTGGCTTCTGCCTGTTTGCGAAATAATGCTTTGACGATTACACCCAACACAATCGGGACAATAACCACGATGAGAATATCCATGATCAGCGACTTCGCATCAATATTCATCCAGCGCCCGGCAAGCAGACTAATCATTGCCGGGGTCGCCAGTGGAGCAATCAGCGTCGATACTGAAGCAATCGATACGCCAAGCGCCACATCACCTTTGGATAAGAGCGTCATTACATTGGATGCAGTTCCACTCGGACAACAGCCAACCAAAATGACACCCACTGCAATATCCGGTGGAAGCTGCAATACTAATGCCAATACAAAGGCGAGAAATGGCATGATCAGATAGTGGCCTACCACTCCTATAGCCACATCCACTGGACGCCGGAATACTTCACGAAAGTCGGCCGCAGATAAAGTCAGCCCCATCCCGAACATGACAATGCCCAAAAATAACTGTATGTACCCTTTCAACCCGGTAAACGCCGTAGGAAAGAAAAATCCCAAACATGCAAATAAAAGCACCCAGATGGAAAAGGTCCCACCTACAAATTTCCCTACTCTCTCTAATCCACTCATTCTACTGATCTCCTTACTTCTATATAAGTTGAATTTGAGAAAATACACACGGGAACTATCTCCCAGACTGCGTAGTTGGCACCCCATGTGAACTCTTCTTTCAGCTAATATAGTGCTTAAAATTTTTACCATTGTACTACATATGCATGCATATACATACAACTTTTTATGATTATGTTGGGTTCAAGAAACTTTTTCCCGTCTGGACATATTTGAAAGCAAAGTGGGTATATTCATAGTAGAAGATAGTGACCAGTCGGTCATTTTGAACATCATTTGTTGAGGAGGAGTTATTCCTATGTCACGAAGCCATCCGTATAAATGGTGGAATATTATTGCATTCATCGCTGTCGTTCTCGTTAATATTTTGGCTTCTACACTTCCTATTGGCGGAAGAAGCACCGCTGCTGTATCCAACATGTATCCTACCTTAATTACGCCAGCAGGTTACGCTTTTTCCATATGGTCGCTCATCTACGTGCTGCTCGCCTGTTTTGCTGTGTACCAAGCTACATCTACAGGGCAAGCCAAGACAAGCGTTCAGTCTATCGGTATTTTCTTTATTTTGAGCTGTCTCTTCAACATCATCTGGATTTTCTTATGGCAGTATGTATACGTAGAACTATGCGTGATCGTCATTATTCTATACCTGCTCTCCCTATTCGTCGTATATACACGTACCCGTACGCCGCAACCAACTCGCGGAGAAATGTGGTTCGTCAAGCTGCCTTTCAGTCTAAATCTCGGTTGGGTATCCGTTGCTACCATCATCAACATTGCAGTAGCACTGGAAAAGAATGAATGGAGTGGCTGGGGTCTCAGCGATACGCTATGGGCGATGATCGTTCTGCTTATTGGCGCCGCATTGGCCATCTTGGTCAGCTTTCCTTACCGTGACAGCATCTATCCACTTGTATTTGTATGGGCCTATGTCGCCATCGCCATCGAGCATCCAAACAATGAAAATGTACGGCTGGCTGCATGGATCTTGTCTGCAATCATCCTGGTGTACGCGCTATGGCTATTCTTTGCCCGTAATCGAGACCGGGATTAAAGGAACCGAATATCTTCTCCTATCAAGCACAAGCGAGCATGGGTCTGAATCATTTAGCCCAAGCTCGCTTGCTTTGTTTTTTATTAAAAATGATCAGGCGTAGACTTTTTTTATTCATCATCTCCACCTCCATTTTGTATACAAATGAACAACACTCAATACATTTAACAACCGGATGACACTACAGTAAGTGACACCCGGTTCCATGCAGAATTTCTTTATTTAATCAACGAACCCTGGGTAACTTATTCGCCCTTCAATGCAATGACTTCAATCTCCACCAGTGCATCCTTAGGCAGGCGAGCTACCTCCACCGCACTCCGTGCTGGATACGGTTGCTCGAAGAAAGAACTGTATACCTCATTGACGCTGACAAAATCGTTCATATCCTTCAGGAATACAGTCGCTTTCACAACCTGGTTCATGTTGCTGCCGGCCGCTTCCAAAATGGCTTGTACATTGCTCAAGGACAGACGAGCCTGCTCCTGTACATCCTTGCCGAACTCACCTGTTGCCGGATTCAGTCCAAGCTGTCCTGAGGTGTAAATGAACCCGCCTGCCTCCACCGCTTGGCTATAAGGTCCGATCGCACCAGGTGCTTTTTCAGTAGCAATTGTTTTTTTCATATGGGTTGAATTCTCCTTCCTGATACTGGTTCACCGTATTATAGCATGTGAAGTCCAAAGCCACTATTCCGCGCGAAGGTTTGACGTGTTGAGTTTCTTTGGAGACAACCTGTTGCGATGGTCTACATATTTTTATTTCCGCTGTAACCTTTAGCGCCCATGTATCATCTAACTCCTGTAACCTGCCACACCATGGATTCTAAATTTCAAATTCAAATACAGGTACAATGATTATAGCTAGTATAGATGGGAAAGGAGCACCATCCTTTGAATCTCGAAACAATCTTACATCAAGCAAGGAACGGGGACCGCAAGGCGTTTGTCGCCTTGATGAAACAGATGGAATCCGATATGTATGGCATGGCACGCTCCATTCTTCGCAGCAATGAGGATTGTGCGGACGCAATGCAAGAAGCGATGCTCAAAGCATACAAGTCCCTAGGCGAGCTGCGTGAACCTCGCTATTTTAAAACATGGCTGCTTCGCATCCTCATTAATGAGTGCTATCTCATAATCCGCAAGCAAAAACGGGTTGTACCCGTGGCGGAATTTATAAAGGAACCGTCCACCTCGGGCGGATATGAAAAAATCGAACTACGCGAGGCCATCGACCACTTGGAAGAATCCATGCGAACCGTGATTTCGCTGCACTATTTGCGTGATATGCCGATTAGAGAAATATCAGAGGTACTGGAACTATCGGAGGGTGCCGTCAAAACACGATTGCACCGTGCTCGCAGAACATTAATGGACCTGCTACAAAACCACGGAGAGAGGAAGATAACCTTTCAATGAACCCTTCAGAGTATGAGAATCAGGAACAAAAGCTGGATGAGAAATTACAATTGGAAAAGGAACACTTGGAAGCAGAAATGGTAGTCATCCCTGACTTGGTGAGACAACGCCTAGACGCATTTTATGCACAAATGGAATCGGGTCCAGACCTGCTACCCAACCGCCCAACCTCCCATCGATCCGTTAAAAGGTTTCTTCGAGGAACTGCAATTACCGCTGCTTCTGTAGCGCTTATAGGCGTTATGATCATCGGCAGCGCCTTTGTTTCGCCTACAATGGCGGAGTCATTGAAAGAGGTCCCTCTTGTTGATAGTGTGTTCAGGCTCGCTGGAGATCTTGGACTGCAAACTGCTGATCGCAAAGGGCTGGCAACCTCAATGAATCTCAGCGTTACCCATGACGATATTACATTGAAAGTACCTCAAATCATATTTGACGGAACACGCTTGGTCGTAGCACTGGAAAAAAGCGGTGGGGATTCACAGCATCAATTCCTGTATCCGGCCATCCCAACGCAACGACAGCCCGAAGAGGACATACTGGAGAAAGTGGACCTGTCCATCAATGGGACGTCGGTCAACAGCAACAGTAGCGCCTTTAATCTCATGTATGGTCGTCCGGGCAAAGACAATAGTTCTATGCTGATTGCGTATATGCGCGACCCTGCCAGTGGTAAAGCCGCCTTACCAGATCAGTTTGAACTGGAGATATATGCAAAGTTAAGAGGTGTAGCCGAGCCGTTCCGCATACAAACCACGGTTCACAAAACTAAAATAAATAACCAGATACTTCAGCCGCAAATGGGCAAATCTAATCCGTATCTTGCATTTACGGCAGACAAAGTAGAACTTACCCCCATCACAACCAAGATTACAACATCGTTCAAAATGCTGACCGATATTGCACATATGCCGCATGAGTATACTGTGGAGCGAGAGTACAATAATATCAAAGACGGACAACCGATCCAGTACACCAAAAAGGAATTGGATATACTCGATTATGCTGTATTCGACGAGCAGGGAAGAGAACTTCAATTGCTGAGCGGCTCTGGAGTTCCTTTTACCAAGGACCGTGAGGGCAAAATGATCACACTGTTTACTCCTTTTGTGGACACTCCCCAAAAGATCATCTTCAAGCCTTATATCTTGCCGACACAGCCGGGCGGTAGTGCCCTACTCGACGCTAATGGCAACTGGACACGTCATTACATTAAAGAATTAGAAATTACGATCGATGTGCCGCAAAATACAAACCAACCATAAAACACGAATAACGCCGCTAATGCCCGAATCATCGGGCATTAGCGGCGTTATTGTCATTTTCTAATCCGAACCATGGTTTTATACATTATCATCAGGAGTCGTTCCCGTACCAGATTCCTCATCATCGGAGGTTAGTTCTGCACCGATGACTCGAATGATGTCGTTCGGATAAATATGTACGCCGCTCGCCTGTGCGAGAGCAATTCGTACCATAGCTCGTGCGATGAACGAAGCGGGGATAGCGCGGTAGGAGGCTAGCCTGCCTGTCATCAGGCCATCTAGCGCCTTCATGACAACCGTGGCGGCGGCTTCGCCAAAACGCCGTTCAGACCTCGCTCCCAAAATGAGCGACGGACGGAACAAATGCAGTGCAGGCAATCCGATCGCGGCAAGCGCCTCTTCAGCTTCACCCTTGGTACGATTATAAAACACACGTGCATTCGGATCAGCACCCATTGCAGAGATTGCAAGCATTTGCACTGCTCCAGCCTCTTTGCCCAACTGGGCTGTCAGAACCGGGTAGTCCAGATCTACCTGCCGAAATCGCTCCTTGGAGCCCGCCTTTTTCATCGTTGTCCCAAGGCAGCAAAACATATCATCCACCCCTTCGAGAGCGAAGGCAGACTTCTGTGGCTGTTCCCAGTCGATGAGCGCCTGCTCCAGCTTGGGATGCTTGATGTCCAATGGACGCCTGCCCATAACCATGACGCGGGTGTATTCCTTTTGCACCAGCAGCTCCCGTACAACATACCCTCCGACGAGCCCTGTGCCACCCACAACAACCGCTTTACGTTCCATGATATACCTCCTAACGCTCCTTGTTCCCATGATTGCGATCAGGTTAATTTAAACGGCTGTTCGACCGCCTTCTTGCTTTCAGACGGACACATAGGCAGGTACAGGGAAAATGTACTCCCCTTACCCTCCTCACTCTCCAGACGGATAAACCCGCCCAACAAGCGGGAGAAATCACGGCTGATGGACAACCCCAGCCCAGTCCCACCATATTTACGATTAATCGAACCGTTCGCCTGCTGGAATGCCTCAAAAATCACATGCTGCTGAAGCTTGGATATACCAATGCCTGTATCTTTTACAGCAAATACAACCCAATCTCCCTCCTGGCCCTTTCGATCCAGATGCTGTGTGCTGATTTCCAGCAATACATGTCCTTCATGAGTAAACTTAAAGGCATTGGACAAGAGATTACGCAAAATTTGCTGTACTCGTTTGGAATCGGATCGGATTTCATCCGGTATATGTTCATGCACATTCAAGCTGAATTGCAGGTTTTTATCCTTCGCCATGACTTCAAAATGCATCATCATCCCCTGCGCAATCTCACGCACACTGACTGGCTCACTTACGATTTCCATGTGCCCAGCCTCGACCTTGGATAAATCCAGAATGTCATTGATCAGTTGGAGCAAATCATGGCCCGAGGCGTAGATTAAATCACTGTACTGGTATAGCTCGTCTTCATCCAGCTCTTTTCCCTGCTCGTTGATAATCTGTGCCAGGTTAATGATGCTGTTCAGAGGTGTACGTAACTCATGCGACATCGTTGCCATAAAATCGGATTTATACTGGGAAGCCATCATGAGCTGCTTGGCACGTTCCTCTAAAATCACCTTTGCCTTCTGCAGCTGATCACGCTGCTCTGACAATAACTCATTCGCCTGCTGAATCTGATAGTTTCGCTGTTGCTCCAATTGAAAATCACGTAATATCAGTGCAAATAAAAAGCTGAGGATAATGCCAATAGGCAGTGTAAGAGGAACAACCTCTGCTACATAATAGCGCCAGGGAATGACGCCCAGGAAGGCAATATTTAACGTATTTACGATATTAACCGCTAAAATGGTTACGGATGCCTTAATAATCAGGCGCCAGGTGGAACGGCGCATCCAGTAGTTCAATCCGGCGCATAATACGCCCAAAATGCTCATATTCAGAAAGCCGACCCACGCCGCCATATTCAAACCGAAGGTAAATCTCGTAAGACCGATCGCTACTCCAATAATAATCAGCGTATACGACCGGGGGTATACCAGCGCTGCGATAATGAGCGGAACAAAACGCAGATCAAAAATAACGGTTTCATTGAAGTTAAAACCAAAGCAAGAGCTGACCCATCCGCCAAATACCACCAGCAGCACCGAGCTAACATATTTGAACCGCGAAGAGGTACGACTCAAGCCATATTTATAAATCACGTTCGCCACATAGGCAACGGCAATCAGCATCCCCAAATTCATTAAAAACATCATTGAAAATTGCATGGATTCACACTCCCATTGCGCGAGAAATTGGATGCCAGGCCTATGCTAACCGATTTTGCCTTTCTCGTACATCATAACATGAAGCTCCATGTTTCGACATATCCAAAGAGGCTTGCTTGTATATATAAAAAAAGCGAACCGTAACGGCTCGCCCTAGTGGGAGTATCTATAGAGTCAGCTTGGGATGCCTTTGTTCCGGTGCCACTCCTTGACAAATAATTCGGCAAAGTAAGGGTCCCACTGGGTTCCCTTACCCTCTTCCAATATCATAACCGCCTTCTCTTCCTTCATACCTTTCCGATAGGGACGGTCTGAAGTCATCGCATCATAGGCATCCGCTACGGCTATGATGCGCCCAAATAGCGGAATATCTTCCCCAGAGAGCTGGTCAGGGTATCCCTTGCCGTCGTAACGCTCATGGTGCGAGCGTACACCGGGCAGATAAGGGGCCATAGCATAAGCCGGCTCCACTTGCCGAAGAATACTCTCTCCCATAACCGGGTGCATTTTAATCTGGTCAAACTCCTCGTCTGTCAGCTTGCCATCTTTAAACAGCACAGCGTCAGCCACACCGATTTTACCGATATCATGCAGCAAGGCTGTTTTACGGAGCAAGTCGAGGTCCGTTTCGCTTAAACCGCCCTTTCGTCCGATGAGCACAGAGTATTCAGCCACACGCAACGAATGTCCTGCGGTATAGGCGTCCCGTGCATCCAGCGCTGCAGCCAAAGTGGCAAAGTAACTGTCCAATAGCTGACCGTTCTTTTCCTCTCGTTCTCTCAGGCCCTCGATCATCATGTTGAACCCTTCGACCAGCTCCGCAAACTCGTCCGAGTACAAGTCACTGGCGTTACTGTTCAGGCGGCCTTCCTTCACTTCATTCATTTTTTCCAACAAGTGATGGATAGGCTGTTCGATCTCACGGGTCAGCAACCTGCCGCCCAAATAAGCAAAAGCTACACCAAATATTAAAATCGTACCCGCCCAGGCCCAATAGGAGCCGGAATTTGCCGTATCCAAGCGTTCCAGCCGAATCTGTGTAGCTAAACAAAACAGAAACAGAGGAAATGCACCAATTAACGTTGCACTTAACTGAAACTTATGCCGCAGTGATAGCAGAACTCGTCCTCGTAGGGACAGGCTTAATCCATACTGCTGGTAGGTCCGATCACGGATTTCTTCCAGCAGCGGTTTGATTGCTCTCATGGTCAGGAAAAATTCAATCAGTGCATGCATGGAAGCGACCAGACAAGCTCCTATACAGGCGATTCCTACATAATATAAGGGAAAGGGAAGTTGTCCAGTATGTATCATCCATAATGCAATGACGGCTGCAGGGATAGAGAAGCCTAACAAATGCGGTCCAACAATACGCAAAACTGACAAATTGGGCAGATGGTGAACCCGTATATACACCGCTTCTACATCCTTGAGCGTCTCCTGGTTGCCTTGAAAAAAACGATGAACGGGTCTCAAATGTATTCGAAACACTACAGTTTCACAAACAATCATAATGACGCTGGAAAATGCAACAATTTTGACAAGACCCAGAAGCTCATAGTGAGCTACATTTAACGTGGAAAATACAAAAATCGTACATACCAGTAGTACAGCAATAAATGAACCTATAATATAGTTCAGGATAACATGCTGAATAAAGCGCTTATAGATTGGCAAAATGCTACCCCTCTTTTCATCCGTACGCTCATAAAATATCTTTGTATTCAATATCGGAGTCCAGCCGTCAAAAGTTAACCTTCTTGCTTGAGCAATTTGCATAAGTCCCAGGAGAATAACACTAGCGAGCAGGCCATATCGGGTGCAGCTCTCGCAGGGACCTGGGTCTGACAAAGTCCGCAGCAGGACTCACTCTCTGAGGCCCTGCTTTTTGCATCCGATCAGCCTTGCGAATCGTCACGCTGATCGGATTGTCCATAGCATTTTCCAGTCTGCAATCAAAAAAACCAAAAATGCCTTGTGTTTTAGAATCATTCTTGCTATACTATGTTAGTATGTTTTAACCCCATAGGATTCCACGCAAGAAGCTATACTCCTAATCACCGCATGGAGCTTCTCCAAATTTTATGTATAACCCTAATGTAGAATTTTGAGCTTTTGCCGAAGATTTTCACATTCACACTGGCGCGGTCATCGGAGCCGCAAGGACGAAAGAGAGGTAGGGCTTTTGTCGTTTGGAAAATGAACAGAGGAATCAGACTGCCCCTTATGACATGCTGACCATATAATACAAGGTAGCAGGGGTTAAATATATATTATGCTGTCAAACGAAGAAGTTTGAGCAGGCTGTGCAGTATACGCAAACTGCACCCATCCTCCGGATGATATCCGGGGGATTTTTCATATACGGAAAACATATCTATGAACAAAAAAGTGGCCCTGCCGATACATCGACAGGGCCTATAGCTTGATCAAAAAGGGGTTAATAGGGTCATTATAGTCTTACTTTCTTAAAACTAAATGATATGCACCTTAAAAACTCATTAATTTTCCAGCCTTATATGGCTGCTAATAATTTGTCCAATATTCCGTACTACCAGACTGCGTTTGGGTAGTAGGGCGTCCAGCTTCCACTTGGGCAGGCTTGTAGGCAGAAGGACGCTCCCAACCTTCCAGTAAAACAATATGCTGGGTGCCTGTGTTATTTTCCCAGGTGATATAGCGCTCATGTTCCATATGTCGCAATGCAGCTGTAATTTCAGGATCTCGTCTACCCGTTTTTGCTGACAATTCAGCCATTGTAGGCATGTGGCGATGCTGGGCAAAATAATTATACAAAATGCGCAGTAGCTTCCGTTCCAAATCTGGCAACATCGTTATTCCCCCTACAAAGAACATATGTTCCTATTATAACACATAAAAATGCACCCTCCTACTGGAAGATGCATGCGGGCTTGTATGCCCATGCTGAATTTAGTTTTTTTCCTTCTCCTGGCGACCGACAGAGCGCAACCACCAAGAGATTCCTCCAACGCTTCCAAGTGCCAGAACCGTCAAGAAAATAATATAAAACAAATGAAATGCACGATCACTCATGGCAATCGCCTCCTTACTTTATGTATACACTTTCCAGCTAAGACTGTAAACCTCTTTTTGATCCGACCCTCACATTTTCACCAAACATTTGGCAATACATACTTGCTTGGGATACATCGGTGCACACTTGCCTAAAATGGTTAATACCAAGTAGGAGACTGACCAAGGAGGTAATCGACTATGAAGTTTCTATTGATCGTGATCATCATTGTGCTGATCGTTGTTTTGCTCATGAGAAGACGCAGATAAGCCGAGACATCCCTATATCGTTAACTAAGAATACAAAAAGGGCTTTCGGTAATCACCGAAGGCCCTTTTTCATCTGAGGTTAAGGCTGAACTACGCCTTGTTCTTTTTGCTATATTTAATAAAAGCAATCACAAGCGCTACAGCAAACAATATTCCGCTGACTACCCATGTGGTCAGAAAAGCCATACCCAAACCAACATTAGCCCCCATGGTCGGGTGCTTCATGGCAGTAAACACCGAGCCCTGCATCATAAATATGGTACAGAACAAAACAACGGGCGCCAAAATAATCGTGCTTGCGGTTCTCCGACTACCAGATACTGCAATTACGCATAGAGCGGAAATCACCAAGATCACCCAATAGATAACTGCTTCCCAAATTGCTGAAGTGCCCACCTGTTCGACCTCTTTTCTATCCATCGTATATACCTCTTCTATTGTAACAGACGTCACACAGTGAACCAAGCCATAATTTGATTGGAAAAGGGGTAAACCCTGCCGACAATGTAAATAATGTATAGTAGCAGACGCCCTACATAAAAGAAATGAAAGGAATGGATCTTATGAGAAGTGCAAGTCCTTTTGTCATTGTAAACGATGTACAGCAGTCGGTTGACTACTACCAGTCTGTTTTAGGCGGGAAAATCAAAGTACTGAACAAGCAGGAAGGCAGGCTTCTACATGCCGAGCTGCACCTGGGTACCAGCCATATCCATTTCTCCGATTCCTACGGTAAACCGCAGAAAGCGCAGCATGTCCAAATCATTCTCGACTGTGAGAGTGAAGATGAGCTTAAACAGGCTTACCATGCATTATCTGAGAAAGGTACCATTACCGTCGAATTGCAGGATACTTTCTTTGGTGCACTGCACGGCGAAGTAACGGATCATCTTAATCAAATTGGATGGGTGATGAACTATTTTAAAAGATGATCATGTTTAGCCATAACCGAATATGTTTTGTAGCCACCATCAACGTTCCTCACCCGATAGCCCGATTGAGCCAGAATTCTGGCTGCAAGATAGCCGCGCAACCCGACCTGGCAGGATACCGCAATCTCCAAGTCCCGAGGAATTTCCGACATCCGCTCTCTAATCTCGGCCAGAGGGATATGGATAGAGCCTGGAATGGCTCCTCCCTGTAGCTCCACCGCATCCCGGACATCAATAACAAGACCACCATTGCGGTGAAAATCGTCAACTTCATGCCACTGTATCGTCTGGACCAGCCCATCCATGACATTTGAAGCTACGTAACCTGCCATATTCACAGGGTCTTTAGCTGAAGAGTAAGGAGGTGCGTAAGCAAGTTCGATATCTGCCAATTCACGGACATTTAAGTGGCCACGAATCGCCGTGGCAATAACATCAATCCTTTTATCTGCGCCATCTGCACCGACAGCCTGTGCCCCGTAGATCATCCCGGTCTTCGGATGAAAGAGCAGCTTCATTGAAATAGGTGACGCGCCAGGATAATAACCGGCATGTGAACCGGGATGAATATGAATAGCCTGATAAGGTACAGCCAGCCGCTGCAATGTTTTTTCGTTGTTGCCTGTAGAAGCTGCGGTTAATGCAAACGTCTTAATTACGGATGTTCCGAGCGCACCATCATAAGAAATCGCCTGACCATTAATATGATCCGCTGCCAAACGTCCCTGCCGATTGGCTCCCCAGGCCAGTGATACCATTGTTGCAAATCCATGATTGCGGTCTTTGACCTGGATGGCATCCCCTACCGCATAAATGGACGGATCACTGGTTTGCAACTGAGCATTCACCTGAATGGCACCACGAAAACCAAGCTCCAACCCGCTTTGCTTGGCCAGCTCATTTTCAGGCACAATACCAATCGCCAGGATAATCATGTCCGTCTGAAGCATCTCCCCTGAGGTCAAACGGAGCTGTGCACCCTGCTCTTCAAAAGCTGCGACTCCTTCTTCTAAACGCACCTCTACCCCGTTCAGCTGCATATGCTGTTCCACCAGTTTGGCCATTTCAGGATCAAGCGGGTTCAGCAATTGTTGTCCCTTATCCATGATGGTTACTGCAAGTCCACGCTCTCGCAAATTTTCAGCCATCTCTAGACCAACAAATCCGGCCCCGATTATCGTGGCATGCTTGGGATGCCTTTCATCGACATATGCCTTAATAAGGTCGGTATCATGAATGTTTCTTAAAGTAAATACATTTGTAGCTTCATGTAGTCCGGGAATGTCCGGTATCATCGGTTTGGCTCCCGGCGATAATACCACAATATCGTACGGCTGCTCATCCGTCTCTCCTGTGGTCATATCGCGGTAACGGACAAGCTTATGCTCGCGGTCTATTTGAATTACTTCTTTCAGCACCTGCACATCTATATTAAAACGGTCTCTAATACCTTGAGGGGTCTGAAGAAACAGCTTCTCCCGTGCCTGGATTGTCCCCCCAATATAGTAAGGAAGACCACAGTTAGCAAAAGAAACATGCTCACCGCGTTCAAACAGAATAATCTCGTCTTCCTCACTCCATCTACGCAATCTCGCCGCAGCAGAAGCTCCACCTGCTACCCCGCCAATAATAATTATTTTTTTACCCAACTTCTTCCCCTCCTTATATACCCTATGGGGTATAATATATACCTATGGGGGTATATTGTCAACAAACAAAAAAGGCGGAGGTTGCCCCCGCCTCATCAAACCCTGAACGAAACTCGATCTGAATCAAGAATCACTTCGACTGCTACAAAATCCTATCTCACTGGGCTTAACAAGCCGCCAGCTATGGTTATTACTGTTGACTGGCCGCGATTGCCTGCTCCAGATCATACAATATATCGTCTATCGCTTCGGTCCCAACAGATAAACGCAACAGCTCCGGTTTGACTCCGGCAGCCACCTGTTCCTCTGCGCTCAGCTGCTGGTGGGTTGTGCTTGCCGGATGAATAATCAAAGACTTGGAATCACCCACATTCGCCAAATGAGAAAATAGCTTCACATTCGCAATCAGCTTGCTTCCCGCCTGACTGCCGCCTTTAATGCCAAAGGTCAGGATGGCCCCTTGTCCTTTTGGCAAATATTTTTGGGCTAACTCGTAGGATGGATGGCTCGGCAATCCAGAATAGCTGACCCACTCCACATCCTTGTGACTTTCGAGATATTGCGCTACCTTCAAGGCATTCTGACTATGTCTTTCCAGTCGCAGATGCAATGTCTCCAAGCCTTGAAGCAGCAGCCATGAATTAAATGGAGAAATCGCTGCTCCCAAGTCACGCAGCAACTGCACCCGTGCCTTGATAATATACGCGATAGGTCCCACCGCCTCGGTGTATACAACCCCATGGTAGCTTGGGTCCGGCTCAGTCAGTCCAGGGAAACGACCACTGGCTTTCCAGTCAAACTTGCCACTGTCCACGATTACCCCGCCAAGAGACGTACCGTGTCCGCCAATAAACTTGGTTGCCGAATGCACAACAATGTCCGCTCCATATTCGATAGGGCGTAATAAATAGGGGCTTGGGAACGTGTTATCTACAATCAGCGGAATCCCATATTCGTGTGCAATCGCCGCTACAGCTTCTACATCCAGCACATTTCCCTGTGGATTGCCAATCGTTTCGGCAAATATAGCCTTCGTTTTATCCGTGATGGCTTGGCGGAAATTCTCCGGATCATCCGAATCGACAAAATGCACCTTAATGCCCAATTTGGGCAGTGTGGTAGAAAATAGATTATATGTACCGCCATACAGACTGGAGGCCGATACAATTTCATCTCCAGCTCCAGCAATATTCAGAATGGAGAAGGAAATCGCTGCCGCTCCCGAAGCTGTCGCCAATGCGCCAGCCCCGCCTTCCAGTGCGGCGATCCGTTGCTCGAACACATCCGTGGTCGGATTCATCAGACGCGTATAAATGTTGCCAAATTCCTTCAGCGAGAACAAATCAGCCGCATGCTCGGCATCCCGAAATCCATATGAAGTGGTTTGGTACAACGGAACGGCGCGGGAAAAGGTAGTAGGATCAATCTCTTGTCCGGCATGGACAGCGAGAGTTTCGAATGACAGCTTGCGTTCTTCTGACATGATTATTTCCTCCCTTGTTATACGTGCTGTATGAATCGTCTCTTCCTGTATGCGTAGTCATGGATGATTTTTCAATTATTCTCGCACAAAAAGAACGATTTGGGAAGATAATTCTCATTATTCTGGTCGGATATTATTTTTTTATGGAAACATCAAATTTCGGATCGGAAGGTTTTGCCCAAATGCTCGCCCAGACCAAAATAATGGCGGAAATTATAGATGAGCGGGCTCCACTTTGCCGGATCAATATGATTCTCTCCGCGGATTATATCCTGATGAACATGCACCTGTATGGCTTGGGTTTCGACGATCGCAAAATAAGGAGAATGGTCAGGGATTCGCACCTCCTGCACCTTTGCTTCGATTTGAATAGGGCACTCCTGGATTCGGGCGGGCTTGACCCTATTTGAGTCAATCGCAGTCAGTCTGCTAATCTCATACTTATCTTTTTGATAAGTAAATCCATTTTTCTCTTTTTCCGCCGGCACGGGATTCTTGCCTGTATAAGGAGCCAAACGCTCTACATTTTCCCACATCGAAGGCCCAGGAACATTGATTACACATTCGAGATGCCGCTCCATATTTTCTAATGCTTTTCCGCCTGTTCCAATGCCCAGTACCACACAATCTCCTAGTGCCCATGAGGAGGAAATAGGGCTAATATTGGTCGTTCCACCCTCATTCAGCGTGTTGAGTAAAATGACAGGGGTTCCGTAATATAAAATGCTAGGGTTTATCGTTTTTATACTTGGGCTAGGGTTCGATTGGTTTATTGGATTCATAGGGTTCATATTCTCTTCTCCTTCTGTTCAGATCTGCCTCCTTATTGTAAAATGTAAACATTTCAACCTTCATCGAAGTATGGATTACAAAGGGGGATAACCGTGCCATGAGTACCAAATCAAATGTAGCCATGATTGCTTCTCTCGTTAGCGAGCCTTCCCGTGCAGCCATTCTCACCGCTCTATTAGACGGCAGATTCCACACGGCAAGTGAGTTGGCCCATATGGCAGGCATCAAACCGCAAACCGCCAGTTTCCATCTGGCTAAAATGACCGAGGCACAAGTCGTTACTGTAGAAAAACAAGGGCGGCACCGTTACTATGGCATTCAAGACCCCGAAGTTGCCCAGGTGATGGAGTCACTTTTATCCATAGCTCCACCTGTTCCAATCAAGTCATTCAAGCAAGCCTCCGAAAACGAGGCCATACGGCTGGCAAGAACTTGCTACGATCATGTTGCGGGTCATTTAGGTGTACAGATTATGGATTTTTTCATGCAAAAGGGGATTCTTTCCGAGAATCAGGACGGACTTCATATCACCCAACAAGGAGTGATTTTCTTCGCTGACTTTCAGATCAACCTCAAGAATACAAGACAAAAGCGTCGCTCCTTCTCACATAAATGTCTGGATTGGAGTGAGCGACGCCATCACCTGGCCGGTGCTTTAGGAAGTGCTCTTCTGGATAGATTGTTCGAATTACATTGGATCGAGCATCTGCCCACAAGCCGAGCGATACGCATTACAGACGGTGGCAAAAGAGGTTTTAAGGAGATATTTTCGATAGAGGTCGGCTAGATCATCATAGTTCTAATCCTTTTTCTTATTCCGCATTAGATGTTACTTACTGATCAATCTCCCTTCTTTAGAGAACACTATGCCCAATTTTCGCATCTTCATCCTATGATATAATTCCTTCAATATCATCGTATGAATGGAAGGATGGTTCAGATGTCGGAGCAGCGAGTATACGTCCGCTTCCCGGAAGAGGTGGACGTCGCAGAATTGACAGCAATGTGCAGACGCAATCGAGAGTTCTTTGAAAAGTTTTCGCCAAACCACCAGGAAGAGCACTATACAGAGGAGCACCAGCTCCAAACGATTATTAAGAGTAAGGCTGACATGGTGGAGGATCGCAAATATTCTTTCGTGGTGTGCCACAAGGAGGACGACCGGATTATAGGCAGCATAGGTCTATCTTTTGTGGTGAGAGGACCACTCCAGAGCTGTATGATCGGATACAGCCTAGACCAGGCTTATAACGGCAAGGGTTATATGACGGAGGCAGTGAAGCAGGTGGTTCGCTATGCTTTCGATGAACTAAAGTTTCATCGCATCGTCGGAGAAGCCTCTCCTCGGAATCCAGGGTCTATCCGTGTGCTTGAGAAGGCTGGCTTTCACAAAGAAGGCATTTCTCGAAGCAACGTAAAAATTAATGGAAAGTGGGAGGACCATCAGGTGCTGGCAATTATAAATCCAGCAGAGGATATTTAAATTTTTAGAGTCAACACCAAATTACAACAGCGGCAGTCTACAACATAACTTTTAAGTCTTGGTCCGCCGCTATTTGATTTGTTTTCTTATACGAATCTAATTCCGAAGTTGAGCCGGAGTGAATAGATCATTCAGAATTTAAATCATTCAGGTTTTTCTCTTGCTACAGGATTTACTCGAAACTCCAGCTGATCTCTCATAAAAACTTTACCTGATATCTTGACCGATTCTGGCTTAATCTCTCTACTGTTCCCCCATAATTCTCACGAAAAATTAAATTCCAAAATATTACTTACATTTGAATATATATCATTTAATGTTTGGACAATTATCCCAATATAGTTCTATAATTCTCTTGTTATTACATAATTTTAGGAGGAAGCCATGAGAAATATTTATAAAAAACTAGGAACAATAGCGTTAGCTCTTCTTATTGGAGCTTCAGTGTTCTCATTGTTCCCCACAGTTACAAAAGCTGAGACAACAAATGTGACTTGGACAAATGGCTCTTTAGTAACATCTCTTGATGGGTCAGGAACAAGAGACAGAGCAACAGTTGGGAAAACAAATGGAAAATGGTACTGGGAAATAAAAGTAACTAATGTTGCATCATTCGTAGGAATAACAGGTGAATCAGATCAACAGACTCAAACTATTTATGGAAACAATGGTTCGATTTACAACAGCGTCAAATCACCTGTAATTATAGGTTACAGTTCTGGCTTTGGAACAGGTGACGTTATCGGCATTGCATTGGATTTAGATAACGATAAAATTGTCTGGTACAAAAATGGAGTCTCCCTTGGAGCTAATTCCATAAAACCATCTGAATTAGAAGGTACCCACATTTTCCCTGTGATTGCAAGTGGAACTGGTACAAAAATAAATTTTGAAGCTAATTTCGGAGCAAGTAATTTTAAATATCCAGTTCCTGATGGATTTTTACCTTACCAAGAGTCGGGTACATCAACAACACCTGATCCAACAACAAAACCCGATCCGTCTACAACACCTGATCCGTCGGATACAGATGGTTCCTCACAACCAACTGGTGACCGTGCTATTCTGACTGTAACGATGGACAATGGATTTGATAAAGAATTCGATTTGAGCAAAAAAGAATTAAATGCCTTCATCGCTTGGTATGACGCAAAAGATGCTGGCAGAGGTGCTTCATTCTTTGCCATCGATAAGCATAATAATAACAAAGGTCCGTTCAGCAATCGCAAAGACTACGTAATCTTCAACAAAATTCTCACATTTGAAGTAAGTGAGTATTCAAGCAAATAAACATTATGAAGGACTTCATATCGGCCAATATGCCAATGAAGTCCTTTTTTCATTTACTCATATCTAAGTCACGCTTAAGTTGCTTTACTGGACAATATACTTTTTAGGCAAAAGATTTGTAAACCGCCTATTTCAATAAAAAAGCGCAGCTTCCAAAAAGCATGGAGGCTACGCGTAATATTTTAATAAACTGCTCTTGAATGAATGTCAATAAACCTACACTTGGCTTCCAACTTGGTTTGGATTAAGGTCTATATTTTTAGTGTACACCTTGTTATTAATGCGACTGATGATGCGGTTAACAATAATTGAAGTGAGTACCGTTAACAATACTAACCACAACAAGATCAAGATAGATACCTTGGGGAAGAAAACAATACTCTGAAAATAATAATAACAAAAAAAGGTGTGGGTTAACCAAATATTCATTGAATTTTTCCCTAAATAAGCGAAAGGTCTAGTTAGTTTTAATTTATTCATTAAATGAATACTAACGAGGATAAATACAGGGGCTATTATCATGTCAATTGTTGTCTTTTCAAACAGTTGACTCGTAGTACGAAAACGGAATAACAACACAAGAACAATAACATCAAATAATATATTATTGAAAATAATGGAGCTGTAAATCTTATTCATCCATGAGTACAGCTTATATTTTGCAAAGAACAACCCTATCATAAACGGTAATTGCCAATACATAATGCTGTAATAGTTTCCTTGTGAATATGAATTATAAAAAACAAGGCCAGCAATCAGAAGAGTTACCCATGCGTTACGTTGAAAGGCTTGGAAGGTGACCGGAAAAATTAATAGTAGCAGGATATAATCATATAAAAACCACCACTCACCATTATATGAGCTGGATAGCGCTATAAAATTACGCAAAAAATCCATTGTTGAACTATGCTGAAATCTATCGGAATTTCCAAAAAAGTACAGACCTACCGGAATAAAAAGCAAAAAAACAACCCAGTAGTTTATCATGATTTTGCTTAATCTTGTAAAGCTTTTCTGCATTAAATGCTGTGGATTTTGCACATTGCTCTTATATAAACCATAACCACTTAAAAATAAAAAAATACAAATTGCGATCTGACCAAAATGCCCTAAATAGAACTCTCCTCTTTCATGAAATAAACTAAATAATGAAACATAGTCATACTTTAATCTGTCAGGAAAAGCAAAAAGATGATGAACCAAAAGTAGTATGACAGCAATCCCTTTCGCAATATTTGTTTCTACAAGCTTTAGTTCCTTGTCATGGTGCACACAATATCCTCATTTCTAAGTTGTAATTGACTAGAGATATATTAGCACAAACAAGTAATATAGAATATTTATTTTTTTGGGCACCATATTACACCCCATTTTATAAAAAAAACGACCTTCTTAAAGGCTTGGGAGCAGCGTTGTCCTTGAGGTTGTGAGAATAAAGTTCTTGTACAATCACCCCCTCTTGGTAAGCAATATCCGTGACATTAGATTTTAATTGTTAGTGTTTTCCCAAATAGGCGCTAGCTGTGAGGTAATGTCTGTCTCATAACATGAAAAAAGCTTTTCATAGCCACCTTTGGGGTGAATATAAAAAGCTAATCTTCTTTGCAGCGTCTATAACGCTCGCTTAAAATTTTTCAGGAAACTGTTGGACAATACCTTCTGTCAGGATGTCCGCTAAATGGATCATATGGATCTCATTTTTATCGGTTGCAGCAATATCTGCTTTCCAATCTCCTTTGATACAATTAAGGACTATTTCCGTAATCAACTGAAGGTGCGTATACAGCATATCTTGTAGCGTTTTGAACTGCCAATTCGGATTCGCTTCACTTAAAAATTTGGCGATATCGTCGGCGTTTGTATGCCAATCCGCCTCTAGCTTTTTCACGTCCGCCTGATTGCCCGCTTTGGCAGCCGCTACAATTTTCCCTGCGATCAGAATATGCTCTCTCAGAAGATCAGCCAGCTTATTACCGGCCGCTTCCCCATAATAAGGCTTGATCACATTACCTATATCCTGTTGGTTCCGTAAA
The DNA here is from genome assembly GCF_050482105.1 of Paenibacillus jamilae. Lineage (GTDB taxonomy): Bacteria > Bacillota > Bacilli > Paenibacillales > Paenibacillaceae > Paenibacillus > Paenibacillus jamilae_B. The sequence continues at coordinate 45,433 of NZ_JBCNHI010000015.1, read as the reverse complement.
AGCCGATCTAATACATCCTTCTGGTCTGGACGATTAGATATGGCGCTGACAATATAGCTTCTCGTCCATATCGTATGGTCGATCCATACCTTCTGCATATCGACTTTCAATTGCACCATTTTGGGGCTTAGGCAAATGGACCCCTTTTCCTCACCTGCCTTCGCTTGCATAACCACTGCAGGGCTCATGCTAAGAACGAGTACCAAGGTTAACGACAACGCCAGCATCCATTTATTTTTCACATTCATCTGCTCCTCTTACATTTGGAATCAAATAGACTGTCTTATTATGGTTGGAATACATAATTTTATACCACCCTTGTAATCATGTTACAAAAACTTGATTTCGTATTTTAAAACGCAAAAAAGGCCTGCCGGTGCTTAGCCAGCAGAGCCCATGACTCCATGATTTAAGTAAAAGAAGCAATCCTGATGAACAAAATTTGACCTAAGCTAACAGATTTGAACGTTTACACTCGATTAGGATAACGCCCACCGTAAGCCTCTGGACTAACAGCGTCAATACGGGCTAAATCATCAGCAGTAAGTTGAATATCAACAGCCTCCGCATTTTCTTCTAGATATTTTCTGCGTTTTGTACCTGGGATCAGCAGTGTGCCTCTAGCTATTGTCCACGCTATTGCCAGTTGTGCTACCGTGCAATTCTTCTCTTTGGCAATTTCCCCGAGCTTGTCCACGATATCAATATTTTTTCGGAAGTTTTCACCTTGGAAACGTGGCAAAATTCTGCGCATATCATCAGCTTTGAAATCCTCATAGTTATGAATTTCTCCGGTGATGAAGCCCCTGCTTAGAGGGCTATAAGCCACAAAAGTGATTCCCAGTTCTCTTACGGTAGGAAGGATTTCTGCTTCAACATCCCGACTCCAGAGGGAGTATTCCGATTGCAATGCGGAAATGGGGTGTATCGCATGTGCTCGGCGGATGGTAGGTGCATCTGCTTCAGAAAGACCAAGATAACGTACCTTACCTGCTTTTACCAGATCAGCCATCGCACCTACCGTCTCCTCAATTGGGACTTTAGGATCGACTCGATGTTGATAATAAAGATCAATATAATCCAGATTAAGACGTCGTAGGCTTTCGTCGACTGCTTGCTTTACGTAATCAGGATGCCCCCCGATAAACTCCCAATTAGGACCAAATGTAAATTTGGTAGCGACAATTGCCTGTTCCCTCCGTCCCTTCAATGCTTTTCCTAAAAGCTCCTCATTATGTCCGTTGCCATACGCATCAGCGGTATCAAGCAACGTTACTCCAAGATCTAGGGCACGATGAACGGTCTGAATGGACTCTTCATCATTTATGGCCCCATAAATACCCGGAGACATTCCCATCATACCCAATCCAATAGAAGAAACGACAAGTTCACTGTTGCCAAGTTTTTGTGTTTTCATTTAGATATCCTCTCTTTTATGAGTTAGAGTTGCTTCGAAATTCATCTTATCACACACAAAATACATAGTAAACACTTTTTATCTATTTTGTCTATTATGTATCTTTTTTATATATTACATCTATATTCAGGGTATAATAGACACAAGGGGGTCATGATTTTGAACAACCATATGAATAAATCAGATAAAAAGAACGAGACTCGAGTCAAACTTATTATTAAGCTACTACCTTACTTGCGAAAACATGGACTTCAAACCGTTCGGATGGATGAAATTGCAAAAGTAATGGAGATTAGCAGAGCGACCTTATATAAGTATTTCTCTACAAAAGAAGAAATCATCGGATTCATTGTAGATGGCTTTATTGAATATATGAATGAACTGACTTTCTCCCCGTTGGATTCGGATCAAAGTTTTGGTACTCGATTCCAGCAAATATTCGAGCAATCGGTCTCACTTATGGAGTATTTCACGAATATATTTTTAAAGGAACTCGAAACCAGTTACCCGGATTGGTATGATCGATTAAACGAGGCCATGAAGCAGCGAGAACAGCAGGTATTGGCTTTCTTCGAAGAAGGAATCCAAAGAGGGATTTTTAATGATATCAATGGGAAGCTGCTAATCATGCAGGATGAGATTCTGAGGGGAATGTTCAATGCTAAATATCTAATGACGAATCAATTAACTGTTCAACAAATTTTATTTGATTATTATCATTTAAAGAAAATTCAGTTGTTTAAATCCGAAAAACTTTCAGTAATTGATGATACAATCATGTTACCGAGAATCGAGCATTTGACTCACAAGATTACCAAAAATCTATTTTGACATAAATACGCAGTGGGTCCAAGTGGGCTGAGAACGCAGTCGAAGGGAAAGCTTTATAAGCTATCCTTCTAGACATAGAAAGGACTTCATTCTAGGCTATATACCGTTGGAGTCCTTCTACATCTACTCTAAAATGATTAACGATAAAAGGTCTCCTGCCCTCAGAAATAGAAAGAATCGATGTCTTTTAGCTTCATCGCTCCGCCGCTCTCCAACCATATCTGTTTTGCCTTGTCCCGCTCAGGACTCCGTTCGCTTGCCATGCTATACATCACCACCCCCAACGAATGTAAATACAATTATTTTGATTTATTTGATAATATGATGTGACCTTTGGGCAAAACAAAGAAGGCCCCGAACCGGAAAAGATTGGAGCTTTCTCTGTTTGTTTGATAGCTTGGTTTAATTAAAGTTCATCTGGATTAGTGGCCGATATAGCCCATGCTGAGGCGTCTACATAAGCTCCGCCAGCACGCCACTGTATTTCATATTTTCCTGAGCGCAATCCGCTTGAAAATCCATCCGTGCTGTACCAATTAAATGTATCACCAGCACCCACATACTTAGTAAAATAATCTTTCCCACTGTCGACATGCTTCAAGGTAAAAGTAAGCGTCGCCTTGGTGTTGTTTTTCACACGGATCTTAACATGACCATATCCAGGATCTATGGAGAACTCCGTTAATGGCGACTTGCCGTCAAGGTTCACATTAAAAAGATCTTTTGTCCTAAAAAGACTCACGTCATGATTACCAGGTGTTTTTACCTCATCACGGGTCGTGTAAGTTGATGTATTTGTGGCATCATTTACAGCAGCATCTGAATCTGCAAAAATCGCATTGGGTACGGCAATAGCTCCCCCTATTAGACCCAGAGCCAAGGCCGGTACAATAAAATGCTTTTTCTTCAAAGATTATTCCTCCCTATATTTGTATATTAACCCCCCCATTCTACCAAAAGATTCCATGTTTCTAATTTCCTTTTCAATAAAATCATATTGTTGTTTAATAAATCCATTTTTATGCATTAACTAGCAATTTCATGATACGGATTTACTGCCTTCCTTTTGAAGCTTAATATCCAACTCGATCAGTTCATTCCTATTGTCGTACTCCTCAGACTTTCTTACCTTGTTCGAGACGATATTCAATAACCGCTCTTGCTGATCTTCGAGATTAACGACGGAAACGATTTGTTCGATTGGTATGACTCCAATTTCCACTTGTACAATCTCTATCTAAACGTCAACACCTTGGAACAAGAAAAGACGAGCCTGTTGAAGCTCGCCATTATTACTATTCATACCGCCATAACTAACTCCAAGTCCCATTATTTATAGGAGTTAAGTTTCTCTCATTGACTAATTTCGGTATTCTTTCTCATCTCCAGTATTTCCACTGTACCTATGGGCGTGAGGAATTCTACCGTTTACTGTTGTATACCCTTCAAAATGATGATAATGCCCACCACCTGTCAAGGGAATGGCTGGTCCTGTAGTTCCTCTAATTAAATGCGTATGCTGATCGTTAAATGATGTTTCAGCATAATAATTGTGAACATGCGGAACACCACTTGGAGCCGGTTCTGTTACCCCAGCGTAATGGTGGTAGTGCCCCACATCAATTGATGTATTCCCTTTAAAAGGATGTACGTGAACATTAACTGGTCTACCGTCCCACGAACTAATAAAAAGCTCATGCGAATGATTAGAGTCGGAATTACCGGAATGAACAACAAAACCCGTTATTGGTATTTCCATCAGCAGCCACCTCTCTTTATCAACTGCCATATACTATGAAAGAGGTAGTGAAAATGTTCAGAGGGCTATGGAGTTGGTTTCCACTCCTTCTTCAAGCCATTCAAACCTTTCAAGGCAATAAAAAAACACAAGCATTTGCGCTTGTGTTCTAATCCAGCCTTTATCAGATCACTCTTGAATCTTCTTTGCAATTTCCATCAATTCGTCAATAGTAGAGTTGAAAGAAGAAACAGTATAAAAATGATCCTTTGTAATTAGATGAACAACTTTTCTCTCTTTTCCATCCACATAAACAGCTGTGTGGTCGTTGATTTTAGTCGACTCGACCTTTTCTTCTTTATACGATTCTTTCAAACTATTAATAGTGGCCTGTTCGCCCATTTGGGATTCGGTTTGAATGACCATAATTTCAGTACAATCAGTTCCACGATATGACTGTCTAATGATCAGTCCATTCTCGCCTTTTAAGGCTGTTGTGTTTAATGGCTTCAAACTGTGTTTGTCTGCCGCTGTCGTTCTAAGCGAGGCTCCCTGCGCTAGATTAGGAATATGGATGTCTTCTGCTGGTACATCAGGTATGTTTATGAGTCCTTCAATATCACCGGAGCTTTCACCTACTGTCTCTGCTGTTGTTTCAGTCGGCTCTTGTACTGCTGAAGCATTAATCGCTTCTGCTTTCGTCTCAGCTGGAATCTGTGCTGGTGATTCTGATTCGGCAACATATGAATTATATACAAATGCACCACTACCTATTACGAGTGCGCCACCTAATGCTACAGCAACTAATTGTTTATTCAAATTAACCCTCTCCTATTAATAATGTAAGACAACATTTATGTACTTGTGGCTAATAAAGCATATTCAAAAACAGCTACTATAAATTAAATATATTTTTCCATTTACTTGTCTTTTATTACATTATAAGTTTTTTCATTGTAATATATCAACAGAACCATGGGTATTGCTACCAATATATAGAGGGCACACTGCGGATTAAACCGCGCATGGGTTCTGACTAGACTGGCCGCTCCAACGAAAAAGAACGACCTCCAAAAAGCTTGGAAGCCGTGCTGTGCTTGAGTTTCATAAAATGCTGGTGAAGGGAAGTACCTCCCGACCTGCGCATTACCAATGTGTTTCCGGTACAGTTCCCGTTAGTACCCACATACCCCCAAAGTCTGCAATAATTGTGGCAACAAGACGAGATTGATTTCTAATGCTCTCTAAATTCATCTCCTGCGAGCATGATGATCTTTTGATGTGATCCCAGCCCGGCTCGTATATCCTCTGTGCAGCTCATGTCTGGTTATTAAGTATTAGCGACTGCTGCGGTAAGAGCTCCTGTATTAATAGTGATTGTCTGTCCGCCAGAAAGGGCGTTTCCAGTAGCCTGTAATGTATACGTGTGTGTTCCAGTAAGCGGGGCTTCATCGCAGGTAGTTAAGGCAGTCGTAATAGGGCTGTTTGCTGAAACAGGAGTATCACTTGCAGTTGCAATCACGGTAGCGTCATCACGGATGATTCTAAATGTGATCGTCGGATTAGCAGAACTTGGAGTCCATGTCGCGTAAGCGGTAAGCCAAACAGTACTCGTAATAGCTGGTACCGTTACAGTCACAGATGCAAGATTCGCCGTTGGGACTTCTGCAGTTAAAGTTGGGCCCGAGAATGTAGTGCAGTCAAACGCGGTAAATATACCAGGAGCGCCTGTTGCACCAGTAGCTCCGGCGGGTCCTGTTGCGCCTATCGCACCAGTAGCTCCAGCAGGCCCTGTTGCGCCTATCGCACCAGTAGCTCCGGCAGGTCCTGTTGCACCTATCACACCAGTAGCTCCGGCAGGTCCTGTTGCACCTATCGCACCGGTAGCTCCGGCAGGTCCTGTTGCACCTATCACACCAGTAGCTCCGGCAGGCCCTGTTGCGCCGACTGAGCCTGGTGTTCCTGGTATCCCTTGCGGTCCCTGAGCTCCCAATGGTCCGGCAGGTCCCGGTATCCCTTGAAGTCCTGTTAGTCCAGGAGGACCTAGAACTCCCTGTGATCCTTGAATCCCTTGCGGCCCGGCAGGTCCCGACGGTCCTGGAGGACCCTGTATTCCTTGAGGACCTTGCGGAGCATTAACCACAACTTCAGGCTTAACCTTAATCACTTTAACCTTCTTAACAAGGTGTCGTCTGACTTTCCTGGCAACGTAACGTCTGACTTTCTTAGCAAGGGAGCGTCTAACTTTCTTGTCATGCTTGAACCTTTGCTTTCTCACATGATACGGTTCACACTTCACAACTTTCACCTCCACAAAAGATACCACATCTTATGTTTGGTGTTCGCGGAAGATTGGACACTTGCCTGGGGGATATCTAACATGGGGAACATGCCCAAACCAGTGGGTCTTGAATGGGAACCAAATTAACCAGTTTTTAAGCAGTATTGGCAATCGTATGGCTTGAATAATTTCAGTATAAGAACATTAAAAAAGCTCTGCCGACCACATAAGGGAAGGGAGCACCTCATAAGGTTAGCAGAGCTTTTTACCTAATCTAATTTCGGACAGACTATGAAAGGAATAGGGTTGTTAAGCTTGAATGATGGGGTTTTACATATAGTTCCTTTCACACTTTAAACCCAACATGATTTAAGGATGATAACCAAGAGGATATAGAGCACCAAGATTGCTGTTGTAGAAGTCCATGCACCGCAAACAGCTGGACCTGCGCATCCACTCATAGCTGTAGCCCTCCTTTATTTGTCGTCACCTTAATATATGTGTGAATACACTCTGTGACTGGGCATGCAGGTAAATAGAAAAAATACCCCCGCCCACCAGTTTCCAAATCGTTTAAGTCTATCATGTAAATCCAGCTTATAACGGTTAGCAGTTGCTTTTGTTCACTAAAGGACAGCTAGGCCGTAGCTAGTGCTACAATCGGCATGAGAGAAATTTTTCAGATAAGTAAAAGCCTCACATCCTTGACTTTCCCCTGCACGGGAAACTGTATACTCACATTATGTTATGGATTGGAGATGATATTTTGTTCAAAATCAGTGCATTTTCCAGGCTAAGCAAGGTCTCCCTAAAAACACTGCGTTATTACGACCAGATTGGCTTACTTAAGCCGAGAAAAGTAGATCACGATACGGGCTACCGGTACTATTCCGCAGATCAGTTGCTTGAGCTCAACCGAATTTTAATTTATAAGGAATTGGGCTTTACATTGTCCCAAATTACACAGCTGCTGCAGGAAAATGTTACGTTGGAAAATATTCAAGGCATGTTTAGGCTGAAAAGAAGCGAAATCCAGCAAATTATCGATACGGAACAAGCCAAACTTGTCAGGATTGAGGAGCGTATGCAGCTTATAGAAAGAGAGGGGCAATTCGAAACGGGCCATGAGATCAGAATCAAAGCAGAAGAAGCTCATACATTTCTTTTTCAAAAAGCATACGGAAGAGAAGAAGACATTCCAGAGTTATTTCTTCAATTGGATCTGTTATTAACAACAGAAATTCGCCAGCAGATCCAAGGTCCTCAGGTTGTTTTGTGGAAAGACATCGATGGAAAAGAGGATGAGTTTGAGTTTGAAGTCGGTTATTTTTTAACCTGTGAATTGCAATCATCTCCAGAGCCATTCCAGCTACGGATTCTTCCTCCTGAACCGATGATGGCCACAATAGCTTTTCACTCAAATTCAACCTTTGATGGTGCGGCCTGTGTTCATTTAGCGAAATGGATTGAGAAAAATAACTATCAGATCAAAGAAAACGAATCGGGTAGGGAACTGTATTTACCGTTATTTCCGGAACGAGATGCACAATTCATCGAAATACAAATTCCAATACTAAATAAATAACTGAAGAAAGGCAGAGTGGAGTAAATTGAAAAGTAAAGGGATTATCTATGTCTTGGCATTGGCAGTTTTTTTGATCGGAACCATTGAATATATTATTACAGGAGTCATTGAAATGATCGCTTTGGACTTGGGGGTATCCACTTCCGAAGCCGGGTTACTAGTGACCGTGTTTGCTCTAGCTGCGGCCATAGTCTCTCCGATTTTGATTACACTTACAATCAATGCAGATCGCAAGAAACTGCTAATGACTACCCTTGGTGTGTTTATTGTCAGTAACGGTCTAATGTTTGCAGATCTGGCTTATGAAACGTTACTTTGGGTACGAGTAATCCAGGGAGCTAGTGGAGGAATGGCGACCGTTGTAGCTATGGCCGTAGCGACACGACTGGTTGAGAAAGAAAAAAGGGGCAATGCCATCGGTATCATTTTGATGGGGCTTAGCAGTTCGCTAGTGCTTGGTGTTCCCATAGGTACATTTTTTAGTGAGATGTTTGGCTGGAGAGTTTTATTTATTTTAATCGGTATATTAAGCGTTCTACCATTACTTGTCATCTATAAAAAGGTTCCATCAATCAAAGAAGAAGAGAAGGTTACCCTCAGCATGCAACTTTCTATTCTGAAAAATCCAACTATCCTGATAGCCTTGGTAATTACGTTATTTTATGTCGGCGGCTATGCCACACTGTTTACTTATATTACGCCTTTCTTGCAAGAGACTTCCTCTCTTTCCATGACCGAAATTAGCGGTGTTCTGTTTTTGGCAGGTGTGTGCAGCTTTGTGGGATCAAGAGTGGGCGGACAATTGGCAGATGCAAAAGGTTCGAAATTTACCATCCTTCTCGGGCTTCTGCTACAAGGGGTGACGCTTCTTTTATTCGCATTAGCCGGTGTCCATCTCTTGGTTTTAATTTTGATTTTAATGATTTTTATGTTAGCAACGTGGAGTATCTCCCCGGCTCAGCAACTATATCTGGTTACTCTGGCGCCTCGAAATCCGGATATTGCTCTTAGCGTAAATACGTCTTTCATTCAATTTGGCTTTGCAATGGGATCTGGATTAGGCGGGCTTGTCATCCGTCGTACATCTGTCCTGTATTTGAATTGGCTAGGTTTTGCCGCTGTAAGTTTAGCTTTACTTCTTGCTATTTTACTATTTAACAAAATGAGTAGTAGGACTAAAGCTAAATATTCAGTATGATTAAGCTAACAGGAACATTAGTTCAATGAAACAGCGACAGGGAAGGACTTTATTTTCAACGAATATTTAAAAAGTGATCTCATAAATATCCCTTTATAGTAATCCCTCAACTAAAAATCCCCGCCGACCCATTAAGGTTAGCGGGGATTTTTTTAGAATCCACCAATTTGTACAAGAACCTGAATACCAGGTACGGCTATAAAAAACAAAAAGCTACTAGCAATGATTGACAGTGTTATTTTTTTTAACATTACTCAACCACACCTTTTCAATTAGATTGGAGAACTCTGTTTGGATTGTAGAAGCCGCATGGACCTGGAATCGCATAAAAAGACCTATACAATTTATAAAGTAAGTTTCGTTATTTATTATATGTGACTTTACCGTTGCATTCATCAAAAATTTAAAGCCATCAATATATTTTCCTCGATGCAAATAATAATAAGCTATCTCGAAGCCAAACCATGCAAAATAGTCCGGTATTACTTGTTGAGTGTACATATCAGCAACTGACGGTAATTTAGCAAAGATTTGAATGTCCATTTCAAAACGTGAAAGGACGTCATCTACATCTATATCATATCGATTAGCCGCTATCATAATGTTCAGCAGCTTGGATAGTTTCTCGTTTTCGTTAGCGTTTGATGTTGCTGCTATATATTCAACATAGTCTGGCAGCACGCTAACATCTCCAGACAGAAGCTTATTTACAAATATATTGCCTTCTGCCCACTGACTGAACAAGTTCATCCAGTACTGAGTATCCTCGTCGTCCTCTTTAACCCAGTCTAAATCCGCATAGGCGTATGTATATTGTAGAGCTTGCTCATAATCGCTCCGGGCTTCACAAACACTGGCACACAACAGGTCAGCATAAGCAATATATCCAAATAACGGTCCTCTTGTTTTCTTTTCTGGCGTTCCGTCTTTGTGTTTCTCGTTATGGACAAACGAATAGTGGACTTCAGCTTTAGCTCTCATTGTTCTAGCTACTTCCTCTACCTTGTCCCATTTACGTAAAGACCTGTATACGTTAGCTAAATCCTTCAGCGCGTCAAGCTGTTCTATTTCATCCAAACGTTCCACAAAGGGTTCAAATAATGTTGCTGCCTTGAGATTCTGACTTTGGTCGTCCCCAATCTGAATCGTGAATATACGATATTGGCAGACTGCCAAACGTTCAGAATGTTGATATCTCTCTGCTTCAGCTACCCCCTCATACAGCAGCAATGCAGCCGCCTGTCTTCCCTGCGACAACAATTCCTCTGCAATTTCAAAAAGTTTGGGTGAATACAACAGATTGTCCATGATAGCTCCCACTACTCGGCGGATCGCCTCCAACTTGTCCAACTCCGCACAACGAAACAAAAGCGGTTCGATTCGCCTCATATTAAGTGGATGATCGATGATGTAGTTTTCTATAAATAGATCATAAAAGTGACCTTCTGGTAATCCCATAGCCTCAGTGATTAAGTCAAGCTGGTTCACAGACATGGACTTATTCCCTGACACAATAGCACTTACGATTCCCCTATTCATGCCCGCTATATGCCCAAACTGTGTTAGACTCATGCCCTCTTGTTGTAAGTATCTGTCTAATTCCGCTCGAATCGTAGGTGTATGCTTCATGACATAGCCACCCTTCGCATAAAAATCCCAGTATTTTGTAATCATTCACTATTTTCGTCCAATAATTAACCAGTTGTCAATATCTTTTTTTGCAAATTATGTAGAAATACTGCGTTTGTCATAGGAGTATTTCTATAAACAAAAAAAGCACGACCTCCAAAAAGCTTAGAAGCCGCGCTATGCTTGATTTTCATGAAATGCTGGTGAAGGGAATTGAACCCCCGACCTACGCATTACGAGTGCGTTGAAATAGAGTTTTGATGGGTTTGTCAAGGCAATTGTAATATTCGGTGATAGACCACTTAAAGGCGATGCACATATACGTACCTTCAGTAATCTTTCTCACATCTACTCTAAATTCAAACTCATTCCTCATAAATAGCTTCCGTTTGACTCCGATGTAATCTTCACTACGCCGCCGTATAAAAATAGCCCCGGGGCAATCCGGGGCTTTAATATTCTGGTTAGTGGACTCACGCCGACCGTGTCCGAAACCACTAAAAAATTAACAGGATACAGCTTTTTCGCTAAATGTACTCATAGATTGATGTTTGAACGTAAATAAAAATGATATAAGCATTCTATAGCGTCCAGTTAACAATGGGTTTGTCTTTTTTATTTATATCCCCTATTAATGGTAAGCGTTGCAGCATATTTTGCAATGCCATTGCATCCCAAGGGAAATGTTCAGTGATACCTAACCCTACAATTTGATGAGCTTTTGCTACGTCCTGAAGTACTCGTATAATCGTTTCAATACTAGATCCTTTTGGAGTATGCCCCACCATTTTATCGTAAGTATCAGGATTAGCAACTAAAAGAGAACGGAATTCTCTCAAATCCAGTACATCTAAATCTAAATGAACAATAACTTTAGAAGGTTTTCGTAATTCGAGCCATTGAAGCACTTTGGAACTGTCCTCATTAATATCGCCTGGAGTTACAATGTCCATTTTCATATCTCGTAAAGGCTTAGAATGAAGTGCCTCAATCATATCGTTTAGCCCTACAAATAATACCTGCTCTGGTTTAAATGGTCGTGGCACTTCTGCAACGAATTCTTTATCTCCCACACTTAACAAATTAGCAAGCACATGGGCATGATGGTTGGGCCAATCCTCAGGAATAGAGACGTCGGGGTGTGAATCAACCCATAGTAAAGCAGTATCTCCATCGTATTTTTCGTTTAAGTATGCAAAAGGAGCAAGTTCTACACCACAATCTCCACCAAGAACAATAATACTATCGGGGTTATGCTTATGAATTAACCCTTTAGCTGAACGAGCTTGATTCAGTAATGTACTCTTAGCAACAATTCCCTGCTCTTTTTCAAGGATCGCATCTAGATCGACGGGTACTTCTTCAAATGGACCATCCGTTTTAGGCGCTAGCCAGTTTAACAAGTGGGCTCCAAGAACGTACGGTGGATTGTTTCCACCTTGCCATTGTGGCATCAGTAATCGAAGCGTCTTGCTCTTTTCCCTTTCTAGCATGTAACATCCATCCCTTCAACATTTTTAAAGTCAGCCATTAATTCCTTGATGATGTCTTCACATGTCTTTACTTCCGTAATGAGATCAATAGCCGTATTTACTGAAACAATTCCCTCATCCATCTTTCCTTCCAGCATTCCTGTGCGAAGACCACCATTCTCGCTTATCTTTTTGTCTACTTGGTCAGAAGGCATTCCATTTTTGTACAAACCCTCGTATTCTTGAGCTGCTTTATTAGGTATGGAGCGTTGAGTTGACGATACAGAAAGCAGGTCAGTCCCTTTTGCATAAATGATTTGTTGTTTTGTAACATCTGAAGCAGGACATTCATTCGAAACAATAAAACGAGTTCCTACATAAACTCCTTCAGCACCCAGAGCAAAAGCGGCTCTCACACCACGGATATCATTAATTCCACCTGTAGCAATTACCGGTATATTAACTGCATCTACAATCGTTGGAACAATTGAAAATGTTCCAATTGAGCGCTGAGGAATAACTCCACCCTCATCATAACCGGTAGCAATAATGATATCTGCTCCTGCTTCCTCAGCTATTTTTGCAGCTTTAGTTGTAGGATTTAATTCACGGTGGATTAAAACACCTCCCTGATCTTTAATTTCTTTAAATACCTGTCGATTTACTTTGCCAACAGTTACAAAATGTTTTACCCCTTCCTCAAAAGAAACATTGAGAGTGGTCCGAACGTAAAATCCGTTATCTTCCATTCCTTCTTCTGGTAGGATTATGTTCACAGCAAAGGGCTTATCAGTCAGTGATTTAATTTTACGTAGTTCATTGCGGATTCTTTCTTCCGTGTTAATTCGTTTAGATCCAACTATTTTTGGACCAGCATTGGGACCTAACACTCCCATTCCCCCTGCGTTTGATACAGCAGCAACCATGTTTGCATCTGTAATCCAGTTCATGGCAGCTTGTACAATGGGATATTTTATACCGAGTATTCCACATACCCTATTGTTGTTTTTCATTATAATCACCTTACCTTCTTTATTATTACTATCTAATTATGTATAAGATCATAAACCCTATAGTAAGAATAGGGTCAATTAAGAAATTAGTAAGTAATAAAAACAAGATTGTATGGAAAATCTATTTATTGACTTTCTAAACTGTTATACCTATATTACAAAAAAGAACAATCCTAAAATGAGCTTGAAAAATGGATTTTAGAATGAATTTTAGCAATTGAAATGGTTTGCTTCTAAAGCGATTAGAAAGGAAAATTTAAATGAATGAACATTTTTCAATTGGAGAAACTGCGAAGTTAAACAACATTTCTATTCAAACCTTGCGGTATTACGATAAATTGGGAATTTTTAAACCGGAGTACACTGACCCAAATAATGGATATAGATATTATCATATTAGTCAATTTTTTTATTTAGATATTATTAAATACTTAAAAGGAATACAAACTCCATTAGAAGAAATTAGGCAGATCATTTTAACTACCCCGCAAGAAATGCAGAGATTTTTGGAAGACCAAGAGAACACAATTGAAAATGAATTTAAAAAATTGGAAAATGCAAAGTGCTTATTAGAGAAAAAAAAACGTCAACTAAAAGAACAATTAGAAATATGTGAAAAAGAAAGAGGGGAGGTATATTTCCGTAGTATAAAAGAAGATCGCATTTTGAAGATGGCTACACAGTCACTTAATCCTTTTAAGGGGCGTTCAGGTCTCTATGTTCGAAAATTGGCTAACGTGTTAGAGGAAAAAGGATGTATCATTGAAAACCAGTATGGGTATATATATAGTTTAAAGCCATATGATGATTCTAATATGAATTATGAGTACATTTATACATCAGTATCTGAAGAAAGTTTAAACATAGAAGAACCAATGACCATAGATGCTATTGCCTCGGGTGATTATGTTTGTATTGCATTTGACTGGTCAGAGAATAATAAAGATTACTACCATTATTATCAAAAGCTATATAATTATATTACTTCAAATCATATTCAAACTGATGGAAAAGTATATGAAGTTTCTCTTCCTACAAACTATAGTTCGTTAAAAAAAGAAACATTTCTTACAGAATTGAGAGCAAAGAAAATAGATCAGTAAAAAAAGATCCTATAGCATATATAGGATCTTTTTTCTTTCAGAAGGAATTTTTTTCGTTTGTGGAGGTTTAAAATTGTATAATATCGCACAAAATATGGGCGAATTGAACTTTTAGATTTCAAATAAAAATAGTTGACCCTATTCCTACTATAGGGTTTATGATTTGTTTCGTAGAGCGCTACTACTAAATTTGCAAAAAATATTAGGAGGAACTATTTTGAATACATTAGAAAATAACAAAGAGATTGTTCGAAAATTTATTACGGAGGCTTTACCAACTAACGATGTAGATTACGTTCGTCAAGTAGTCTCGAAAGATGCTGTTACACACAGAGCCGGTTTTGCGGCTCTTTATGAAGCTACTGGCGATGCAATTCCGAAAAAAGGGAATTTTTTAGAGTGGATGAAGGAAGGTTGGGCTGTACTTCACGGTGCATTAAGTGACCAAAAAGTTGAAATGAAATATGTTGTTGCAGAGGGAAATAAGGTAATTGCACAGTTTCATTACTATGTAACACACAAGGGCACATTTGTTGGAATGCCTGCAACCAATAAGCGTGTGGAGTGGGATGAAGTTGGTATATTTGAATTTAATGATGATGGACAAATTACGGATATGTGGTACATGTGTGAAGAAATCAAATTGGCAATGGAAGTAGGATTTAAACTAGACAAATAAAAAGTAATTCTGTTGTGTTATATTTTTGAAAATTCCCTGCTCTTAGTTCATTAATAAAAGGAATCCTTCTCTTGTGTGACAAACGGAATGAGCTTTAATTTGAAGCCAATGTCAATCTTTTATATAACAAATAATCCCCGCCGACCATTTAAGGTTGGTGGGGATTGGTTTTGTTTGTGTTTAAGCTCCTCCAATAGTAACTTGAGGTTGGATACTATGGTGGTTAAAGGCTTGATCCGGCACAGTAACAATAAATAATAAAAAGCTAGCCGCAATGATCAGCAGTACCGTTTTTTTCAACATTAGTCATCCACACCTTTTCAATAAGATTTAAAAAACTAGCTTTGGTTTCATGAGACGCATGTTCCCGAAAATGCGAAAATAGCCCCATACAATTTATAAAGTAAGTCTCATTATTTAGTGTATGATAACTTACCATTGAATACATCAAATGTTTAAAACCATCATTGTAGGAGCCACGATGTAAATAATAATAAGCTAACTCGTAACCAAACCACGTGATATAGTGCGCCTCCACGTCTTTATCTTCATCTCCTTAATAGCTGGCTACATGATAAAATTGTTTTGGAGTTGGAAGGTGTCTAGTATTCAACCGAATTAAGGTTCTTTCACTTCTTATATAACAATGGATTATCATTATTAGTATGAATGAAATTTTTCATCGTCACCTAAGATTACAATGTATTTCTCATTTAGTGGTATGAGTGATTTTGTCAGTTTCTTAATTACGTTCTATATAACTTATTTGTTTGTCCATATGACCACTGATTAAAAAAACCGTTTCCCTTTTAATTCAAGGAAACGGTTGATGATGCACGCCTAAGCTATAGTTATTGTAGAAATTACATGCTTGTAAATTAAACTCTGCATGCCAGTTTTGAGTTTGAATAAAGCAGAGTATTTATCATGTCGTAAAACTATTTCTTGCATCTGAACTCCATTTTTAGTGATAACTGTTCAGTCTAATTCTTTTCCTGTAGATGAGTTAAGTGATTGTAAGCCATGATTGTTTTTTTGTTATTTAGATCCCCTCTCTCTAAATATGAATTTCCTTCTTCGATATAACACACGCATGTCAAGAGGATGCACTCAGTTTGATCTTGTCAAGGTAAATAAATTTTACTACAGGAAAGAAAAAACAATCCCTCTAAACTCATCGAACGTATTTGCTTTCCTAGACATTTCTATAAAGTTTTTGTTATCAAATAGGCTGATGATAGCATTATATAAAATGTGAGTGATAAGTAGTTATAAATCTTCTTTTCTAGTCCTAGATAGGTTGGACACAGAAGAATCCATTTTAATTTGTCTGTGTTGGCCTTCTGACGATCCGTAGTTTAGAATTATCCTGCCCCCATAAAGTTAGGTATCTTGCTCTAAAACAAGCAACGCCTTCATTTAAATTGCTTGCCCTCTCTTGTTAGAACCTATCTTTATAGGATCGTTTCAATTCATCTCTATATTGAGTTGGTGATATTCCAGTCCACTTTTTGAATTGTTTTGAAAAATACAAGGGATCAGAAAAGCCACAAGAGTTTCCGACCTGTTCAATGCTTATATTTGTGTTCAATAACTCCTTGGCTCTTTCCATGCGAACCTGATTAATGTACTGCTTGGGAGATAAACTGGTAAGTTGTTTGAACACCTTAGTAAAATGCGTGCGGTGATAGCCAAGCGAAGTCGCTAATTTCTCAATTGAAATTGGCAGCATATACTGCGTTTGGAACCATCTAATCGCTTGTTCTACTACGCGTTCGGAGTCGGTAAGAACTTCAGCTGAAGAATAATGTAATTTGTTTGCATTCAAGCGAGCAAATTCCGCCAAGAGTACGCGAAACCAACCATCAGTAGCTAAGGTAGTGATCGTCTCGCCCGATTTATGTTCTAATTCATGTTCTATTCTCTCAAATATGCTTGCCAGCTTTACAGAATTTGCACCTCTTACGATGGGATCAATTGGTGTAACACCGATATTTTCAAGCATTTCTGTAACGCGTCGGCCCTGAAGAGCTATCCAACGATAGGACCATGGTTCCGCATTGTCGGCTTCGTAGCTAAATAATACGCCTGGAAAAATAATAAAAATATCCCCTTGACCCAAACGATGCTTCTTCCTCTGCCATTCAAAAGTACCGTATCCATGATCTACGCTATGAATCAATATGTAATTATAAACAGCCGGACCTACTTTATGACGAGGAAGAGGTCTTGCTGCACCAGCAAATGTGACATTCAGCTCAGCGTTTAATAAGTACCGATTAATCCGTACTCTATACTCATAATGCTCCGGATTTTCCATCATAAATTCTCCTTTTGTATAGAGTAGATATGAAAAAAATTATACTACAAATCTCCATGTATGAATGTCAATGTTCCATCCTCAAAGTGTTGTTGTGATTTTATAGTAAGAGGTATAAACCTTATGATCAACATAGGGGCACATTCGTGCAACGTCTGGAAGCAAATGCAACATAATGGCATATATACGGATCGTAAAGAAGCATTGTGTGGGGCCAAGTAGGCCAAATACGATCAAGTATATAGAAAAACAATTAATTAGGTAGGAGATAAAAAATATGAACATTAAAGAAAACCTTCATAATGGTAGTTTATATTTGCCTGGAGATGAGGAACTCTTAAATGAGCAAAGCAAAACTCTTGAAGACCTCTACGATTACAACATGACTCGGCCGAGAGAATATGAAAAGAGGGATACTCTCCTTAAAAAGATGTTTGCTGAAATTGGTGAGGGATGCTATATTGAACCCCCATTTCATGCAAATTGGGGAGGAAAGCATGTACACTTTGGGAAAAAGGTTTATGCTAATTTCAATTTGACTCTGGTTGATGATACTCATATTTACGTAGGCGATTACACGATGTTTGGACCCAATGTGACTGTAGCAACATCTGGGCATCCCATCTTGCCTGAACTTCGCTTAAAAGGTTATCAATTTAACACACCCATAACGATCGGAAAAAATTGCTGGATAGGGTCTGGAGCCATTATACTTCCGGGTGTAACTATTGGCGACAATACGGTAATAGGAGCTGGAAGTATCGTGACCAAGGATATTCCTGCAAATGTTGTGGCTGTCGGTAATCCCTGTAAAGTACTTCGCGAAATTAACGAGCACGACAAAATGTTCTATTTTAAAGACAAAAAAATTGTCAGAGAAGATTTGGTATAGGACTCCGAGCTATTTCTTTCTTTAGTCTTATTAATCTCACAGGTAACGTTAGATTAATAATGTGCCTTTCTTAAACAGAGGTTGAATCTTAAAGTGGATCATACAAGAACATTCTCCTCCGGTGTTGTGCTACTAATCTATCGTTTGATCAGGAAACAATTTTGCTCACCTAATGACAATAAATTTCGCAGCTGCTCCATTTTTGTTAATTTAAAGGACAGGATAACGTGGTATGGTATATTTAAGTAAAAGGACTAACAAGGAGGGTGCGGATGAAGCCGATAAACTCGAAAGAGTTCGAGGCAGTTATTAAACTCCCTGCGAATATTCGATATGAGTACTTCATAAAAAAGGTTGCTGATTCAGAAGAAGTTTGGGGATTGTATGATGACGGTTGGGTAATGACCTCAGATAATAACGGGGACTTATTAGTTCCATTCTGGCCAAAAAGGGAATTTGCAGAATACTGCGCATATGAAGAATGGTCAAGTTGTACAGCAGAAATCATCCCTTTAAACACATTTATAAGCAAGCTCTTACCCAAAATAAAGGAAGACCAGTATAAGCCCTCGATATTCTGGAATAGAGAGAATGCAGCGGTTCTAGAAATTAATGCTTTATTAAAAGATTTGGAACAGGAACTTGAACAGTATTGAAAATTGTTAAACTAATGGGAAGCATTAGTTCAATGAAACAGCGACAGGGAAGGACTTTATTTTAAATGAACATTTAAAAATTGAACTCCTACCATCTTCACTCATAAGTATCCATTTATAAGCAATTCCTCAACTAAAAATCCCCTCTAACCAATTAAGGTTAGCGGGGATTTACTTTGCTTACGTTTAAGCCCCTCCATGCTGTACTTGAGGCTGTATATCATGCGAGTGAACAGGTACAGTAACAATTAACAGAAAGCTAGCCGCGACGATCAACAGTGCCATTTTTTTTAACATTGTTCATCCACACCTTTTCAATAAGATTTAAAAAATTTGCTTTGGTCTCAGGAGTCGCATGTTCTCGAAAATGTAAAAATAGCCCCATACAATTTATGAAATAAGTCTCATTATTTAGTATATGATAACTTACCATCGAATACATCAAATGTTTAAAACCATCATCGTAAGAATTTCGATGTAAATGATAATGAGCTAACTCGTAACCACACCATGCAAAATAATCTGGTACCACTTGTTGAGTATACATATCACTGGATGAGTGTTGCGATAATGATACAATTTCCGCTTCAAAACGTTTAACTATGTTACTAACATCAATATTATATCGGTTAGCCGCTATCATAATATTCAGCAGTTGGATGACCTTATCATCTTGAGTTGTATCCTCCGCTGCATCGATGTATTCAATATAATCTTGTAGCACCTTTATATCTCCGGATAAAAGCTTATTGACAATAATATTAGCCTTTGCCCAGTGCTTAAACAAGCCAATCCAGTGTAGGGTAACTTCGTCAGTCTCCATTACCCAATCTAAATTATCGTAGGTGTATGTATAGTCTAGAGCTTGTTGGTAATCGCCTTGGGCTTCACAGACACTTGCACACAACAGGCCAGCATAGGAAATGTATACAAACAATGGACGGCTTAGCTTATCAGTAAATTCAGTGTGTTCTCGACTGTTCTGCTGATGTTTCAGTGTATATTGGATTTCGGCTTTAGCTCTCATTTTCTTAGCCATTTCGTCAACCTTGTCCCATTTACGCAAAGACCTGTACACGTTAGCTAAATCCTTCAGCGCGTCAAGCTGTTCTATTTCATCCAGACGTTCCACAAAGGGTTCAAATAGCGTTGCTGCCTTGAGATTCTGACTTTGGTCATCTCCAACTTGAATCGTGAATATACGATATTGGCAGATGGCCAAACGTTCAGAATGTTGATATCTCTCCGCTTCAGCTACCCCCTCATACAGCAACAATGCAGCCGCATGTCTTCCCTGCGACAACAATTCCTCTGCAATTTCAAATAGCTTGGGTGAATACAGTAGATTATCCATGATAGCTCCTACGACTCGGCGGATCGCATCCAGCTTGTCCAACTCCGCACAGCGATACAAAAACCGCTCGATTCGTCTCATATTGGGTGGGTGATCGATGATGTAGTTTTCTATAAACAGATCATAAAAGTGACCTTCTGGTAACCCCATAGCCTGAGTGATTAAATCAAGCTGGTTAACAGACATGGACTTATTCCCTGTCACAATGGCGCTTACGATTCCCCTATTCATGCCTGCTATATGCCCAAACTGCGTTAGACTCATGCCCTCTTGTTGTAAATATCTATCTAATTCCGCTCGAATCGTAGGTGTATGCTTCATGACATAGCCACCCTTCGCATAAAAATCCCAGTATTTTGTAATCATTTACTATTTTCGTCCAATAATTAACCAGTTGTCAATATCTTTTTTTGCGAATTATGTAGAAATACTACGTTTGTCATAAGGAGACTCCTATAAACAAACAGAGCACCCTGCTGGCTTTAAGCCAGCAGGGTGCTCTGTTCCGACAATAAAGTTGTGGACCATAATACTTCCCTATTTTTAAATCAAAGCAGCCGTACACAACCTTATTGTCCGTTGACAGTTATTACGATTGAAGAGCGGTTTCTGATAGAATAAAAGGATCATACAAAAGGAAGCCATCTATTTAAATAACTACTGGAGGTATATTCATGCAAACACTTGAAACCAACCGATTGATCCTGCGGAATTTTGCCGCAACCGACACTGCCGGATTGCTGGAGTATACAGCTAATCCAAGAGTTAACTGCTTTATGGATCACCAGATTTCGACGTTGGAGGAAGCTACAGCCGAGGTCGAAAAAAGAAGCAGTGACGACTCCCATATCGCGGTCTGCCTGAAAGACAGCAACGAACTGATTGGAGAGCTGTTTGGTATGAAAGAAGAACGAGATTCGGATTCGGATACGTATGGTATTGGATGGAATTTTAATGCCAGATTTGAAGGGAAAGGGTACGCAAGTGAGAGCGCCAACGCCTTCATAGAATATCTCTTTACGCAACAGGAAGTAAGAAGACTGTACGCCTATGTCGAGGACGATAACTTCCGTTCCCAAAAGCTGTGTGAAAAACTGGGCTTTCGCCAGGAAGGCTGCTTCATGGAATTCGTTTCATTTGTTAAATATGAAGACGGCACGCCGAAATACGAGAATACGTATCAATATGCATTACTGAAAAAAGAGTGGCTCTCACAACGTGCTAATCAGAAATAATGAACAATAGATTAATCTCATTTGTAAAACTAAGAAACTCGGTTAAACAGGTACTTGGAAGTCTTATGAGTGGCTTGTAAACACGCACATTATTCTCATGAATTACTTCTACTCAAGTTATCTATAAGCTCTATCAAGATAGGACAACATGTTCTTCCGAATTTCCAAGAGGCGGTGTTAAAAAACATTGGCGATTCAATCACAGGAGAGAGCATTAGCACTGAAGAACCCACTTTACTAGACTAAAGGTTAGAAGAATGTTAGAAGAATGCTCGCTCCAACAAAAAAACGCAGCCTCCAAAAAGCTTGGAAGCCGCGCTGTGCTTGAGTTTCATGAGATGCTGGTGAAGGGAATTGAACCCCCGACCTACGCATTACGAGTGCGTTGCTCTACCCCTGAGCTACACCAGCAGGTCAGTGTGACTGACAACAAAAACTATTATACTCTTAGTTACATAAAAATCAATCACTTACATCAACTTTATCAACTAGGATTTGGATTTAATTCGGTAACATTTCCTGTCGTGGCTCCGGATAGTTTATCTGCGACGGAACGAAGCTTTTGGCGACTGGAGGAAGGCTTATCACGGCGATCATCAATTTTGACCGAAGTGGAAACACGTTTGGCTCCTGCCAGGAATGGCGCTTCGTGCAGCGCAGCAATCGCGGTGAACACATCATCCAACGAGCCTTCAATAATCGTACTCATGGAGGTAAGCTCATAGGTAATTCCTTTTTGCGTCTTCAACACTTTTTGCATTTGAGCAACATAGTCGCTCAGGCTCGTACTCCCCGTTCCAATCGGGATCACAGTCACTTCTGCAATAGCCATCACCAAGTTCCTCCTCTAATTTAAAAGAATCTTTTTTTTCAAAATTTTAAACCCGAGTCCATAAAGCATCTTTGTTTTACAAGAAAAGTTCCATATGTATACTGCTTGTTTCTGTAGGAAACATCAATATTATTTATTGTACCGTTCACTCCGTCTCAATTCAAATACAGCCCGTGGCTTCTCTGCATATTTTGATTTTCCATTCCTTTTCCTTTACGTATGGCTTCGAATGTTGCTATAATACTCCTTGCACTTATTTGAAATTTTAAGTTTATATACACAATATGTTGGGTTAAATATTCATGACACCTCTAAATATAGTGATGTAGCCGATGATTCCTACGGAAACCATCTTTTTCCCCTTCATTGGCAGGCGCATCGCTATTTCTATGTTATTGGATTACATACAGCCTCAAAATGCTGTCTGATCATCGCTTTTTTCACCATTTTCTTTTCTCAAATCATTTTCATGCCTTTTCCCTAAGTATGAATTCCAAATCAAGAAAGCGAGGAGTTAATCCTATGCCACAACTCGTAACCAAACCAAACAATCGCCAGTTGGCTTTTGATGAAATACGTATATCCGTATATGCTGACCGTGTACTTAGCGGGCTGGACAAGCTGGATAAAGATCGGCTCATTCGCGGTGTAACCAGTAAGCTGCGCCGGGACGAAGTCACGGGGGATGAAATCAGCAACGCGTTTGCAATGGCTGCCCTAGAGCTGGTTAGCAAGGAAGAACCCGACTGGAAATTCGCCGCTGCGCGTGCTTTGCTCACCTCCTTATACAAAAAGGCAGCTACTCACCGCCGTTACAAATCCTATGCAGACGAGCCTTACGGTGCTTTTTATCCACTGATCACTGATTTAGTGCAAAAAGGAATCTACCGTCAAGAGCTGCTTGACTGCTATACCAAGGAGCAGATTGATGAGCTCGGCGATTCCATTATGCCGCAAAATGACCTGCTGTTCGACTATATCGGACTGTTGACGTTGTCTGAGCGCTATTTGGCCAATGATTTTGACGGACGCGTAATGGAACTTCCGCAAGAACGCTACATGATTATTGCAATGTACCTGATGCATCAAGAGCCTGCCGACAAGCGTATGGAACTGGTCAAGGAAGCCTACTGGGCGATGAGCAACATGTACATGACCGCAGCTACACCAACTATGTCCAATGCCGGAAAAAAGGTAGCCGGACAGCTCTCCAGTTGCTTTATCGACACCGTAGATGACTCGCTGGAAGGTATTTTTGATTCCAATACGGATGTAGCCCGTCTTAGCAAAATGGGCGGCGGCATCGGCGTATACCTCGGTAAAGTGCGGGCGCGCGGCTCCGATATCCGTGGACATAAAAATACAAGCTCTGGCGTTATCCCTTGGATTCGCCAATTGAACAATACAGCTGTTAGCGTAGACCAGTTGGGTACACGCAAAGGTGCAATTGCCGTTTATCTGGACGTGTTCCACAAAGACATTTTGGCGTTCCTGGATCTGAAGCTGAACAACGGTGATGAGCGGATGCGTGCACATGACGTGTTCCACGGTGTATGTCTGCCCGATCTGTTCATGGAGCGGGTCGAAGCACGGGGCGAATGGAATCTGTTCTGTCCGCATGAAGTGAAAAAGGTAATGGGCTGGAAAGATGACAAGGGTCGTCCACTGGGACTGGAGGATTTCTATGATGAAGCCTTCGGTTCAGGCTCCTTCCGCGAGAAGTATGAGGAAGCATCACAGCATCCGATTCTCTCTCGTATTACAGTGCCTGCCATTGACATCATGAAGCGTTTGATGAAATCACAGCTGGAAACGGGTACGCCGTACATGTTCTACCGCGACACAGTAAACCGTGCTAATCCAAACCGCGCTCATGGGATGGTGTATTCCTCCAACCTGTGCACGGAAATTATGCAAAATCAATCTGCAACGGTAGTAGAAAAAGAAGAATTGGTCACCAAGGACGGACAAACACGTATCGTTATTTCCAAAATTCCTGGCGACTTTGTTGTGTGCAACCTGAACTCCATTCATCTGGCTCGTGCCGTTCCGGCAGATGTGCTGGATCGTCTCGTACCGATTCAGGTACGTATGCTGGATAATGTTATTGATATCAACAACATTGAGGTGCTGCAAGCACAATACACGAACAGCCAATATCGTGCTGTCGGCTTGGGTACATTTGGACTTCATCATCTGCTTGCACTTGAAGGCATCCGTTGGGAGTCTGACGAAGCGGTAACCTATAACGATCATTTATATGAAAAAATCAACTACCTGGCTGTAAAATCCAGCATGGAGCTAGCAAAAGAAAAAGGCCGTTATGCCAAATTCGAGGGTTCCGACTGGGCGACTGGACATTATTTTACTTCCCGTGGCTATACAGACGGTACACGCGAAGGCAAATTCGTCACTACGTCCGAATGGAGCGAGCTTGCGGAAGAAGTCAAACAAAACGGTGTCCGCAACGCCTGGCTATTCGCCATCGCGCCTAACGGTTCCACGTCCATTATCGCAGGTTCTACCGCCAGTATCGATCCACTGTATGAGTTGCTTTCCTATGAAGAGAAAACAACCTACAAGATTGCTAACCCTGCACCAGACTTGAATGAAAAAACCATCTGGTACTACAAAACGGCTTTCTTGCTGGATCAACATGCTTCGATCAACATGGCTTCTGCACGTCAGCGTCATATTGACCAGGGTCAAAGCTTTAACCTGTATGTGCGCCCAGATATCAAAGCTACCGAATTTTTAGCGCTGCACATCCATGCCTGGAAATCGGGTATGAAGTCGACTTATTATGTACGCAGCCGCGCACTGACGATTGAAGAATGCGAAAGCTGTGCATCCTAAACTAAAGGAGAGAGGCTCTCATGCAGTTACAAAAGATTTTTAACACGGAAGCGCCTAACCGCTCTACCCGTATTATTGAAGGCGAAAACTCCGGCATTCTGAACTGGAATGATATTCGGATGCCGCATATGTACAAACTATATAAAGTGCTGCTGCTAAACCACTGGATTCCGGATGAAATTCCGATGTCCAAGGATGCGTCCCAGTTCCCTATGCTGGATGCCGAAGAACAGCGCACCTTCAAAATTAACATCGGCCTGCTGGCTGTGCTGGATTCCATGCAAACCATGTTTGTCGGAGATGTAAAACGCTACTTTACCGATTCCTCGCTGGAAGCTATTTCGGCCATTATCGGACAACAGGAAGTCGTGCATAACCAGTCCTACTCCTACGTGCTGTCTTCCCTCGTATCGGAGCAGGAGCAGAAAGAAATTTTTGAATACTGGAAAAACGATCCTGTCCTGCTGGAGCGCAACACATTCATTTCGGCCATCTACCAGGAGTTCCGCGATGAGCAGAACCCGCAAACCTTTTTCCAAGCAATGGTAGCGGATTTGATTCTGGAAGGTATTTTCTTTTACAGTACCTTTGCTTTCTTTTACAATTTGGCCCGTGACCAAAAGATGATGGCGACCAGCCAGATGATCTCGTATATTCAGCGCGATGAAAATCAGCATTGCTACTTCTTTGCCGAAGTGTTCAAGCAGCTTTTGGCTGATTTCCCTGAGCTGAACACGAAAGAGAACATGGACTATGTCTATCGTATGATTAATCGCGCTGTGGAACTGGAAACGAATTGGGCGCATTATACGCTCAAGGAGGTTCGCGGCATTGACCTGAACGAGCTGAGCGATTATATCAAATACATGGCGAATATGCGCCTGAGACTTCTAGGTATGGACAAAGCCTATGAAGGTGTAGATGTAAATAGTATGCCTTGGATCAAGCCATTTTCCGATGAAGCACTAAATGCAACAAAAACGGACTTTTTTGAAGCAAAATCACGCAATTATGGCAAGGTTGGAGACGACAACGGATTTGACGATTTGTAAGCCATAAGCTACAAGCCTTAACTCGGTTATTACTGAGCTAAGGCTTTTTTTCTATGGGGATGAAAGTTGCGTAAATATGCAAAAATTTTATGAAACCTATGAACTACTATTCATATTTTCCTATATAAACACGATATATATGAAGGTAGAAAAATATAGTAAGGAGCATATTATGAAAAGCAAAGCCAAAAAAAGAATGGGATTACAATCCAAACTCTACTTAATCTTGCTCATTCCTTTAGTTGTGATTGGCGTCATGATTCTGTGGACGACCAAACTATCTATTCAGAATGCTTCTCTATCAACCATGCAGCTAAACAATGAAGCGTTGGCGGTGAATACGGCCAAGCTACTGGACAAATCAGCCGTCAAAAGCTTAAACACAAATCCATCCGAGCAGAGCAGCGAGTATAAAGAGCTTCGGAACGAGCTAAATACGCTTAGGCTGCAAAGCGGAGTCCTGTATATGTATATGTACAACCGTGTTGGCGATGAGTGGAAGCTTACGGTGGATGGAGCTGCTTGGGACGACAAAGACTACAGCCCTTTCGGAAGCCCTGTAAGTTTCACACGTAAAGAAACGGCAGATAGATTAAAACAAGGGGAGACAGTAACTACAGATATCACAACGGACCCTGACTGGGGAACGATGTTCTCCTCCTTTACACCTATTAAGGATACGGATGGTACCATCATTGGGTATTTGGGAATCGACAGATCCCTGGCCTCTGTAACTGAGGTATACGAGAAAACATTGCCTGAGGCCTATCGGCTAGTTATCCCTGTGATCTCCATCATTCTGATCCTCTCCATTACAGCAATGGTGCTGGTAACCCGTCGAATACTCCGTCAGGTGCGTTTCATTAAAGATACTCTGGAGCAAGTAGCCTACGGTAATCTTACGGCTACATCGCAGCAAGTTACGTATGATCAGCTAGGTGAAATCAGCGGTTTGACGAACCGAATGGTAGAAGCCATGTCCAATATGATTGTGGATATTCAAAGCAGTTCAAGTACGCTTCAGCAAGCATCCGAGAATATCGTCGTGACATCAGAAGGAACACTTCATCAAACCGAGGAACTATCCCGCACACTCCAGCAAATTGCCGATGTATCTACTAATCAAGCGGCTCAAACGGTAGAATCGGTTCAGCAATCCGAACGCTTGGGACAAACACTGGATGAAGTCGGAAGCCATGTGCACCAATTTACGAATACAGCGCGTCATCTTAATGAGGTCCGTAATCAGGTAGCCAGTGAACATGAACTGCTATTGGAGAAGGGACGAGAAAGCGCCCTACGTATTAAGCAGATACAGCGTATGTCACACGCGCTAACCGAAAAATCCCGCGAAGCGGCTAACATCGGGCAGCAGGTACAGGGCATCGTAAAGCAGACGCAGATTTTATCCTTTAATGCCTCGATTGAGGCCTCGCGTGCAGGTGAAGCCGGTAAAGGTTTTTCCGTCGTGGCTCATGAAATGGGACAGCTTGCCCAACAATCTGCTGTATCTATTCGTGAAATCGACGAAATTCTAAGTAGTTTTGTCGAGCAAATTGAGCAAATGGGCGATCAATTTGATGAAAATATAAACACCGTCAATGAACAAGAGAAACAAATCGCATTATGTCTACAGTCTGTCGATAAAGTCACCCAGGTTTCAGAGGAAGTTCAGGAATTGGCTGCACATCTGGCCCAATTAACGACAGAAATGCAGGAGGTACGTCACAGCGTAGATCAACATCTGGATCACACAGCCAGTGCGGCGCAGCAGACTGCTGGAATGACGGAAGATGTATCCGCCAGCGCACAGAAGCAGGCTATAGCGGTAAAAGAACTATCCGAAGTAGCCCGTAATCTGACCACGCTATCAAACAATCTACAGCGTCATGCCGATCAGTTCCGGGTGAGAAGTTCAGACCAGTAATGATTTCGATGAACTGTGACCCGTAAGATGGACACTTGATCTAAAGTGTCCATCTTACGGGTCATTTTACAGATGAAAAGGAGTCATTCAAAAGGAGCACTCGCTAACGTAGCGAATGCTCCTTTTGAATGTTAGAAAGCCGTGGTTGGGTACACCTTTATCTAGGTCGATGCATACATATATAACCAAGAAGGTCTGTTAAAGTGCTTAAGAGTTATCCGTTATTCTCATGATGGGGGAATTGCAGCTTTTTTCATCGGTTTCATATAAGAGGGATAGCCCCCCGTATGCTGGAGCATTTCAATTTCACGCAAAATACGCGGCAAGTCAGCGACCGAATTCATTACAATATGGGCTCCTGCCCTTTTTAAGCCATATATATTCTGCCTGCGTCGTTCCTCAGCCACTCTGTCGTCCGCTTCGCAGCTTGTAGCGTGATCTGTATTTAGAGCGCTCCCGTTATGGTTCAACACACCAATCGTCCAAACGCCAGCATTCCGTCCTTCTTGCATATCGGCTGCTGTATCGCCTACCTTCACAATATCGCTAAGCGGAAATACCTGCAAGCGATGGGCAATTTCATAGATCATCCACGGATAAGGCCTCCCCTGCGAAACTTCACATGGGGCTACCATACAATCCAGCGTATAGGGTGACTGTGCAGGCGTGAATACATGACTCAGCATTTCCATCGGGCAGGATCCAGTAGCGCCTGACTGAATGCTGCGATCTTGCAGCTCTTGCAACGCCCTATCTATACCGGCAGCAGTCTCAGCCCCTTGGATTAAAGAACGAAGAACAGGGACAAGCTCAAGATAAATATGCTCGATATCCACTCTGCCAGGATGCGTACCAAAGCACTCCAACCATTTTCTACGAACCTCGGAAAGTCCCAGCACATTCGCAATATGATCCCGGATGGGCAGTCCCCGTCCATGAGATACCTGCTCTTCAGTTACCTGTATGCCCTTCCATCTGAAGATGTCGCGCATTCCCTGGATTAAGCCCCGTCCTCCGGGGTCTAACAATGTACTTTCGAGATTAAAAATAACCGCCTGTATCATGCAATCCCCGCCTTTCCGTACCGCGGCTATCCGCAATCTTTATTTTGCTTAGGAACATGATACACAGCTAACGTAAACTCAAATGTCGTAAACGGTAAGCGGATTGTAATTGAAATAAATTCCTTGAATGGTTTTGATTTACCTAGTGAAATGAGGAGGGAGTCGCAATATGAGACAGCCTTGGAATGAATTTAATTCCAAAATGCCTTGGCGGATGGAGCTTGGTTGTTATGCGCTGAATAAGCTGGCCTGTGGAGGTTTGATTTTTGGTCTCTTATGGCTCTACTGCTATCTGACAGAAGAAATAACGGGGTTGCCTGTGACTCTAGCAGACAATAGCGGTGAATTAACCGCGCAATTGTGGGCTTATGGCTATGCTCTTCCAGCAGCACTTGCCGCTGATGCGCTACGTGATCTTTCACCCTGGCTTCGTAAGCCTGAACAGTTCACGCTATACCTTGCCGTAGGGTTCGGCGTCTTTCTTCTGCTAGGATCTTTGATGTCGCCTGCTGGAACAGGTATATTATGGAGCAATGGCTTAGCAGGTGCAGGGATTACACTGCTCTATTATGGGGGAAGGCACTGGTTGAACCGTGATTATGAGATACAGATCATGCTGGCCTTCCTCCTGCCCCTGCTGCTATGGATTATAGGGCTTCAATAATATCGCCAGCTACCACCGAAGCAGGATGCTGGCGATGGTGCGCGGCCGTTTCCCCAGCCGCTCCATGTAAATACACGC
Source organism: Paenibacillus jamilae (assembly GCF_050482105.1). GTDB lineage: Bacteria > Bacillota > Bacilli > Paenibacillales > Paenibacillaceae > Paenibacillus > Paenibacillus jamilae_B. The sequence goes on along the minus strand of NZ_JBCNHI010000015.1, from coordinate 15,557 downwards.
CAAAGGCTGCTGCCTGCGAAGCGTTCAAGCCTTGGGCCAGCAAACCTGCGATGATGCCTGTCAGCACATCGCCCGCACCGCCTGTCGCCATCCCAGCGTGGCCTGTGGTATTGACGTAGGCCTTTCCGTCAGGGCATGCGATGACCGTGCGTGCTCCTTTGAGCACCAGCGTGACTCCGCGTGTCCGGGCATATTCCCGGGCATGGGTGATACGGTCACGCTGCACCTCTGCTGTCGATATGCCCAGCAGACGAGCCATTTCACCGGGATGCGGCGTTAACACGATCGCCGCATCTCTCGACTTCCAAGCATCCACCTCAGGCCCCGCCGCGGCGAGGATGTTCAAAACGTCCGCATCAAGTACGAGCGGACCCCTGTATTCCTCCCACAGGCGGCGCAGCCAGCCAGTGTCTCCTGCGAAGCGGCCGAGGCCGGGCCCAACGGCCAGCACATCGCGCGCCTGCGCGAGCTGTAGTAGCTCGTCTGCGGAGTCGGCGTTCCATTCGCCGTCTCCGCCTGTTGCTGCAGCAGCGAGCATCAGCTCCGGCGCGGCGCCAATGACGCGTGGCAACAGCGCTTCTGGCACCGCCCACGTCACAAGCCCGCTGCCGATGCGCAGGGCAGCACGTGCGGCCAGCAGGCCCGCTCCACTCATGCGCAGGCTTCCGGCTGCGACCAGAACGTGGCCGTAGGTACCCTTGTGCCCGTCCGGCACACGGCTGCGGCTGACATCCACGTCCAGCGCGTCGCGCAGCGAATCGCCAGTCAGGAGCTGCACCTGCACGCCGTACTCACGGGCAAGGCCGGGCGGGATTCCGATGTAGCGCACCACCACATCGCCAGCGGTTCCCGCGCCCGGATATTGGACGAGTCCGTGCTTCAGGTAGGCGAGGCATACGGTGACACGAGCACAAATGCACGGCTCGTACAGCGTGCCTGTGTCGGCGTCAAGACCGCTAGGTACGTCTACCGACACGAGCGGCGCGCCGCTGGCATTGGCCTCGCGGATCAGCGAGGCGTAAGGTTCGCGCGGTGGACCTTGCGTGCCTGTGCCCAGCAGAGCATCGACGATGCCGGAGGCACCGCGCAGGTCAAGGTTATCCTGACCATAGAGGATAACTGGGATATCCAGCGCTGCGATGATGTCACGCTGTGCAGCCGCTTCACCGCGCAGCGTTGCAGGCGGATCGGCGTACACAACGGTGATACGCAGGCCCGCATCGGTCAGATGACGGGCTGCCACCAGTCCGTCGCCGCCGTTGTTGCCTTTACCTACGAGGATATACCAATGGGCTCGTTCACGTTCGTCATAGCGCCCACGGCTCGATGAATCCGTCCGTATAACACCGCCATGTCCCGTGACATCCCATGGTCCTGTGTGTGTGACCTCATGTACGCCATCGCTTGTTCCACGTCTCTCAGCACAGAGCTTCAGTACCTCGTCAGCTACGGCTCGCCCGGCATTTTCCATCAAGGTCAGGGTTGGAATCCCCAGCTTGTCAATCGTGTACCGATCCAGTTGCCGCATTTGTTCGGCGGTCACCATATACATGCTTTTTCGCCTCCCATATAGCCATCCCTGTTGATTAATATCCGACTGTAAAGCGGGAATTGACAAATTCCCCTTCTACTAACTCATCAATCAGGGCTACCGCATAATCCTCGACAGAAATACGGCTATGACCTAATTCGTCAACCACCAAATGGTCCAAACCAATACGGAACTGCCCTGTACGTTTACCAGGCTCAATAATTCCGGCAGGACTGCAATAGGTCCAGTCTACATCCGCTGTACGGTACAGCTCCAGTGCATCAGCGTGCGCCGCCGCTAGTGGCTTGATTTCCTCCGGAAACTCAGCGGTATCCATGAGACGTTCCCCGTTTTCTGTTTGCAGACTGCCTGCTCCACCTACAACAAGTATGCGCTCCGCGCCAGAACGCCGAGTTCCTTCCAATAATGAACGAGTCGCTTCGAGCAGTTCCTCCTCGGCTCCAAATTTGGGACCATAGGCGCTAATGATAGCATCGTGCCCTTTGGCTACCTCCGTAACAGAATTCGGGTTTAGAATATCCGCCTGAACCACTGTCAAATATTCACTTTGCTCCGTTACTCGTTGCGGATCACGCACTGCCGCCGTCACCTCATACTTACGCTTGATCGCTTCCTTTACTAACGCTTTGCCAATTGTTCCTGTTGCCCCGAAAATAATCACTTTCATATTAACGTGCCTTCTTCCTATCTATAATTTTCTTACTGTTATTTATCCGTTTTATAACCAGCTCAAACTCGTACAGGATTTTAGCTTACCGTCGCTTACAGTCCCCCCAGCTGGCGCCAGAACATCCCTTCCGACCTTGGACTGACCGGTTGGAAACCGAACTGCGCATATAACCGATCGGCTGGCTTATCCGCAATCAGCGTTGCAAAGCTGCCCGCTGGAACCTCCCGTCTCAAATACTCCATAATCTCTTCCATAAGCTTACGCCCATAGCCCTTCCCCTGATGGGAAGGCTTGACTGCAATATCCGTAACCAGAAAAAACACACCGCCATCACCGCTCACCCGGCCCATCCCGATCAATTCCTGTCCAAGCCGTAGCGTTACAGCAAATAGGCTGTTCGGCAAGCCCTTGGCTGCCGCTTCTTCCGTGATTTGCGACAGACCAGCCTCCTTGCGTAAAACCCGATATTCCTCGACGGCTGGAATGGCGTAATCTAGGCGAAGCAGCTCATACGGTTGATTCGATGTCTCATGATGTTCTGTTGCAAATTCTACTTTTTTATTCATGCCGAATCTCCCTTCCTGCTGTAATCTTGTCTATTTTACCAAAAAATACTTCATAGAGCTTGGTTAGAGATACACAAGCCCTTGAAATGCTTGTATGGTCTGTGCAATAGTGTAGAAAGAACAATGGAAGGAGGGATTGCGGGTGTCCCCGACGGACTTCGCGGCATTAGCCGCTTATATCTCACCCGGCCTGATCGCCTTCCTGCTGGCATTGTGCTTGCTGGTATGGCTGTATGTTCATAGTGCAGCCCAGCTTCGAAATTTGCGTCAGCAGCGGCTGGAAGAATTACAGGAATCACTGCGTATCTATGGTCGGTTAGCTGGTTCTCTCCAGACCGCTACCCAGGACGCGTTCAACAACAGCCAGAAGCAGCACCAAAATGCACTAATCCATGCTCTTCAGGAGGCTAAGGCTGCTCCCTATTTGACCCCTCACCTTCAGGAGCAGGTTCAAGCATCCCTTCGGGAATGTGATACGTTCCGCCGGGAATTGCTTCTCAAATCACTAGAGCGTGAAATGAACAAACTGATCGAGGAACGGCGACTTGTTCTGCTGGAATCTCATGCTCCAGGCTGGGGAATGGCATTGTGGAAACTTTTGCGCCCAGCAGCCGGTCCGCTGGCGTTGGCGGGAATTGTCTGGTTGATTTCAAGACTGGTTGCGGAACTGATAACCTACAGCCAGGCTGATGTTAGTCTGCCCGACACTACACAATCTGCCTCATGGCTCATAGGGTATGCATGGACAAGATTCGTCTCTGGCTTAATCGCCTTGCTGTATGTCTATCGTCTGATGACCCTGCGCAGACAAAATGACCTAGACGTGACGGCATCTCATTTTCCAACCAGCTTGTTGTGCATGGTCATCGCCGTTGTCGCCCTGTTTCAGTGGCTCGGACCAGAAGCGTCGCCCTACATACTGGCCGCACAGCTTGTGCTGTTCTTGATTGGCTTCCGACTTACCCGAGGCCGCTCGCGAAGTGATCGTCCTTATGTCGGTCATCCCGGCTTGATGAAGGCCGACGCCTCGCAGCTTCAGGATTTACACGCAATAGACAAAGATACAACCGCTGATTCTTCTTGGGCTGACGATCATACGCGTTCCTAAACATCCGTTGTGTCTGAAATGATCACGTACACATCCCGCAAATCACATACCATCACAGGACATCCCAACACACACAGAAAGAGTTCAGGGGTGTCCTGTTTTTTGAACAAATTAAGGCTTTTTGCGGGCTTAGGCTTGTGCCAATGATCAAGGAAAGGGTATATTGTTTATATAAATGTAAATCATATCGTTTTATATGTATGAATATTGAAAAAAATCCATATATGTTAAACTACCATCAATTTATGATGTGCGTTAGAATTGGAGGAACTATGCAACTGGACATTTCTGAAAAATCACTTCCCGTCTATGAAGCGCTGGCCAGTGAGGTTCGGCTGAACATGATTGTTCTGCTTGCGGAGAAGCCTATGAATATACGTGAGCTGGCGGAAGCGCTGGGACTCAGTAGTGCGATTATGACGATGCATGTCAAGAAACTGGAGAGAGCATCCATTATTTCGACTAAAATGCTGCCCGGACGAGGCGGGGTTCAAAAGGTATGCTCATTGGCTACGGACAAAATTGAAATTGCCATGCCACGCTATCAGCAAGATGTACGGCAATTTCATCAGACGGAAATTTCCGTCGGACACTTTACGGATTTTGAGATCCAGTCAACCTGCGGCCTGGCCACCGTCGAAAAGATTATCGGAGAATTCGATGAGCCTCGTTCGTTCTTGGACCCTGAGCGCTTCAATTCCAAAATTCTTTGGTTTAGCCAAGGGTATATGGATTATAAGGTACCGAATTTCCTATTGTCCAGCCAAAAAGCTGAGGAACTGGAAATTTCAATGGAATTATCATCGGAGGCTCCTTTCACCAATGATAATTGGCCTTCAGACATCACATTTTTCCTAAATGATGTGAACTTGGGCACTTGGACCAGCCCAGGGGATTTCGGTGATAATCGTGGTAAATATACACCTTCATGGTGGCCTGATTTTATCAATCAATACGGTCTGCTAAAGAGACTTCGCGTTACATCCGAAGGTACGTTTATGGATGGCAAGCAGATATCTGATGTAACTCTAAGCGATGTGCTGATAGATCAGAAGCAATGGAAATTCCGTATCGCCATTTTGGATGATGCCCAGCATATTGGAGGGGTAACCCTGTTTGGTACCGGATTCGGTAACTACAACCAGGATATCCTGTTCCGTTTGTACTACAAGCCTGCCGAAAACCATACCAAAACAGCAACGGTGGAAGCTGGCGATAGCAGCAAGTAATCATTAGATCACTCAAAATCTGAACACGGCGTTTTGACCATGCCTTTTGCGGGAGGCCAAACGCCTTGTTTTACTTTTTCTTCCTCTTTTATCGGTCCCTTATTACCATGTGTTGTGGAATTAGCGTACAGGTTCAATACATACCGGTGAAGGAACCTCCAATACATAGCCCGTACGGGTCAGCCGTCCATCATCCCCATGAATAGCAAAGGATACGATGTTGTTACCCTCCTGATTCGCCACTAGCAAATAACCAGACAACATGTTGAAGTTACGCGGCGTGCTACCGAAAGTCTCGACCCATTCAATCGTCTTCAGCTGGCCACTGTCTAGGTCGACATGGTAGAGCACGATGCTGTCGTGTCCTCGATTAGATACATATAGAAAACGTCCACAAGGCGTAATCCGAATATCTGCAGCTGTATTTTCTACATCTATAATGCCTTCTGGCAGTGTGGACAGACTTTGTAGCAAGGTAAGCTTACCATTATGTTCGTTATAACCAAACACAGTGACGGTATTGTTCAACTCATTAGCGACAAAAGCATATCGACCCGACGGATGAAAAACCAGATGGCGCGGGCCGGAGCCAGGTGGCAAATCTGTCTCGCTGTGGGTGACCAGTTTCCCATCCTCTGTTAAACGATATACTATAATTTGATCCAGCCCCAGATCGCATACCATGGCATACTGCCCTGAAGGATCGGGAATAATCGAATGTGGATGTGGCGCATCCTGACGGTCCTGGCGAATCCCTGACCCCGTATGCTGAACCTGCCCCGACATGTCTCCCAACCCTCCTGCTTCTGTCGCAGGAAATACAACGGCATTTCCCCCAGAATAGTTAGAAGCCAGCACATAGCGTCCATCTGTTGTTACGGAAACATAGCAAGTATGTGCTCCCTCCGTTCCTTTTCGATCCAAAGGATGTAATTCACCCGTTTGGGTGTTCACCTGATATGCGTACAGTTCGCCCGATTCTGTTTCACTTGCCGCATACAACTTCGTCCCATTCGGATGCAGCGTCAGGAAAGAAGGTCTATCGATTCCTTCCACGCCTCCAATCATACGCAATTCACCCTTGTCCATATGCAAAGCGCCTACATAAATCCCTCTTTCCTCATGTGACGCATAAGTCCCTATATAAAATAACTGCTCATTTCGCTCCTTCATCCATTCTCAGCTCCTTCTAAAGTATTACTCACAAGTTATTTGGCTTTGAAGTTTTACTTTTTGTCTGGCTGTAAACTCATCATGCATTATTACCCAAGATTTTGTCGTTTCATTAACGATTCGCTATGTATGCAAAAAAATAGCCTCTTCTGCTGCAATCTGTGGTTCATAAGAACGTCACAGTTCACATCAAAAGAGACTATGTTTACAGAATAAATAACCTTAAACCACTGTGGATTGCGTATCTCTGCTTTTCCATTTTACAGCCAGCCCCAAACTAAGCATGAGAATGACCGCTCCAAAAATGTACGGCAAATTAATATGAATCTCAAACAATGTACCGGCAAGCGCAGGTCCCAAAATATTACCAATACTCATATAAGCATTGTTCATCCCGGCTGCAACTCCCTGCTCATCCCCTGCCATTTTGGATAAAGCAGTATTAATGGCTGGTCGCAGCAACGACGTTGCGGTAAAGAAGATGAGCGATACTCCGAGTACATAATAAAAGTTCCCTGAGAGCAACATAAGCACGAGGGAAATTGCGGAAAAGAGGAAAGAACCGATAATCACACCTTTTTCACCAAAACGGTTCAACATCGGACTAATGACCACAGCTTGAATCACAGTTCCGACCAGAGCGCCTACCGTAATGATAGTGGCAATATCACCCTCATTATAGTGAAACTTGCCCGTCACAAAGAAAGGAAACATCGTTTCAAAATGTGTCAGACCAAAGGTTAACGTGAATATCATAATCAGCAGCATAAAGTAAGGCTTGCGGAAAGAAAGGGCAAACTGTTTAATCACATTGTCCCGTTTCACCTTAACATTCCGAAATTTCAACTGCTTCTCTAACGACAGGGTTTCGGGCAGCAAAATCAAAGAGATTAGCGCAGCCACGGCTGATACGCCAGCCGAAACATATAAGGGCGTCCGCATTGAGGTATGTGCTAAAAAGCCGCCCAGACCAGGACCAATTACAAAGCCAAGCGACATAGCGGCCCCCAACAGCCCCATTCCTCTACCTCGGTTATGGACGGTTGTAATATCGGCGATATAAGCCATCATTGGAGGGATCATAAATGCCGCTCCTGCGCCTCCGAGCAAACGGGAAATATATAGCATCGTCAACGAGTTGCCAATCGCAAACAATACAGAAGACACCGTCATGATAATCAAACCGATAATAATCATTTTTTTACGTCCGTATTTATCGGACCATTCCCCAGCTAACGGTGAAAACAGAAACTGGGTCAAGCCAAACACGGCAACCAGATAGCCTCCCGTTTCACCACTGCCTCCCAAGGAACCCATGAACTTGGGGAGGATCGGAATAATGAGCCCGATTCCCAGCATGGCAATAAACATATTAATCATCAAAATGACGAGCGGCCCCATTTTCAACTGTTGTGAATCCGACATGTTGCGTTTTGTCCTCCTCAGGTTCTTTATTTCGTATACGAAATACTTATTTTGCAACCATTTCAGCAAAACTCTTCATTATATTAATAGAGTGTGAGACAAATAACAATCATAAAATACTTCCGGTAACCCTCAATGTTTCCTCCGGCAAAGTAGTAAGAAGAACAACCATAAAAAAATAAGTTGGTTCTTCTTGTTACGATTCACCATTCTTTATCTTTTTGTACAATAGCGATCGCTATATCATAATCAAACTTCTGAATTTCTACAGACGGAATATCAAAAGGGTTCACTGGCTTCAGTCGATTAGACTCGATCCAATACACTCCCTTTTTCGTATTACGCTCATAGCCATTACGATCCAGCCAAGAAAATAGATCATCATAAATCGTATTTAATCGTTTCCGATCTCCCTGAAAACGGGTCACCGCATAGTCTCCTTCAGGCACCTCGATGTGTTCAAGACGATCCGGTACTTCATTCCACGAGGACACTTTAACGCCCACCTTGACCGCCGTGTTACCGTTCTCCTCAACACCTGTCCATTGGGGAGTTAATACATAACCCGTATCTATGTCCAGACGACCTGAGTGGTTCTCTGGTACGTTCTGTTGCACTCGTTGCCACTGTCTACGTACCTCGTCACCCAATTCGGCAAAAGGGGCTTGCGCAGTCAGCGCTGCTACCTTGAAAGCCGATATCCGCTGAATAACTACATCGAGATTTGTGCTCATACGTTTTCCTCCTCATGTTATGGTGAATCTTCGAATAGCTCCTGCAACAACTTTTCCTTGTTATTCAGAAATTGTCTGGTGATGATATAATGATCGGTTTCCTCCAGCGTCCGCATGTCGATCCCTTCATGTGTCAGATAATACAGAATCGAATCTGGATAAGACATCAAGATAGGGGAATGTGTAGAAATGATAAACTGTGATCCCTGCTGCACAAGCTCGTGAATCCGGGCAAGCATGGCCATCTGGCGCAAAGGCGACAACGCTGCCTCCGGTTCATCCAAAATGTATAATCCTTGCCCTCCAAACCGATGCACAAATGCAGCAAAAAAAGACTCACCATGCGACTGTTCATGCAGTGATTTGCCCCCGTAGGAATCTCGAATGGGTCGACCTCCCCCTTCGCGATCCAGCTCGTCGATATGAGTCGCCACATTATAGTAGCTCTCTGCCCGAAAAAAGAAACCGTCTCTCGGTTTTTCGACCCCTCTCACCAACCGGATATGCTCATACAGCGAGGAATGCGTAGCTTGTGTAGAAAAATTAAAATTTTTAGTGCCACCCTCTGGATTAAACCCCCACGCGACCGCGATTGCCTCCATAAGCGTCGATTTACCTACACCGTTCTCTCCAACAATATAAGTAACGGAAGGATGAAATTTGAGTTCATCCCACTGCTGAAGAGCCTTTAGGTTAAAAGGGTATTGGCTTCTGTCAGCATCTGGAGGCCACAATAATTCCAATCGACGTATAAAAGGATGGCGATCCCATATAGTCATGTACAGTCAGCTCCATTGCCAAGTAGTTTACTAGGTATTTCATCATTATATTGGAATTATTTACAGCAATCAATCTGAACTCCCATTTCGTAACCCTTCTGTTGTTATTCAAGCGATTATTATAGGTATAATATATAGTAATGTTCATCGGTCATGAAATCTAAGCTTTTCATTCCATGTATATCTCATTCTTTTTCAAGTAGGTGAATCTATGAAGTCAAATCACAAACCGATCCAATCCTTTAAAATCGTACAGTACTTGATGACCATCTACAGGCAGCGATTGACACGTATTTTGCTGCCGCTGGCTGTACTGGCTTTTATTATATGGGAAGCTGGACGAGAGCTAAAAGACTTTAATCTGGCACGGATGCTTCATGAGCTACGGCAAATGGAAACCACGTTTCTCATCGAAATTGGGTTGTTCTCACTGGCAGCCGTGGCAGCTATGAGTGCATACGATTATGTAATCAGGTATCATTTCAAGCTTCAAGTCAAGCCTGGAGCGACATTCCGGTATGCATGGATCTCCAATACCTTCAATAATGTCTTCGGCTTCGCAGGCTTCACAGGAGCCGGACTGCGTACAGTGCTGTATAAAAAAAGCGGTGTGCCATTGGGTATCATCACCTCGGCGGTCGTATTTCTTTCGCCTGTCGTTATTACTGGACTATCTTTGCTGGCTTGGGGCGCTATTGTCCATCTGTATTCGGTGCAGCCTGTGCTGGATGCACATCCATGGCTGCACTGGGCGCTGTGGGGAATGGCACTGTACCTGCCTCTATTTTTGATCATGCAGCGCTCCAAAAGGTATGCCACATGGTTCAACAAGGGAGAAGGACAACTCTCCTGGTTCACCATCTCTGCCTCTATTGGCGCCTCTCTACTGGAATGGCTGCTAGCCGGTCTCACCTTTGCTTGGATCGGCTCGCACTTGCTCCATGAACTGCCAATGCATGCTGTGTTCGGTATTTATGTGATAGCTGCAATTGCAGGGTTAATCAGTCTTGCACCCGGAGGAGTCGGCGCGTTCGATATTATTGCCCTGCTTGGGCTGCAAATGGCAGGAGCCAATTCGGACCGGGCGCTGGCTGTGCTGCTAGTCTTTCGCGTCTTTTATTTCATCATTCCATGGCTCATCGGCTTGGTACTAGCCGCGCTGGAAATGATTCCGCGTAATGAGCGCCTGAGCCAACTCGCTGAGACAGGCTGGGATTACTCCCTTAATGCCTGGCAAAAGGTATGGGGGTGGCCTGGTCAATTTCGATTTTTGGCCGACCTGGGGGTATGGGCGCTCGGAAAACTGGTACTCATCTCCGGCGTAGTGCTTCTGTTGTCGGCGGCTACGCCAGGCCTGCTGTATCGGCTTCGTTTTGCTGAACATTTGCTCAGCTTGCCTGTTATGCGCTTATCGCACGAAATTTCGGTTATCATTGGAATTATGCTTGTCGTCCTGTCCCACGGAATCTCTCTGCGTATTCGCAGAGCATTGCGGTTGACATTGATACTGCTGCTGACAGGAGCTATTTTCACATTTACTAAAGGTCTGGATTTTGAAGAAGCCTTATTCCTGCTGTTCGTGGCGTTAATGCTGTGGATTTCGCGTTCACGGTTTTATCGGGTCAGTGCGCCGCTGAATCGGCACAACATTTTAATATGGGGCGGACTATCTCTACTCGTAACCGGGGCTTATTTTATGATTGGTGCAGGCTCCAACACTCCATTTATGCGTCATTTGCATGCCAAGGTTCATCTGGACTTTTTTATGAACCGCAGCGATTACGGAGTTACAGCCGTATTTAGTTTGATTTTGGCATGGGTATTCCTGACTGTATATTTCTTTCTTCGTCCTCAACGTAGCATCAGCAATCTACCCGACGCCCAGGAGCTCGTGAAGCTAAAAGAATTTTTGGAGCGACAAGGTGGTAATCTCGTTTCTCATATGCTTTTTCTGGGCGATAAATATCTATATTGGACGAAGGACGATCAGGTCGTTCTCCCCTATGCTCGCAGCCGGGACAAACTGATTGTACTAGGTGATCCCCTCGGCCCAAAAGAACGTGTGAGTGAGGCCATTCAGGAATTCCAACGGTTCGCGGATCGATATGCGTTGACGGCCGTATTTTATCAGGCATCACCGGATTACTTGTCCATCTACCACGAGAACGGCTATCGTTTTTTTAAACTGGGCGAGGAAGCGCTTGTGCCGCTGGAGTCCTTTACGCTAACAGGTAAAAGCAATCAGGCGCTACGAAGCGCCAAAAATCGCTTTGACCGCGAAGGCTATTCATTCGAAATGATACAGCCGCCTTTAGAGGCATCGTTGATTGAGGAGATGCGTCATATCTCGAATATTTGGCTGGATGGGCGCAAGGAGAAGGGATATTCACTTGGCTGGTTCAAAGAATCTTACCTTCAGTTGGCCCCAATTGCATTGCTTAAGGACTCTGAAGGGAAGGTTATTGCTTTCGCTACGATGGCACCTGCCTATGATCATGGACAGACGGTCTCTATCGACCTGATGCGTCATTTGCCCGACACGCCAAATGGAACGATGGATTATTTATTCACACGGGTCATTGAGTGGGCCAAGGAAAGTGGATATACGACTTTTAATCTGGGCATGGCACCGCTGTCCCAGGTAGGACAAAGCGAAAAGGCACTGCGTGAGGAGAAGCTGGCTCGACTCGTTTTTCAATATGGAGGGCATTTTTACGGGTTTCAGGGGCTTCGACGCTTTAAGGATAAGTTCAAGCCGCAGTGGGAGCCGCGCTATCTGGCCTATCCGGCTTCTGTCTTTCTACCGATCCTGACGCTGGAGCTGGTATATCTCGTGTCCAAACGCTCAGACTAAACGAGAGTCCTACAAAAGAATTTGGACAGATTAAAAAACGTAAAAAAGGGTGTTCCTTACCACAAATAGTGGCAGGAACACCCTTTTACATTCACAATTTTCTACGTTCACAAATCTTCTTAGAAGCTGCCTTTTACAACAACATCTGATAATGGGAAACGTCCTGATGGACGTGCTGGCACTTGTGCCTTACCTACACTAATAAGCATGGTTGGCAGGTAACGTGCCGGAATATTGAATTGCTCGATCAATTGTGCTGGAATAAAGCCGCCCATTGCACAAGTATCGTAGCCTAAAGATTTAGCAGCCAGCATAATGTTTTGTGCTGCAAGAGCTGAGTTCAGGATCGCTGCATCGCGAGCTACCTGCGGGTTTTGGTACGCGCCGTTGATTTGACCTACCAATGCATCACGGATCTCCGCTGGCAATGCGCCTGCTTCTACCGCTTGATCATAAATGACAGCATTACGGTTGGCTTCCAAATCACCCAGTACGGCAATCGTAACGGAGCTCTCAGCCACTTGGCCTTGGTTGTAGGCGATAGGCAGCAATTTTTGCTTGTCCGCTTCGCTTTCGATAACGAGAAATTTCCAATGTTGAAGATTCCAAGCGGAAGGAGCTTCTACCGCAGCAGTCAAAATAGCCTCCAGATCTTCCTCTGGCATTTTAAAGTCTTTTACATAGCTTTTTACTGCGTGTCTTTCACTGATTATAGATAGGGTTTCATTTTTCCGATTGCTCGACATTCTGGGCACACTCCTAATTTCTTAATATATATCTTGGATCCTTATTAACTTCCCAAACTAATGCAATTATAAAAACGATAGTGAATGATGTCAATATGTTTAAGTATGACCCTGCACTCAAAATACAGTACAATACGGATAAAGGCCTACATATCGGCAATTGTCTGCCGATGGGACAAGACACGATGAGTTCATACTGTTCTCATTTGAATTAAAAAGGAGCGTTACTATGATCGGATCGTTTAAAAAAACGGATATTGCTTTGTTTGCCGCCTGGGTTGTTGCTTGTGTGGCCACATTGGGCAGTCTGTATCTCAGCGAAATTCTGGGGTATGAGCCTTGTAAACTGTGCTGGTTTCAGCGTATTCTGATGTATCCTTTGACTCTTCTGCTTGGAATCGCATACTTTCGAGGCGATACAAAGATACGCATTTACGTTATGCCATTAGCTATTATCGGAGGCGCGATTTCGACCTATCATTTTATCATTCAGCGTATCCATGCGGCCGCCAAAGCAGCCACGCAAGCTTCAACGGCCTGCGGCAGAGTATCCTGTGAGCAGGATTACCTAAATTGGTTGGATTTTATCACCATTCCATTGCTCGCACTCATTGCTTTTGTCCTTATTATTGCAGCGATGGGTTATATCATGCGTCAGGAGAAAAAATCAACTGCAGGAGAGGTACAAGCACAAGAACTCGCATAAGATAAAAGAGACCCGATGATCGGGCCGGTTACCACCAAAGGTGTATAATCCGCTTGCCGGAGGAAAGACTGTAACTAAATATATCCATTGCATATGTGCTATAATGTAAAAGGTTTGCAGTCTGTCCAATAACACTTATATTCCTTATAGAGGGGGCCAGTCCATGTTTCATATCAGCACCCCATTGCTGCAATATGGCGCAACTTTTGGTATGATCTTAATCGCTATATCGGCTATTTTTATCCGTATGAAGACAGGTCATCGCCCGATTAATGCTAAAAAAATCATCATCCCTCCGCTCGGCATGAGCACCGGCTTTATGATGTTTGTGGTGCCCGAAGTACGGGTTCCCTGGCTTTGGGCGCTAGGCGCTTTTCTGATCGGCTGGTTTATTTTTTCCTATCCGTTGATCCGCAGCACCAAATTTGAGTTGCAAGAAGGGCTGGTTTTCGTTCAACGTTCGCGTACTTTCTTTTTTATCCTGATCAGCCTGCTGATCGTCCGATTGCTGCTGCATGAATTTATTCAGCATTACATTACCATTCCGCAAACAGCTGGGCTATTTTTCATACTAGCCTTCGGGACGTTGTTACACTGGCGGCTTCGTATGTATTTTCAATATCGTCAGTTCGCTCCGGACGAGACGGAAGTCCGCATCTGACCAACGGATATTTAAAGAGCGTACTTGCATATTGCTGTGTAAACCCCAAAGACACGATCCCCCCGATAGGAGGTCGCGTCTTTGGGGTCTTTTTAGTCTATCGTAGGCTACCGATTCTTACATTATTATATTTGATCGTTTTTATCGTTTCCCCTAAATGATTAATATAAAGGATAAATGAGCCTGACCAGCTGCATATCGGGCACTCCCTGTAGGATGTGTGTGCGTCGATGAATATCCGGGCATAGTACCATAAGAAGGCCAATGAGTACCAGTTGGCGCAGTTCTTAGACCTCTCGATTGTAGCTGCTCCTAGCGAACCTTATGTGCTCAAAATTACGGTTTTAAAGTGACCACTGATCAGCAGCATGCCATGTAATTGTGAATGCTATTTGATTTCGACAAACTTATTGAGAAAGGGAAGCTTACATTGCTTATGGAATATAGACATGATTAATACAAAACTGGATTCCCTAATATTTGTTGTACAGGAATTCTAACGAGATAGCTTAAATGAATACAAAAAAGAAGAGATGGCATAAGCCATCTCTTCTTTCATCTATATAAAGCGGGTGATGGGAATCGAACCCACGCTACCAGCTTGGAAGGCTGGAGTTCTACCATTGAACTACACCCGCAAATTAGTATCGGGATGACACGATTTGAACATGCGACCCCCTGGTCCCAAACCAGGTGCTCTACCAAGCTGAGCTACATCCCGAAATAAATGCCGGTGAGAGGACTCGAACCTCCACGGTTTCCCTCACGATTTTGAGTCGCGCGCGTCTGCCAATTCCGCCACACCGGCTTATGAAATTAATGGCGCGCCCTGAGAGATTCGAACTCCCGGCCTTTTGATTCGTAGTCAAACGCTCTATCCAGCTGAGCTAAGGGCGCAAATATGGAGCGGACGACGGGAATCGAACCCGCGACCCTCGCCTTGGCAAGGCGATGCTCTACCGCTGAGCCACGTCCGCAAAAACAAGATGCGCGTGGAGGGACTTGAACCCCCACGTCAAAGACGCTAGATCCTAAGTCTAGTGCGTCTGCCAATTCCGCCACACGCGCATACAATATAATGGTGAGCCATGAAGGACTCGAACCTTCGACACCCTGATTAAAAGTCAGGTGCTCTACCAACTGAGCTAATGGCTCTTAATGGCTGGGGATATAGGATTTGAACCTATGCATGACGGAGTCAAAGTCCGTTGCCTTACCGCTTGGCTAATCCCCATTATGTATTTAACAGGGCGATCGCTGGGCCTTAATCCCACGAATACCGTAGCCACAATTCGTTACGTTATTCCATTCGTCACGACCACCATAATAATAAAACTGGTGGAGGATGATGGAT
>NZ_JBCNHI010000014.1:0-210074 GCF_050482105.1 Paenibacillus jamilae | reverse complement strand
CGCTCGACTTGCATGTATTAGGCACGCCGCCAGCGTTCGTCCTGAGCCAGGATCAAACTCTCCATTAAAGACCAACCGAAGCTGGTTTATAGAAAGAGCGATTAGCTCATTTGAAACTGACGAGATAAAATATCTCATTGTTGATTTTGCGAACAAAATCATTTACTCACTCGTTGTTCAGTTTTCAAAGATCAAACTTGAGTAATACTTTGCTTCATCTCACTTCGTTTCTTCACCGCATCTCAGCGGCGACTTAAATAATATATCATATTCATTTCATCTTTGCAACACTTTTTTCAGAAGAATTTTTTGATCAATTCTACTTTCTTTATATGTTGCTAACCACCTTCTAAAAGACATCTATAAGAATATATCATATAACCTTACTAATTAGCAACACCTTTTTTAGTTTTATTTTTCAAGTTTAAAATTACTGCATTTAAACAAAGAGACTATTATTCTCAACTAGCAGAATAATAGTCTCTTTAACATTTTCCCCCTTCACCTTACGACTAATAAACCGGGATGTACTCGTTTCTACCCCTTTCTTATATTTGTCTGCGTCAGTCATTAATCCATGGATTTTGACGTGCACGAGTACTATAGGATGAGGATTGAGTTCTTCCTCCAGTTGATTTACGGGATTTAGGCTTTTTACTAGTAACATGATCACTTGAAACCTTGGCTTTGGACGTTTCTTCTTTGGATGTGCCGCTAGCGATGTCCTTTGATTTATTTTTACGCGCGCTCTCGTCTTTTTTTGAAGCAGAAGCAACTTCATTTTGAGATGGAGTAGCCTGATTGTTGCCTACTTCTTGCGTTCCTGGAGAGGTTAGCGCCGACACGGTGTTTTCTTCCCGGCATCCACAGTCTGGCATAAACATATAGGGTGTTGTATATCCCTCTAAAGGATACATAGGTGCATTTCCATGTGCGTACGGATGATAAGGTGGATTCGCAGATTGTTGACCCATGAGTTGGCTATAGTCGGACACATACCCACTTGCAGGCAAACTATGTTGTGGTCCTCCCCATGCGTGGCTCCACTGACTGCCCTGGACTGCACTCTCTGGTTGCTGCTGCGGCCCCCCTTGATGGATGAATGGAGGATAAACAGGATGGGATGTATTTTCAGATGCTTCATGACTCGGATAATATCCAGGGGTGCAGCAGCAATCTGAATAGGCAGGATAAGGTGTGGGTTGAGCATGTATGGGTGCTGTCTGCATTGGTCCCCAGCACCACGGATGTTCGCAGTCATGATGATAACCCTGATCTGAAACTGCAGAAGGAGAGACCTGTTCTGCAAATGAGGTATTTACAGGAGCACTCCCCCAATTTTGAGGAGAGCCAATCCCTGGATACCAAGAGTTCTGCACTGCATTAACTGGTGGACTATAATCAAATGCCGATTGCTGTAATGGCCATGGAGAATTTTCCATCGACTTCGAGCTTGCACATCCACAAAATTTTTCAGTTACGGGTTGCTTCTCGATATGAACTGGAAGTTGCGGCTTAGGTGCAATCGGTTGGGTGACTATAGGTTGCATTGGTTGAGGTGGGGCAGGTTGAGTAATTATGGGCTGCAATTGAGGTGGAGCAGGATTTACTGGCGCCATATTGGCAGGTGCCATATTGACGGGCGCCATAGGAGCTTCAGGCAATTTTAATTCAGGAAGCTTAGGAGGATTGGCTGTTTCTATCGGCTGTGTCATTTCTTCTTTAGGGCTAGGGATATTCTCCGGTTTAGGCTGCGTTAACTCAGCCTTGGGTTGGGTAGTTTCTTCCTTAGTTGGGGATTCAGGTTTAGGTTGTGTCATCTCTTCTTTGACTGCAGTATTTTTTTTATTCACCGGAAGATCAGATGCATTCTCTTTGTAGTGTGGAATATTAACTGTTTCTCCAACCAGAAGTGCGTTGGGATTTTTAAGCTGGGTATTAGCATCAATAATTAGCTTAAGCGGTACGTTCCATGCCTTGGACAACTTCCACAACGTATCTCCTTGCTTAACCTTGTGTTGATAAACTGTTGACGGCTGTGTTTCCATCGTAACAGGGTCTGTCGGAATTTTGATTTTCTCGCCGATGCTCAACTGATTAGGGTCTGCCAATTGAGGATTGGCAGCAATAACTTTCTCCAGTGTCACATTATACTTCTGTGCCAGTAAGTACAGAGTGTCACCTTTTTTGACGATGTGTATTTTCACAGGTCACAAACCTCCTAAACTTTCGTTCGGGCGGGATAAACGCCCGGCTTCTGTTATTACATCCTATGCACCTCCCGGGCGAATGACCCCATACAAACAAAAAAATCCTCTCAACCGAATACTTTTACAAGCATTCAGTCAAAAGGATCTCGTATTATTTTAGTCCTGCCACACTTTATAGCCATCCTGATCCACAATCTTCCGGAACTCAGACAGGAGCTGCAACGTGACTGGACCAGCAACACCAGAGCCGATTGTACGGCCATCCACTTCATAAGCTGCAATCACTTCTGCTGCAGTTCCTGTAAAAAACACCTCATCGGCAACATATACATCGTGCAATGTAAAAGGCTGCTCCTTAAGCGAATATCCAAGCTTGGCGCACAAATCAATGATAGCATTACGAGTAATCCCCTCAAGCGCTCCCAAATAACAAGGCGGTGTGTACAACACTCCATTTTTGACAATAAAAATGTTGTCAGCAGAACCTTCCGTCACGTATCCTTGGGAATTGAGCATAATAGCCTCGCCTACACCAGCATAGTTAGACTGGATCTTCACCAGGATATTGTTGAGATAGTTCAATGATTTAATCTTCGGATTCAAAGCATCTGGGATGTTGCGACGCTGAGAAACAGAGATTGTCTTCAGACCAGTTAAGTAAGCCTCTTCCGGATAAATGGCGAGCTGCTCGACGATAATGATGACACTTGCCTTCGCACAACGAAGAGGATCCAAACCTAGATTTCCGGCACCACGGGATACAACCAATCGGATATATCCATTACGCATGTCGTTAAGACGAATCGTTTCAGCCATTGCTTCCAACATTTCATCAGGAGACAACGGAATGTTCAACTGAATAGATTTCGCAGAATCATACAGACGCTCTAAGTGCTCCTTACATTTAAAAATATTGCCGTTATAAATACGAATACCCTCAAATATACCGTCTCCGTACAAGAATCCATGATCATATACGGAAACCTTTGCATTCTCCTTAGTCACATGCTGCCCATCTAGATAGATCCATTGTTCTGCCATTAAAACCACACCTCCGATTAATGTTCCTTCAAAATAGGTTCGATCGCTGCTTCAACATACTTGTAGCTTGGATAAGAGCCCAGAATGCGTACATTGCACCCCAGAGCCTCGATCTCTGCAAAGGCTGCCGGTAGCAACACGGAATTCAAAGATTCCAGAACTTCAATGTAAAAATAATAATTCCCCAATTGCTTTTTGGTCGGACGTGATTCAATGCGAGACAGATTTAACCTGCGCCATGCAAATGCGGATAAAACCTGATGCAGCGCTCCCGGAAAATCCTGCGGCGGTGTGACCAAAATACTGGTCCTCTGGCCTTCAGGCGTACATGGGAGACTTACAGGTTGATGTCCAATCAAGACAAAGCGGGTAAAATTGTTATCGTGATCGGTCACTTTGCTGGCCAAAATATCCAGTCCATGTTTGGCAGCCGCAAGCTTAGTTCCAAGAGCAGTCCAACCTTTGCCAGGGTTATGTTTAACAATTTCGACGGCTTCTGCCGTACTTCCTGCACTCTCCAGCTCGGCTTGAGGAGCGGAAGCTTGTATGAATTCTTTACATTGAGGAAGCGCTACAGGATGGGACATAATTTTGACCACTTTACTCAAATCAAGCTTGTCCTGATCCTCAAGGTATTCACTACGATGCCCAATAAGATTTTGAATTGAGGGATATACCCATTCCGCCTGCATTGGAATGTCTACCTCATGTACAAGCCAGTCCATATGCAAACTCACAGAGCCGTCAATCGTATTCTCAATAGGAATTACACTATAGTCTGCCCGCCCCTTGTCCACTGCCTGAAATACGTCTGCTATATGCTTGTAAAACAGTAGTTCACAGGGCGTATCTCCTAACAAATACTTAATCGCTTCATGAGAAACAGTCCCCTCAGGAAGAAGTGCAATTCGTTTCATATCGTAAGTTCCCCTTTAATCATATCCATAAAAGGGTGTGTATTCCCTTCCGTATATACTTTAACTCCTTCATTCTCCGGGCGCAATTTTAAAACAGATGCGGTGATCCCTTCTTTATTCATTGTCACTGTTAAATACTGCTCTAGCTCCGTTTTGCGGTTTTCCCGTCGATCTGTCAATGCCAGCAACGTCGGTCCAGCACCACTAAGAGCCACACCCAATGCACCATAATGGTGTGCATCCTGTAAGATCTCTGTCATACCTGGCACAAGTGCCGCACGGTAAGGCTGATGAAGCTGATCACGCATCGCTTCGGCGATTAGATCTGTTCGCCCTGAAGCCAATGCCGCTACCAGCATTGAAGCATGGCTTACATTATATACAGCATCCTTCAAGGATACATGAGCAGGCAGGACTTCTCTGGCCTTCGACGTGGACAGTTGAAAATCCGGAATAACCACCATAACCTCCAGATTAGCATCTGGTTCAATCCGTAAGTGCTTGGCATGCTCGCCATCCCACATGGCAGTAATAATACCGCCAAACAGAGAGGCTCCGACATTGTCTGGATGCTTCTCAATAGCGCTTGCCATGTCAAATAGCTTGGAATCCGACAGAGGCGAGCCAATCAGCGTATTAGCAGCCACCAGCGCACCTACAATGGCGGAAGCACTGCTACCCAAACCACGAGTAAGCGGAATATCCGAGTACATCGAAATCTCCAGTTCAGGAACAGATACACCCGCTTCACGAAAAACCATTTGTGCTACCTTGTAAATTAAATTGGTTTTATCTTGGGGAACACCATTCATTTGATCTCCGTACAGATGAAAAGATGTCTGCTCGGCCTCTTTTAATTCAATCCATGCGTATAGAGACAATGCCATGCCCAATGTATCAAAGCCGGGGCCCAGGTTGGCCGTACTAGCAGGCACACGCACTCTTGCTGTTTTCAAAACGGTCATACAGATGACTCCTCCTGCTTTTATTGACTATCCCTCTACTCGGTATACACTCTTGATGCGGCGAATCACATCTAATGTTTCAAAATGTTCCAAAACCTTTTTCATACTTGCTTTGCTAGCTAAATGAGTCACGATAATAATTTCAGCATCGGGATTCGTCTCATTTGGCTGCTGTACGACAGATGCCAAACTAACATTGAATTCAGCAAATACCTGCGTAATCCGTGCCAACACCCCTGCTTTATCGTCCACGTGTAAAAGTACGAAATTTTTAAAATACACGTCTTCATCATTGCTAATTTTTTTAGGATTGTAGGGTACAATTGCTTTAAGCCCGTTTACGCCGAGTTTGAGGTTTTTCACTACAGCTACCAGGTCAGCTACAACTGATGTAGCTGTCGGCATTTCGCCTGCACCTGCACCATAAAACATGGTTTCACCCACCGCTTCACCATGTACATAAACTGCGTTGAACACCCCGTTCACCGAAGCTAATGGATGCTGCTTGCGCACCATAGTTGGCTGAACATTAATTGTAAATTCATCACCTTGACGCTCTGCAATGCCAAGTAATTTCATTTCATATCCTAATTTTTTAGCAAAAGCAATATCTTCAATGGTTACCTTGGAAATGCCGCTCACGCTTACATCCTTGAGTTCTACATTGGAACGGAAGCCGAGAGTGCCAAGTATTGCCATCTTTCGAGCCGCATCCAATCCTTCCACATCTGAAGTCGGATCAGATTCTGCATATCCAAGCTCTTGCGCTTCCTTAAGAACCTCCTCGTACGAGGCTCCTTCCTGACTCATCTTAGTTAAAATATAGTTTGTTGTACCGTTCACAATCCCCATAATGCGGGTAATACGGTCAGAGGAGAAACCTTCGATAAGTGTACGAATGATCGGGATACCGCCCGCTACACTAGCCTCATAAAAAATATCACATTGTTTTTCCTGTGCTTTTGCCAATACTTCAGAACCGTGCAATGCCATTAAGTCCTTGTTGGCCGTTACAATGTGCTTGCCCCTCTCTAGCGCTTCGAGAATGTACTCCTTCGTCTGGTCAATCCCACCCATGACTTCGATAATCACATCAATTTCAGGATCTCGAATGACTTCCCATGGGTCCTCAGTAAGTTTGGCGGCATCCACTTCTATGGAACGATACTTATCTATGTTTTTTACAGCTATTTTTTCTATGATGATCGGTGAACCTACTTGTCTGCTCAAGTCTTCCTGGTTGCCCTCTACGATACGAACGACTCCCGTGCCTACCGTCCCCAAGCCTAACAATCCTACTTTGACCGGTTTCATCCATTCCCCTCCTGCTAACTTTTTATCTAATGAATTGTATCGTTTTCAGCCTTGCCCAATCAGGCGGACCCGCTTGACTCCAGAAATGCTTTCCAAGCCCTCCAGCAGAACACCCAATTCATCACTAAGTCTGGACATTTCGACCGAGATGACTACGTTGGCTGTACCTTGCAGTGGAATACTTTGCTGGATCGTCAGCACATTTCCTCCGTAATCTGCCACTTTGCCGAGCACCCTGGACAGCATACCGGATTGATGCTCCAAATCGATGGAGATATTGACAATTCGTTCACGCTCCAATTGGTTAACCAAATGTATGCCATCTTTATATTTGTAAAAGGCGCTTCGGCTTAGCCCAACTTGCTCCACGGCATCATGTACGGTTTTAACATCTCCTGAGGCCAGTAGCTGTTTTACCTGTATGGTCTTAACAATAGCTTCAGGCAAAATATCTTCCCGTACTAAGTAATAGCGCTCTTTCAAGAAACGTCCTCTCCTCAAAGACTTATGTTTTTGTATAGAGGACATTATATCGAAACTCGTGAAAATCAGCAAGCTAACAATACAAAAAAACGGCTACTGTCTTCTATAGATTTCTCTATAGTGCAGTAACCGTTTAGGTTTTAAAGCTTTATTTCATTTTTAGTAGTAGCTACTACCTTCTACGAATTCGAACTCAAAATCAGCAATGCGTACAGATGTACCATCTGTGGCACCACGCTTGCGCAGCTCAGCGTCCACACCCATGTGACGCAACGTTCTTGCTAATTTTAAGATGGCATCATGCGAATTCATCTGCATACGCTTCATCATGCGCTCAATTTTGGGGCTGTGCACCACAAATGTGTCGTTTTCACGTACAATCGTAAAGCCCTCATCTTCGGCCGTATCCAATTTGAATACCTTACGTTCATTGACTTCCGCTACTTCCTCAACAACCGGCTCGTCCGGTATTTGATCCAATAGATCAGCAGCCCGATAGAGCAGTTCCTTTATACCCTGACGTGTCAGAGAGGAAATAGGCATGATTTCAAGGTCAGGACGTATCGTTGCAATTTGTTCTTTGAAGTGAACAAGGTTTTCCTCAGCTTCCGGCATATCCATTTTATTGGCTGCCACAATCTGTGGACGATCAGCTAGCCCTGCATTATATAGCTTTAATTCGTCGTTTATTTTGGTCCAGTCTTCAAACGGGTCACGTCCTTCGGAGCCGGCCATATCCACGACATGAATAATAATACGCGTCCGCTCAATGTGCCGCAGAAATTCATGCCCCAGTCCAGTGCCTTCATGGGCCCCTTCAATCAAACCAGGCAAATCGGCCATCACAAAATTCCGCTGATCCCCTACATCCACGACGCCCAGATTTGGGGTAATCGTTGTAAAGTGGTATGCGCCAATTTTGGGTTTGGCGGAAGATACGACTGACAACAGGGTAGACTTTCCTACACTAGGAAATCCAACTAAGCCTACGTCAGCCATTACTTTTAACTCAAGCGTAATATAACGCTCTTGTCCCTCCGCACCATTTTCAGCCAGTTCGGGGGCTGGATTACTCGGTGTTGCAAAACGAATATTCCCGCGTCCTCCGCGTCCTCCTTTAGCAACAACAATCTGTTGGCCATGACGTGTCATATCCGCCAATACTTCACCAGTGTCATCATCAATGATAACTGTTCCCGGTGGTATACGGACGATCATATGCTCTGCATTAGCTCCATGTTGGCTTTTGTTGCGACCTTTCACTCCACGCTGGGCTTTAAAATGTCGTTGGTACCGAAAATCCATCAAGGTACGCAATCCCTCGTCTACACGGAAAATCACGTCCCCACCGTTTCCTCCATCCCCACCAGCCGGGCCGCCATTAGGAACGTATTTCTCACGGCGAAACGCAATTAATCCGTCTCCACCGTCTCCACCTTTAACAAAAATCTTCGCTTTATCTACAAACATGGTTACACCTTCCTTATGTCTGGCACTGCATTCGAATTTGAAGCATATCACCCGTAGGGAGCTTTTCTGTTCGAAGGCGTTCACTTCCAAGTACGGATCTGACCTGCTTTAGTATATTTAAGTCGGCAGGCATATCACTTCCTTCAAAACGGACGATAACATCATTCTGATCCATACCGAAATAAAGTGTCAATCTGCGCACTTCTCCCCAGGACGACCGGCCCCCGCCATATTGATACGCACGCACCGTTTGTATGACGGCCGAGGCAAGCGACTCGCCGTCTTCGGGAGACATGACAGCGTCTAACTTTAACTCTTCCTCAACCTGTACCGACAACTGTAAATTTCCGGCGTTCACGCGAAAAGACTGCAAATAAAACACCAGCGAGGGAATCCCCAGCTTAGATATTTTACTGTCTTCCGATACCCGCCCTTTTATTGTTTCCACATACGCAGCTGATTTATCATGCTTATTCATACGAATATAGCCATAAAGCACCTGTAAATCATTCATCCAGTCATGCCGATGATGGTTAAGCGTTGCTATCGCTGTACGTTCTAAAGAACGTAAAGCAGCTTTTCGTTCACGTTCAACCTGTCGATGTGTATACCACATACCAAAACAAGCAGCAGCTACAGCCCACACCGCTAGCAGGATAACCGTTAATACTTTGGGATAGAGCAGTGAAAAAACCAAAGGAATCAGAATGGAACCCAACGCCAGGTAAGGCGCTCTTATCCGCTGGAACATGGCTTCTCTCCGTTCTGCGATAATTAAATGGATTAATCAACAACCTTAACCCAGTATAGCACAGACTAACTTTCCAGTTCATTACCATCATACAAAAAAGCCTCCGACAAAAGTGCCGGAGGCTTTTCAGCGTGTCTAAGCCGCTATTAAGCTTCTACAGTAGCTGCTACTGGAGCAACGTCGATCGGGTAGATGCTCACCTTTTTGCGATCACGGCCCCAACGTTCGAACTTCACAACGCCGTCCACTTTCGCGAACAGAGTGTCGTCCTTACCGATGCCCACGTTCGTACCTGGGTGAATTTTCGTTCCGCGTTGACGAACCAAGATGCTACCGCCGGTAACTGCTTGACCGTCAGCACGTTTCACTCCAAGACGTTTCGATCTGCTGTCACGTCCGTTCTTTGTGGAACCTACACCTTTTTTCGATGCGAATAACTGAAGATCCAATGTCAATTTCAACATGATGTCTACCTCCTTCTTTGTTTATTTTCTATTTGAATATACTTACCGTATGATTCAGCAATGCTTGTCAGCATAATCACCATGGACTCCAACAACAGTTGAACCTGTGCGTTCGTATCATGATAACTTTCAGGAGAAAGATACGCGCTTAAAAAGCCGTTTTCCATTTCTGTTTCCATTTCAACGTCCGTAAGAGCTCCAATCGAATTGACAGTCCCTACCGTTACCGCCGAAACACCAGCACATACGATATCTTCGCCAGATTTAGCAAAATTCGCATGACCTTTAACAGAAAACCCCTGTATGCTGCCATCCTCCAGTCGTGTAATACGCACGATAATCACTTATCGCACCCTCTTACGCTTGGATTTTTTCAATCGTCACTTTCGTGTACGGTTGACGATGACCTTGCTTCACATGGTAGTTCTTTTTAGGTTTGTATTTGTATACGATGACCTTTTGACCTTGACCATGCTTCTCAACTTTAGCTGTTACAGAAGCTCCGGAAAGAAGCGGTGTACCTGCTGTCAAGCCATTGTCGCCGGACACTGCCAGAACACGATCGAACGTTACAGTTTCACCATCATTAGCTTCCAACTTCTCGATGAACAATACATCGCCCTCTTGAACTTTGTATTGCTTACCACCAGTTTCAATAATTGCGTACATTTGCTTGCACCTCCTTATGTCTCAGACTCGCCTAATAGCAGGTGGCAGTTTCCTTAGGATACTGCACTTCAGTACCTGATTGGAGCGGTTACAGCATGTGCAGCCAATCTTACGCATCACACATACTAAATGATTGTAGCACAAGCTTTGTACACATTCAACCTTTAGTTTTAAAAAAAATTATGATTACGCGTTGGTCTACCTGAGAGTCTTTTCCTCACGCACTTTCTTTCGGGTCATTTCCAATAACCCCAACCGTGTCCAGCCGACAACATAGGATTTAGTCCGGTCCTTCTTCAATCTTGCCTCCAGCACTGAAGATACTTCCCTACGATTCTCCTCTTGTTCCATATCGATAAAATCAATGATGATAATACCTCCAATATCACGTACACGCACCAAACGAGCAATCTCTTCTGCTGCCTCAATGTTAGTCTGCGTCACCGTCTCTTCCAGGTTACTGCCACCCGTAAACTTCCCAGTATTTACATCGATGACGGTCAATGCCTCCGTATGATCAATGACAATGTATCCGCCACCTTGAAGCCATACCTTTCGCGCAAAATCCCGTTCCAGTTGCTCATGAATGCCATAAGCTTTGAAAATAGTTTCTTCTACACCACGAAATATACTTACATGAGCTTGCGCAGAACCAATCTGTTGCAGCATTACTTCTGCATCCTTTGCTTGCTCCTCGCTGTCAATGACTAGCTCATCCTGCTCAGGTGTAAACACATCGCGAATTAAACGCTGAACGATACTTAGATCCCGATGTAATTCACACGGTGCGGAGTGATCACCCGCTTTACGCTGAATAGCCGCCCATTGCTTACGTAGCTGATTCAGATCATTTTCAATCGCTTCTATACTCATTTCCTCTGAAACCGTACGAATGATGACACCTTCCTCACCCGTACGCAGCTGCTCTCCCATCGCTTTCAAACGGGCACGTTCTGCCTCACGCTCAATCTTCTTGGATACGGCCACATAATCAGCACGGGGCATGTATACAATCCAGCGGCCTGGAAGTGAAAAATGGGTGGTCACCCTGGCTCCTTTGCTACCAACAGCCTCTTTTAATACCTGTACTACAATTTCCTGACCCACCTTTAACAGATCAGAAATGGATGGCTTTACCTCTGGCTGCTTGTCCAAGTGAGCATGAAGTACGTCATCCACATACAAAAAGGCATTTTTCCGCTGTCCAATATCAACAAAGGCAGCTTGCATCCCTGGTAGTACATTGACCACCCTCGCTTTGAAAAAGGAACCTAGAATTCCCCGTTTTCGCGGTAGTTCAGCCGCATATTCAACCAATCGTCCCTCTTCCAACAGTGCCATTTGGGTCATCTGCTGTTGGCATTGTACAATCATTTGCTTCATGGTTTTTCAACCTCTCTGAATACAGCCTCTTCCTCATTCATAAAACATTATTTGAGCTTGGGTTCTCCACCGTTTGGCGGGCGGGCCGCAAAATAAGAGCGTATAAGTCGTTGCTCCGGCAACACAGCTACAATTCGTCCCTGTTCATTCATAACATAAACCATATGATATCGATCTCTTCTGAAAAGACGCAAAACAGGCTCCAAATGTTTCACTGGTAGGGATACAATAGGTAGGGCTATACTTCCCTTAGCTGCTTCGCGGTAAAAAAGCTCGTCCCTTCCAAGCAAAAAACGTATAAAACGGTAAGGGATATTCCGATAATCCACAATATTAGAATAAAGCAAAAAAATCCCTACCGCCAGCAGATTTAAATGTAAAGTCTCTCCTTGCCTTAATAAAGGCGAAATACCATAGAGACAAAATAGCACGCTTGTTACGATACTAGCTCTAAAAGTCCATATTAATGTACGGTGATAGGAACAGAATAAACTAATCAGCGACTGCAATATTTTCCCACCATCGAGCGGTAAAATAGGCAACAAATTAAACAATGCAATCACAGCATTTCCTTGAATTATATAATTTACATAATCATGCTCCAACCCATTCACATTCCTAAGCCACAAAAGGATGATGATCATGATTCCGTTTTGCAGAGGTCCCGCTAGGGCAATGACAATCTCCTTCCACGCATTGAGCTTCCCCTGATCCTCAATGACCGCTACTCCCCCAAAAGGTAACATCTGTATGGAAAGCAGTCGCGCCCCCAATAACGAAGCGGCTGTTGCATGACCTAGCTCATGTATAAATACCAGTGTAAATAAAGTCATGATCTCGATAAAATGTCCGGTTAATACAGAGGTCAGCATGACCAGGACAAATAACGGATGCAGGGATAGGGTCACCCCTCGGACATTAATCAAGGGCTACCACTTCCGACGGGTCAATGTATTGATCCCCTCTTTGAATAGCCAAAAACAAAGTTGTCGCCTCGCTACCGCTGTGACTTGCTGGCAATACACCAATCTCTTCTCCCTCCTGAACCCAATCATTCACTTTTAAAAGAGAACGTGAAAGCCTTCCATAAGTTGCTGTGATACCGCTAGTATGACGAACTGTAACCGATATTCCACTTTTGGGATGGTTTAATACGTCTAATACGCGTCCTGCGTCTATACTTTTAACAGCGATTGCCCCATTATCAGTAACATTCGGCGTAATTTCTACCCCTTTAAGGCTCAGTACAAATGGCTGTGTTATGTTGCCTTCAATCGGCGGAGAGCCCTTTCGACTGGCGTTGACCTTGTTCGTTTCATGCTCCTCGCCAAAAATCGGTAAAAAGGAAGGAGCTCCGTCAAAATAAGTTTTATACCATTGTCCAGCGGCTGCAAAATCCATGTCCTTCTGCAAGGCATCCGCGACAAACATTCTCAAATTTACTGCATAGGGAATATCCCAGCGAAATAAGCCCCATATCATTCCAAACAACATTGTTGCTATCACAGTTCTGCGCCAAAAGGAACTCCAAAAGGACGGACCACGATTTTCCATAAAAGATTGCTGCCAGCGTTGCCGATCATTTTTCCACTCAGTTTCTGGGTCTCTGAGCGAGTTGGTACTAACTACAGGCATCGATTTCATTTCTCTGTACCCATAGTTATTATGATATATGCCTGAGGAATACGACCCCACTTTATTTTCCTCGATTAGCTGCTGTATGCGTTCTTTTCTGCGTTGCTTGATTCCTGAATTTTTGTCCATCCTGTTCAGCCCCCTCAGCGAGGTAAGTTTATTACATCTTATGAGGACGGGCTTCAACTTATGTTGTCCGGTTGGGGAATACATACCCTAAAACCAAAAAAAACCGGCGCTAGCGCACCGGACATGTTTTAAATATTTTTAACATTTATGTAGTAGCCCTAAATTTCATATACCAAAATCATAGAAATTAAAAAAGCAAACCAAAAGCACTTAAATAAGTCATTGCTTATTTAAGTGTCTAGTGTTACCAATCAACGCTATGATAACACTTACCTTAAAAATCAGTGAAAAATTGCACAGGAAAGGGTCAAGCAACTACTACTAGCATTACTCCCCGTTTTCCTTATCCGCCCATACCAAAAAACTTCTTAAAGCGTGTCATTACACTCTTCTTTTGGTCCAGCTGCATCAGAGGCACAGTATCGCCCAAGATCCGTCTTGCAATGTTCCGATAGGCAATCGCTGCCTGTGCATCAGGATTCATAACAGTAGGCTCTCCAGTATTAGCTGCTTTAATTACCATTTCATCATCCGGCACAATTCCGATAAGGTCTATGCTGAGTACCTGTAAAATTCCATCAATATCTAACATATCTCCGGATTTAACCATACTGTTGCGAATGCGGTTAACCACCAACTTAGGTGATATCACATGTGAACTTTCCAGTAGACCAATTACCCGATCTGCATCGCGTACAGCAGCATTTTCTGGAGTAGTCACAACAATGGCCTGATCCGCACCGGCAATGGCATTTTTAAAGCCTTGCTCAATACCCGCAGGACAGTCGATCAATATATATTCAAAATCCTTTTTAAGCTCCAAAATAATATCTTTGACCTGCTCCGGCGTAACAGCACTCTTATCCTTTGTTTGAGCAGCAGGCAACATATATAACTCTTCAAAACGCTTGTCCTTAACCAGTGCCTGATTCAGACGGCAACGACCTTCTGCTACATCAACAAGGTCATAAATGATTCGGTTTTCCAGACCCATTACAACGTCTAGATTACGCAAACCGATGTCCGTATCCACCAAACACACCTTTTTGCCGAGCAATGCAAGCGCTGTTCCTATATTGGCTGACGTCGTCGTTTTGCCGACGCCGCCTTTTCCTGAAGTGACGACGATAGCCTCTCCCATGTGCTACACCCCTTTGAACACGTTAAAATCGCGGCCCAGACGCACAATATTGCTCATTTTATCTATTTGCATAGCGCCATCCTTGAGATACGCAAATTCCATACCGGATTCACGCGTCTCCCATTCATCTGGTGGACGACTGATCATTTCAGAAATTCGCAGCTGTGTTGGTGCAAAATAGGAGGCCGCGATAATCGCTTCACTATTTCCCTCCATCCCTGCATGCGCCATGCCCCGCAGAGCGCCGAGGACATAAATATCACCGGTACAAGTAATAATTCCACCCGGGTTCACATCTCCCAAAAAGAGCAAGTTTCCATTGTGATGAAGCACTTGTCCTGAACGGACAATCCCTGTCACCGTGTGAATAGGGGGCTTGCCCTGCACTACTGCAGGCAATCCGGGGGATTCTACAGACCTGATAAGCAGATTCCCCTTCTGCTTCAAAATCTCCAGAATACTTTCCTTCTGTTCCTCAGTTACTTCCCGACTTCCCAGCTTAATATCCACATGAATGATCGGGCCTGTTAAAATATTTTGATGACTGTGCTCCAGCTTAAAACGCAGTTCACCCAGCAAATCCTCAAACTCGCATTGATCGTCCAGCAGGAATACCAGGCCATCTTTGATGCCTTTAATCGTGACATGATTCGATTTCACCGCCATTAGCCTGTCCCTCCTATCTCAATCATTTCGTCCCCGGGACGTCAAATCCCTGCTAACCCGGACAAAATGTGTGTAAAAAGACCTAGACAGTCTCTTCCTTTTTCACACGGGTACCCAAACGCTGCAATTGCTTGCGAACGGGGACATAAATGATGAGGGCGAACAGAAAATGGATAAACAAATCAGGAATCATATACTGAGCAAGTGCCCAATTGAAAGTCTGATGATTCAGCTGGAACAGTTGATCAATAGCAAAAAGCATCGAATCCAGCAGGAAGCTACCAATCAACACGGCCGCCATCATAATGGGCATCGGTGCACGTCTAGCTGTAAACACAAGCCCTAATAAGTATGCAGACAACCCCATTGCAAAAGAATAAGGGCCAATGATAAACCCGTAGTACACTACGTCATGAATAAGTCCAAATACAATACCTAGCACCAATGCTGTATGACGGCTGTGATACACAGATACAAACAAAATTACGACATACACAAAATTAGGGACCATTCTCGAATGCCAGCTATCCGGGAGGAGCCATGGAAGAATCGTTCCTTCAGCTATAAACAGTACAAACAGCAGCAGTATTAGAACCTGACCGCGCATCTTCATTATTCCGGTACCTCAGGAGTGTAGAGAACGAGCAGCTCTTTCCAATCCACAAAACTTGCTGCCGGTTTAATAATCGCTGTCCGTGTTTGACCGAACTCTCCAACCTGAATTTTCTCCACTGTTCCAATCATTAGGTTTTTACGGAACTTCCCGCCTGCACCAGACGTAATAATCTGATCGCCCTTAGCGATTGGATCTTTTTCTTCAATGCGAGTCATTTGAAATCTGTTCGTACCCGGATCATAGCTTTCAATCATACCAAACGATTGATTTTCCTTACCCAAGACTGTCGCTGCAATGGCATAAGAATTCGGATTTTTAGGGTCCAATGTAGTCAACAGCGTAACGGTGGACGTAAAATTCCCCGTGCGGCTAATGACCCCTACAAATCCTTCAAGTGAACTGACCTCCTGACCAACCTTGGCTCCGTCCTTCTCACCAATATCAATCACAAGCGTTTTGGAATCATTGCTAACACTGTTCACTTGAGCAACACGATAATCATAATTATTTTTTGCCTTTTGCGTTTGAGTGAACTTCAGTTCATTCTGTAATCTGGCATTTGTTTCAACATAATTATGAGTCTGAATCTGGTCCCGGGTCAGCTTTGCCACGGCTATTTTTAAACGTTCATTTTCTTCGTAGATACTACGCATATTACCAATATCTTTAAAGAAGCCCGCTATTGCTGAAGCGGGCCTGTAAAAGATACCTTGCACAAAGCCAATTGAATCTCTGGCGAACTTCTCGGGCCAGGTTAAGGAACTTCTCTGTCCAAGTGTAATCCCCATAAGGGCAATAAACAGAACGATTCCGATCAATAGAACAAATAGTCTTTTATTGCCAAACAGCTTAAACAGTTCCTACACCCCCGATTCAACGTTTGGAACGGACGGCAGAACTGCTGCGCGATTTGAACAAATGGATATTTTCCAGTGCTCTACCCGTACCGATTGCCACACAATCCAGAGGATTTTCCGCTACGATCACCGGCATTCCAGTCTCGCCTGCCAACAGCTTATCCAGGTTGCGCAGTAGTGCTCCACCACCAGTCAGCACGATTCCTCTATCCATGATATCCGCCGCCAACTCGGGAGGGCATTTTTCCAATGTTACTTTAACTGCGTCCACGATCGCATTAACTGTATCCGATAAAGCTTCGCTAATTTCATCGGAGGTAATTGTAATTGTCTTCGGCAAACCTGTTACCAGATCGCGTCCGCGGATTTCCGATGTTTCTACTTGCTCTAACGGCATAGCTGAACCAACTTCCATTTTCAGCTGCTCAGAAGTCCGTTCACCAATCATCAGATTGTATTGACGCTTCACATATTGAATGATGGACTCGTCCATTTCATCGCCAGCCACACGTACAGAACGACTTGTTACGATCCCTCCTAGGGAGATGACTGCAACTTCGGTTGTACCTCCACCGATATCGACAACCATACTACCCGTAGGCTCCCATACTGGCAGATCAGCGCCAATTGCCGCTGCAAACGGCTCTTCAATCGTGTACGCTTCTCTTGCGCCTGCTTGCTTGGTCGCATCTTCAACAGCACGCTGCTCCACTGCAGTAATGCCCGAAGGCACGCAAACCATCACGTTCGGATGGCGTGGAAACAAAGAACGTTGTGCTTGCGCCTGACGGATGAAATATTTAATCATTGTTGCTGTCGTATCAAAATCAGCAATGACTCCATCCTTCATTGGACGAATTGCACGGATATTCCCTGGTGTGCGGCCAATCATTTTTTTAGCGGATTCCCCAACAGCTTCAATGGTTTTTGTATCTGTACGCAAAGCGACTACAGATGGTTCACGAACTACGATTCCTTTTCCTCTTACGTATACAAGCGTGTTTGCCGTCCCCAAGTCAATTCCTAAATCTTTTGTAAAGCCACCCAGCATGATGTTAATCTCCTTTTCTCTTCCCTGAAATCTGTTATCCCTGTATAAACGGTTTATTCAGGCCGGTTTAACCGGTCGTGTTTAAATGTTTGATTTAAATATTATATTATATCAGACCTTGCTCCTTCAAACTTACAAAGGTCCCGTCCCCGATCACAATATGATCAAGCACGTCGATACCCACTATGTTGCCCGCTTCCATCAGGCGGCGAGTCAACTGGACATCTTCCGGGCTTGGCTTCGGATCACCGCTCGGATGGTTATGAGCGCAAATAATCGAAGCACTGCTGCATTTGATTGCAGCCCGAAATACTTCACGAGGATGCACGATGGCGGAATTCAGGCTACCCATAGATAGTGTTTCCTGAGCAATGACATGGTTTTTGGTATTTAGAAACAGGCACACAAAATGCTCTTTCTGTAAATAACGAAGCTGCTCAAACAATAAATCTGCCACATCCCGCGGGCAACTAATCTTCGGGGTCTCCAAATGGCGTGACAATGCTAATCGACGACCCAACTCGATACTCGCCTTTAGCTGTATCGCTTTAGCATTTCCAATGCCCTTAATCTGGGTCAACTCGCTCAGACTCATATCCACCAGTTGACGCAAATTCCCTGCCTGCTGCAAAATACGCTGCGCTAAATGCACAGATGATTCACTTTGTGTTCCTGTACGCAGTAGTATTGCTAGCAACTCCGCGTTGCTCAAGGCGTCCGCCCCATATGTCATCATGCGCTCTCTTGGTCGTTCTTCATGGGGGAGGTCGCGAAGCATCAGTACTGGCGACTCCAGCATATGTTTATCCCCTTTTATGGACGCAGCACATTCACTCCAAAATCGGACAGCATGTCCGATAGCAAGGAAAGCGGCAATCCTACGACGTTAAAATAACAACCCTGAATAGATTCCACCAACGTAGCACCCATGCCTTGAATGCCATACGATCCTGCTTTGTCAGACGGTTCACCAGTATTAACGTATGCCACAATTTGCTCTTGGCTTAGAGGCTTCATCGTGACCTCCGTTTGGCGATGTCTAACAAGCATTTTGCCAGTACCGGTATGTATGCAGGCTACCCCGGTGTACACACGGTGTGTTCTTCCCTGCAATGCTGTCAACATGCGAACTGCATCTGCATGATCGGCAGGCTTGCCCAATACCGAATCCTCCAGCACGACAATCGTATCGCTGCCAATCACCAATCCAGCTTCCTCGGATTGCGCGACGCCGCGCACGACCGCTTCGGCTTTGCGGGCCGCAAGGGTCTCCACGATTTGCTGAGGCGTCCAGCTCTCAGGCGTGCTTTCATCCGCATGACTCGGCACCACCTCAAAGGGGAGTCTCAAATATGAAAGTAACTCCTTCCTTCTTGGTGAAGTCGATGCCAGAATAATGCGGGGCGTAATTTTCCCGTCCATAAGGGAAGCTCCTTTTCATCAGTTAGAGCCTGCGATACAGCCAGAACGCGGCGATGATGCCGATCAGACTAAGCAGGCTCAATTCAAAATTTATCGTTATGTTGTAGCTGATAATATCCAGATCCGCTCTCGGCGACCAGGATATCGTAGTGGGGTGGGTCAGAAAGGAAAGGACTTTGAACGATTGAAGGGCCTTAGCAATCCAGGCACCCAAAAGCCAACCGAGCAACAAAAACAGTATAAGCATTCCTACATTTTTTTTCATCCCGATCTTCCCTCGCCATTTTTTGACACCTTCATTATTATACGGTGATTTGTACTGCAATACAAACAGAAATCCGGCATGGGGAACTATTTCCAGTTCCTTGCCGGAAAGTATGCTTAGTCTATTGTTTTATGAATTGGATAAATTCCTTCTCACGCAAAACATATTCCATCATGGAGGATTGAATCTCCCAAATGTGTTCCTTGGCTGTATTCTTGTTATATTCCCCAAGTGCAGAGACTGCACTGTTCATCGCCTTTTCAAGCGAGGTCGCGGAGGCAGCCGCTTCCTTTGGCAGACCGGTGGGAAGTGCAGCAACATTTTGTGTCCACTGCTGATGCAGGTTGTTCAGTTCGTTCAGTTCGGAGGCTGGCACTGCATTTGAAGCTTCTTCTCTGAGCAAATTTGATGAGAGTCCAGTCAGCTTCCCCACTAATGAGCTGCTTAACTGAAAAAAGGCAGTAAGTTTATCACTATTGCCTCCGTAAGCCGCTTTTTCGAATCCGGGCAATTGGAGCTCGCGGACATACAGCTCCACTCCTTGTGTCTTCAATTGATTGCTGAGCAACTTGGCTTGCTCCCTATCCGGCGATATTCCTGCATATACCCGGTTTTGATCCTCGCTATCCCCTCCAGCTGCAATGCCCGCCTTCAACAGTTCTTCCTTTGCCTGTAAAGCCCGCTCCGGAGTACTGAAAACTCCGTATTGCAGCAAGTAATAGGTTTGTGGTGGCACTTGAGCTGCTACAACCGTGACAGGGGCGGAATTCTCTTTTGTAGACGTTGTATCGACATCAACAGATTCTTTAAAAACAGGCACGGCTTCCTCAGCCGAAGAAGCGGATCCCGGGACTATACTGCCTCCATTAAACAGTAACAACAGAATATAGCCAAACATGCCCCCAGTCACCAACGCACTGGCTACAGACCCGATTAATCTCCATCTGGAAGGGTGAGGCGGACGTTTTCTATACTCTTGACCAGAATAATAAGCTTTCTCATCATCAATCTCGTCCTCATCCAGACTTTCTGGTAGAACATCCGCATCTGACCAGGAAGCGGCCGAACGACCAAAAGGGTCGTCCCATCCCTCCTGGACCCTCAATGTTGGAGTAAAACGCCGACTTACAACCCGTTTATTCGTCTCTTCAGGTTTACTGGGGTCTGAATGTTGTGTAGTTCGAGTATGCTTCTCCATACTACTAGTCCGTTCCATTCCTTTACGCTGGTTCTCCGCTTGAAAAGGCTCATCATCATGATATAACTCCATATCTCTAATCGTGTCACGCTGCCCGTTCGTAAACGTCGGATTTTTGTACGGAAGCACCTGTTGCTTTTCCTCCCGGCTTGTCTCCGGCAACTGTTGGTCGAACCGGAATGTCATCTTGGCCTTGTTCATGGATGCACTCCCTCCTTGTCCCATACTCCTCATAGTTTGTTGTATGAGCCAAGCTGAGAGAATATGCGTCTGCATTACAAAAAAAGGGTATCCCGAAACACATCCGTGTTCGGAATACCCCTCAAACCTATAATTCATTGGTGTAATAGCCCTGTATACGTATTACACTTGTTGTCCGCGAAGATGACGCGCTAATGCATCTCCGGCTTTCCAAATATCTCCTGCTCCCATCGTCAGCACAAGATCGCCTGGTTGCAACCGATCTTTCAACTCCTCGATCACGGCTTCTTTGGTCGGTAAATAGATTGCATTTGCATTGCTGTTTTGGACAATTAAATCCACAAGTTTGGAAGAATGCACACCTTCAATCTGTTTTTCTCCCGCTGGTGAATATATATCGGTAATGATAACTTCATTTGCCTCGCTAAACGCACGGCTGAACGCATCCAGCAGGAAGAAGGTACGACTGTAGCGTTGTGGCTGGAACACGGCAATAATACGCTTGCCAGTCGCTCTCGCTGCACTGATCGTAGCCTCAATCTCTGTTGGGTGATGCGCATAGTCATCAATAATCAAAATGTCATTGCCTTCACCTAGCACCTGAAAGCGACGTTTCGCTCCGTGAAATTCCACAATAGTTGCGGCAATTTGATCAAATGGAATTCCTGCTTCCAAACATGAAATCACAGTAGCCATCGCATTATACATGTTATGTTTACCCGGTACAGATAATTCAATCGTTCCGAGCGCTGTTCCCTTACGGCTCATTGTAAAGCTTAATCGGCGGTCACCTAATTGGATATCTGTCGCCATGTAATCCGCTTCATGCTCTACCCCGTAAGTAATAACCCGAGTTTGGAGCTGAGGCAACATTTCTCGGATGTTCTGATCATCGGCGCATACAATAGCTGCTCCATCCGGCCGAATTTGGCTCAAAAACTGTACGTAAGCACTTTTCAGACGGTTAAAATCGCCATCGTAATTTTCCAAATGATCCGCTTCAATATTGGTTACGATACCCTGCCAAGGGTGATATTGCAGGAAAGAGCCATCGCTCTCATCCGCCTCGGCAACGACAAACTCGCTTTTACCCGCTTTGGCGTTCGTTCCCAAATTCGTGATTTCGCCGCCGATAATATACGTTGGGTCAACGTTACATCTCTCCATAACCAGAGCGATCATAGAAGAGGTTGTCGTTTTCCCGTGCGCACCCGCAACCGCTATTCCCTTACGTTCGTTAAGTAAGCGAGCCAGCATCTGCGAACGGTGCAGTGTCGGAATATTCAGTTCCTCCGCTGCCACCCGCTCTACATTGTCACGTGACAATGCTGTGGAATAGACGACGATATCCGCGCCTGCAATATGTTCAGGCGTGTGTCCAATATATATTTTTGCGCCTTTTGCCGCCAGTTTTTCTGTCAGCTCCTGTGATGCCACATCTGAGCCAGTCACGGTATAACCCATCTCCAGCATGACCCGAGCAATCGCGCTCATCCCGTAGCCGCCGATACCGATAAAATGAACATGTTCCGAAGTAATCAACAAATTTCACCAACCTTTTTCCGAATCGGTTTGATACATAAGGGTAGCCCGTACATCCGCAATAAGGTATAGCGTGCCGGACACCACCCCCAGATCATCCGCTTCCGTATGTGACTGAAGCAGGCCTAAAGCCTTTTTCCAGTCACCTTCTACAATAATTTTTAAATCCGTTTTGGCATAAGACGGCCGCAGCTTCTCCACGAGATGAGCCAAATCAGCGGCATTCATTTTGCGGCGAAAATCGGGCTCGGTCAGAATAAGAGTATCCACTAGTGGCAGTATATGCTGCAAGTATGCTTCATGATGCTTGTTTGAAAGCATCCCCATCATTAAAACCAATTTTTTGTACGAATACACTTGTGGGAGACTCTTGGCCAGCGTCTGTGCTCCCTCTGGATTATGGGCCCCATCAAGGACAATCCTCGGAGAGGTACTGACTTGTTCGAGACGCCCTGCCCAGGCAGCTTGCCTAAAGCCCTCCAGCAGATCCGCATCATCTAACACAAATGCCATATACTGACGTAGGACTTCAAGTGCCATCATAGCTCCTGCCGCATTAGAACATTGATGTTCGCCTAACAACGTGATGTCGATTTCCATATGTCGGAAGGGCCCCGCGAATGAAAAGGTCTGACCTGTTTCATTCCCGTTTAGCCGTTCATACGTAAATTGTTCTCCTCCCAGATACAAGGCAGCTCCTTGCTTGGACGCCGTTTCACGTATGACCTGAATAGCCTCGGGCTGAGAAACACAACTGACGACAGGTACACCCGGTTTGATGATCCCAGCCTTTTCTCTTGCAATCTGTTCCAGTGTATCTCCCAAAATATCCGTATGGTCATAGCCGACATTCGTAATGACCGAGACGATAGGACTCACGATATTAGTTACATCCATCCTTCCCCCGAGACCTGTTTCCCATACCACAACATCTGGAAAAGCTACCGTAGCATAGTACAAAATAGCCAATGCTGTGGAAACCTCAAACATCGTAGGTGATCCCAATTCACTATCTGCGATTTCTTTCACCAACGGATATAGGCGATTGGCGAGCGAAACCAGCGTTTCATCTGGAATATCAGTCCCGTTGAACTGAAAACGGTTTGTAAATCGGGTGATGTACGGAGAAGTAAAGGTTCCGACATCGTATCCACATTTCAGTAGCACAGAGGTTAAAAAGGCACAAGTCGAGCCCTTACCGTTGGTTCCTGCAATATGCACAAATTTCAAATGTCGTTGTGGATCACCCAGCCTACTCATCAGCAGTTCGATTCGTTCAAGTCCAGGTCTAATGCCAAACGGGATTAACCCGTTAATCCATTCCACTGCCTCATCATAACTTTGTAAAGGAGCTATGTCGCCGCCCCTGATCGTATCTGACATCCTCTTCACCTTCAGGTCATTTTATTGTGAGTGAAATTATCCTTTGAGTTCTTCAATACGTGCGATAACTTTGGCGCGCTTATCTGAGTAATCGGCTTGCTTGGCCTTCTCTTCCTCGATGACTTTGGCTGGTGCCTTCGCCACGAAGCCTTGGTTAGAGAGCTTTTTCTCCACGCGCTCCACTTCACTGTTCAAATGCTGAAGTTCTTTTTCCAGTCTGCTAATTTCCTGGGCAATATCTAGCAGTCCGGCTAACGGCAGGTATAGCTCTGCGCCGCTAACTATAGATGTCATGGCTTTATCTGGAGCGGTGAACTCTAATCCTGCGTCGAATTCAGACGTATTACAGAATCGGCGCACATACTCCCCATTGCGGTTAATAA
Organism: Paenibacillus jamilae; assembly: GCF_050482105.1. Lineage (GTDB taxonomy): Bacteria > Bacillota > Bacilli > Paenibacillales > Paenibacillaceae > Paenibacillus > Paenibacillus jamilae_B. The sequence continues at coordinate 185,918 of NZ_JBCNHI010000014.1, read as the reverse complement.
TATCAAGAACGGCTTGATCGCCAGGTTTTATGAGCAATTCAACTTTTTTACTCATCGGCACGTTGACTTCAGCGCGGATATTGCGTACAGCGCGAATCACGTCGATCAGCAAATTCATTTCAGCGACCGCATCCTGATCCTCGAAAGCAGGATCGTAAGCAGGCCAAGCTGCCAATGTAATCGTTTCGCCTTCATGCGGAAGATGCTGCCATATTTCTTCGGAGATAAACGGCATGAACGGATGAATCATGCGTAGTGTCCGATCCAATACATATGCAAGTACGGATTGTGTTTTCTTTTTCGCCTCTGCATTTTCGCCATATAGGGAAAGCTTCGCAAACTCAATGTACCAGTCGCACAAATCATCCCAAATAAAGTTATACAGAAGGCGGCCTGTCTCGCCAAATTCATAAGCATCTATTAGACGCGTGATGTCGCGTGAAGTTTCGTTTAGACGATGCAGTATCCAACGATCAACGGTGCTTAAGTCACCAGTAATGTCTATATCTGCCGCAGTGACGCCTTCTAGATTCATCAGCGCAAAACGTGATGCATTCCAAATTTTATTGGCAAAGTTGCGCGCCTGCTCCACGCGTTCCCAGCGGAAACGCAGGTCTTGTCCTGGTGTGCTGCTGGTGGAGATCATATAACGCATAGCATCTGTACCATATTGGTCAATTACGTCGAGCGGATCAACACCATTGCCCAGAGATTTGGACATCTTTCTTCCGTCCGCATCACGAACCAGACCGTGCATAAGTACGTCCTTGAACGGAATTTCTTCAGTAAACTCCAGCGCAGTAAAAATCATACGCGATACCCAGAAATAAATAATGTCGTAGCCTGTAACTAGAACATTCGTCGGATAATAGCGTTTGAGATCCTCTGTCTGCTCAGGCCAACCCAGAGTCGAAAACGGCCACAAAGCAGAGCTGAACCAAGTATCGAGTACATCCTCATCCTGTTTGAGCTTTCTGCCAGCATATTCAGGCAAAGTTGTAGGGTCCTCCGCCGATACAATCACTTCTCCGGTTTCCTCATCGTACCAAGCCGGGATACGGTGTCCCCACCATAATTGACGGGAAATACACCAATCACGCACATTTTCAATCCAATGCAGATAAGTACGCTCAAAACGATCCGGCACAAAGTTTACACCGTTGCCCGTCTTCTGTGCTTCAATCGCCTTAGCTGCCAGCGGCTTCATTTCCACGAACCATTGCGTGGACAGATAAGGTTCTACAACTACCCCTGTACGCTCACTGTGACCTACCTGGTGCACATGCTCTTCAATGCGAATCAGTACGCCCTGTTCCTTCAAATCAGCGACGATTTGCTTACGGCAATCACTGCGATCCATTCCCTGATATTTGCCTGCTTCAGCATTCATCGTCCCCGTCTCGTCCATCACCGTAATTTGTGGTAGCTGGTGACGTTGCCCCATTTCAAAGTCATTCGGATCGTGAGCCGGTGTGATTTTAACCGCGCCGCTACCGAAATCCTTATCCACGTAGTCATCCGCTATAACCGGAATTTCGCGCCCGATGATTGGAAGCACAAGCGTTTTGCCGATCATTTGCTTGTAGCGTTCATCCTCCGGATGTACAGCTACAGCTGTATCGCCCAGCATCGTTTCAGGGCGTGTAGTAGCTACAGTAATAAATCCGCTACCGTCTTTTAAAGGATATTGCAGGTGATACAGATTTCCGTTCACCTCTTTGTATTCTACCTCAATATCCGACAGTGCAGTACGTGCAGCAGGGTCCCAGTTAATGATGCGTTTACCGCGATAAATCAGACCCTTTTTGTACAGTTTAACGAATACTTCGCGTACCGCTTTGGACAGTCCCTCATCCAATGTAAAACGTTCACGAGAATAATCGAGAGAAAAGCCCATTTTCTCCCATTGATTATGGATGTTGTCCAGATAAAGATCCTTCCACTCCCACACTTTCTCCAAAAACTTCTCACGGCCCAAATCATAGCGAGTCAGACCTTCTTCACGCAGCTTCTGCTCTACTTTGGTTTGAGTAGCAATACCTGCGTGGTCTGCCCCTGGCAACCACAAGGCATCATAACCCTGCATCCGCTTGGCGCGGATAATAATATCCTGCAAAGTAAAGTCAAGAGCATGTCCAATATGCAACATACCCGTAACATTTGGTGGTGGAATAACGATTGTAAAAGGCTCTGCCTCTGGATGTTGCCCGGCACGGAAATAGCCCTTCTCCATCCACGTTTTGTACCACTTTTTTTCTGCTGATTTGGGATCGTACGTCGTTGGCATTTCCAAGGTTGTCTTGTTGTCTTGTTCTGACATATCAGGATACCTCCATGATTTTTCATTTGGCAAATAAAAAAAGCCCTTCATCCTCAAAGGACGAAAGGCTGTTCTCTCGCGGTACCACCTTTGTTTCACCCCTAGTGTATGTATCCCCTGATCCATTACACATGGTGTGACACTTTATGCAGATAACGGTTGCGGACCGGCCTTATTCTACCGTGAACCTCTTACTTTCCGTAGGAATGAAATGAGGAACCGTTCAAACAGGCGACTCCCGGGTGACTTCGGCCAGTAGCTTCCTGCGGAACCTCACAGCGCTGCAATTCCACTCTCTGAAGGGCTTGCTGCCTACTCTTCCCGATCTCAGTCTTTCATTAACTATACCACATCATACATTTCCCATTGACTATAGTCAACACCCATTTCTCATTGACGATAGTCAGCACTTCGCTGCATGTTTCAGCAACTGGATCAAGGGATGTACAATACCTGCCCTTCCTCCACATGATGCTCTGCCAATCTGTTATACAATTGAAGCTCCCGAGTACTGAGCTGATAGCGGTCTGCTATCGTTTCCAGTGTATCCTCGCGTTGTACAATGCATAACCGCACTTTGCGGAAAGGCGTTTCATCCTGTGTATGAAAAAAAAGGTTTTTCCACTTGGCGTCCTCACGCTCTTCGTCGGCTTTCTGATCCTGATCTTGCGGTTCATGTTCCAACTGCTGCTGGTGTTCCGCTTCCTTCACCGAACGACTGGATTGAAGCAATGATGAGTAGACAACCGGGTCCGGCTCGTCTGCTCCTTCATCCTTTTTACTGTTAAGCGCCACGCGCATCTCTGGCTTTTCCTCAGTAAAGGTATCATGGACTTCATGGTTTACCTGTTCTGACGCCTCAGGCCTGAAGTCAAAGTCATTCCCCTGACTTGCTTCCAACTGCGGCTCCAAATAAACCTCCGAATCTGTATCAGAATGCGGCTCAGACAACAAAGGGTCGTATGCTACATTAGGAGATGCAGAGGATATTTTGGGCTCATTTCCTTCCGTCCCTATTTCCTCTTGATGAATCCCCCACACTTGCGGCGCCCCCTGCTCATGCTTCCCTTCGGAAGAACTGTCTTCAACTGCTTTTCCCGTCCACGGCTCATAAAATCGGTTCGGGTCTACTATCGGATCATAAGCTTGCTGCTCCGATGATGACTTTTCCTCCCCTTGGGCCTCTGGCGACAGCTCCCAGTAAGCTGACTCCTGTTGTGCTGGTACTGTGTATAAAGCTTCCGAATCTGTAATGCTGTTGATTGCCGCATCTTGGGTAGAATAGGTCTCTTCGTAGCGATGCTCACCATCGCCAGAAGGGGATGAAGCTGGATGCTCAGGCGCATGCACCACAGTAAATTCCTCATCCAGCCAAACCGCCGTCTCCTCTGCGTGCGAGCTTTCCACCCCATGCAAAGAAAGAACGCCAGTAATGTTTAGACTGCGTAAAGAGAGCAGGTCCACATCAAAATTTTCAATCTCTACAGAGATATCTTCCAATCTTCCTACCCGATTCAGCGGAATGGTAATTTCCACAGGGATTAGATGATGGAGTTCGCTCGTGATCTGTTCAGGTGTGCGGTACACGCCCTCCAGCAGCAAATGCCCTCGCAAAGCGGCATGGTCGCCGTGGGTTACAACCTGAATGCGTGGCAGAAGCTCAATTTCCTCCAACTCGGCAATCCCGGCAGCTTCCTCCGTCAAATGAATGCGTTCATAAATATCAAAACGCAAGCCTTGCGGCTGATCATTCTGTTGTTTATTCAAGGATGGCATCCTCCTTTGGGCAGCCTCCGCACATCCTCTGACTCGTGTCAGGCGCACGGAAACTCCATATTGCAAACCGTTTCTAGGTTCAAGTATATGCGCCAAAATAGAAGGCATGCCATCTTTTATAGCTATTTGTGCAGCTTTTGAAAATCATCCGGCCAAGCATCATCCACGTTTATCGTTTCGCCGCTCAGCGGATGACAGAAGGTGAGGCGCTCTCCGTGGAGGGCCTGCCTGCCAAAGTCAGCAGCACGACCGCCGTATAATACGTCCCCAAGCAATGGATAGCCAGCATGACTAAGGTGCACGCGTATCTGGTGCGTCCGACCTGTCTCCAGCGTCAAATACACAAGACTGACCGCACTTGGGCCGCTCCCCCATACTTCCCCAACTTCCACATGGGTAACCGCCTTCTGTCCGGTTGGAGATACACGGCGGCGCTGTTTATGATGCCTGTCCTTGCCAATCGGCCAATCCAACGTCCGCAACGATGGAGGCACTTTCCCTCGTACCAAAGCTACATAACGACGACCGATGTCCTTTGCCCTCATTTGTTCGTCCAGCTTGAGCAATGCAAATTCATTTTTGGCATATAGCACCGGGCCTGTCGTATCCACATCCAGACGATGCACATGCCGCACTGCTGTATGGATGTTGTTGATTTCATAGTAGGATGCGACAGCATGATCCAACGTCAGTGGACCATCCTTTACACCACCGTCTGGATGGACTGCCATCCCCGCTGGTTTGTGTACGACCAAACAAAAATCATCCTCGTATAGTATCTTCAAATCATACCAACGCGGAATAATGCCAAGGTCCACTACAGGAAAAAGGGCCAGCCGCAGCCGGTCCCCTGTAAGTTCAATCCCTTTTTCATGCCGTAGCCTGCGCCACAGCTTGTCCGGTAAACCCAGACGGTTTAGTAACCAGTGATCCACAGCTTCAGTGCGATCTACAAGCTCAATGTGATTTTCATCGGCTACAATTTCTTGCCCTGGTGTAATTTCCAGCCACGGTCCTCTTCTTTTCCAGCTGCCTTTCCAGCTCATAGACGTTTGAGCGCGCGATAGTTTGCTTCAATGGTCGCATCAATATCCTCAACGGTATGCACACCTGATACGAACATACCCTCAAATTGAGATGGAGCTACACTAACGCCCTCATTCACCATTTCAGTAAAGTAACGGCGGAAGTGGTCCTGATTACTCGTTTTAGCAGTGTCGAAATTGACAACCTTCTCGTCTGTGAAGAACGGGCACACCATAGAACCTACACGGTTGATCGTGACAGGAATCCCCAGCTCTCGCGCGTTACGTTCGAAACCAGCCTGCAGCCGTGCTGCCCGTTCTTCCAGGCGATCATATACTTCTGGTGTCAGCAATTTAAGTGTCGAATAGCCTGCTGCCATAGCCAACGGATTTCCGCTCAGCGTACCCGCTTGATAGATGGGACCCGATGGTGCGATTTGCTCTAGAATGTCGCGACGTCCGCCGTAAGCACCTACAGGCAGGCCACCACCAATTACTTTGCCCAGACACGTAAGATCCGGTGTCACACCAAAGCGTCCCTGAGCGGAATGAAGTCCCACCCGGAATCCAGTCATTACTTCATCAAAAATCAGCAGACTTCCGTACTGTTGGGTTACCTCACGCAAACCTTCCAAAAATCCAGGTTGTGGCGGTACAACTCCCATATTTCCAGCTACCGGCTCGACAATAATTGCAGCAATCTCTTCGCCAAATTTCTCAAAAGCCAGCTTCACCGACGCCAAATCATTGTAAGGGACGGTGATTGTATGTGTGGCTACGACTTCGGGTACACCTGGACTATCGGGCAGACCTAATGTCGCAACACCAGAGCCCGCTTTAATTAGCAAGCTGTCCGCATGACCGTGATAAGAGCCTTCAAATTTAAGGATTTTGCTGCGTTTCGTAAATCCACGCGCGAGTCGTATTGCACTCATTGTCGCTTCGGTTCCCGAGTTAACCATTCGAACAATGTCCATGGAAGGAACACGCTCACATACGAGCTTGGCCATTTCCGTTTCCGCCAACGTTGGGGCTCCGAAGCTGGTTCCTTTTACAACAGCAGCCTGTAAGGCTTTAACCACTTCGGGGTGCGCATGGCCCATAATAAGCGGTCCCCATGAACACACATAATCTATATAGGATTGACCGTCGATATCATATACACGCGATCCTTCCCCACGATCGATGTATACCGGCGTTATGCCTACGGATTTAAAAGCTCGAACCGGACTGTTTACGCCACCCGGAATATATTGTTTTGCTTCATCAAAGGCTGCTTTGGAACGCGTATCCTTGCGCACCGTTCGTTGTTCGTCGATCATTATAATCGCTCCTGTCTTTTGAAAAATACACTTATTGCTGCAACCATCTTGCCGCATCCTTGGCAGAATAAGTAATAATCATATCCGCGCCAGCACGCTTCATGCTTGTCAGAATCTCCAGCACCATCGCTTTTTCATCAATCCAGCCTTGCAGGGCTGCCGCTTTGACCATTGCATATTCACCGCTGACATTATAGGCCACCATAGGCAAATCAAATTGATCTTTAATAGTGCGCATTACATCCAGATAAGAAAGGGAAGGCTTCACCATCAGCATATCCGCACCCTCCAGCACGTCAGACTCCGCTTCTCGCAATGCCTCGCGTGCATTGGCAGGGTCCATCTGATAGGATTTGCGATCACCAAACTGCGGCGCAGAATCAGCAGCTTCCCGGAAAGGACCATAAAAAGCAGACGCATATTTGACGGAATACGACATAATCGGAATATGTGAAAAGCCTTCCAGATCGAGCCCCTGCCGAATTGCCTGTACAAAACCGTCCATCATATTGGAGGGAGCGATGATATCTGCACCGGCTCTGGCCTGAGAAACAGCTGTACGTACCAGTACCTCCAGAGACTCATCATTCAATACTTCACCGCATACTTCACCATCATGCTCATGCATGTGTACCATACCGCAGTGTCCATGGTCCGTAAACTCACACAAGCAAGTATCTGCCACGACCAGCAGTTCAGGATAACGGGACTTGATCAAACGAGTAGCTTCCTGAACAATGCCATTGTCCACAAAAGCTGAAGTCCCTACACTGTCTTTGGTTTCTGGTATGCCAAACAGGAGCACAGCAGGAATGCCAAGCTCACTAATTTCTTTCAACTCTTCCTCCAGCCGATCCAGAGAAAAACGGTATACACCTGGCATAGAGCTGATCTCCTGTTTCACTCCAGTGCCAAATGTAACATAGATCGGTTGGATAAAATCAGCCGGATTCAATACCGTCTCACGCACCATGCTACGGATGGCTGCTGACTGGCGCAAACGACGATGTCTTTTAAAAGGGACACTCATAAATACAAACCTCCATTTTTTATACATTCATTTGTAAAAATTAAAATTTATAATGTCATAACCGTACTTGATTGTTTCCAGTCACATAGCGATTGAATTAAACTTTCAATGGTCGCCTTCTCTGACATCAAACTGACAGTCAGACCAGCTTGGGTTGCTGTCTCACCAGTCAAGGGACCGATCACAGCAATTGTAACTCCCTCCAGCAGCGACACTGGATCATTGATCCCCATTTGTCGAAGTGCCTCCATAAAAAAGGTTACGGTTGAGGAACTGGTAAACGTAATTGCGTGAATGGCACGCTCCTCAAGCAATTTGAGGAGCTCGTCATCCTGTGTGTTGGCCGCCAGCACCGTTTGATACAAATCGGCCTCGGTCACATGCAGTCCCATCTCCCTCAGCTGATCTGGCAACCATGAGCGAGCGAGATCACCTCTTGGAAGAAATACCTTCTGCCCTGCTTGCAAATCCTGCTCAAACGCCTCAAGCAATCCCTCTGCCTGAAAAGGCCCTTCGATCTGTTCTGCTACAATTCCGTGCATCCTAAGCGCGTCTGCCGTAGCCGGTCCAACAGCGGCAATACGAGCTTTGTATAAGGAACGTACATCCTTGCCCTGTTCCTTTAAGTGAGTAAAAAAGTACTCCACTCCGTTAACGCTAGTAAAAAACACCCAGTCATATTCAGGAAGTCGTACAAATGCCTCTTTAATTTTCTGTTTTATCGGCTCGTCCGAAGGAACAACAGTCTGGATAACTGGGAATTCATAGGGTTCACCGCCAAGCTCCTCAATCCGGTGAACCAGACTGCTGGCCTGCGCGCGCGCGCGAGTAACCAAAATCCGTTTTCCAAACAAGGGCATATCCTCTGCCCATTTTAACTGTTCACGCTGATTGACTACTTCTCCGACAACGATGACAGCGGGTGGTTGAAAATTCGCTGCCTTCACCTTGGCTTCAATATCCGCCAGCGTACCCACTAGCGTATCTTGCTCGGCGCGGGTTCCCCAGCGTATCAAAGCAACTGGAGTATCAGATGGCTTACCGTGCTTTATCAGCTGATCGCTAATATAGCCGATCTTCGCTACACCCATCATAAAGATCAGTGTACCCGTTGCGTTCGTTACTTTATCCCAATGAATACTTTTATCAAGTTTGTCCGGACTTTCATGACCTGTAATGATAGACAGCGACGAGGCCATATCCCGATGGGTAACGGGAATACCTGCATAGGCAGGCACGCTGATGGCTGATGTGATGCCAGGTATGATTTCATAGGAAATGCCGTGTTTACGCAGCAGCCCGGCTTCCTCTCCAACTCGCCCAAAAATGGTGGGATCTCCACCCTTGAGCCGGACGACAGTTTTTCCTTCCAGGGCTAAATCCACCAGTAGCTGATTAATTTCCTCTTGCTTCATGGTGTGACGATCTGGCAGCTTGCCGACATATATTTTTTGGGCCCCTGGCTTCATCAGTCCCAAGAGGCGAGGGCTTGCCAGTCTGTCATACACAATGACATCGCCCAGTTGAATACACTCCCAACCCTTGACCGTAATTAATCTCGCATCTCCGGGTCCTGCACCTACTAAATATACCTTACCCACCATTTCATTATCCCCTCACTTGCGCCAGAATCTGTTCCGCTCCTTTGGCTATCAAACTGGCCGCCACCGCTTCTCCCAGCTTCTGCGGATCATCTCCCTGGAGCGTTTCCTTCAAAATGACCTCACCATCTGGTGAGCCCACCATCCCTGTAAGGCTAATTTCTTGACCAGCCCAGACCGCATGAGCCCCGATTGGCACTTGGCATCCCCCATTTAGCACACCTAAAAAGGTTCGTTCTGCCGCAACCGTGGCTGAAGTATCTCGGTGGTTGTAGAGTTTCAGCAATGCCAATAGCTCTTCATCGCTCGCACGACATTCAATACCGAGCGCTCCCTGCCCCACTGCCGGCAAACATGCTTCCACCGGTATATAGGACGTAATCCGGTCTTTCCAGCCCATTCGGTGCAAGCCTGCTGCCGCCAAAATGATGGCGTCAAAGCCTTCTGTCTCCAGCTTTTTCAGACGGGAATCAATATTACCGCGTACAGGCTCCAATTGTAGATCAGGTCGCATGGACTTGATTTGACTGGCTCTGCGTAAACTACTCGTGCCCACCTTGGCTCCTGGAGGCAAATCCTCCAGACTTTTGGCGCCCAATGTGATCAGGCAATCACGAGGGTCTTCTCGGTGCGGAACAGCGCCGTTGACAAGGCCTTCTGGCAATTCGGACGGCATATCCTTCATACTATGTACTGCCATATCAATTTCACCAGCCAGCATGGCCTGTTCAATCTCTTTGACAAAAAGTCCTTTGCCACCCACTTTGGACAAGGTTACATCCAATATGCGATCACCCTTGGTCAGGATTTTCTTGACGACAAATTCTAAATCCAATCCATGCTCCGCGCACAGTGCATTCAAATCCTCAATGACATGCCCGGTCTGAGTTAACGCCAGAGCGCTCTGTCTGCTGCCTACCACAATTGTTCGCATGTTATTCCTCCTGATTTTGCGCAATCCATAGATCTATTTCTTTTTCGGTCCATGCCATAAATTCATGACGTCGTATTTGATCCAAAATCCCACTATTCACCAAGCGTCTTAATAGCTTGGTCCTTTGCTGTGGAGAACTTATCTTGCGTTTGATGATCTGTCGCATATCGTGCATGAAATCCAGATAAGGCTCGTATTCGCTACCGAACAACGTATCCAAGGTCGATGTAATATCAGCGGTCACAGCGGGGCCTGCTCCTTCTGTGGAAATACTAATCGTCAGTCGCCCTCGTCGAAGGATGCCCGGCGTTATAAAATCTCCGTCTTCCGAGCGATCCGTCACATTTACCAGTATACCCCTTTGTCTAGCCTCTTGCGCAACCTCATTATTCACTTCTCTCTGGTTTGTTGCCGCATATACAAGAAAGGCTCCCTGGAGGTCACCCTCGCGATATACGCGATTTACCCAGTGGAGCCGCTTGTGATCGGCCAGGATCTTCAAATCCGGCGTTATATTCGGGCTAATGACGGTGATGAGCGCCCCACTTTCCATCATCCCCTTAACCTTTCGTTCCGCAATCCTGCCGCCGCCTACAACACAACAGATTTTATTATTACAATTCAACGAAATCGGGACAAAATGCTGCAACTGGCTTTTCACTCTCCCGTCCACTGATGAAATACAGACCAGGAATTCAGCAAAAAATTAAGAATCAATAGCGTGTAGCCAACTAAAGACCACTTTGCCATAATAAGACCTGAACGCTGGTTCAATCTTTTGCTTACTAAAAATACAATATACACACATAAAGCAATCGCCGTCATCAGCACTTTGGTATCTAGCAGCAGACGCCAGCGCTCCTCGGCAATAATAGAAATAACGGCAACGACAATAGAGACTCCCAGTAATGGAGTACCAATTAACAGCGCCATATGCGTATACCGATCCATTATTTCCAGACTCGGCAGGCGTCTCATCATGTCATTCCATTTTTTAACTTTCAACTTGCGGTGCAAAAACAGATACAATCCGGAAAATACAGCCGCTACCGTCATCGCGACAAAGCCAAGATTAGCCAGTGCAATATGAATCAGCAGCAGTCCATGCACGGTATGCCAGTTTCCAAGCGGATTGTCAATCGGCTCCATCCATATATTAATGAGCACAAGAACCGCAAAGCTAATGATATTAAGCAGTAATACCGCAAATTCAGATCGCTGATAACGTGTCAGAATCAATGAAATCACGACCAAAATAAATGAAAACAAAAACAGAAAGTCATAGGTCACGAAAATGGGAAGATGTCCTTCATTCCAGGTTCTCATGCCCATATAAACAAGCTGGAGCAATATAACGACAACAAGAAGCCCTGTACCTGTCCGTTTAGCATTCACGTTGCGACGAATCCCATCCGAAAATACAAACAGAAGGCTCAGGGCAAAAACATAAATCATGGAATCATATATAAGTACGCCTGAAGCCAAGTCTGTTCACCCACCTTTACAGGCTAGCCGGCGCAAACGACGCTGGCAAAGCCTGAGCCTGACCGGTTTTTCCATGAACCCCAGCCTCCGGTTTTATTAACGCAGATGCATCGCTTTTATCTACTTTCTGAGCGGCGTCCTCCAACCGATCCTCTAAAGCAAAAATGTGGCTAAACATGTCTAGCGCCTCATTCCCCTGCTTTTGGACAGCCATTTCTTTCACGCGATTAATCGGATCATGCATCATCTGATTGAGCATACTCTTCGTCAAGCGGCTTATTACCTTACGCTGCCGTTCGTCCATTTCGGGAAGCTTATTGAACAAGCTTTCCAGCGTATCCTGATGTATAGACTCCGCCTTCTCCTGTAATGCACGAATCACTGGACGCACTCCCATCGTCTTTAACCATTGATAAAACTCGCTAAGCTCATCTTCAATCATATGCTCGATTTTGGCAGCTTCAGTACGACGCATTTCCAGATTGCTCTCCACGATCCCTTCCAGATCATCAATATCATACAGGAAAACATTCTGCAATTCGCCAATAGCCGGGTCCAGATCACGCGGAACCGCGATATCAATCATAAACAAAGGACGAGACTGACGACGTTTCATACTGGCTTCAACGCGGCTGCGATCCAGAATATACCCCTGAGCACCCGTCGAGCTAATCACAATATCCACATCTGCCAAACGATTCATGCCTTCCTCCATCGTAACTGGCGTTCCATTAAACTTGGAGGCTAGGTCTTCCGCACGGGACAAAGTTCGATTTGCTACAATAACCTCGGCAGCTCCGCCACTGTACAAATGCTTAACGGTGAGCTCGCTCATTTTACCAGCACCAAGGATCAGTACCTTTTTATCCGTAAACATCCCGAAAATCCGTTTGCCCAGCTCAACGGCTGCATAGCTAACAGATACGGCACTTTCTCCAATAGATGTCTCCGAATGGGCACGCTTGCCCAATGTGACGGCCTGCTTAAACAGCATATTAAACCATGTTGCTGTAATTTTCTGAGATTGAGCCTGAAGAAAGGCATTCTTTACCTGACCCAAAATCTGTGTTTCTCCGATTACCATGGAATCCAGACCACAAGTCACACGGAACAAATGCCGAATTGCCTGCTCGTCTTCATATATATATAAATGTTGTGTAAAATGATCACGAGGAATACCAAACCATTGCTCCATAAAACTGCGTATAAAATAACCGCACATGTGAAGGCGGTCCACCACAACATATATTTCAGTCCGATTGCAGGTTGCGACAACTACGCCCTCCAACACACTTTTGGTAAGTTTGAGTTGCTCCAGCGCTTTTGGCAAATCCTGTTCTGCAAATGTAAAACGTTCTCTGACTTCCACAGGCGCCGTACGATAATTCAACCCAACAACGACGATGTGCATTGTAAAATTCACCTGCCTAAACTGTAATAAGAATACTCACTGTTATCATAAACTATGTTAATTATATCACAGAAGTCCGAATACCCTTCGGCTGTTTTATGAATTGTTTATGAAAATTAGATGGCTTTCATAAGCATCGAGCACATTTTGTATCATTTAGTTTGAACCACTTTTAAAACAAATAACCATGGAAATGTTCCATGGTTACAATATAGGACGCATAAAAGGCTCCATAAAGAAAGATTTACACCAACTCAGCCAACTTGCACTCCGGTAATTCCACCTGAAGTTCACCCAAGCCGCGAATTAGCTTCTTCGCATATGTTTTTTTCGGCTTTAGAACGGATACCAGGTAATCAATAGCCAACTGCGGATCAACAGTCTCGCCGCAAGTGTAACAATCAATAGCAGCGAACCCTCTCTCAGGATACGTATGAATAGAGAGGTGACTCTCTGACAACAGTACAAGCACAGTAGCTCCCTGTGGTTCGAATTGCTTGGATTGAACGGACATCACCGTTGCTCCGCAAGCTTCAGCAGCTTCAACTAAATGAGCCTCCAGAAACTGCGCATCGTTCAGTAATTCAAAACCGACACCCCAAGTATCTACTGCAACGTGTCTTCCGAAAGTTGAATACTCCAATTCCATCTTTCGGTTCCCCCTTCCTAGGAATAAAATGTTTGAAAAAATTTCATCCGCTAGGACCTACGTCATTCACTTCCCGAGGGATAACCTCTCGCAACATTCAATGTCCTGAGTGAATCCTGGTTCCTATATTCTTTTCATTTTCAACGAGATTAAAAATAACATCTATGTGCAGCAAATGCAATCATTTTTTTGGAATAAAAAAGCCCCTTTCGGTATAGAAAAGAGGACTCCATTGCATAACAATTCATTCCATATATTCAAGTCTTTTTAAGCTTCCAGTGCAAATAATTTAGAGCAACTTATCCGAAGCTTGTGGTCAATCTGTTCCAGCTCAGATAAAGTACGCGCCAGATTCCGCTCGTCAAGTAACGAATTAATGAGATTGTATACATCTGATATTTCATTTTCGACGTTCTGGTGCTGAAAAAGCTGTTGCAGTTCTTGCACTGTATTGCTATTTTCAAACACTAGCCTAGAGCCTTCCGCATTCTTTTCCATAATTTTGCGAACTGTACCTTCATTATAAAAATACACCATAGTGAATCCTTGATACACTCGGTACACCATACCTTCACCCTTAAAGCGAACAAATAGTCGGCGTATGAACAGGGTTAGCTGGGGATGAATTAAGCGGCAAGTCAATTCACAGACAATCGCTCCCTCTTTGGCTTCAAACAACAAATGAACTTCCTCACCTGCAGTATGCTCCAGAACGATTTCCTGTCTTCCGTGATCCAGAACTTTAATACGATAATGCACCTGGGGATCATCCACTGCCTGCAAAAATTCGTCCATTTGAGTTTCTGACAAGGTCAAAGTGGTTTTTACATACTCTGTGGCTAGCCGCTGTGCCATACCAATCTCCTCAATTCTTTCCTGAACCTTTATGTAAGCTTTATCCTTTATTATACATCACACCTGCAGTGCTTTTCTTGCACAACAAATATAGATATCCGCCATTCATCGGAAATAAACGGAAAATAACGGAGTAGTGACTACATGATCCACCATATGCTCACTTTTACACTTAAATCCCACGATTTCCTTTAGTGATTATACATTTTTCCTACCTATTTAGTGGTTTTTATATTCCCTTGAATTCAATATCATGAAAAAAGGACGTCCTTAAGGACGTCCCTAACCTTACAATTCCGTCTGCTCTTCGTCATCATTCTCTATATAGCTGGAGATGACCGACCACAGCTCTTCCTTGCCCATGCCTTCTTCGGATGAAAAGGGGATAAACAAACCCCCAGGAAGTATTCCAAGTTCCTGCTTGATTACCTTATAGTGCTTTTCTCGCCGTGTTTTAGGGATTTTATCTGCTTTTGTGCCTACGACGCAGACCGGAAGCCCGTTATGACGCAACCAATCGTACATCATGATATCATCCTTGGACGGTGGGTGGCGCAAATCTACCATTTGAAGCACCAGCTTGAGTGGCTCACGTTCCAGCAAATAAGACTCAATCATCTGCCCCCAAGCCTTGCGGGACGTTTTGGATACCTTAGCATAACCGTAACCGGGAAAATCGACAAAATAGAGTTCATCATTAATCCGGTAATAATTGAGTTGCTGGGTTTTACCCGGCGTAGAACTGGTACGAGCCAAATTTTTACGGTTAATCATCCGATTAATCAGCGATGACTTTCCAACATTGGAGCGCCCCGCCAGAGCAATCTCTGGCAAAGCGTCCACAGGAAACTGACTCGGGCCAACCGCACTTATTATAAATTCTGCTTTTGTTACTTTCATTATGTCCTTAATTCCTCTCTAATGTACCCTTGCCTGCTCAACCAAAGCATGCTTTAACACCTGATCCATATGGGCAACGGGAACAAATTCAACATCCTGCCGGATACTGTCGGGAATATCCTTCAAATCCCGTTCATTATCTTTGGGAAGCAGAATTTTTTTGTAGCCTGCCCGATGGGCAGCCAGCGACTTCTCTTTCAAACCACCAATCGGCAGTACACGACCGCGCAGTGTAATTTCGCCCGTCATCGCTACATCCTTGGATACATGACGATTGGTCAAAGCTGAAATCAATGCGGTAGCAATCGTAATCCCGGCAGATGGACCATCCTTAGGAATTGCTCCCTCAGGAATATGAATGTGGATATCATTTTTCTCATAGAAGTCCAATTCAATGCCCAGATCGACTGCTTTGGAGCGAGTGTAGCTGAATGCCGCCTGCGCGGATTCTTTCATAACGTCCCCAAGCTTACCTGTAAGAATCAGTTTCCCGCTACCAGGCACGACCGTCACTTCAATCATCAGTGTTTCACCACCAACCTCCGTCCATGCCAAGCCTGTAACCGTACCGATTTGATCCTCCAGCTCTGCTACACCGTAACGGAATTTGGCGATGCCCAAATAATCTTTCAAATTATCCGGTGTGATTTGAATTGGTCCTTCGCCACCGGATACAACTGACTTCGCTGCCTTTCGGCACAGAGAAGCCATTTGCTGTTCAAGATTCCGCACACCGGATTCACGGGTATATTCGCGAATGACACGCAGTAGCGTATCCTCCCCAACAACCAACTGTTCTTCTCCCAAGCCATGCTCTCTCTTCTGCTTGGGCAATAGATATCGATTGGCGATTTCCAGCTTCTCGAGTTCGGTGTAACCGGGAATATAGAGTGTCTCCATGCGATCCATCAGCGGACGCGGGATATTATGTGCAGCATTGGCCGTCGTTACAAACATTACATTGGACAGATCAAACGGCAACTCGACAAAATGGTCACTGAACGTGTTATTTTGTTCAGGATCAAGCACTTCGAGCAAAGCCGCGGATGGATCGCCTCGGAAATCGGAAGCCATCTTGTCGATTTCATCCAACAAAAAGACAGGATTAGATGTTCCTGCAGTCTTCATCCCTTGAATAATCCGTCCCGGCATCGCGCCGACATAAGTCCGGCGGTGACCACGGATTTCCGCTTCATCCCGCACGCCTCCGAGAGAGATGCGGACAAATTCCCGACCCATAGATTTGGCAATCGAGCGAGCCAGCGAGGTCTTGCCGACTCCTGGCGGACCTACGAGACACAGAATGGGTCCCTTGATAGTCTTCACCAGTTTGCGTACGGCCAAATACTCCAACACCCGCTCCTTGGGCTTATCCAGTCCATAGTGGTCGTTATCGAGTATTTCCTCTGCTTTAACGATATCGAGATCATCATCGGTAAACTTGTTCCAAGGCAAGCTTAACAGCCAATCGACGTAATTGCGGATGACACCACCCTCGGCAGAGCTTGCTGGCATTTTTTCCAGACGGTCAATTTCCTTTTCGATCTTCTCTTTGACCGGAACAGGCAACTCCCGTTCACTTAGCTGGTTGCGTAGTTCTTCAACCTCTCCCGCGCGACCTTCCTTCTCACCAAGTTCCTTCTGAATCGCCTTCATTTGTTCACGCAGATAATACTCCTTCTGCGTCTTTTCCATCTGCTTCTTCACACGCTGGTTAATTTTACGTTCCAGCTCCAGCACTTCACGCTCATTGTTCAAAATATCCATGAGCTTCTCCAGACGCTGAGTTACGTCGATCGTCTCCAATATATCCTGCTTTTCCTTAATTTTGAGCGTCAAATGGCTTGTGATCACATCAGCCAGCCGTCCTGGCTCCTCAATATCAGATACCGCAGCGAGAGTCTCCGGTGTTACCTTTTTGGACAAGTTGATATAATGCTCGAACTGAGTTAATACAGTGCGCATAAGCGCATCCGTTTCAGGCTGTACGTTTTCTGCCTCGTGCAGTTCCTTCGCCATTACCTCGTAATATTCTTCATTGTCCGTATATTGAATAATCTCAGCGCGTTCCAGCCCTTCCACAAGTACTCGAATGGTTCCGTTGGGAAGCTTGAGCATTTGGCGTACTTTGGCTACCGTGCCGACTCGAAAAATATCCTCTTGTGTGGGTTCTTCAATATTAACTTCTGATTGAGAACACAGGAGAATCAAATTGTCTTCAACCATCGCTTTTTCCAAAGCCTTGACCGATTTTTCCCGGCCCACATCGAGATGCAGAACCATGCTCGGGTAAACCAGAAGTCCTCTTAAAGGCAGCAAAGGAAAACGACGACCTTTTGTCTTGGTGGGTCCCATCGCTTTCGCACCTCCAGTGATTCTCAGGTTCCGGATTTTACAATCCTCACGTTGTTATCTTTCATATTTTATCAAATGTTTTATAAAAAAACCAATGAAAGACTAGTTCATTAGCAAGACCCTGTATCTGAAATCGTCCCATTATGCGTTCCATCCGCCTGTAACAAGGAGGATTGAGATGGGTGAAAAGTCTCAATTGGCGCATGTACAGGCGCCTCCGTGGTCATCTCTTCTCCAAACACATGACGGAACACTTCGGTAACCGACTGTACAGGGATGACTTTTAGACCCTCAATGCTGTCAAAAAGAGACTGCCAGTTGTCCTGCGGAATGATCACTTTTTTGGCACCAGCCTGAAAAGCAGCCTCCACCTTGGCTAATACGCCGCCAATCGGCTTCACTCGGCCATGGATGCTAATCTCGCCAGTCATGGCAATTTCATGATCCACCGGAATTCCCCGCATGGCCGAGGCAATAGCTGTTGCCATCGCAATCCCTGCCGACGGACCATCTACTGGCGTCCCCCCAGGAAAATTAATATGCAGATCGTAATTGGACGGAGACAAACCGAGCGTACGCAAAACAGTCAGAACATTTTCCACAGAGCCTTTAGCCATGCTCTTACGACGCAGTGTACGGGAGTTACCTCCAATCTCTTCTTCATCCACAACACCCGTAATGTTATAGCTTCCCTTTCCTTCGGGAACCGGAACCGCGGTAACCTCAATTTCCAGCAACATACCCATGTTCGGACCATATACAGCTAAACCATTAACGAATCCAATTTGCGGCAAGCCCGGTATTTTTCGATCAGGACGAGGTTGAATTTGGCTGCTACCCGCTACCCACTCTACATCCGAAGCATCGAGTCGTTCCCTTTTCTCGGTAAGTGCCAAACCAGCAGCAAGCTGGATCATATTGACTGCCTCCCGGCCGTTGGTCGCGTAACGCTGTACAACCTCGACTGCCTCTGGACAAGGGCCAAAGCCCAGCTTGTGTACGGCATCTTCAGCAATACGAGCAATCTCCTGTGGTTGCAGGGCACGGAAATAAATCTCCATACACCGGGATCGAATAGCAGGTGGCAGCTCATGCGGTGAACGGGTCGTTGCACCTACCAAGCGGAAATCCGCAGGCAGACCGTTTTGGAAAATATCGTGAATGTAGGCAGGCGTATGCGAGTCTTCTGAATTGTAATATGCGCTTTCCAAAAATACCTTCCGATCCTCCAGCACTTTCAGCAGCTTATTCATCTGGGTTGGATGGAGCTCGCCAATCTCATCAATGAACAGCATTCCTCCATGTGCCTTCGTTACAGCTCCGGGTTTAGGTTGAGGAATACCCGCTACCCCCATCGCTCCTGCCCCTTGATAGATTGGATCATGCACAGAACCAATTAACGGGTCCGCGATGCCACGCTCGTCAAAACGGGCTGTCGTGGCATCAATCTCCGTGAATTTGGCATCTCCCTTGAACGGGGAGGACTGATTTTTCTTAGCTTCTTCCAGCACCACACGTGCCGCAGCCGTTTTCCCTACACCGGGGGGGCCATAAATAATGACATGCTGCGGATTCGCACTGCATAACGCCGCCTTGAGCGCACGCAGTCCGTCCTTCTGACCGACAATATCCTGTAACGTAGCAGGTCGCGTGCGTTCAGCCAGCGGCTTGGTAAGTGAAATAGAACGTAATTTGCGCAGCTTATCCAGTTCCTTTCGGGATTCCCGATCCACCGCACTACGGTTCGTTTTCTGGCTCCGCAGAAGGTTCCAGAAATACAGTCCAATGACAATCCCGAAAAACATTTGCACCAGTAACAATATCATAGTCAAGTCCATCGTATTTCCTCCGTTTCTCATCTCAGCAATTTGAAAATGCTGTTCTATGAAAGACAGTATTTCCTTTTCCACGAGAGCTAAACGGCTGTCTTTCAAAAGATCAGAGAGAAATACAAAAACACCGTGAAGAACAGTTCTGTAGCAGAGCTGCTCTCCACGGCGCTTTAACGATGACAATAGCTTATGATTATACCTGTTTTAAAAAGACCGCTTTGGCCTACACCTTCTCAGCAGTGTGACGCTCTTCACGTCCCGGTATTTTACCTGTTTCCTCATAAGCCTTGACGATGATATCAATTTCTTTTTTCAATTCGTCAACCATTTCAGCCTCAGGGACTTTACGAATCATTTTTCCATAACGGAACAACAAGCCTTCTCCGCGCGCTCCGGCAATTCCGATATCGGCTTCCTTCGCTTCACCCGGACCATTAACTGCGCATCCCAGTACGGAGACTTTAATCGGCACCTTGAGTTTTGCAATGTAATCCTCTACCTCGTTCGCAATAGAGAACAGATCAATGTCGAGACGTCCGCAGGTCGGACAAGAAATCAATGTAGCTGCGTTCGTGATCAACCCAAACGTTTTGAGCAACTCCCGTGCTACCTTCACCTCTTCTACCGGATCGGCACTTAGCGAAATACGCATGGTAGACCCGATACCTGCTGATAGTAAGGCTCCCATACCCGCTGCGCTTTTGACCGTTCCAGTAAAGAGTGTACCAGCTTCGGTGATGCCCAAATGAAGTGGATATTTAATAATTTCAGCTGCCTTCGTGTAAGCAGCAATGGCCATCGGAACGTCCGAAGCCTTCAGTGATACGATAATATCATGGAAATCAAGTTCCTCGAGTATCCCAATATGGTACAGTGCACTTTCTACCATCGCTTCTGGCGTAGGGTAGCCATACTTATCCAGTAAGTGCTGTTCCAATGATCCGGCATTCACACCAATCCGAATTGGAATCCCTTTTTCTTTACACGCCTTAACGACAGCCTCCACTTTTTCACGTCGTCCAATGTTGCCTGGATTAATCCGAACCTTGTCAATCCCATTCTCAATTGCAAGTAGAGCCAGCTTGTGATTAAAGTGGATATCTGCAACCAGCGGAATATGAATCCGCTTCTTAATTTCCTTAATGGCTGCGGCAGCTTCCTCATTGTTGACGGTAACCCGCACTATTTGACATCCAGCTTCTTCCAAGCGAAGAATCTCAGCTACTGTAGCTTCCACATCTGCCGTTTTGGTTGTACACATGCTTTGGATGATGACTTCATTGCTGCCGCCAATCGTCAGATTCCCGACTTTAACGGGACGTGTGTCTTGTCTTAAGAACATGTACTTTTCTCTCCCATTAACGCCAAACCTCCACCCCATAAAACCTCATACGGGTTTAGTGAAGTGGAGATCTGGCTTCTCATATTGTAGAGATCGCGAAGTATCAATCCTTAGGCGCTCTCTTCTTGTTTTTTATCCTTATCTGTACCACCGAGTTCCGGTGCGATTTTGTCTTTTACGACCTGCTCGTTGATGACGCAAGTCGTCACATCATCACGGGAAGGAACTTCGTACATAACGTCGAGCATAATGCCTTCAATGATTGCACGAAGGCCACGGGCACCCGTGTTACGCTTGATCGCCTCACGAGCAATGGCTTCCAGAGCATCTTGCTTAAACTCCAGTTGCACATTGTCCAATTCCAGCATCTTCTGGTATTGCTTGGTCAAGGCATTTTTCGGTTCAGACAAAATACGAACCAATGTCTTCTCATCAAGCGGCTCCAGCGTAGAAATAACTGGTAAACGTCCTACGAATTCCGGAATCAGACCGAATTTCAACAGATCCTCAGGCAATACCATGGAGGTATATTCGCCTGGTTTCAGATCTTTTTGTTCGCTAGTCGCATTAAAGCCGATGACCTTCTTACCGATACGACGTTTGATCATTTGCTCCAGACCATCAAAGGCACCGCCGCAAATGAACAGGATATTCGTAGTATCAATTTGAATGAATTCTTGATGCGGGTGCTTACGTCCGCCTTGCGGAGGTACAGAAGCAACCGTACCTTCCAAAATTTTAAGCAACGCTTGCTGTACACCTTCCCCTGATACGTCACGCGTAATGGATGGGTTTTCGGATTTACGAGCTACTTTATCAATTTCGTCAATGTAGATAATGCCACGTTCTGCTTTTTCTACATCATAATCGGCAGCTTGAATCAGTTTCAGCAAAATATTTTCAACGTCTTCACCCACATAACCCGCTTCCGTAAGGGAAGTGGCATCTGCGATAGCAAAAGGAACGTTCAAAATTTTAGCCATCGTTTGCGCAAGCAACGTTTTACCCGAACCTGTAGGTCCAAGCATCAGAATGTTACTTTTTTGCAATTCCACATCATCAATTTTGTTTTGTGTATTAATACGTTTGTAGTGATTATACACCGCAACAGACAATGATTTTTTCGCTTGATCCTGACCAATAACATATTGGTCCAAAATTTCACGGATTTGCATTGGTTTCGGAATGTCTTTCAGATCTACTTCTTCCTCATGACCCAATTCTTCCTCTACAATTTCCGTGCACAACTCGATACATTCGTCACATATATATACGCCCGGTCCGGCAACAAGCTTGCGAACCTGATCCTGAGATTTACCGCAGAAAGAACATTTTAATTGTCCTTTTTCATCATTAAATTTAAACATAGAGCCACCCCTTTACAGATTAATCGGTTTAGACAGCACCTGGTCAATGATACCGTATGCTTTCGCCTCTTCCGCTTCCATGAAGAAATCCCGGTCAGTATCACGTTCGATTTTTTCGAGGGGCTGACCTGTACGCTCCACATAGATTTGATTCAGCTTGGCACGTGTTTTGATAATCCAGTCCGCATGAATCAGCATGTCGGAGGCTTGCCCCTGAATGCCGCCGAGCGGCTGGTGGATCATAACTTCACTATTGGTAAGTGCATATCTCTTGCCTGGCGCACCAGCTGTAAGCAATAAAGAGCCCATGCTAGCAGCCATGCCTACACAAATCGTCGATACGTCCGGCTTAATGAATTGCATTGTATCATATATACCCATGCCCGCAGTTACAGAACCGCCTGGCGAGTTAATGTACAAATTAATATCCTTCTCCGGGTCTTCCGCAGAAAGGAACAACAGCTGTGCAATGACGAGATTGGCGACATCGTCATCAATCGGGCCACTTAGGAAAATGATGCGATCCTTAAGCAACCGCGAGTAAATATCGTAAGATCGTTCTCCTCGATTCGTTTGTTCCACAACCATAGGGACGAGACTCATCACGACCAACCTCTTTTCTTTATTAAAATGAACACCTGTATTCATCCGCTTCCTTATGTCCCATTAAAACGAAAGCGGCAATCATGAAACGTGAACACCTTACAAAATATTTTAACATGTTCAGAGTCTCGTGTCATATTTGCCTGTGCTCATATATAAAATACAGGCTATTTACAGACGTCCTGCCGAGACCTTCTCATATTTAACCATGTTTCGTATGTATGTGCAAATGTACGGTAGTGACTTATGTAAAACAGAAAACACCATTCACAGCGCTTTCCATAAACGACTAAAATTTGGATTGTCTAAGGTAAAAATAAGGCACGTAACTTTCACTACGTGCCTTATCCTTATCTAATTACTACGTTGCAGCCTGTTACAGCATACACCGTATATTTTATCGTTTAAATTACTCAGCAGCTGCAGCTGGCGCTTCAACTTCTTTGCTGTTTTCAACCAGCAAAGTGATTGTTTTGCGCAGTGAGATCTCTTCTTTCAAGTTAGCGAACGAGCCGTTACTTTCCAGAATGCTGCGGATCTCTTCTACAGAACGTTTGTAAGCATCAGCCATGTTTTGCAGCTCTTCATTAATTTCCGTTTCGGAAACTTCGATGTTTTCTGCTTTAGCCACTTGCTCCAACACAAGGTTGTTGCGTACGCGCTTCTCAGCATCAGCTTTCATTTGCTCTTCCAGGTCTTCTTTGCTTTGACCGGAGAAGCCGAGGAACATTTCAAGGTTCATGCCTTGGCTGCGCAGACGGTTGTCGAAATCGCGAACCATGTTTTGCACTTCACTCTTAACCATTGCCTCAGGAATGTCGATTGTTGCATTTTCAGCAACTTTCTCCACTACAGCGCCCTCACGAGCTGCTTTTGCTTCGTTTTCTTTGCGATCCAGCAATTGCTTTTTCAAGTCTTCCTTGAATTCAGCAAGTGTGTCAAATTCACTTACATCTTTAGCAAATTCATCGTCCAATTCAGGAAGAACTTTGCGTTTCAGTTCATGAACTTTCACTTTAAATACAGCTTGCTTACCAGCGAGGTCAGCAGAATGGTAGTTCTCAGGGAACGTTACTTCAACGTCCTTGGAATCACCAGTATGCAAACCAATCACTTGATCTTCAAAGCCAGGGATGAAGGTATTGGAACCCAGTTCCAGAGAATACTTCTCAGCTTGTCCACCTTCGAACTGTACGCCGTCTACGGAACCGTCGAAGTCAATGATAGCTGTATCGCCGGATTGAGCTGCATCTTCATCAACGACAACCAATTCAGCATGACGTTGTTGCAGACGCTCCAGCTCTTGAGCCAGTTCTTCGTCGCTTACTTCGATTTTGCTTACAGGCACTTCTACGCCTTTGTAGTCGCCCAAAGTTACTTCAGGTTTAACAGTAACTTTTGCTTTGAATTTGAAAGTTTCGCCTTTAGCAAATTGATCAATTTCAACATCAGGGCTATCTACTGGGAAGATGTCTGTTTGCTCTACAGCTTGGCCGTAAGCTTCTGGCAGCAGGAAATCAATTGCATCCTGGTACAGACTTTCAATACCATAGCGTTTTTCAAAGATAGGACGTGGTACTTTACCTTTACGGAATCCTGGTACGCTTACTTGTTTAACCACTTTATTAAAAGCTTTGTCGAGTGCAGCGGCTACACGATCCGCGTCTACCTCAACTTCAAGAACCCCAAGGTTCTTCTCTATTTTCTCCCAAGTTGCTTTCATTTTATGCTTTCCCCTCCAACAAAATCTTCACTTAGTTTTCATTACAATCAACGCACACAAAATAACCACTATAGTATATCTAACATTACTGTCTTTTTCAAGAGCAGCCCTTGAATGCTTTAACAGGTAAACGTTTCCGGTCATTAAGGAGTGTTCATTCCCGCCGCTACGAATAATCGCATGGACCGATACGCCTGCTCAAAACGGAAGCGCAGTGCATCTGTAATGCCATAAATAGCACGGGTTTCTTCCTCATTATTGTTCCCGTTTAAACTTTCCGAAACAGTCTGATGGAGTGCTGCCGCCCAAATATCTGGCATTCCGTCCTCTTCTACCAACATCGATCTGTAATCTTTCGTACCGTACACGGCCATCACAAACTGTGACCACAGCTCCTGTGCAAAATAGAATAGCGTAGGCTCATGCACCTCAGTCTGATCGGCTACCCGTTCCAAAATACGCATAATCGCCTCTGGAAAATCATCCGGCTGTAACGGAACCGTTTCAATATCGATTTCCGTCTGTTCATCACCCCGTCTGATTTCTATCGTTCCTTCCATCCCGCGGCGTCTCAATGTCTGCAAAACACGGAATTGGAGAAGAGGATGGATTTCCCGTTCCGTAATCCAGCGAAGCAAAGCATCGTCGATCTCCGGCAGCTCCAAGTAGGATAGCTGCTCCAATGCGAGAATCGTCTGTTCGGACAACGGTTGATCCATAGCCATCTGCAAAAGCTTGTTACCGTAGCCTGCATCCTGTTCCTGCTTAAAGCGTGCATGACGGCGAGCCAACTCTACTTCACTGACTTCGTCTTCTTCCGCAGAATTCGTTACCGCCCCACTATCAGCGTACTGTGGAAATGCAGCTTCCAACCATTGTAATAAAGCATTCCATTCATCGTATTGTTTCTGCTCCTGCCCCTGACACTGCATTAAAAAGCGCAGCATCGCCATCGCTTCTCCATAACGTTCGTTTTCCAGCATCACCGTAAGTTGAATTTGATAGTAGTCCAGTGTCTTCGGAAACAATACGATATTATTTTCTTTTGTCGTCACCTTGGAGTCGTTTATTTTCAAGGCACCCCCTCTCCTCCGCAAGCTAAAGTATTTGTAGATTATATGAGAAACAGCAGCCGAAGTTCAACCACTCGTCTTCAACATATTCACCTGTATTCTAACATACCCTTTTATAAGGCAAAAAAAACGATGTGTAGCCTGAATTAATGTGGTGTAAAGCCTAAATAAGCGATATATACAAAAATAAAGCTTGAATCTTTTCCATCCATATGATATATTAATATTCGCTTGAATTTTATGTCCCAGTAGCTCAGCTGGATAGAGCAACGGCCTTCTAAGCCGTCGGTCGGGGGTTCGAATCCCTCCTGGGACGTATAGCCGAAGCTTCCTATTTAGGAAGCTTTTTTTATTTTCCAACTACGTAAGATCTATCATGGACGTTGGAACCTATCTTGTATTACAACCTATTTTAATGTAGAAAAGGCTGTTTCCGTCGTGCTGTCGAGCGCTTGTCTGGAACAGCCTTTTAATCTAGAATATGGCCATTACAACGCTTGACTGCGTGGAGTAGTAAGGAGTTTAGTCAAATGAAATTAATATCTTGGAATGTAAATGGCTTGAGAGCCTGTTTAAACAAAGGATTTTATACTTATCTAAAAGAAACGAATGCTGATATTTTCTGCGTACAGGAAACGAAACTTCAAGAAGGACAAATCCTCATGGAGAACATGGAGGAATACATGCAATACTGGAATTATGCTGAGAAAAAAGGGTATTCCGGCACAGCTGTCTTCACCAAAATCAAGCCGCTCTCTGTGCATTATGGACTTGAAAAAAATGAAGAACCGGAGGGGCGAACTCTTACGCTGGAATTCGAAAAATTTTATCTTGTCAATGTATACACACCGAATACGAAACGAGACTTATCCAGACTGCCATACAGGCTCGAATGGGAAGACCGTTTTCGCAACTATTTGCAACAACTAGACGCTCTGAAGCCTGTCATCATTTGCGGGGACTTGAACGTGGCTCATCAGGAGATCGATCTCAAGAATGCCAAAGCCAACTACGGAAATGCTGGCTTCACACCCGAGGAACGAGACCGCATGTCACAGCTACTCGACGCTGGATTTATAGACACCTTCAGATATTTTTATCCTGATCGAACAGATGTTTATTCCTGGTGGTCCTATATGCCAAAGGTGAGGGAACGGAATATCGGCTGGCGGATTGATTACTTCCTCGTCTCGGAGCGGCTTCGTCCACTATTAGTAGATGCGAGTATTGATTGCCATATTACAGGCAGTGACCACTGTCCTGTGATATTGAATTTGCAAAATATCTCCGCGTAATTCCGCACTAATACAAGAAATTAGGGTCTTAAAAAGCCGTCATGCTCTATTTGCAGCATGACGGCTTTAAAATGAATTAAAGCGAACTCTCCAGATGCACCTCGATACGAGAAACCAGCCGATTTCTCACATCCTGTGCCTCTTTTGGGTCTAATACAGCTTGGTTTATTGTCTTCTGTTCAGCGTTGCTGTAATGCAGTATATACTGTTTCACTATGCAGTCCTGCGCGTAAGTATCCATACGACTTGTATTATAATACGTCACTTGGCAGCTTCCAAGAAAGCAGAAGGTTAACTCACCTGTAGCTGTGAACAGCCAGCCTGGCAACTTGGGCTCCAGCTTCAAGGTAAGCCCCCTAGAATCATAGCCAAATGGCTGCCCACCTGTCATCATCCATAGCCACATATGAATAAATTCTGCTGTAGATCCACTCAGCCTCGCAATATATCCCGTTCCATGCAAACTTGCATCAGGATTGGCACTGCTAGCAATAAAGGAACTGTTTTCCAGCGTACTTCTTCCATAGATCGCAGCATCCATAAAAGGGGGTAGCACTTTTTGGATATCTGCAAAAAATTCAGTGTATAGACCCACCTTTAAACACTCAAGTAAATATTTATATTCCATATGCATAAATATCGATTCATTTTCCAGCCACCCTGGCGTAAAAGCTCTGGAACGGCCAAGCTCAAACGGCTGCCCCGCCAGACTCTCATTCACTTTATACATCCCTAGCTTTCTGTCGTAAAGCTCGCTCTGTCTGATTTGTCGATACAGCTTCCGCCCATTTACAATGTCGCCAGTTACTTTCATAGCCCGGGTTGGTCCTTCCAGAAAGAACGGTATATCCTTGCGTTTAAAGGAATGTATATTTACAAACACCCCCCCGTCCTCATCCTCCTGCGCCTCGAATTCTCTAGCTTCATAATAAAAGAAGGTTGGGTATATCCCTTTTCCTATATGCAGAGCCTTATCCATCCCCTCTTGAATCTTACGCTCAGCCCGCTGCAAAAACTCCAGCACATCAGCAAACGACAATGCTGCTTCTGTCCCTTCAAATCCAAAGCGAACCGTTTCACGATATGCTTCTCTAGCATCCGAAATTCGTGACCAGAAGCTATGATCCCTACATCTATTCCCAGGCTCCGCATCATTAAAATCGTGGTAGTACTCTTCAATTGCAAGCCCTAATTCTTGGATCAACCTGGCTACCTCTAGCGGTAGCCTCAGCACAAAGTCTGCCGAGAGCTTCATCTGTGCATGTATTAAAAATCTTACGAGTCGCTGTAACTCGCATAGCTCACTAAAGCCCGAAGCAAACAGGCCCGGAAGTCCATTCATGGAATCATTCCATCCCGGTTTCCCCGCCTCCATCTCAATTCCCAAGCCTTCTGGGTCTAATGTAGACAGCTTGATGGCAGCCAAGGACAGCAGCTTCTCGTACAAATTGGACTTGTAAATCTCTCCGTTGCCTCGTCCGGTTCGAACCCAGTGAACATCGCGGCTCCGCGTGTGAAGTTGAGCCTTCTTCTCCTTGCTTTCTATAACCGCTCCGTACTGACGAATACGTCCATCCTTCATCTGCACGTATTTGTTTCGGCGCGGCTGTACCCATGCCGGACTGTCGTAATACATGTACTCTCTGGTCATGAGCAGGAGTTCTTCTTGTTTGTCTGGAAAGATACTCAAATAGCTTTCGATTAGATCCATATTATAAGTCCAATGGTCGATCCAGAAGCCTTCCCCAAAATCAGCCTCATAGCATTGTTCGGAATGCTTGAGGGCTTCGGTCACAAATGTTTCCATCGTTTGCTTTAGTCCAATATTGTCATGAATGATGTGCTGAATCAGCTCGCCCGGAGTGAATGACGATTGAAAAAAAGCACGTAAAGACGAATGGTCCGCCACTTCCACCTGTTCCAGCAACGGTTCGAGCTCTCGTATTTGAAATCTACAGCCTTTTACAACAAGAGGGTTATAGCCGTCCGGCTGAATCAGGCTCATAAACAAACGAATATTAAAGTCTCCGACTCCCGGGTTAAACCACACATCATTTCTCCGATTCTGGTTCGCATCGCGGAAATTACCATTTCCTTGCGAATAATACCCCGGCTGGAGTTTGAAAAAATTATAGTCTCGTTCCAGATCTCCAT
The DNA here is from genome assembly GCF_050482105.1 of Paenibacillus jamilae. GTDB lineage: Bacteria > Bacillota > Bacilli > Paenibacillales > Paenibacillaceae > Paenibacillus > Paenibacillus jamilae_B. Next base: position 156,866 of record NZ_JBCNHI010000014.1, on the reverse strand, counting down.
GCTTGCGCGAAAATACATGGTACACAAAGGGTTGCTCCGTGCCATTGTCCAGCAATAATGGATAACCCCCACGTAGCAGATTATCCAGATAGCTTTGACGGCAGTATTCGTCAAACAATGGAATGGATGTCTGCGTGGCCATTCCATCCGTCAACTCTTCGATTAACGTTTTAGCTTCCTTCGCCTTTTGATCAATATAAGACATCGTTGCAATTTCTGTAATCCGTTCATTGATCAATTGAATATCATCCACATGCCCGATGACCGAACAGTGATTTACAGCTGTCCCTGCCGCCAATCGTGCCGTATAACCGCTAAACCCACAAGGCACTTTATTCGTCGTCACTGGCTGCTGTGATATCAGGTCTTCGACACGTGTATGGATAAAGCAATCAGGGAAAGTCAGGGACGTATTTTCACCAAATATAATGGACGGATCGACAATGGGACGTACTAGTCTGGCCTTGCCATCCTGCTCCACAAAGCTGTACATAAAATGTCCCGCCTCAATCTGATGAACCTCACTTGTATCCGCAGTACTTCCACGTACCTTATAGTAAGGTATGCTGTTATTGAGGTTATACACATCCATCCAGCTTTTCAGTGTATATCCAAGCTCCTTGTAAGCTGTATTGTCAATACCGAAGGGCAGCACAGCCGGCATGCCGTCCAGCACCTCCAGCTCAAGTTCTTGGTCGGAATGATTGACAATCTCAACCTTGCGTACTAGAGCAGCGTAGCTTTCATGAGGAAGCGTAAAATATTGCACACGCACCTCCAGCCCTATATCTGGATGAGAGCTATTGATTTCCAGCATATGGCGGGATATTAACATTTTTTGTTGCTCATGCTCTAAAGGACGCACAGCCGAAAATGGCTCCATATACCTCCACTCATCCTGCGTTTTTATCTTTAAAAAGGTACGGAAGCCGTGGATCGGTACGAGACTATAGCTGCGGTTAGCCGGAAAAAATTCCATGATCGCTCCATTTTTATCCTCCACACCAAAGCTCGCAATTCCTTGTCCACGATTAACATAATACGCCCACAGGGGAATCCCCTGAACACCAGCAATGCCGGGCAAGAAGCTGGAAAAGGGCTTGGCATGCGCAAAATTTTCAATCACAAAACGCCCTTGATTGTCAAAATAATACGGCTGCATCGTATCCCCCTTTTCTATTTAAAATCCGTTCTTCGCCATCATTTGCTTGAACCATAGCGCACTTTGTTTGGGAGTCCGTTCCTGCGTCTCGTAATTGATATACACAATGCCAAAACGCTTACTGTAGCCCCAGGCCCATTCAAAGTTATCAAGGAAAGACCAGACAAAATACCCCTTGAGCTGACCTCCCTCTTCAATGAAGCGATGACAGGCCTTTAAATGCTCTTCAATATAGCGCTGACGCCCGGTATCCTCAATCTGCCCATTTACCAGTTCATCCCTCATCGCTGCTCCATTTTCCGTAATCAGAATGGGCAAGCCCTTGCTAAAATCCTTTTCAATCCGCGTCAGCAGCTTATAAAAGGATTCAGGATGAATCTCCCATCCCATGTCCGTTACTGGCTCCTCCATGTGAACCTGCTCTACTTGCAGCAACGAAGCGTCGTTCGTTGATCGAATGATGCTGCGGGTATAATAGTTAATGCCCAAAAAATCCCCCGGCTGCTGAATCAGCTCCATATCACCAGGCTGTACAAAATCCAATCCATTCAGATACGTTCCGTACCACTCCACCATATCTTCAGGATACTTTCCGTTAAACAATGGCTCCGCAAACCAACGATTAATAAAGCCATCTCTTCTGATGGCAGCGGCCACGTCCTCAGGTCGCTCGGAAGCCGCATCCACATGTTCCATATTCAGCGTAATGCCAATCTTACCTGGCAAGCCTTTTTCCTTATGCAAATTGCTGGCAATCCCGTGACACATCAAAATATGATGCGCGGCAGTAAAGGCTTTCCTCCAGTTCTCATGACCAGGGGCATGCTCTCCCGTACCATACCCTAAAATAGAGGCGCAATAAGGCTCATTGATCGTATTCCACCAGTTTATTCGTTGGCCAAATCGATCCATGATTACAGAGGCATACGTTTTAAAATATTGGATAATTTCTCGCTGCGTCCATCCACCCTCGTCCTCAATCCACTGCGGTAGATCCCAATGATACAGCGTCAGCATCGGGATCAGTCCAGCCAACTCAATCTCATCCAGCAGATGCTCGTAGAAGAGCAACCCCTCTTCGTTAATAATGCCAGGCGCGGGCATAATACGTGGCCAAGCTACAGAAAAACGATAATGCAAAAAACCAAGCTGTTTCATTAATTTCACGTCTTCTTTAAAGTGGTGAAAATGATCACATGCTACATCTCCACAGTCCCCTCCGATTACCTTCCCGGGGATTTGACAAAAAGTATCCCAAATGGAGGGCGTTCTGCCGCCCTCATTTGTGCCACCTTCAATTTGATAAGAAGAGGTTGAAGTGCCCCACATAAACGTGGCAGGAAATACAAAGGTATTCTCGCTCATACACGGTACCGTCCTTTCAGGAATCAAGACTTCACAGCTCCAGCCATTGCACCGCCAACAATAAAGCGCTGGAGGAAAATATACAAAATAACCAGCGGTAGTGTAACAATCAGGATACCGCAAGCAAGCAGCGGCCAGTTGTTCATGTATTGTCCGTAGAAGGAGAACAATCCCTTGGTCACTGGCTGATATGCGGGATCAGACAAATAAATGGTAGGACCTATAATATCGTTCCATGCCCCAATGGCCGTCAAAATGATGCCTGTCGCCAACACGGGCTTCATCAGCGGTACAAGAATCGTAAACAAATAACGTGAATACCCGCACCCGTCCATTGCAGCCGCTTCATCCAGTTCTCGGGAGACAGACTTGATATACCCCACAAACATCAGGAAAGCGATGCCGGTACCTGTTGTTTTCAGCAAAATAAAACCAAGCTGTGTATTGTACAGTCCCAGACTATTAATAAGGGCAAATTGCGGAATTAGCGGATTAGGGAGATACATGGATATCAGAAAAAATACATAGAAGAAGGTGCTGAACTTAACATATCCCCGTGCCAGCGGAAAGGCGGCAAACACGGATATAATCAATGTTAATAACGTAGATACACCTGTATACAAAATACTGTTCCACATATATTGAGAGAAATTCCCTTTCTCCCAAGCATCTATGAAATTCTCCAAACGCAGACTCTTGGCTAGCGCTACAGGATCCATCAAATACTCGCTTTGCGTCTTCATTGATACGTTAAAAAGGTAGAAAAGCGGGAGTACATATAACGAAAGCATGAGCAGTACGATGGTGTAGCTCACTATTTTGGTTCCTTTGCTACTGCTCATTACATTTCCACCTCTCTTCTGCGCAAGTAATAGAGCGCAATCATTGATACCGTAAACACGAATACAAACTGGATCATCGCAACTGCGGAAGCAAGACCATAATCTGATGTCCCGGAGCCGAAGGCTGTGGCATATACATCAAATGCAAGGGTCGTCGTGTTGAATTTGCCGCCTGTCAGCACATAGATAATGTCAAAGGTTTGCAATGCACCGATAATGGACAGCAGCATATTGACGGTAAAGGACGGTGCAATCATTGGAAAGGTAATATTTTTGAACGCTTTCCATCCGGATGCACCGTCCATATAGCCCGCTTCATATAAATCACTAGGGATGGATTGGAGCCCAGCTAAGAAAATAGTCATCGAGTAGCCCATGTACATCCAAATTTGCACAAAAATAATGAGCTCAAATGCAATATTGTAATCCCCGAAGAAGTTGGAGCTGGTTCCGAAAAAGTTCATCAAGGCTTGCGCAGGCCCCCCAAGCGGGTTGGCTAACAGCTGCCAGATCAGACCGGATACCGTTACTCCGAGCACAACAGGCAGAAAAAATACAGAGCGATATAAAACATCACCTTTAAGCTTTTTGTTAATAAGGATAGCCATGAACAGCCCAACTGCGTTTTGAATCACCACCACCGCTACGGCAAAATATAAGGAGCGGCCAATGGAAGCAATGCGATCGCCAGAATCGGAGGAGGTAAAAAAGGTCATGTAATTCTCAAATCCGATAAAATTCCACGTCTGGCCGGGAACCCCGGTAGCATCTGTAAAGGAAAATAGTACGGTTACCATAGAGGGTCCAAAACCAAGAAGCAAATAGAGCAGCACCGGAATACTTAGCAAAAGATATGGCATTATCCGGGCAGCACCCTTTCCAAAGGGATACATGGGTCTCACACCTTTTTACATTATTATGGGAGCTTTACAGTTACTATTGGTGTTTTTGTCAAAGCCATAGATTATTTAGGCGCTGCCGCATCCCAGTCTGCCTGAGATTTCTGTGCAAGCTCCAAAGGCGTCTTTAACGGACCGGCAGGCGCCAAAAATTCCGCATGTACACTAGCCTCTTTAATGTACTGTCCGACATTTTTACGATTGATAAACAACTGATCCCAAGAGAGCTTGAAGTTTTCTAGAGAAGGCTGGATTTCATTAACAAAATCGCTGCTTATCTTCACATCGGACTGTGTAGGCAAAAAGCCGGCGGCATTCACAAAATCTGTGTAGTTCTGCTTTTCAGAGAGCATTTCAAGCCATTTGATCGCATACTCCTTGTTTGGTGATTTCTCTAATACCATCCAGGTCATATCATATTTGCCTGCAAGGTTTTTATTTTTGGCAGGATCGTTACTGCCTGGGATCGGGAAATAACCAAATTTCAGCTCTGGATTGGCTGTCTGAATCGTAGTTGCATCCCACGTACCATCTGCAATCATCGCTACACGCCCGGAAGCAAATAAGCTTGGCAAGGTTCCATAGTCAATCCCCATAAATCCGCCAATGGCGTTGTTCATCAAAATTTGTGTTTTTTCCAGCACCTCAAGCTGGACAGGATCAGTCAGTTTGGTCTTGCCTGTCCACAGCCCTTTGATATATTCCAGCTGATCATCATGGATAGAGGCTTGAAGTCCTTGGACTGCAAGATTAATAGGCCATACATCCTTACCGCCGAAACCAATCGGTTCCACGCCGTTATCCTTGAGCACCTTCATAACATTCACCAGTTCGTCCCATGTTGTGGGCACAGCAAGCTTATACTTTTCAAAAATCTCTTTGTTGTAAAACAGACCTGTCAGTGCCACCTTGCCCATATTCACACCGTATACTTTGTCGTTGTAGGTCATGGCATTTTTGACATCTGAAGGATTATAGTTTTTGATAAAAGCCTGGTCTGACAGGTCTGCAATGAGTCCTCCGTCAATCCACTGCTTCCACATCGGATCAGCAGCCCCCTTAGACCATTCCTGCGGCGCGCCTACAAAGCTGAATTTCAGAGGAATAATGTCTGCATCACCGGTTGAGCCCGCATTCATACGCGTTTGCATCAGTTGATCGTAAGTGGAGTCAGCAGGAACCGTTGTATATTCCACCTGAACATCTGGATACTTCTCTTCAAACCTTTTATTAAATTCCTTGATGTAGTTATTGATGTTCTCCTGCTGCCAATGAATAATCTTTAATGTGACCTTTTTACTCCCGTTCTGTCCAACTTCGCTGCCTTTGCCGCAAGCGGCTAACAACACAACTAAAGCGGTTACAATAAATAAAGAAAGACACTTTTTCAGCATTGCAAAATTCCCCCTGTAATCTTAGAATAGATGCATACACCTTTACGAAAGCGGTTTAGTTAATTACAGCTACTATTATGTATCGAATAGCCTGTATTTGTAAATAGCGATTTAAAAATTATTATAAAAAATACAAATCACCGTTACATTATCGTTATTACTCCTTAAAATATTAGGGTATATCCTTTAATAGCTCTGTTGACTCTCTTCTATGAGGTAGCATAGAATACGAGTAATCATTGAGTTTGAAATGTAAGATCAATTCAACTAAATCAGTTTAGTTACGGAGGATTCCATGAATATAAAAACAATAGCTAGCATGGCAGGCGTTTCAGTAGCAACGGTTTCGAAAATCATAAACAATTATACCGATATCAGTGAGGAAACCCGGCAGCGAGTCCTTAAAATTATGGAGGAAACAGGCTATAGACCCTCCTCCTCGGCTAAAACGCTTGCTACCAAAAAGTCCAATCTGGTAGGCGTTATATTCGCTGGCAAGCTGAATGTTGATTTTAGTCATCCTTTTTTTGTGGATATCATTAATGTATTTAAAAAGCAGATTGGCTTGCTCGGTTATGACCTGCTGTTTTTTTCAAATGAGAAATTTCTGGATAATGGTGAGGACTATTTGGCTCGCTCGAAATATTTTTCTGTGGACGGGTGCATTATTATTGCTGGAGACGAAGTGGAAAAAAGTGTTTTTGATCTCGACGCCAGCCCCATCCCCTGCATCGGTGTCGATATTGAGCTAACTGGAGCCAGTTCCTGTTACATCATGTCCGACAATCAGAAGATCTCAATGAAGGTTGTTGAACACTTTTACATGAATGGATACCGCGAAATGGGTTTTATAGGTATTGAACGCCCCTCCTTGGTTATTAAAGAGAGAGAGGAAGCATTTATCACATCACTAAAACGGTTTAGCCTTGATGTCAGACCTGAGTGGATCGTGTATGGTAAAGACTATGCGGCAGAGGATGGATACCAGATCGCGAAGGCTTGGATACAGCAAGGAGATTTACCAAGGGCTATTTTTGCGGCTACTGACCTGCTTGCCTTTGGTGCCATTCGTGCTTTCAAGGAGAGCGGCTTGAGGGTACCCGAGGATATTGCCGTAGTAGGATGTGATGATATTGAAGCCTGTCGTTATACCGATCCTCCACTGACGACTGTAAAACAAGACAAGCAAAAAATAGGTCGTCTGGCCGCTATGGTGCTGTTTGACCTGATGAATAAACAAATGGAAACGAAATGTATTAAAGTAGAGCCCGAACTCGTCATTCGAACCTCCTGTGGAGCCCGGCAAAATTGGAACCATACGAGGGTCAAGGGATAGCACATACCTAAAAAAGGTGACTTCTGTTAAATTCAGAAGTCACCTTTTTGCAGTTTAAATATCTAAAGATTCTTCGTTCAGGTTATTACTTGAAGGCCATCGTTGCATTCACGGCCTTTTTCCAGCCTTCATACAGGCTGTCACGTGTTGCTTCATCCATCGTAGGGGTAAAGGAAGTTTCCACTCTCACTCGCTTACGAAGCTCATCTGTACTCTTCCAGTATCCAATCGCCAAGCCTGCCAGACATGCGGCACCCAGCGCCGTTGTCTCATGGATAACTGGCCGTTCCACCGTCGCATCCAGAATATCGCTCTGGAATTGCATCAGGAAATTGTTCAACACAGCTCCTCCATCCACTCGCAACATTTTCACGGTAATACCTGAATCAATCTCCATGGCTGTAAGCACATCCTTGGTTTGATAAGCGAGCGACTCCAGGGTAGCGCGGATAAAATGCTCTTTTGTAGTCCCCCGCGTCAGACCAAACATCGCTCCACGCACCTCACTATCCCAGTAAGGGCTGCCTAGTCCGACAAAAGCAGGTACAAGATACACCCCTTCTGTAGAGGAAACACGGGCTGCATAAGGCTCACTGTCCTTCGCTTCACGGAACATGCGCAACCCGTCTCGCAGCCACTGGATCGCCGAGCCCGCAACAAACACACTCCCCTCAAGTGCGTATTGCACTTTGCCTTCCTCCAGTCCCCAAGCGATGGTCGTGATCAGACCGTGCTTGGATTCAACCGGCTGATCTCCTGTATTCATCAGCATAAAACAGCCTGTGCCGTAAGTGTTTTTGATCATTCCTTTTTCATAACAAGCCTGACCGAACAAGGCTGCCTGCTGGTCACCCGCAGCACCGGCGATCGGTACATTCTGACCAAAAAAATGATAATCCACGGTATACGCATATACCTCGGAAGAAGGCCTTACCTCAGGCAGCATAATTTTCGGAACACCCAGAATGTCCAGCAGCTCTTCATCCCACTTAAGCTCATAAATATTGTACATCAGCGTTCTGGCCGCATTGGAGTAGTCCGTTACATGGGCCTTTCCACCGGATAGTTTCCAGATTAGCCACGAGTCAATCGTACCGAATAATAAGTCACCTCGTTCCGCCTTTTCCCGCGCTCCTTCTACATGATCCAGTATCCACTTTACTTTGGTGCCTGAAAAATACGGGTCGATTAATAGCCCTGTTTTGCTGTGAAACAACTCCTCATGCCCTTGCCGCTTCAATTCTTCGCAAATATCCGAGGTTTGGCGTGATTGCCATACGAGCACGTTATACACGGGTAATCCTGTATTTTTGTCCCACACGGCCACCGATTCCCGCTGATTGGTAATACCGATGGCAGCAATTTGGTTTGCTTTTACACCGGATTCGGAAAGACAGGAGGCAATAACGCCCAGAATTGAACTCCAGATTTCATTCGCATTCTGCTCTACCCAGCCTGGGTGAGGAAAATATTGCGGAAATTCCCGTTGGGCTGAGTACACCACATCTCCTTCGCTATTGAACAAAATCGCTCTTGAACTTGTCGTTCCCTGGTCTAGTGACAAAATATATTTTCCCATGTTCATCTCTCCCCGTGTAAATCCATCGTTTTTACGCTGTAAGCTTGTGATCGATTTTGTGATTTTTATAAGTATGACTGATACGGTAGGTAATCAAGAGTACAACTACGATGACCCCTAATAAAATCCAGAAAGCCGGAGTCACACTCCCCTTAAAAACGGCCTGATAAAATGGCCCTGCGAAAGATCCCCCCAATAGCGGTCCTACAATGGGCACCCATGCATATTTCCAGTTGGACGTTCCCTTACCGGGAATTGGTAGCAAATAATGCATCAGACGCGGCCCAAAATCCCTCGCTGGATTGATGGCATAGCCTGTTGTGCCTCCAAGGGATAAACCGATACTGACAATCAGAAAACCAACAATTAGCGGTTTAAGGCCATCTGTAAACGAATTGGCACCAAACGACAGCAAAGCAAGAACAAAGATAAAAGTACCTATTATTTCACTAAGCACGTTACCAAACGGATGATCAATAGCTGGTCCTGTCGCAAATACACTGAGTTTGGCTGCTGTGTCCTCCGTCTCTTTCCAGTGAGGCCAATAATGCAAAATAACGATCACTGCACCCGCCATGGCTCCAAGAAGCTGAGCCACAATATAACCGGGAACATCCTGCCATGGAAAACTACCCTGAAATGCCAACGCGAGGGTAACTGCCGGATTCAAATGCGCTCCGCTAATTTGACCCACCGCATACACTCCAATAGCTACCGCAAGCCCCCATCCCATTCCGACCACAATCCAGCCGGACGCGTGGGCAAACGACTTTTTCAGGGACACACCTGCGCACACTCCGCCACCTAGGGCAATAAGAATCATTGTCCCTATGAATTCGGCTGCGTATGGCGACATACAACCAACCTCCTCAAATAGATCATCCGATTTTGATCGTTTTCATCGCGCAAAAAAAGAAAAGCCATCACAAACCAACCCTGTGCTATACCATGGGATGTCTGCGTGGCTCTCTCGTCTCCGTCACGATTATTAACTTAAATTTGATATTATATAAGCATGTAAGCGATGTCAACTGCGGATTTACGTCTTCTTATATCCTAAAATAATCGTTGACCATGTAAGACTGCCCGATTTATGATGTAAAAAAATGGCTGGATGTAAGGGTTTCAGGATGAATACGACACTCCCAAACTTGATGATGAAGGGAAGAATGTTATGCTGAAATTTCTGCAAAAAATCGGCAAGTCGTTAATGCTTCCAGTAGCTACATTACCCGCCGCAGGGATTTTGCAAGGACTAGCTCTCATTAATTATGAAACGGACATTCCGCTTGGCCCTGGAGTTGGTGGATTTCTGAATCACTATGTCACTCCTTTTCTGAATGAAGGGGCGGGTGCCATCTTCGGCAACCTGGCGCTCATTTTCTCCATCGGTGTTGCTATTGGCCTGGCAGGCGACGCGGTAGCCGCACTTTCGGCAGTCATTGCCTACTTGGTGCTAACCCGTATTTTAGCGGCCGTACCAGGCATATTCGCGTATATTCCAGATGATGTAAAGCTGGATATGGGCGTATTGGGCGGTATTTTTATCGGTGGATGGTCCGCTTATCTGTTCAAGAAATATCACAATATTCAACTTCCAGATTGGCTTGGCTTTTTTTCGGGCAAACGCTTTGTCCCCATGATTACAGCCTTCACCACCATGATTTTAGCTATTCTGCTTGGCATGATCTGGAGTCCGATACAAGATGGCATTGCAGCCTTCGGCAACTGGATTGTTGGCTTTGGCGGAATCGGGTCAATGGTGTTTATGATTGCCAACCGACTGCTGATCCCGCTCGGTCTGCATCATGTGTTGAACTCAATCGCATGGTTTCAAATTGGTGACTATACCAATGCTGCAGGCGAAGTTGTTCATGGTGACCTGACGCGTTTTTTCGCAGGCGATACATCGGCGGGTATGTTCATGTCCGGCTTCTTCCCCATTATGATGTTCGCTCTGCCAGCGGCGGCTCTTGCATTCATCCATACGGCCAAACCGGAAAAACGTAAAGCTGTCGCTTCCATCTTTATCGGCTCTGCACTAGCGTCGTTCCTGACCGGAATTACTGAGCCCCTCGAATTTTCTTTTATGTTCGTTGCACCTCTGCTTTATGGCGTTCATGCTTTGCTAACAGGTCTGAGCGGCCTAGTCGTATACCTACTGGATGTCAAACTCGGCTTCTCCTTTTCAGCAGGACTCATTGACTATCTGGTCAATATGAAGCTCTCCACCCATCCATTGCGAATGATCCCGATTGGGCTTGTCTTCGCCCTCGTCTATTATTTTCTGTTCCGCTTCATCATCCTCAAATTCAACCTAAAGACTCCCGGGCGCGAAGACGATATAGATGACAATCTCCTGTCTGAGGCGACTGAATCCGTACCCGTTGGAAAAGCAAGCGCCTCATCTGGCACTCAGCCCAGTCAGGCAAGCAAAGTCCTAAGCTATCTCGGCGGTCCAGACAATATTCAAAGCATTGATGCCTGCATTACGCGGCTACGGCTTGTTGTCAAAGACGACAAAGCGGTTAACGATCAAGCTCTTAAGCAGCTCGGAGCGTCAGGAATTATCAGGCTTGGGAACGGTACCCTACAGGTTATTTTCGGTACTCGATCCGAAGCTCTGAAAGATGAGATACAACGATTGATGTTATGAAGCTAATCCCCTGCCTTAAGCACGTGCGATCTTCCTATAACAGACGCACGTGCTTTTTATTATGAATAAACGTTTCAAATTTTTTGTTTTTGGTTAAGGCAATGCACATAAATGGGTAACAGCTTCATATGATTGTACTGGAATGTAGCACTACCGATTTTACGTCCTGCGTTCGCTTTTCTCGGCGCATTTACCTTTATAGGAGCTTGGAATGATTACTTATGGCCGTTAATCGTTTTAACGGATGAGCGCAAATTCACCCTCCAGATTGCATTGTCGCAGTTGAACGGGATTTACAATACGGATTATGCAATGGTCATTGCTGGCACCCTGCTGGCTGTACTCCCGCTTATTATTTTGTTTCTTTTCATCAGCCGCCAATTTATTTCCGATCTTGCCGCCGGAGCGATCAAAGATTAGCTTTGCTTGATTCCCCTTATTCTTTTCATGTATAATTGTTAATCGTCATTTCAAATAGCTTACATGGCCAAGTCAGATATTCTATGAGCTAGTCAAGATAAGAGATTACAATTTGAACATGAACTATAAACCGAGGGGAAACTTCCAGATGAACAAATTCACATATTATAATCCCACCAAATTAATTTTTGGAGACAATCAAATTGAACAATTGCAGCAAGAGCTGTTGAATTACGGCAAAAACATTTTGCTGGTATATGGAGGCGGAAGTGTCAAGCGAAATGGTTTGTATGACCAGGTATTAAACGCGCTGGAACCTCTGCACCTCAGCATTCATGAATTGGCCGGCGTTGAACCCAATCCACGCTTGTCCACTGTTAAGAAGGGTATCGAGATTTGCCGAAATGAAAAGATAGACTTCCTGCTTGCAGTGGGCGGCGGAAGTGTTATTGATTGCACCAAAGCCATCGCAGCAGGAGCTGAATATGACGGCGATGTGTGGGATATTATCAATAAAAAACATATGCCGACCCAGGCTTTGCCATTCGGTACCATCCTTACACTCGCCGCAACTGGTTCAGAAATGAACCCGGATTCAGTTATCACCAGCTGGGAAACGAATGAAAAATACGTGTGGGGCAGCGCGGTGACGCATCCAAAATTCTCGATTTTGGACCCGAAAAATACCTTCTCTGTACCACGTGATCAGACGGTGTATGGCATGGTGGATATGATGAGCCACGTGTTTGAACAGTACTTTCACAATGTCAAAAATACACCACTGCAAGATCGTATGTGCTTTTCCGTACTGCAAACCGTGATCGAAACGGCTCCTAAGCTGCTGGAGGATTTGCACAGCTACGAGCATCGCGAAACGATATTATATGCTGGGACCATTGCCCTGAACGGTACGCTGCAAATGGGTTACTTCGGGGATTGGGCTTCGCATACTATTGAACATGCATTATCTGCTGTATATGATATTCCTCATGCTGGTGGTCTGGCGATTCTGTTTCCCAACTGGATGAGACATACGGTGGATCAGGACACCGCACGCATGAAGCGGCTGATGCTCAGTATGTTTGACTTGGACACTGTAGGTAAAACAGACAGAGAAATTGCCTTGGAAGGTATTGACCGTCTAAGTGCGTTTTGGACAAGTCTTGGTGCCCCTTCTACCCTGGCCGATTACAACATTCATGATGAGCAATTGGAAAACATCGCTAACATTGCGGCCCGTGAAATGGAGCATGGAGGTTTCGGTAATTATCAAAAGCTAAAACAGGAAGATATTTTAGCTATACTGCGTGCATCGTTATAACATTCAAAAAGGAGTGCCCTCAAGCCTGTGATGGCTGAGGACACTCCCTTTTAGTATTATGAATTCACCGTTTGTCCTTTTTCTTCTACCTGAATAGCCGCCCCTACGTTGGCACCAGCAAGAATACCCTTGTTCTTATTAGGATACAAAGAATTCATATAGGTGCGGGTTTCGGCAACGACAATTCCCGATAAGCCAAGCAGAGCAATCAGGTTCGGAAAAGCCATCATGGCGTTAAAAATATCTGCCAGCAGCCAAATGGCATCCAGTTTAATGAACGCGCCCCCGCCAACCAGTACAATGAACAGATAACGATAAGGCTTGATCCACTTAACCCCAAGCAAGTATTCAACACAGCGCTCCCCGTAATAGTTCCAGCCAAGCATGGTGGTGAATGCGAACATAATCAGGATGATGGTGAGCAGTTCTGCTCCCAGCGGAAATGCACTGGAAAATGCTTGCTGAGTCATCAAGCCTGCATCGGTAGGCCCGCTCCACACCCCGCTAACCAGTAACGTCAACCCAGTCATCACGCAAATAACCATCGTATCAATAAACACGCCTGTCATGGAAATCAGCCCTTGTTCCGCAGGCCATTTGGTTTTGGCAGCTGCGGCTGCAATCGGTGCGCTCCCCAATCCAGCCTCATTGGCAAAAATACCTCTGGCTACCCCGCTGCGCATGGCCAGCATAATCGTAGCTCCTGCAAATCCACCCGTTGCCGATGTAGTTGAAAATGCTGAATGTAGCACAAGCGCGATTGCGGCAGGCAGCTGGTCAGCAAACCGAATCAATACAATGATACAAATCAGTACATATAGTCCTGTTTTAAAAGGAACGACCTTCGTCGATACCTTGGCAATACTTTTGAGTCCTCCAATGGTGACTAGAGCTGTAAGGATAGCAATCGTCAGTGCCGTTACAATCGGCGGAACGCCAAAACTGTTTTCAGTCGAAGATACAATTGCCTTGACCTGAGGAAATGTTCCGATCCCGAACAATGCTACCAGCATCCCCGAAAAAGCAAACAGCATCGCCAACGGTTTGAAACGACGTCCCAAGCCTTTTTCAATATAATACATCGGGCCTCCGGAAAATTGTCCGTTTCGATCCTTCACCCGGTATTTTACCGCTAGCACACCTTCCGCATATTTCGTTGCCATTCCAAAGAAGGCTGCAACGACCATCCAGAACAAGGCACCCGGCCCCCCCAGCTTAATGGCTGTCGCTACACCGACAATACTTCCTGTACCCACGGTAGCCGCCAGTGCCGTACTCAAAGCCGCAAAGCTGCTTACATCCCCGCTGCCTTCGTTCGGTGCCTTACCGATGAGCTTGATCGCCAGGGGCAGACGGAATACCTGCAACATTTTCAGACGTATGGTCAGCCATAACCCCGTTCCCATAACAAGGATGATAAGAGGTGCCCCCCATATCCAACTGCTAATCGTTTCTAACACATGTACCAAATTCATTTCAACCCGCTCCTCCAGCATATTAGAAAACAAAAAAGAGTCAAATCTGTTGATTCGACTCCTGGAGAGGTTAAAGGCACGAAAAAATACAACCATCTTGTGCAGGATTTCACCTTTAAAAGCTCATAAAAAGCCTAGGGCTATCCCTGTCACAGGTTATTCGCGTCTCTGTCCTTTTGCCTGAGAGTTTAAGCAGATGTGATTCTGCGGTGCACCTTCGGCGCCCAATTAAGGGTCTCTCCAGAGTTCTGTCCGTTTACGGTCCCTGCTCGTTGCTGTAACCAGCTTAAGCACCTGAGAGTTTTGCCCCTTCGGTCGGAACTTTCGTTCCATCTCCCGCAAACATCAACCAGACATATGAAATTTTTATTTATTATACAGAAAAATTTCAGCATATTACAAGTGAAAAATTTGTGAAGCCCTCTGACAAATCAATAGGATGTCTATACAAAAAAGCGGGTACAGCAGATTGCATCCTTCGGATTTTATCTGCCGTACCCGTCAAAGTGATATGCAATTACAATTCTTCACCATTGGTTGCTATCACATTTTTATACCAGTTAAATGAGTCTTTTTTGGAGCGTTTGAGCGTTCCGTTACCATCATCATCCAGGTCAACGTAAATAAATCCGTAGCGCTTGGACATTTCGGACGTAGACATGCTCACAAGGTCGATCGGACCCCAGCTGGTGTAACCAATCAGATCAACACCGTCAGCAATGGCTTCCTTCATTTGGGCAATATGCTGACGCAAGTAATCAATACGGTACGTGTCATGCACAGAACCGTCTTCTTCTACCTTATCATACGCACCCAAGCCGTTTTCCACGATGAACAGTGGCTTTTGGTAACGGTCATAAAACGTATTCAGTGTAACACGCAGGCCGATTGGATCGATCTGCCATCCCCAGTCGGAGGACTGCAAATACGGATTTTTTACACCGCCAATCAGATTCCCTGCTGCTTTCTCTCCCTCTGGCCCTGCCGATACAGTCAAGGTCATATAGTAGCTGAATGAGATAAAATCGACCGTGTTATTTTTCAAAATTTCGGCATCGCCGGGTTCTGTCTGGATCACAATATTATTTTCTTCAAAATAGCGGTTCATATAGTTGGGATATTCCCCACGAGCATGCACATCCGTAAAGAACAGGTTCATTTGATTTTCATGCTGTGCTTTCAGAATATCCTCTGGGTTACACGTATGTGGGTAGCTTTCAATGCGGGCCAGCATACAACCGATCTGAGCGCCCGGAATGATCTCATGTCCCCGCTTGGTCGCCAATGCACTTGCTACAAATTGATGATGCAAAGCTTGATATATCGCTTGTTGCTTGTTTTCTACTCGGTCAATAACCACACCGCCGCCTGTAAATGGGCTCATGGTCATCACATTGATTTCATTAAAGGTCAGCCAGTATTTTACTTTGTCTTTATAGCGTGTAAATACCGTTTCAGCATAATTTACGTAATGATCTACGACTTCGCGTCCCAGCCAGCCATTATACTTCTGAGTCAGACCTAGCGGTGTTTCATAATGCGACAATGTCACCAAAGGCTCAATGCCATACTTGCGCAGCTCATCAAATACATTGTCGTAGAATTGCAATCCTGCTTCATTCGGCTCGGCATCATATCCATTCGGGAAAATCCGCGACCAGTGGATCGACATACGGAATACTTTAAAGCCCATTTCTGCAAACAAGGCAATATCCTCTTTGTAGCGGTGATAAAAATCCACACCTTCACGCTTTGGAAAACGGGCGTTTACCTTCCCTGCCAAGATGTCCTCCAATCGTTCGGACGAAACTTCTATAGCATGATCGTTCTTACGTTCCGCTTTGGGTACATAGGCAATCATGTCTGCACTAGACAATCCCTTTCCATCTACGTCAAAAGCACCTTCCAATTGGTTGGCTGCAGTTGCCCCGCCCCATAGAAAGTTTTTCGGGAATCCTTTTAGCGTCTTCGTCATGGTATGAAAACCTCTTTCCTTAATTTAATGTTTTCACTTTAGTCAGTAACCCGTCAGGTGCTGCGATGCCAATCCATAACTAACGGTAACCGTTCTTCTTTGAAATGCATCGACAGATGCTTTAAAATAGACGTAATGCCCTCATAAAGCATCCTAATTGTTGTAACGCGTTTCATGTCAAGTATTTTTTTCTTAGGTGAGGAGAAGCATCATGTCGAATCTTGATCAAATTGCAAAACTGGCGGGCTTTTCCAAAGCTACGGTATCCAGAGTGTTAAATCAGTCCCCCCATGTAAGTCACGAAACTAGAGCTAAAATTTTAAAAATCATGCAGGAATTAGATTATGTTCCTAATCGGAATGCGATCTCTCTATCCAAGGGTCAGACGCTTCAGATTGGTATCATCACTTCAACTATTAATGAAATTGTTTTGGCATTTTTGGACAGCTTTGTGGAAATTGCGGGGCAATATGAATTCCAAACCATTATCTACACTTCGGGAGAAGACAAAAAGAAAGAGCTTCAAGCTTTTGAGGATTTAAAAAGAAAACGAGTCGATGCGCTAGTTATCATTTCCTGCGTGAATGACACTGATTTTTTGAGTACCTATTGCAAATATGGACCGATCGTGGCATGGCAACGCATGGAGCATACCGATATTCGCTCCGTCGCAATGGACCAGTATGAAGGATACATGTTAGCGTTAAAACATTTGATACAAAAAGGCTATACACGTATAGCCAATGCTTTTGGTCGTCCAAGCAGCATCAATACTCAAAGCAGACAGCGAGCCTATGAGCAAATTATGAGCGAACATAATCTGCCAGTGTTGCAGCATTGGAACTACTCTTCTATTTATAACATTCGTGACGGTGAACAGGTCGTGCGCAATTTGCTACAGCATCGGGAGGAATTTCCGGAGGCTATTTTGTGTGCTAACGATTATGTAGCAGTGGGCATTCTCTGCGAAGCGCGCAGACAACTGCTGAAGGTACCGGAAGACTTGGCGATTGTTGGGTTTGATAACACGGAGCTGGCGCACACCATGGGCATTACAACGGTTCAAAATCCCATTATGGCTCAGGCGGAAAACGCTTTTTTCATGCTTTCTCCTCAGCTGATTGGACGCCAGATGGAGCTTCATTCACTGGAATACAGTCTCATTGAGCGTACAACCACTTAAGAGGACTGTTGACTCGCAAACTAAGCAAATGGGCCTTAATATGAAATATTTTTTGTCGAAAGAGAATAAAATATGTTGAAATCGCTTTTTTTTGTGCTACAATAGCACTATATCGAAGGATTGTGACCGGTGATGCGGGCAATGCCTGAGTTCAATTGAGTGCTATTGCTAACAATAGTGTTGAATTGTGCTTGGGCATTTTTTATTGGTAAAGGATGGGAGGGGGAACTTCAATGATTATTGAGAAGGTGCTCAATAACAACGTCCTGTTGACTAAAAACGATAAAGGCAAAGAGGTCATCGTCATGGGAAGAGGTATTTCCTTCAAAAAGGTGGCTGGCGACCAAGTCGATGATCATAAAATAGATAAGATTTTCATGTTAAATGAAAACGAGTTCACGGCCAGATTAACTGAGCTGCTGAACGATATTCCTGTATCTCATCTGGAGGTCGTGAATGAAATCGTGACCCATGCAGCAGAAGTGCTGGATACGGAGTTAAGTGATAACATTTATTTAACATTGACCGACCATATTCATTTTGCCATACAGCGGGAAGAAAAAGGATTAGCACTCAAAAACGCGATGCTGTATGAAATTAAACGCTTTTACAAAAAAGAATTTGCAGTTGGACTCGATGCTCTGCAAAAAATTGAAAATACGCTCGGTGTAAAGTTGGGTGAAGACGAAGCGGGATTTATCGCATTGCATATGGTGAATGCGCGAATCGACGGTAACGAAATGAAGGCTACACTAAAAATGACTGAGATTGTCCAACATATATTGAACATTATTACGTACCATTACGGGATTGTGCTGGATGAGTCTTCTTTTAGCTATTCGAGATTTTTGACCCATTTGCAATATTTTGCAATGCGAGTGATTCGCAAAGAGGTCATTCACAGTGGTGAAGAATTTTTGTACAACCAGGTAAAGCAAACATATACCGAAGCTTTTGCTTGTGCTCAAAAAATTAATGAATATCTGGAAAAAACATATGATCAATATTTAAGCAAGGATGAATATGTATATCTAACGATTCACATTCATCGGGTAACTGAACGTAATAACATATCAGGCTAAAAACTTCATATCCTCATCGTTCATGGATTGTGACTGGTAAGGCAGGCAAAACCTAAACTGATGGTGAAATCAACGTTCCCTATATAGGAGGAGTGCGTCGTTTTCACCACGAGTTTAGGTTTTTCTTGTTTACAAGGTTAAAAAGATGCACGCCGGCGCATCTTAGCAACAAGTGTAAACGGTAAATCCTATCAGTAGCAAGAATAACACTTAAGGAGTTCTGAACATGAGTGATAAAGAGCTAGCCAAAAAAATCGTGACTCTCGTTGGCGGCGAAGAGAATGTCAATTCGGTATTCCACTGCGCTACACGCTTGAGATTTAAATTAAATGATCGCACAAAAGCGGACAAAGCTACGCTGGAAGCAACGCCTGGTGTCATTACAGTCGTGGAAAGCAGCGGCCAGTTTCAAGTGGTTATCGGTAACAATGTAGGTCAAGTCTTTGAACATATGATGGCAGAAACAAATTTGCAGGATGCGGACAATCCAAATACGAAAAACGATGAATCTTCCGAGAAAACGAATTTTCTTGGCAAAGCAGTCGATATTATTTCTAGTATTTTCTCCCCTCTCTTGGGCGCTCTTGCTGGAGCAGGTTTGCTCAAAGGGATTATGGCCTTAATTTCGTCGCTTCATTGGATTGATACTGCAAGTGGTACGTATCTAATTCTGAACGCTGCTTCGGACAGTGTATTTTATTTCTTGCCTATATTCTTGGCTATTACTTCGTCCCGTAAATTTAAGACCAATGCCTTTGTATCGGTCGCAGTTGCTGGAGCACTCGTCTACCCGGATGTTATAGCAGCGGTGGACAATCCGGCAAAACTGGCTTTTCTCGGGATTCCAATCATTTTAATTAAATACAGTTCCAGCGTAATCCCAATTATTCTTGCGGTATGGGTACAATCTTATGTGGAACGCTGGTTTAATTCCTTTGTTCATCAATCGGTAAAAAACATTATCGTCCCTATGCTATCGCTGCTGGTCGTTGTTCCATTGACGTTTTTGGCCTTTGGTCCAGTCGGTAACCTGATCAGTCAAGGCTTGGCGAACGGTTTTACATGGGTATACAATTTAAGCCCATTGATTGCCGGAGCTGTGGCCGGGGCGTTCTGGCAAGTATTTGTTATTTTCGGCGTACACTGGGGCTTCGTTCCAATCATGCTGTCCAACATTGCAACACTGGGTTATGATACGATGCTTCCAATGCTTACAGCAGCTGTGCTTTCTCAAGCAGGTGCAACACTGGGGGTATTCCTGAAATCACGAAATACTCAAATGAAGGCTTTGGCTGGTTCTTCTACACTGGCAGCTGTATTCGGGATTACCGAACCTACAATTTATGGTGTAACTTTGAAATTGAAAAAGCCTTTCATTTACGCTTGTATTTCAGGTGGTATCGGGGGCGCGATTATCGCTTCCGGCGGAGCAACTGCAAAATCCTTCTCCCTGCCTAGTTTACTGGCGTTGCCAACTTATTTTGGAGCTGGATTCTTATGGGTTGTTATCGGCTTACTGGTTGCCTTTGTACTCGCAGTTGTATTGGTTATGATTTTGGGCTTTGATGATCCAAAGGAAGAAGCTGCAAAAGCAGAAACAGCACCTGTAAAGAAAGAGGCAACAATCGAAAAAGAAATTCTTGTAAGTCCGCTTCAAGGTAAAGTGCTTCCATTGGAACAATCTTCTGATGTTGCCTTTGCTTCAGGTGCTATGGGGAAAGGAATCTTGATCGATCCTACAGAAGGTGTGCTGACATCTCCTGTTAACGGAACGATTACGACAGTATTCCCGACCGGACATGCCATCGGTATTACTTCCAATGACGGAGCAGAAATTCTGATTCACGTTGGTGTTAATACAGTGAAGCTGAAAGGACAATTCTTTGACAAGCGCGTCAAAGAGGGTGATGTGGTGAAACAAGGGCAGTTGTTGCTCGAATTTGATATCGAACAGATTAAGGCGGCAGGCTATACAACAACTACGCCGATCATCGTAACCAATTCCGCTCAATACCTGGACGTCCTGAAAACAATAGAAACAGAAGTGAAGCGTGAAGATTACTTGCTGACCGTTGTAGTCTAACGTTTAACTTGGAGACTAAAAGAAGCTTTCCAAATGGAAAGCTTCTTTTTTATGCATTATGAGACAAGTGTTACAGCTAATAATGGAAATATCATATATTGTAAGTTTGAGATTGTAAAAAAAGGAGGATTTCTGTGAAAAAAGGATATATCGCCGGGTTAAGTGTCATTGTGTTGCTTATCATTGGTATTGCTATTTCAGCTGTAGTTAAATTTCAAGATCTGGAGCAGGTAGTTCAGCAGAAAGACAATGAGATCCAGGCAAGCAAAAGCAATTACCCCGAAATATATGACCATTTGAATGCGGTTACAGTTGAGGGCTTTAAACAATTGATTCAGCAGGATCAAAGTGTATTTGTCTATGTTGGCAGACCTAGTTGTGGCGACTGCAATCGGTTTGAGCCTAACTTTAACAAGATGATTGAACAGTATAATCTGGGCTCCAAAATTACTTTTTTAAACGTTCACAAAATTCATAAGGACAAATCCCAATGGAATAAGTTCAAAGCAGATTACAACGTAAAATACACCCCCACGATTGCAGAATTCAGAAACGGCAAGCTGGTGGATAAAATAGAATGGACGCCAAAAAGAGATCTCAGTACAGATGCCGTAAAAGAATGGCTAACCTCCAAAAAGCTCATTTTATAAGCCTCTTTTTTATCCATTTCATTGAGAAGAATAGAGTTGTTCATGCAAAAAAGGTATTCAAGCGAACAACGCATGAATACCTTTTTATGGAGAATGTCCAAATCATCAAGCTGATTAAAAAATAGTTCCTAGCGCTCTTCACTGGCTTCGGATAAGCCTTGTTTACACCCATCCGTTCCTATATTGCAGACGCATTATACAGTACGAGCATCCATCAAATCGGGAAATTCATATCGGATAATATCTGTTTCGGATACGATATGTCCGATCTGTGACTCAATGAATTCCAAATCTCCCGCTATCGCTCTTATAAAATGCTGGGTACCAGGTTCTATAACGATGACCATACCAGGACTGACGGTCTGTGTCATCCCATTAATACAGACGCTTCCGGTTCCTGAAACGATGGTCCAAACCTCTTTGCGGAACTGATGCTCATGATAGCTGATAAATCTCCCGCTCGATATAACAACACGTTTGGTGACCGTTTGTAGCCCGCTCGCCGCTTGTTGATGGGATAAGACCGTTTGCCTCCCCCAAAAGCGCTCCTCAAAACGCGGTCCAATTTCAATTTCAGCCACCATATCCTTAATTCCCGTTGATGATTGTCGATCCGTCACCAGCACACCATCCGGACCAGCAACGACAATAATGTTCGGGACATTCCAGATGCTAACCGGAATTTCCAGTTCATTGATGATATGCGAGTCATGTGATGCTTCCGAAATATATCCGGGACCGCTCAGCTTTGAACTTACTTCCCGCACCAACGAATCCCACGTTCCCAAGTCCCTCCACTCTCCATGATATGGGAGCACAGAGAGCTTACGAGTGTGCTCTACTACCGCAATATCAAAACTGGTTTTAGGCAAGTCTGCGTAATTTGTCGAAAGGGTTTTATAATCGGCTGGTAAACTCATTTGCGCCAGCACATCCAATAAAAATCCAAGTCTAAAAGCAAACACTCCGCAATTCCATAAAGCTCCTTCACGGATCAATGCTTCGGATCGAATCAGATCAGGCTTTTCTACAAATGAACTCACCCTATAATATTCCTGGTCAAGTAAGGGATCTGAAGGCACAATATATCCATATTTATCTGAGGGCTCCGTTGGAACAGCCCCCATCAACGCGATATGGCTTCCTGATTGCTCTAATATGGAAGGAAGCCTGCGCAGGTGCTCGAAAAATTCATCCCCCGCATAGCCATCCACCGGCATGACCCCTATGATTTCGTCACGTGATGCGCCTGCAACGTCATGCAAGTAAGCCGTAGCCAGGGAAATGGCCGGAAAGGTATCCCGCTGAGTCGGCTCTTCAATTACTACAGCGTCTCCGCCAATTTGTCCCTGAATCAGTTCGGCCTGAGTTCCGCTCGTAGAAAAATAAGCTTGATCTGCCAAATTCGCCTCCTCTAACTGCCTCCATATCCGTTGCAGCATGCTTTCTGGTCGCTCGTCATGACGTAGGATGGAAAGAAACTGCTTGGGGCGGTTCACATTGGATAAGGGCCATAGACGTTTACCCGAACCTCCGGATAATAAAATCATTCGCAAAGATGCAACCTTCTTCCTTTAAATTCATATTTTTCTTGCATTATAGGACTGTTTGCTTTTCGTGCTTTTGCCGAATACATAAGTATGTAACATCGTAGAAAATACATAGTTATGCCATGTTAATGGTATCTTTGTCCGTACAGGAGATGTCCGTCATGTCTACAAAAATACTCATCATTGAAGATCAAAAAAGTTTGGCGGATATGATAGCTCTTCATCTTCAGGAGGAAGGTTATCATACCGAACTAATTTATGATTGTAAACTCGCAATTCCTACCTTAATGCACTTTAAGCCGGCCATTATTGTGACCGCCCTAATGTTTTCCGGTAAAGTCGAATGTGAGCTGATCAGTCACATCCGTCAATTTACTACAGTTCCTGTGCTCGTCATCTCTAATAACACCCAGCTGAATACAAGAATAAAAGCTCTAGACGACGGAGCGGATGACTTTTTATGCAAACCCTTCAATCTGCGAGAGTTAAATGCCCGCATCAAAGCCTTGCTGCGCCGCAGTGGCAGCAACATGCTCACTAAATCACAAGCGATAACCCAAGAGCTTAAAAAGGTAAGAGTTTGGGTGAATGATTACCGTCATAGCCTGTTGGTCGATGAACAAGAAATCGAAGTTACCCACATCGAATTTTCCATTATAAAAGAGATGTCCTGTAATCCAGGAAAAGTCTTCACCCGTAGCGAGCTAATGGATCGGGTCAAAGGCGGAGACGGCGCTTATCTGGATCGTACCATCGACGTGCATATCTCCAGCCTCCGCAAAAAAATTGAACGTGATCCTAAAAATCCTCAGCATATCCGTACTGTTTGGGGCAGAGGCTACAAATATGAGATGTAACCGTATCGTAGCTGTCTGGTTCTCTCTGGGCAGCTACTTCTTAGGGAAGCTTCCGCTTTGTCCATCGCCGATAAGGAAGAAAACAAGCTGCTCCACCCACTATCCCTATGACAAACAATACCCAGCCGAAACGATAGGCTGAAGCCAGAATAATGACAACCTTACCATTTCCGCTGCCATTCGTTATGAATCCGGTCGTTACTCCATTTACAGACAGACGCGCCCGCTGATTTTCGCTATCCAGTCTGAACTCCCATAGTGGATTAGGGGATTCAGTCTCCCGGATGAGCACCTGCTGATGCATGGGATTATATAACGTAAAGCTGCGTTCCATTGAATTTTCACGAGTAGCCTGAATGCTTTCGGAAGCGTGTGGTGCCATAAAAAAGGTATCCATATCCGTTCCCTCAAACAGCGTAAATTGATCCACTGTAATCATCGCTTGATAAGGGATAATGGAATATTGCTTCATTTGAAATAAGCCTGACTGCTTCTTGTGCGCATGCGCCAGTATCTGAAACTGCATTAAGGCGGTTCCTGCTGGCGCCTTCACTATTTGGTCATAATGGTTCCATTGCTCCTTATCTCTCTCCTCTACCTCATCAATATAGGAGGTTTGCAGAATCTGGGACGCTTGATTCAAAAAAATGACCTTCATATGCCGACTTCCAATTTGTTCAGATCGGGCATTCAGTTGCACGGCGTACTCTTGCAGTGGCTCCGCCTTCATTTTTGGGGACGCATAAATATTCCAGTCACAGGAATAACTAGGCGCATAACGGATAGACAGTTCTTTGTCCTTGATGGACAGATCCGTCTGACCAGGTCCAATATCTGCTACACATCCGACATCCGTGCTCAATGATTCCTTTGTGTCCTGCCCAGGCATGACAGTCACTTCCTGCCCATCCATTCGATGAATATCTTCAAAACGGCTCAATGACGGTACCTGACTGTCCAGGACAAGGGCTAAGCGATATTTTCCCTTGGTTAAGAACAGGTTTTTAAATTCGACTCGACCATAATCGTTCAGCAGACCGGGAATTTGTATGATTTTCTTGGCAAAGCCATCCTGATTGGGCACCGTTTCAATCACCTGCTTTTCGGATAAAGAGGTAGCGGGTAACCGCTTGTACAATTCACCCGTATGAATCGTTCTGATCAGCATCTCTCCAGTCTCTTCATTCCCCCATGTCATGGTTAACGATCCATTATATCCGGCAGGTAAATTAGCCAAAATTGCTGTGGTATAGGTTCCCGTTTTGGCGACTTCCACCTCTCTGCTTAACGTCCCTTTTTGGTAGCTGATTCCCCGTCCCATACTAAGTCTTGGCAACGCACGTTCCGTCTGCACATTCCCTTGGGCATTAAAATCGTTCTCTGCCTCCAAAGTGAAAAAGAGCTTGCCTCGCTTCAATGCCTGCTCCACCGGAAAAGATAGCTGATCCAGCTGATCCACAGGGACAATTGCAAATTGATTAACCGCATTAAAGCCTTGCAGGTTATTAACCGTAACCGGAGTATCTCCTTTGGGAAAAACATGCTCTCCCAGATCGACCCATTGAAATTGGTTTAATCCCTCATCATGGGTCTTGATGTTAACCACACCATCCGGCAGTGTAACCTGCAGTTTTCCGCCTGCCTTATTCATGAACACTCTAGCATATACATGCGAGGCTTGAGGCTGATCCAATTTTTTGTGCATCGTAAACGTGTTGGGCTTGCTGTATTGCCCCAAATCACGCAGCTGAATATCGTGAATCCACCAGTAATTTTTTTGCTGCGGTCGCTGTAGGGTTAGCAAATCCATTCTCATCCAATAGCTTCCAGGTGGTGAAACGTATTCCCCGTAAAATTTTACACTGTCAAAATTATAGCCCTCGGAAGGTGCCACGACATAGCTGACCCCCAGCTCATGCATTTGCTTATCATAAAACCTCATTTTTACATGCATTTTGTTCGTCCCGCGACCAGAAACAGTGATGTGGAACTGATACGGATTATTTTCCTTGGCTTCCAGTAATCCAGATCTGGCGACCTGCCATATATTGCTCGGATCTCCCTTCATAATCTCACCGTGCAGAGTGGGCACATTGTTTGATTCCTCACGGGGGTTAGCCTGCACACTGAACAACTGCGGATTATCAGCCTTGAAAAAGGTTTCCGTTCTCAGCATAGAGTCAAAATCCAGTACCGTGTTCCCTTCAATGCTGCTCATCTGATAGGGTGCTACATCCAGCTTTCTACTGGCAAAGGTGACCGCAATCCCTGCATCCATTTCCATATCGAACGGGAAGTTCCGTATATTTTGAGAGGATAAATACCACAACCAATCGTTGGTTGATGCAAAGGTTTTGGACCATTTCAAAAAAGCATTGCCATCCTCAATAGCATCAAAAGGCCGCAAGTAATCCTCTGCCGGGAGCTGGGACAATAGCAAGTCATTAAAGGAGGCTGCCTCCACATAATCCCCTTTGTTGACCGTTTGAATGGTGTTTAGCTCAGGCTTCAACGCACTGAATAGCACCCCAAAGCGGCTGAAATCAAAACCAGGCAGATGACTGTAGCTCTCCAGTCGGCTAAATCCGTAAGGTGTCACAATTTTACTTGCAAGAATATTCATATAAGGCGGTGCCTGATCAAGATTGAATATGGAAAATAAGTCGT
Source organism: Paenibacillus jamilae (assembly GCF_050482105.1). GTDB lineage: Bacteria > Bacillota > Bacilli > Paenibacillales > Paenibacillaceae > Paenibacillus > Paenibacillus jamilae_B. Next base: position 130,370 of record NZ_JBCNHI010000014.1, on the reverse strand, counting down.
TCTTGTACGTCCGTTTCAGCCCGGTCTGACCTTCCAGCTGAGACAGGTGAAAATCCTGCCGCTTCTCTTGTCCCTCATATTCGTCATGGTAAACCAACTGGTTGACCCCAAAAGTAGAGAAAAGCCACCCTAATCGCGAGCTTAATCCGTTGTCCATAACATACTGCAGAAAATTCATATAGTATGTAATACCGGGATCATTGCCTTCATGATGAAAGATCGTATTTTTAGGAGAAGAGTATACCTGAAAATCCCCAGTCGCCTTCTCCGTTGCCGTTTTTCCTTTATTCCATTTGGGCGTCGCTACTCCGTTATAGCTTTGAATCATATTATCAGCAATCGGAAAATAAAGTGCCTTGCTATCAAAACGATCTGAGTCAGTCAGCTTTTCAGCCATTTGACTATAAGCCTTCGGCACTTGTACTGGCTTGTAATACCCTTCAATGAACTGGGTACGCAAGGGAGCAAAATACACGCCCAGACACAAGACGACGATAACAACCGCCAGCTTTTTATACCCCCGCTGTAGCGGTGATGATCCAAACCATTCCATACATTGAATGACGCCAAAGGTCAGCAACACACCGAAATTAAGGGAAAGCAATCCAATAAATTTGTTAGGATCACGGAAAACCGAACCAATCACAGGGGTTTTCGTAACCAAAATAACAAACCACTTGGCAATGGACGGAAATGTCGTTCCAGTCGCTGCAACCATAAATAACAGCGTAAGGAGCGAAAAAATCAGAATAATCGGGTTTTTATGTGAACGTGTCACCATCGCATATCCGATCAATAGCAACAAAAATCCCCCACCTACATAAAACATCGCAGGCAATGAGGAAAAAGAGAACATGGGCCACCAATAGCTCAGTAAATAACCCACATTATATAAACTGCTATTACGGCTGAACAGAGACAACGTATCCACGACGTTGATATTATGCTGAGACGCTTGAGCGTCCATCAACATGCTACCTACATACAGGGACAACCAGTAAAAACTAAGCAGTCCGAAAAACACGCCAAAAATCATGCCTTTACGCAAAAAATTACTGTATAAGGGCTGTAAATAGGCGCGCCCGGCCTTACGATGAGTCCAGGTCAGTTTGAGCAGGAGCAGCATGGTGAATAATCCTAAATAAATCATCCCGAAGAAAAAATAATGAATGGCCGCAGCACTAACAGTGAATACTGCAGCCAGCAGGAACAGGTCAATCCAGTTCCTCTGATACAACTTATGGGGATGATAGTTTTTAATTTGTTGAATTTGAAACTTGGGGTCCACCGCACTGAAAAAGAATCGCAGCATTAACGGAAATAAACTATACCCACAAAGCAAATAAATATGCTGGATGCGAAAAATAACCCACGGATTCAGTGCGTAAAACAACGAACCAACCATGATGGCAAAAATACGGGTTTTCGTAAAACTTGGTGAATAATACACGCTGACCAGTCGCTTGGCAAAGGCATACATCGAAAATGCCGAGACAAATAACAAGCCTGTGATAAACGACTTGAGCAAGACCGGGCCGCTTTCGTCAAATAATAGTGAAAGTCCATAGAAGGGCAAGATGTACAGGATACGTGGAGCATTGAACAAGGTCGAGGTAGACCATCGTTCGTTCCATACCCCGGTTATTTCCTCCAGATACCGATGAGAGGTGGCTCCAAAGGCAATGTCACTGAATACGATTTGTCCTAATCCATAGATGGGGGCAAGATATGCGACAATCGCAGCCAGCATCAATAGGATTGCCGCCATATCGTAGCGGTAGCGAAATATCCACTTTTTCATGCTTGTCCCCCTCTCTTGAACTTCTTGTGTGTCTGCCGGTTATCTTAACCTATCTTCTCAAATGAACGATGGCCTGCAATCCCTGATCGGTGTTACGCAGCTTTAAGCGACCACCTATAGTCTTCAGATATGCATCCATGTGATACAGGCTGAATGTATGCTCCTGCGCATTTTGAGAATAATTCGGCTGGAAATAACTCCAACGCATTTTATCATCAATCCCGCCGCCTGTGTCTTCAATGATGACTATAATTTCAGCTTCTTCCAGCCGTGAGCTAACCTTAAGCATATGAGATTGCCGCTTGGACCGCAGACCCGTTCGGCCCCGTTCCTGATCCTCCAGCTGCTCTCCATCTTGGTTCATGGCCTGCACTGCATTTTCCAGCAACCCCTGTATCGTTTTGTACAGCATGGGTGCTTGTGCTGCAATGGATGGAACTGGCTCTTGCCGCAAGATCACTTGAATGTGCTTCATATTCAGCGAACGGTTCGCCCATTTCAGCGATTCGGACAATACCTCATTCATATCGGTGAAGCTAATTCCGCTATTATCATGCATTTTCTCTTCCAGCTCATCACGCAAACTACGGACGCCTGTCAGTAACTCTCCTAGTGAGGATTCCTGTCTGAGACGACCCTGAATGAAATTTTCATTCAGTTCGCGGAAATACTCCAGTTCCTCATGAGATGCTCCTTTTCCCTGACTGGAAGACACTTCAAAGCGGTTGGCTAGATCTTGATAAAATCCCAACAGCTTTAAATCATCGCCGCCTGTGAGACGGCTCGTCTGTTCTTGCAGCTCTTGCAGTTGTTGCTCAATCGTCTGCATTAACGGCAAATAATACGTGTCCTGCTGCTGGCGCATATCTTCATCCCGTCGCTGGTCACGCACTTGACTGTTCACGATAGCATCTTTCACAATCCGTTTGCGAAACTGGATGAGCATGGCCCACAGAATAATGAGTATTAGAGCCATCACCATCCATAACTGTTTGCGAAAAGTGCTAATTCGCTGGGCAGTGCCCTGGCTGGTATCCTTAACCGATATGTAAAGGGCCTCTTCCCCAATACGGCTGAATCCTATCCCGTACTTCTCTCCACGCTCTTCAACGATCCCCGTATTGCCCTCCAGCAGCCTGCGGGTTACACTCGTGATGTCCGTCCGGTTGATATCTGGAGTATTTCGGGAAGCTACGATCTTGAATTGGCCGTTATAAAATAAAGTCTCATGCTGATTCACCGGCTTACTTTTAATCATTCCACTAAGCATTTCAGCGTCAACTGTACGCACCATAAAACCGCCCGTTTGCGCCCCTTGAATCCTGCACGCCATGTACTGGGCTGGTTGATGGTCCTCAGTCACAAAAGAGCTGACTGCACAACCATTTTGCAGCCATTTGATCTGCTGGACTGCACTCTTCATCTCGCGATTGTCACGTCCGACCATCACATGATACTGTTCATCCAGCACATAAAATGACCCGCTCTCACGCTTAAACCCCTCAGCATACTGGCGTGTTCCCTGATTCAGCATTTCTCTGCCCAGACTGGACGACAGCTCTTTTAGCTCAGCCTGCCATGCAGCATAACGCTCCGTTATGCTGCCAGACAGCTCCTGTACCTCATACTGAAGCTGCTCGTTCTGAATTTCCGCCAAGTGACTGCTGAATTGCCGCATGACGAACCATTGTAGCACAGCGGCCAAGAACACTGTCACACATAGGACGATCAGGTACAGGATCAGCTTTTGCCAACTTGGTTTCAACAAAGCCCACTGCTTCATGCTCTGGCCCCTCCATTTTGTTCAAGACGGCTCAAAATCGCTTGCATCAGGCATTCCAGCTCGTAGCTGACCAGCGGTAGCCGTGCGCACAGCAACCGGGGAGTGCGACGCTGGAGCGCGGCAAACCTCGCAGCGGTTTCCGTTGCCCCGTCTGTCAGCAGGATCAACTCGCATGTTTTGGCGATATATAGACGATCCAATTCCTCCTCGCTGTATGCTCGCAGATCAACAACATAAATATCATGACGATCGTCCATATGCTGAAGTGCACTGGAGACGGCCAGGGTCACCCCTGTATGTCGCGCAGCATGATACTGGTGAAGCAGACGCATTCCCTTTTCCCAGAGCGCATGTTCAACCGAATCAAATCGTTCACAAAAAAGACGCAACGCCCGTTCTGTACTGACATCTTTTAAAAATGCCAAAACGCTGATATTATACATGTAGTTCCTCATTTCTTACTTCCTGATTGGAGTTGCGCAGTTCTTATGACACCCCAAAACATTCTATTTGTTGACGACAGCCCTATGGTGCTGTCCCTGCTAGAACGGACATTGACGCAAGAAGCATTCACCCTACATACCGCTCACACGCCTAAAGAAGCCCTGCAAGTGCTGGAAAAGCACCCGATTGATGTGGTCGTCTCCGATCTGCTTATGCCTGGTTTGGACGGGATTACATTCCTTCGTATGATTAAGAAGGATTATCCACATATCGTACGCATCATTTTGTCTGGTCACCTGCATACGCAGTCCATTTTATCGGCCATTAATCAAGTCGGCGTGTTCCGTTTTTTAACGAAACCGCTGGAGCTAGATGATGATACGCTAAAAAAGATGCTGTATGAGGCGCTCGATCAGGCTCGACTCAATCGAACAAGTCTTCATGCAGACCAGAACGTGGCAACTGACTTGTCGGTATTTATAAATAGCATTTTGAATGCTCCGTACCGACCGTATGTACTGCTGAATGAACAAGATATCGTAACCGCCGTACACATTGCACTTGCTGATCTGTATCCTGTTGGCTGCTCACTACGTCATCCTGATGGCGAAGGTATTCAGTTAACTCCGCATTCAGTATATATACCGGATGAGGAGTCGGAATCTTCCGATCCCGACTTGTACTCGCTGGATACGCTGAACCTCGGGCATTCATCCTTACGCCTTATCCGCCTTAGCGAGATCGCCTGAGTGACGGGTGCCGCCCTTTAACACGGCGGCTCCCCCAATCACTGTCAGGCAGGTATACATCCACAGCATCCCCGCCGTCAGCAGCGGATGGCGGATATAGTTTTTCACATTTCCCCATGTATACAACACCGGACGGAAGAAGTACCAACGTTCCAGCGCCTTTCGCAATCCGCCCTCTTCAGATGACATCGTACGATCCATTACTGAGAAGTAGTAGGCTTTTTTACGTAATACATCCTGCAGATATACCTGTTTTTCATCATGATATACCCGCGTAAATACCGCCCGGCGAATGACTCCGCCAGCCTCTATGTAGCGCAAGGTCGGCTGTATTTCTTCAAAAGCAATTTGCTCTGCATTAAATCCACCTGTTGATTCGTAAGCGCTCATTCGCCAGAAGCGAGCTGCTTCAATGGAGCGTTTTCCCAAGGTCTCTCCTGCGTTGTTAATTACATTCCGCTCGAAAACCTTCACTTTGGAAAAAAAATTATTTGCTTCCGAATATGCCTCTTCCGGTACAACCAAGGCACCGATATCCTGATGATCGTCAAAAAAGTCGATGCTTTGCTGAATCAGATGTTCGGCTAAAATCATATCGGAATCCAATACAAATATGTATTCGGCCCCCAAACGCTTCGCTTCCTCAACCGCTTTGACTCTTGCAACTCCCCGCTCTCCATGAGGAAGCTCTAGCACCGTTACGGGTACTGGACTCCCTGCTGACAGCATACGAATCGTCTCAATCGTCTTGTCATTGGAGCCATCATCAGCAATTACAATATGCAGATCCTTGTAATTTTGTCCCATACAGCTTCGCAAGCATGGCTCTATCGTACGTTCATTGTTGTACGTGGAGAAGAGAATGACCACTTTGTCCACTCTGTTCCGCCTCCTCTATCCAATCCTCCATCAACTGCTCAAACGCGGCAGCTGTATGATCAAAATGAAATCTTAGCGCATATTGGTACGCTCGCTCACGGATGGCCATGTAATCTTCGCCACCCTCTGCCGCTCTTTCCATTTGTTCAGACAATCCCCGAATATCGCCGTGAAAGCATAAATAGCCGCTTTTTCCGAAATCCGTCGCGTCCACCAGACCAGGAGAATTGCTGACAATGCTGGGTGTTCCAACGGCTGCCGCTTCGGTAATCGTCAACCCCCAGCCTTCACGCAGGGAAGGAAACACGAGCGCATGGGCACGACTCATCAGCTCCAGCTTATGCTCTGCTGAAACAAATCCGTAAAAGGTAATATCGGCTTGCGATTGCCCCTGTTCATCCGGGTCCCCATATGTCAATCCATACCGTTCTATAATCGGCAATAATTGTTCTGTCACATAGGTTTTATCGGTTTTTCCGGCAATCCATAACATAGCCTGAGGGAACTTTTCCTTGAGCTGCCCAAAGGCTTCAACGACCAGATCAATGCCTTTATATTTAACGAAGCGCCCAGCATACATAAAGGTCGGGTTAGACTCCTTCGTTAAAAATTGTTCACGCGGCCAATGATCAAACTCAATGCCTTCCGGTAAAAGGTGAACACGATCCGGATGAAAGCCCAGCTTAAGCAGATCATACCGGGTAGACGGAGATACGGTGAGCGTCCGATCCTTCCGTGCCAGCCTAAGCATCAGGGGCTCCATATGAAATCCAATCATGTTTAACGGAAACCGGGCATTTTCATACCATATTTCTCTTGTTAGCTGATGTATGAAAAAAATCCGCTTGGATGCCTCCACCCAAAATCGGGTAAAGAACTGATGCGTATTCGCCTGATTAATCACATAGGCAATCTGCTTGCGATGACGACGGTAATAGCGCATTGCATAATAAATAACACTGTATATGTTTCCTTTTCGAATATACGTAATACCGTCAATGACTTCATGCTCAGGCATCCCCTCAAATTGGGGTGAGAAATGAATGAACTGAAAACGGCCTTGCTGTGAGCGTTTCAGCATTTCATGGGTGAAAATTTCTGCTCCCCCGCTTTTCGGAGAACGAATGTCGCGCCAGGAAAGCAATAGAACTACGGTTTTATCGTTCTGTTCAAGTAGGGTATTCATGGGGTGATTCCTCCCCTTATCTTTATTTTGAACAAATACATATAGGCATCTACCACAAAGTAGAGAGACATAGCCCCGTACACAATGAACTCTGACAACAAAAAATCGATCGGGTCTGTGTGAGCCATATGAAAGGCTGCTAATAAGACTGCGGCTCCTGCCATCAGACTGAACATAAATGTGCGCCTGCCCACCAATACGTGCACATGCACAAAAAACAACACAATGGAAAAAAGCCAGTACACCCAGCCTCCCCATGGAATATAGGCCTCAGCCGACTGGTAAGAGGCTCCGAATAATATGGGAATAGAAGCTGGGAATATATAGGTCGTACCCACATACACACACAACGCGGCTACAGCCATTAATCCAGCATAGATTGCAATCAACTTACCCAAAGCTTGGCGGTCATGGCCCTGCGCACCGATCTTTGGAATAAAGGCAGCAATCAGGCTGTACGAAACGTAATAGACCAATTGGCTATACTTCAGCGCAATGGCATAGCTGCTGGCTTGTCCGGGAAAATAATGCTGTACATACAACATGTCGATAGATATACAAAACAGAATGAATAAATTTGTCATTAGGCTATCGGTGAAATCCTGACCTAGTGACTTCCATAACCCAGCAGGGATATGTTCTCCACTGGTTGTGAACAAGGACAAACCTCGGGCCGAAACGATCCAGCCGTGAAGCAATGACAGCAGCATTCCTCCACAGCTCGCTAATAGTAGGGCTTCCAGCCTTAACCCTAGTGCAGCCAGGACAAAAAACAGGCTTAGCTTCCCTAAGACCTCAATGTAATAGTTCACATTGAGCGCCAGCATGCGTTCCCTTCCCTGTAAATCTCCGCGGCACGAACTCACCAGAATATGCAATCCAATCAAGCCGTACAGCATGAACAGCGGACCAGACTCAACGCCTAATAGCGACCGCAGCAATGGATGAAGGAAAAGTAAAATGATCACGGCAAGCACAGTTAGCACCAGAGGTGCTTTTAGTAATAGAGAACCGAGCGGTAGGTTGCGTAGCGTAAGCTTCTTATCGCCCTTGGATACTAGCTTGGCAGTTAATAGCTGGATGGATAAGCCCAAAACAGACAAAAGTGCAAAGAGGGCCAGCAGCGCGTTCGCCTGACCATAGGCTTGTCCGGTAAGATACCAGCTCGCTGCAATGTGGAAGAAAAAATTGAATCCGTTAAGCAGCACGTTAAAGAGGGGAAACATCAACGAACGAAGTCGGTTGTTCACGTGGTTATCTCACCCGCCGATCCAGTCGCCAAATCTCGATGATAGAGCGCAAAAAACGAATGGAATCCTTCCAGACATGGATGTGCGAGCCCTCTCGATCAATGCATTTGACGGGTAGTTGCAGCACACGGAGCTGAAGTCGCTTGGCAATGAACATCATTTCCAGATCCAGCGCCAGTCCGAGTTGTTCCTTCAAATGTGGAAACATTCGCTTCACGGCAACCGAGCTCATTACTTTAAGCCCCGTCTGGGAATCTACCACACCTGTGGGTAAAAACGGACGGGACACGACCCGCTTGCCAAAGCTGACGATAGATCGCAATAAAGAACGATTTTCGGCGGTCATATCTTTGGTTCCGATCACAACATCATAGTAGCCCTGCTGAACAACATTAATCATTCTGGCGATATCCTCAATAAAAAAGGAATCGTCTGCGTCCACAAATACGTAGTAATCCGCACCGATGGTCCGCATTCCCTCCAAATACGTTCCTGCCTTGCGTGTATTGCGACCCAATTCCCTTGTTTGAAGCAGTGGACTCAAATTTGGGTTAATCCGGTTCACGGACAAGTCCGTTGCTGCCTCCAGCGCTTTAATCAAGACATTCGTACCATCATGGCTGCCATCATCAATGAGATAAATCGAACCCTCTATAATATGGCTACGGATAAAGGCTTGCAGTCGCTCGGCGAAGGTTTTGACATGAACAAAACGTTTCTCTTCGTTATATACAGACAAGATGAATGCAACATGTTGGCTTTTGGTTGAATACTCGGGATAGAGCAAGCTTTGTATTTCAGAAAGCATTTCTTCGGTATCATTGGCTTGCCAAAATAGTAGACGCAATCGGCCTACTCCGATAATCTGCACCAAATGCTGATCACTGAACGGACTGGTTACATCCGTCACCAGTAGCAATGGCATTTGTGGAAATTGGCTGCGGATCTGATTAGCCTTCCGTACTGCTTGTCCCGGCTCCCTATAATCTATCAGGCAGCAACATGCGCCCTCATAGACAGAAGCAGTCTCTGTGTCCTCGCACTGTATATATTGGTAAAAACAAATCACATTGGGATAATCAATAGCCCTGGTGTTATCGCTAAAAATGGCTATAGGTCCCTGCACACAAACCTCTCCTTTTCCTCCGAATAATTCTATTTTGTTGAAAAAGAATTAAAAATGTTTGCTCAGAAACATTAATTTAATCTCCCAATACTTCATATTTCCTTAACAAAATAGCTGACATCCCTTGATATATAAGCATTTAAGTGAAGAAAAACCAATTTTCATACTTGATAAAAATAGAGTAATTAGACCCAATTCATCAGAACTATAACCGCTTGAATTATAAGGTGATTAAAATTCAAAAATAGTTCTAAAGAATTAATTATAACGATAAAAATATGGTTATTTTGTCATGAATCCATAGACGAATAAAACCAATTCGAACGTCCATACTATGGACACCATGTCATCTTTCATCATGAATAATTCTCAAAATATAGAGAAAGAAGGTCTCACTATGGAAGCATTTTATGTCAATCGTGATGGGTCATTATCTACTCCCCTGCGAGGGAAGGATGTGCTGGCAAATCCTCTTTTAAACAAAGGTGTGGCATTTACGGAAGAAGAACGCAAAGAACTGGGGCTGGAAGGAATCCTTCCTCCCACTGTCCTTTCTTTGGAGAAACAGAGCGTACGCGCATATCAGCAATTTTTGGCCCAACCCACCATGCTGCGTAAAAATGCTTCACTGAACGACCTTCACAATCGAAATGTCGTACTCTACTATCGACTGCTAACCGACCATTTGAGTGAAATGTTACCGGTAGTCTACACACCGACTGTAGGAACCGCCATTCAAGAATACAGCCATGAGTACAATCGCCCTGGGGGCGTCTATTTATCAATAGATAATCCAAACGGTATTGGGCAGGCTTTCTATAATTCCGGTTTGAGTAGTGAGGATGTTGACCTGATCGTGGTCACGGATTCGGAAAGTATTTTGGGAATTGGTGACTGGGGTGTTGGAGGAATTAACATTGCTATTGGCAAACTTGCTGTATATACAGCTGCGGCAGGCATTCACCCCGGGCGGGTACTCCCCATTGTACTGGATATCGGCACGAATAATGAGAAGCTGCTGAATGATCCGTTGTACATCGGAAACCGCCATAAACGAGTTCGCGGAGAAGCCTATAATCAATTTATTGATATCTTTATCAGCAAAACGTTAACACAATTCCCGAAGGCGCTTTTGCATTGGGAGGATGTGGGCAGCGTGAATGCACGCCATATTATAGGGAAATATGGTCAAAACATTCTTACCTTTAATGATGACATCCAAGGCACAGGAGCGGTCACTCTGGCAGCGATTGTTTCGGCGGTAGATGTCACTAAAACTCCGCTGCGTGAACAAAAAATACTTGTCTTTGGTCCGGGAGCAGCAGGCATCGGTAACGCCGATCAAATACGGGGCGCTATGATCGAGGACGGGCTTGCTGAAGAAGATTCATTCAAACCGTTCTGGGCCTTTGATTATCGCGGGCTGTTGACGGACGATATGGACGATGTACTGGATTATCAGAAACCATATGTGCGTAAAAAAGAAGAAATTAGCTCATGGACCCGATCGGAAGACGGTAAAATACCGTTGCTGGAGGTCATCCGTCAGGTTAAGCCCACCATCTTGATTGGAACCTCCGGTGTAGCTGGTGCCTTTTCTGAAGAGATTATCAAGGAAATGGCAAAGCATGTGGAACGACCGATCATTATGCCTATGTCTAATCCGACCAACCTTGCTGAAGCGGTACCTGAGGATTTGATACAGTGGACTGATGGCAAAGCATTGATTGCTACAGGAAGTCCCTTTGAGCCCGTCAGCTATAACGGTACGGAATTTGAAATTGGCCAGGCGAACAATGCCTTTGTTTTCCCGGGACTGGGTTTGGGCGCGATTGTGGTCAAAGCAAAAAGGATCACTCCTGCGATGTTTACAGCCGCTGCACATGCCGTTGCGAATGGAGTCGATTCGAATAAGCCTGGCGGTGCACTTCTCCCTCATATTCGCAAATTACGCGATGTTTCATTCGCGGTTGCGGTTGCAGTAGCGAAAGCCGCGATTCAGGATCGGGTGGCTCAGGTACACATTTCAGATATTGAACAAGCTGTACGAGATGCCATGTGGAAGCCGGAATATGTAAAGATCAAAGCCGTGGAAAGTGTAATCCAACACCCTCACTAATCCTTCACCAGAAATCAATGCGGTTTGACATAACGTAGGAACGAATGTACAGTATTAGTCAAAAGAATAGGAAAGTCCACTAGGGGAGCCACTATGGCTGAGACAAGAATGAATCTTGGACCCTTTGAACCTGATCTAGTTCGTACTAGCGTAGGAAAGTGGAGCCTTCGTATACAAGGTCTCAAGCGTTTTCTACGCATTGGGCCTATATGGAAGCCGCTCCAGTTTTCGGGGCGGCTTTTTGACGTTGTTCCGGGAATTGTATCTTACGGGACTTCTTGTTCTCCATTTTGTTGGAGGTGGGGAAAATGAGTTTTTCGCAAGAGCTCCGTCGACAGGCGGATGGCATTTTTCAAGCCATTTATGAGCATCCCTTTGTGAGGGGTATTGCTGAGGGAAATTTAACAAAAGAACAGCTGATTCACTATGTAAAACAAGACTTTGAATATTTAAACGCCTACATACGTATTTACGGCATCGCAATCTCGAAAAGCACGAGCCGGGAGGATATGGCTGTATTTAACGAACAGATCTCTTTTATTCTCAACAGCGAGGTGCATCCGCATCAAAATTTTTGTGCTATCGCAGGTGTCACCTACGAAGAGATGCAGGGTTATCCACTTGCTCCATCTGCTCATCATTATATCCGCCACATGCTGACCGTCGCGCATGAGGGTAGTCTTGGGGAAATTATGGCCGTGCTGCTGCCTTGTCCGTGGACATATCTTGAGATTGGACGGAGGCTAATGGATGAGGTAAAACCGGATGAATCTCATCCGTTCTATGAGTGGATTTCCTTCTATGGCAACCAGATTGAAGATGTGACTTCCAAGTACCGAAAGCGTGTGGATGCTTGGGCGCAAGTTGCCACAGCTAGCGAGCGAAAGCGGATGATGGAGCATTTTATGCTAAGCTGCCAGCTGGAATATATGTTCTGGGATATGGCTTATAAGCAGGAACAATGGCCCGTCCAGATGCGCGCTACAGTTTTAGAATAACCAGTATACATGAGAGAGGATAAACATGATGAATATATGGGAACAAAGTTATTCGGAGCTCCTGGCAAAGGTACAAAACAGCAACCCCCTCGTTCATAATATTACCAATGTGGTGGTCACCAACTTTACAGCCAACGGCCTGTATGCGCTAGGTGCTTCCCCGGTGATGGCTTATGCCCCTGAGGAAGTAGCAGATATGGCAAAAATAGCAGGCGCCGTCGTGTTAAATATCGGTACGCTGACCCGCGAGCTGGTGGACGCCATGATCATTGCTGGACAATCGGCGAATGCTCATGGTGTTCCAGTTCTGCTAGATCCGGTCGGTGCAGGAGCGACTAGCTTTAGAACCGAGTCAGCACTGCGAATTCTAAAGGAGGTTAACATCTCACTAGTACGAGGCAATGCAGCCGAAATCGCTCATCTGATCGGAGAAGCCCGAGAAATTAAGGGGGTCGATGCAGGCGACAGTGCTGACAGCGGTAATGTCGATTTGGCAGTTCGGGCTGCGCAGACACTCCGTACCATGGTTGCCATCACCGGAAAAGAGGACGTCATCACCGATGGAGTCGAAGTACGCTTGATTAGCGGCGGAGACTCTCTGCTTACGAAGGTAACCGGCACAGGCTGCCTGCTGACCTCCGTGTTGGGCGCCTTTGCAGCTGTTGAACCCAACCTGTTGCTTGCAGGTACAGCAGGTTTGGCTTTTTACAGTGCAGCAGCTTCCCGAGCCGCAGCGCATACCGCAAAGCTGGGGCCAGGCAGCTTCCAGATTGCCTTTCTTGACGAGCTCGCCAAACTGCATACCGGTTCGCTGGAGGGACATGTCACGATCCATGAAGCCGGAACAACCACAGCAGGTGGTGCGCAATGAGAGACGTACATGTACCGAGAGCGCTGACGATTGCCGGTTCGGACAGCGGCGGCGGAGCCGGAATTCAAGCCGATCTCAAAACCTTTCAGGAGCTTGGCGTATACGGTATGTCAGCTATTACGGCCATAACGGTACAAAATACCTTGGGAGTTCACGGTGTATATCCGCTGCCACAGGAAGCAACAGCAGAACAGATCGAAGCTGTAGGATCAGATCTTGGAGTCGACGCCCTAAAGACTGGCATGCTGTTTGATGCAGACATCATCCGCCTTGTAGCCGAGCAGATCCGAAAGTTCGGCTGGAAAAAGGTTGTCGTCGATCCTGTAATGATTGCCAAAGGGGGCGCAAAGCTGCTGCAACCAGAAGCGGTGCAGGCTTTGAACGACGACCTGCTCCCCTTGGCCTTGGTCGTCACACCCAATATACCAGAAGCGGAAGCCTTAACCGGGATAAGCATTCGTACGATGGAGGACCGCCGCGAGGCTGCGAGAATTATGAGCAGCCTCGGCCCCAAGTTCGTTGTGATCAAGGGCGGCCACGATGAGGAGAGCGAAAACAGCGGCCAGGTTGTTGATCTGCTCTTCGACGGAACAGTCTTTACAGAGCTGGTCGGCAAGCGGGTGCGGACTGTTCATACACATGGGACAGGATGTACGTTCTCAGCAGCCATTACCGCTGAATTAGGGAAAGGCGTGTCAGTACCGGAAGCTATTGTGAATGGAAGAGCCTTCATTCAGGCGGCAATTGAGGATACATTGTATTTGGGACAGGGACACGGCCCAACCAATCATTGGGCCTATCGCCGTCGTCAGGAGATACTCCAATGAGCAACCGAATATTACCTGATACCATGCGCCGGCATTTACAGATGTATCTGGTTCTTGGAAGCGTGAACTGCCTTGCGGAACCAAGTCGGGTCGTGCAAGAAGCTCTTGCTGGTGGTACAACCATGATCCAGTTTCGAGAAAAGGGCCGTAACGCATTAACAGGGGTGCCTATGTTCGAACTTGCGCGTCAGCTGCAAGATCTGTGCCACCGCGCTGGTATCCCCTTTATCGTCAATGACGATGTAGAGCTGGCTCTTGAGCTCAACGCTGACGGCGTCCATATCGGTCAGGACGATGAATCAGCTGATTCTGTGCGCGCGCGAATTGGAAACCGAATTCTTGGCGTCTCCGCCCATACGATTGAGGAAGCACGACGAGCCATCCTGCAAGGTGCGGACTATCTCGGCGTCGGGCCCATCTATCCTACCATCTCGAAGGATGATGCTCACGCCGTGCAGGGTCCGGCCATTTTGCATGAGATGCGCAAAGCAGGAATTGATCTGCCGATCGTTGGGATCGGGGGCATTACGATAGACCGTGTGGAGGAAGTGGTAGGTGCGGGTGCCAATGGTGTAGCGGTGATTTCGTCCGTGACGCAGGCAGAACAGATTCGAACTGTTACAGAGAAAATAAAGCAAAAGGTAGTGCTAAGCATTTACCATCCGGGGATGTCCCCAAAACTATAAAGTGCCTTTAATAGTTCACGCAAGAGCCTCATTTACACTAATAAAGTAGAGATGAGGCTCTGTGCTACTGATTTTTAAGCTTCCTATTCCCAGTACACTTGAGCTTGTTGAATACCCGATTAACTGTGAATATATGTCAATCATCTTTTCTAGTATTCGTATAGCATTCGAGAGCAATTAGAAAACGATATTTAATGATATTGGTTTTTGGTTCCCCACTCACATAACCCTTCTAAAACAGGCAATAGTGTTTCCGCCTTTTCTGTGAGACTGTACTCGACTTTAGGCGGAACTTGAGGATACTCTTTCCGGTTCACCAATCCATCCGCTTCCAATTCCTTTAGCTGTGAACTCAAGGTTTTATATGTAATAGCACCGATTTGTCTTTTCAGATCATTAAATCGAATTACTTTGTGTTCTGCCAGAAGATAAATAATAACCATTTTCCACTTGCCACCAATAACTGACACCGTATAACCAAAAGGTGTATCTTCAATTTTCTTAACTTTACCTTTAAATTCAGCCATACTCATATTCACACTATCCTTTCGGGTAGTACCTATCAAATTAGTGCGTACTACGTTTTTATTTGCGTTCAGTTTATACTAACCGTAATTTGAAGTAAAGGAGAGAAAAACATGACTAAAACAATACGCCTCTTAATGCCGCAATGGCAAGGAGGAAACAATCCTAACTACTCTTTTGGAGCTGAACTGCTGGCTTGGCTAGCCCCAGACAATGATCAACCCCTTATTCATGTTCCGGTTCAAGCTTATGATGGAACTCCGCTTGACAACGAGAACGGTATGAATGGGAGAATACAGCTACTTGAGCAATTAGAGGCTGCTCATCATCTCATTGACGCTCATAAGCCAGATCGCATTGTAATGTTTGGGGGTGACTGCTTAGTCGAACAGGCCCCGTTTGCCTATTTAAACGAACGATACGGCGGGGAATTAGGGTTAATTTGGATCGATGCCCACAGTGATTTAGTTAGATATGTAGGCTATGATAACGGACATACATTACCGCTTGGAAATCTATTAGGAGAGGGAGATGAGGAGTTCGCAAAACATGTCAAAGTTCCTCTTAAGCCTGAAAATGTCTTTATCGCTGGATTAGCAACTCCTACAGAAGAAGAGACAAAACTATTTTCAGAAACATTTCAAAAGCTAGGTGTTACCACTCCAGAAACAGATACTGAAGTGATTCAAAGATTAGGGATTCGAACTGCTGAAACCCAAGAGTTAACGAACAGTACCGTATCTATAAAAGAATGGATTAAAGAAAACGATATCAAGCACCTGGCTATTCATCTTGATTTAGACGTACTTGACCCAAAAGCATTTCGTTCTTTATTATTTGCCAATCCTGAAGCTCCCTATAATCTTTCACCTGCGGGAACAATGCAAATGCCTCAACTACTTCATCTGATTAAAGAGCTAACTGAAGAAACCGATGTAGTTGGATTAGGTATAACCGAACATATGCCGTGGGATTCCATTAACTTGAAGAATCTGCTTGGGGAAATACCTATTTTAAATCAATAATTCTACTTACGAACTGTGCATGTATCTTGATGTTAATTTTCGCAATGGAATTATGAGAGTCCGGAATAGAGTATATGCAAAAGAAGGACTCCTCTGGAATTTATTCTGTTATGGAGTCCTTTTCTATTTTTATTTACTAATTCTTGAATAGCACACCACCAACAATAAAAAAGAATAACCAGGATTTTAGGTGGTCGCTCGCTCTACTAATTTGAATTCCAAGGGATGTAATTCTTCCTGAAGCCCCTCTAGGGCATTTCGAATCATAATGAAAGCATTTTCCGCTTGCTTGTCAATCGGGTAATGAATGGTGGTTAAATCAAGCAAATGCGAAATTTCGATGTTATCAAAGCCTACCACTGCAACATCACTCGGGACAGAAACACCGAGCCTACGTGCCTCGGTCAAAATCCCTGCAGCTAAACAATCGGTCGAACAAGCGAAGGCATCCGGCTTGTTGGGCTGTTCACCCCACCAGTGGGCAATTTGTTCACCCGCTTCAATTGAATTTAAACCATAAAAATGCGGAAAGGCATCGGCGTTCAGATCATATTTTTTGCAAAAATCATGATAGGCCCGTATGCGCTCCTTCGTATTCAGTCCCTTCATATTCCCATATACATTCACAATGCTGCGGTAACCTCTGGTATACAGATGCTCCAGTGCAAGCATGTACCCCTGATACTGATCCATAAATACAGACGGGATGGCCTCAATGTTTACACGCTGCCACGTCACAATTGGACCATATTTGGTGTAGTGCTCAATCACACTCCACTCATTGACGCGAATCATACAGACCAAGGCGTCCAGTTGCTTTCTCCGTAACATTTCCAGTGCTTCAAGCTCCCGTTCCTTTTCTCCATTCGTAATAAATAGCGCCATATTAAAACCATGCTCCTGAGCATAGGTTGTAAATCCACGCACAAATAAACCCAATGAATCATTAAAAGAAATTGAAATAATTCCTATGAGCTTGGTCATGCCCTTTTTTAGTGAAACCGCATTCAAATTGGGAACATAATCCAGTCGGTCTATGACCTCCTGTACACGTTGCCTTGTCGGTTCACTTACGTATGGATGGTTATTAATGACACGGGACACCGTTGCCGAGGATACACCCGCCAGCTTTGCAATTTCATGAATATTTGCCACATTTCTCACCTCGTTCTTTTATTTTAGCATGTTCGTGTTTAGCATGTTTCGTGGCCTCGCCCTATAATTGTCACCTTCTCCAAATAAGTTTTTTAAAAGCGCTTGACCTGTAATGCATTACAGGGATTACAGTGAATTTGAGCTTAGGAAAGCGGTTTTAAAAAACATACTCAGGAGGCACTAACCATGAAAAAAGGCATAAAAATCGCAACTATTGGCGGAGGCTCCAGCTATACACCAGAATTAGTAGAAGGCTTCATCAAACGTTATGCAGAGCTTCCCATCCGGGAATTATGGCTGGTAGATATTGAGGCAGGACGCGAAAAGCTGGAGATCGTAGGAGCCATGGCCCAACGGATGGTGAAGGCCGCTGGTATTGATTGTGAGGTACATTTGACGCTGGATCGTCGGGAAGCGTTGAAGGATGCCGATTTTGTCACGACCCAATTTCGGGTAGGCTTGCTGGAAGCACGGATCAAGGATGAAAGCATTCCTTTGAAACACGGCATGATCGGTCAGGAAACCAATGGGGCTGGGGGGATGTTCAAAGCCTTCCGTACCATACCTGTTATCCTCAGTATCGTCGAAGATATGAAAGAACTGTGTCCGAATGCATGGCTGATTAATTTTACTAACCCTGCGGGCATGGTCACTGAAGCGGTGCTTCGTTATGGTCAGTGGGATAAAGTTATCGGATTATGTAATGTTCCAATCGGCGCGATCAAGAGTGCATCGGCTGTGCTGGACAAACCGGAAGAAGATCTGTTCTTTAAATTTGCAGGCATTAACCACCTTCATTGGCACAAAGTTTATGACAAAACCGGTGAAGAATTAACAGAGCAAGTTATCGAAGGACTATACGCGCCTGGCGCAAAACCGGAGAAGGTCGTTGAAAATATTAAGAACATGCGCTTCCTGTATGATCAGGTTCGTCAATTAAAAATGCTGCCTTGTCCGTATCATCGGTATTACTACATGACTGATAACATGCTCAAGGAAGAATTAGAGGAGGCCAAAAACGAAGGAACTCGGGGCCAAGTCGTCAAACGTCTGGAAGAGAGTCTATTTGAACTGTATAAAGATCCGAATCTGGATTACAAACCGGAGGAACTATCCAAACGCGGCGGTGCGCATTACAGCGATGCTGCCTGTGAAATCATCAACTCTATCCACAATAACAAAGGCACACTGATGGTGGTTAGCACACGTAACAATGGTGCGATTGATGATGTCCCTTATGATAGCGCCATTGAAGTAACCAGTGTCATTCGCGCGCATGGTGCGGAGCCCGTTAACTTTGGCAAATTCCCGCCAGCACAACGGGGGCTGCTGCAAGTGATGAAGGCGATGGAAGAGCTGACCATTGAAGCGGCGGTTACTGGTGACTATGCGACAGCGCTGCAAGCCTTCACCCTGAATCCGCTCGTTCCAAGCGGGGATATCGCCCAAACTGTGCTGGATGAAATGCTGGAAGCACACAAAGAGCATCTACCTCAATTTTTTGCTCATAAAGAGAAGGCGACAGTATAAGACCAAAATCAATGATACTGCCGGAATAAAAAAAAACTTCCTACATGTAGGAAGCTTTTGCTATACGTCCCAGGAGGGATTCGAACCCCCGACCGACGGCTTAGAAGGCCGTTGCTCTATCCAGCTGAGCTACTGGGACAAAATGATAATTCATAAAACCTTATGTATTCAGTGCATTAATGATTATATCACATTTTGGGCAACTGTCAAAAGCATTTTTTCATTATACAGGAAAGCAGGCTGCAAAAGGAATCATTTGGACGCTAACGGGGTATTATGTACAAAGAACGATGCCAAAAAGGAGGGGTTAATCCGTGAGAGGCCTTCTGTCTTCACTTTGCTATTTCAGCATTTTTTTCGCACCTTTTCTAGTGCCGGTCATTGTGTGGATTGCAGTTCGGGACGAATATGTTCAGGGACATGCGAAAAAAGCCGTTTTATCGCATATTTTCCCCATTATTGCGGCGATTCCGCTAGTGTATTTTATTATAACGGCCAATCATGCAGGTTCGGTTATCGGGTTTGTACTGCTCTTTGTAGTGGTCTATCTCGGCGTGTTTGTCTATAACATCTACAAAGGGATTATGACGCTGCGTGAAGCGGCTTAATTCAAAAGAAGCCTCTCGTATTCGCAAATTTGACGAATACGGAGGCTTCTTTGGGATCATTTATAAATGAGCGTTACTCAGTTTTATGACTGTTTATTTATTACCGAAGCGTCTAGGACTTCTTCGCACCTCATGCCTTACATTTTTCTCCATTACTTCTTCTGCGAACTCATTGTTATGAATATAACTGCTGCCTTTGTTCTTCTTATACTTCGTTTTGCCGTCTATGATTTCCCCCTCCTTTCACGCTGATTTGGTGATGGCGCTGGTGTCCAAATTAACAAAAGTCGAGGTATAGCACACCATATCCTCATGCCCCGAACTCCTTGGCAAATTCTGTACTAAGCTGCCCATAGGAGAGCAATTCCCTTTTGAACTTTTCCCGTTCCTCACCAGCGGTAATATGCGTAGAGTCTGTAAAAGCCTTGTCTGTCACTTCCTCAAATGCCGAATGCAGATTATTGTCGTACCAATCCAACTCCAGATCGGCATCATTGCGGATGATCCGTACCATGTCATAGTCAGGCTGACCTTCCTTCTGATCCGTGGCTGTAATATAGACCAGCAGCTCGGGGTCATCTGCGGCACCGGGTCGCACTTCTACCTCAGCGCAGCGCACTCCGTCAAGCTCAGTGAAGCGGCGAATTTTGGCATCCTTGATGTAGTACATTGTCTCCCTCCTTCCTCACGAATAGACGGGTTGCCCCATTTGTAGTTTTCGGAACGGACAGACATTTTATGCTTCTTTTCGGCATATATACTGATGAACTGGGGATTTGGTTTTGATTCATTCCAACACTGGATGAACACGACAAAGAGAGGATGAATAGACATGTGCGGAATTACAGGTTTCATACAGTGGAACGGAGACTTAATGCATCAATCTGAGCTACTGCTGAATATGACGCAAACGCTCTCCGATCGCGGACCGGACGCTGCGGGTACCTGGATATCCAACCCGTGTGCCTTCGGACACCGAAGACTAAGCGTAATGGACCCGGAAAACGGCGCTCAGCCCATGATCCGGCAGCTTGAGGATATCACTTATACGATTGTATATAACGGGGAAATATATAACGCACCTGAGCTGAAAAAAGAGCTGCAGCAACGCGGACATTTTTTCCGTACACAATGCGACACAGAGGTACTGCTGGAATCCTATATCGAATGGGGACCGGATTGTGTAGATCGGTTGAACGGCATCTTTGCCTTTGCCGTCTGGGATAGCGAGCGGGAGCAGGTCTTTCTGGCACGAGATCGGCTGGGCGTGAAGCCGTTATTTTACAGCCAAACCGAAGATGTATTCGTATTTGGCTCCGAACCTAAAGCATTGCTTCAGCATCCAGCGGTGGAGGCAGCAGTAGACGCCGAGGGCTTGGCAGAAATCTTTATCATTGGGCCTGCCCGTACTCCCGGACACGGCGTCTATTCATCCATGAAGGAGCTCCGTCCCGGACATACCCTTACCTACAGCCGTGACGGCGTACGCATTCAAGCCTACTGGAAGCTGGAAAGCATTGCGCATGAGGATAACACCGAAGAAACGGCACTCAAGGTACGAGAGCTGTTGATGGATACCGTAGAGCGGCAGCTTATTTCAGATGTACCGGTATGTACCTTATTGTCTGGCGGGCTAGATTCAAGCGCCCTGTCCGCATTAGCCGTCGATTATTACAAACGCACCGGGCAGGGACAAGTTCATACGTATTCGGTCGATTATGTGGATAACGACAAGCATTTTAAAGCCCATGCGTTTCAGCCCGGAGCTGATGCCCCATGGATACAGCGGATGGTCGATGAATTGGGGACAAATCATCACTGGATTGAATTCGATACACCGGAAGTTGTAGCCGCTCTGAACAACTCTACGCTAACGCGGGATTTACCCGGTATGGCAGACGTGGATTCGTCACTGTATCTCTTTTGCCGGGAGATTAAAAAGGGTGCTACTGTTGCCATTTCTGGTGAAGCAGCGGATGAAGTGTTTGGCGGATATCCATGGTTTCACCGGGAGGATATGCTGAATTCGGGTACATTCCCGTGGGCGGTTGCTCCCGATATGAGGGCCAGTCTGCTATCCCCCGAGGTTCGAGACTGGATCAAGCCGCTGGAGTATTTGAACGATCGCTACTCAGAAGCAATCGGAGAAGTACCGAAGCTACCGGGGGAAACAGGAAAAGCTGCGCAAATGCGCATCATGTCCTATTTGAACATCACCCGTTTTATGCCTACCCTGCTGGATCGTAAGGACCGGATGAGTATGGGGGTCGGACTCGAAGTACGGGTGCCGTATTGCGATCATCGGCTGGTGCAATATGTATGGAACATTCCGTGGAGCATTAAGATGACAGGCGGACGTGAAAAAGGTATTTTGCGCAAAGCGCTGGAGGGCGTATTGCCGGATGATGTGTTATATCGCAAAAAAAGCCCGTATCCCAAAACGCATAACCCCTCCTATCTTGCCGCTGTGAAAAAGCAGGCGCTACAACTGCTGGATGATTCCTCTTCCCCACTGCTCAAGCTGATTGATGTGCAAAAGGTACGGGAAATTGCCGCCTCACCGGAGGCATCCACCAATCTGCCTTGGTTTGGTCAGCTAATGTCGGGTCCGCAGTTGTTTGCTTACTTGACCCAAGTGGATAACTGGCTGCGCACTTACAAAGTGGCTATTCGATAAAATGTGCTGACTGCTTATGTCGTAAAGTACGAAGTGGCAATCGCCAGTGTTTCTTCGATCCGTAATATACAAAGAATAAAAGGTACCAAAAAGGCTATCCGCAGCCTATGACTGACGGATAGCCTTTTTTCATATATAACAGGCTTATAATTCGCCTGCTGTCCAACTATTCCTGTGGGCTACCTAGTTTAGTGGCCAAATTACGCAGGGCTATGCCTCGATGACTGATAGCCTGCTTTTGTTCCAACGTCAGCTCGGCCATCGTCTTTTCAAACTCTGGCAAATAAAACAGTGGATCATATCCAAACCCACCGCCGCCCGCGGTTTCAGTTGTAATCCAGCCCTCCACGGAGCCCGTCGATTCCAACGTCTCCCCAGTCTGTGGATTATACAAAATCAAGGTACAGACAAATTGAGCCGGGCTCAGTAAAGGCTGTCCAGTATCATCACCAAGCTGCTTCGATTCCAGAACGTCGAGCAGCTTGATATTGTTTTCGTGATCGCTGGCACCTTCCCCAGCATAACGGGCTGAATATACCCCCGGCGCACCGTCCAGCAAGTCCACGCACAGGCCGGAGTCATCGGCCAGCACTGGCAATCCGAGCGCATCTCCTACCGCTTTGGCTTTTTTCAGTGCATTTTCGGTAAAGGTTGTGCCATCCTCAACGACATCAGGAATGTCTGGATAATCGTACATACTTCTGACTTCCTTGCCAAACGGTGCAAAAGCATGTGCAAATTCCCGCACCTTCCCTTTATTCTTCGTAGCGACAATGACGACCGGACCATCCAGACGCATTAGGCCCCAGCTCCTGTACGTCCAGCGCCGATCTTATCGGCAATCGGTCCGAGCACTTCTTTTTGGCGCTCGATCATTTGCAGAATCCCTTGTTCGCCCAAGCTAAGCAACTGATCCAATTCCTGACGGTCGAATGGGCTTTCTTCCCCTGTACCTTGCAGTTCAACGTACTTTCCACTGCCAGTCATGACGAGATTCATGTCTACCTTGGCCTTGGAATCCTCTTCATAATTCAAATCCAGCAGCGCCTTTTCGCCAACAACCCCTACGCTGACGGAAGCTAGAAAATCCGTAATCGGGAAAACAGGCAACTTGTGCTGGGTCGCAATTTTATTTACTGCAATCGCCAACGCTACGAAAGAACCGGTAATGGAGGTTGTACGTGTCCCGCCGTCCGCCTGAATGACGTCACAGTCCAATGTAATCGTCCGTTCACCAAGCGCCTGCAAATTGACAACCGAACGCAACGCTCTTCCGATCAGACGCTGAATTTCCATAGTACGGCCTGTCAGCTTGCCGCGCGCAGCTTCACGCTGATTACGGCTATGTGTCGCCCGCGGAAGCATAGAATATTCTGCGGTCACCCAGCCTTTTCCTTGGCCCTTCATAAAGGGCGGAACGCGTTCTTCCACCGTTGCTGTACAGATGACTTTCGTCTCGCCAACCTCTATAAAAACAGAGCCCTCCGCGTATTTATTTACTCCTGCTGTCAATTTCATCGGGCGCAGCTCATCACTGTTTCGTCCGTTAGATCTATTCATGCTTTTTCCTCCTACGTCGTATGCAACCTGTTCTTATATGTTTATTTTACCAAAGTGTGCAGGCAAAAGCACCCCAAGGACGATTCCCTGTCCCTAAAGAGGAATTTCGTTAATGTGTTGCGGCTTGGCTACTGGCTCTCCATAATTTTGATTATTTTGACCCATCACGCTTTTCTCACCATTTAATTCAATGCGAACTTTCGTTTTGAGCGCATCATCCGAATTGTCCGTCGCTGTCAGTACGACTGATTCCAAAAATTCAGCAGGCACGGCTTCCCCCTTGGCAAACATATCATCCGAGAGTGATACCGTAATAACGTTGTCCTTGGAGCGTTCTACCGATTTCAGCGCCGTCTCTCCTGTCATCACTTCCTGCAATCCATCCTTGGTTTGCGGACCTTGAATTAATTGGTGCAGAGCGGACTGGACACGATCCCTTTCCGGACTGACCAGTCGTGTTACAGGTACATAATATTGAACTCCAGCAGGAGAAGATGAAGAGAAATACACAGTGACCGGACTGGAATCCAGCGGGGTCACGCCCTGCCCGACCTCCAAATTAATCCCTACTGCGCGCGTCAGTGGATGATCCAGCGGTGTGCCGCCCACAGGCATTTCGTTTAGCTTTTTGCCATCCACCCAAATTTGTACGCTCTTAATATCGGGACGATCGGTCAGGGTCCAGGTCAAGCTTTCCATTAATTTACGTTCTTCCTGCGGCTTGTAGCTGGCGAAAGATTTGTTGAATTCGATAACAGCCAACTTGTTGCTCTTGTCCACCGTCACACTTTTCACTTCCGTACCCTGGGGCAGTACACCTTTAAATCCCTCTGGTAATAAGCCGGCATATGGCCCACCCTCAACCAATGTTTCCAGCGCCGACTTGGCATCTGTCTGTACATCACCTGTAGCAATCGGCAAAGATACTGGCGCCAGCAACCCGTTTTGATCTTGCAAAAAAACAGCCCTCAGTTGCCCGGTCGTGGCAGGTGCTTTTCCGGTTACAGCCTTGATCATGGACTGCTCTGTCGTGGACGGCGGTGGGTCAATGGACGCAGCTTCATTGCCGAAAAGGCTGCATCCGGACAACAACAGGGGCAGGGATAGCAGTCCGGCTACAGAGGTCATACGCCATGGGTGTTTTATGTTCATAAATGAAGTTCCTCCCTAACAATATTGTACAGATTGTACTAATATGTATACGAGCCCCGCGTAAAAAATAACTACTTTTTCAGCAGACTGGACACACTGGTCATAATTGCAGTAGAAATTAGATCTACAGAGGAGGGCAATTTCAACTTTATGAACAAGAAAAAAGTACCTTACAGCCTGAATAGTAAAAAGGTAGCCGATGCCACCCGCGAGTGGCTGCACAAACGTGGTGTAAGCATGACTGAGATCGCTGAACTGGTTATGCTTCTACAGAAAAAGTATTACCCAACTCTAACAATGGAAGAATGTATTGAAAATGTGGACAAGGTGTTGATGAAGCGCGAGGTGCAAAATGCCGTGCTTACGGGTATTCAACTGGACATCCTTGCCGAACAGGGTGCGCTTCTTCCCCCATTGCAGGATATGATTGAGAATGACGAGGGATTATACGGGGTGGATGAAATTCTCGCCTTCTCCATCGTCAATGTGTATGGCAGCATTGGATTTACTAATTACGGTTATGTCGATAAGCTCAAACCAGGTGTGCTGGAACGCCTGAACGATAAGAGCCTTGGGCCGATTCATACGTTCCTGGACGATATTGTAGGTGCAATCGCAGCCTCGGCCAGCAGTCGTATCGCCCACCGCAAGCAGGCCGAGCGCGAGCAGGAGCTTGGAGAAGAAAGCGCACCGAATACAACACGCTAACAACGATACCCTAATTACAAAAAATGCGATGGATGCACCAGATATATACAGGGTAAGAGGAGAACTGGACATGGCATACGTAGCTGAAGGATATACATTCCGTACGATGCAGGCTGACGATTATGATCAAGCTATTGCACTGTGGAATGGCTTAGACGGATTAGGATTGAGCGAGGCTGACTCACCGGAGCGAATTGCACGCTTTTTGCAGCGGAATGAAGGACTTAGCTTTGTCTGTGAATACGCTGGAAACATCATAGGCACGATTTTAGCAGGCCATGATAGTCGCAGAGGGTTTCTGTATCATCTGGGTGTAGCCACAGAGCATCGTGGTCATGGGATTGCGCCCAGATTGGTGGATAGAGCCTTGTCTGCTTTGCTCAACGAAGGCATTGATAAATGTCATCTGTTTGTGATGGAGCATAACACAGGAGGCCAACGTTTCTGGTCAGCTAACGGCTGGGAGAAGCGAGATGGGATTTTATTATATTCGCGAGGGCTGGCATAGGATCATGAATACTTGATCTATGTAAATTGGACGCCGGGTCTGATTCAAATTGAGCTAGGAATGATGGACAGACCCGGCGTATAAAATCCAGCTTATTGAGTGGTGGTCCTGACGATTGAAGGGAGTCTACCTTCTACCTCCTACCTTCTACTATATCTTGCGGATTGCAATCAATGTTGAGGTCGCAATGTACGTTCTACAATGTTCAGTGTGGATTGGCGAGAGAAAAATCGGGATACTTGAGCTACCCAATAGTTTTGTCGACCAGATATCATGTGACTGCGCCCCTTTTCAAATGCTTTTAAAGCGTTATGGACAACAGTTTGTGGGGTTTCTCTGGAACCTACAGAAGCTTCACTGGAGCCTACTACATCAAAAAATGAGGTTTCGGTTGCACCCGGACAGAGGGCGAGCACTTTCAGCCCCCGTTTTCGATTTTCGGCCCACAGCGCTTCGCTAAACGAAAGCACGAATGCTTTGGTTGCTCCATATACAGCCATATAGGGATCTGGCTGAAATGCGGCCGTGGATGAGACATTAATGAGCCCGCCATCCCGGTTACGCAATAAATCAGGCATGAATGCGTGTGTGATGTCAACCAAAGCAGCGACATTGAGCATGATCTCCTCATGCTGTCGTTCTCCTGAAACCTGTTCAAAGTACCCATAGGTGGCAAACCCGGCGTTGTTAATCAAAAGATCTACCTTGAGTTGTTGCTTTTGAACTTCCTGATGCAAAGTTTGAGGGGCACCTGATGTGGAAAGATCCAGCGCAATCACTGTTGCTTTTACGTTATATTGGGCCGAGAGCTCTTTCGCCAGTGCTTGTAATTTGGTTTCATTGCGCGCCACCAAAATGAGATTACATTTCTTAGCTGCGAGCGAATAGGCAAATGCCTCGCCAATCCCGGATGAAGCTCCTGTAATTAGTGCTGTTTTGTTTGCATACATAAACATGATGATGACCTCCATAGTTTCGTTGTTTTATTTTAGAAACATTGTTACCAATACTCTATAATGAACTGAAGCCATCACGATGACGACCTCAGCACACTTCATATTTACGCTGGAGATGATGAGGATTTACACACATCAAGCGTATTTTTCAGTGTAAATGCATACACTTCTTGCGCCATGTCCACAGTCAAAAAATGACCTGCAAATTGTAGGTGTATCACCCCGTGTAAAGCTGACCACAACATTCGGACAACCAGTAGCGGGTCCTGCTCTTTCAGCGCTCCCTGCTCCATAGCGTGTACAACGGTTTGCAGAATTCGTGATAATGCCGTGGTGGTGCCCTCCAAGCTCTGTTCATCCGGCTTAAAATCAGATAATGCCCCGCCAAACATCATTTTGTAATAGGCTGAATGAAGCCGCGCAAATTCCCAATATGCCCAGCATAAAGCTTCCAGATCAGTGAGTACGTTTTTTGTAACAGGTACTTGTTGAAAGGTTTCAGCCAATAGCCGGCATCCATCCAGATACATCTCATTGGCAAGACCGTCCTTACTGCCAAAAATACTATAAATGATCTTAGTGGAACAATTTAATTTCTGTGCAACTCGCCGTACAGTCACAGCCTCAGGCCCTTCTTCTACAAGAAGGATGCATGCGGCATCAATCACATTTTTACGGAGCAATTGCTGCTGCTGTAACTTTACCTCAGAATAGGTTTTATAAGGTTGCGATGGCTCAGACATCATTCAATGCACTTCCTTTGTTTATTTCGGTAACACTGTTTCCTTACAGAATCATAGTATTCCATCCTTGTATGTTTGTCAAATAAAAAAGAGCGCCACATAAGTAGATACACTTACTGCGCTCTGGTCGGATGTTTAAAGATAAAGCTATATTTTGCGTTCCACGATCAATAGGCAATGCCCACCCTTGCACGAATAAAATCGTAACTTGTCCACTGACGATAGGTAAAATCAGCTGTATCCGCAGTGGTAATCTGTGAACCGTCTTCGGGCAAAAAATCTTTTTCCACGCGATATACACCTGTACGTTCGCCATCCGGCAGATAGGTCGGACATACGATTGTCCAGTCTAATGCCGATTCACGCAGCAATTCGTACACCCGCCGATGTTCTTCGGCCGCACGGGTGCTGCGTCGCCGGGTATCGGAGGACTCGTACCGATATAGGCTCGGTTCGGTCCGGCTTTGCAAAATCCCTGCCGTTCCCACCGTAATAAGCCGATGAATGGACTGCTCCTGCATTTGCCGAATCAACAGACCTGTACTCACAGATAAGGTGGTGGTTCCATCTGTATTTAGTGCGCTGATTACAACTGCTGGCCCGTCCTTCAGCGCTTTCGCAATATCCTCCTCATTGGTGGCATCCCCTTGTATTATTTGCAGCTGTGTCCCATATTGAGATGCAAAATCCTCCAACTTGTCTGGTGAACGAACTAGGACAGTTACGGTATGACCATCCGCTAACGCATAATTTAATATATAACGGCCCACACGTCCGGTGGCTCCCAGCAGCAGCAAATTCATAAAGTTCTCTTTTCCCGGCATACATGCCGCTCATGTTGTTCTGTCATGTTGCATTGTCATATCACTGTACTCGCTCGTTAACTCCCCGGCATTATTGATAGCACAGAGGATAAAAGCGCGTGATAGGACGCTCCTCACACATAGATGCCCGTTCACGGCGCACCAGTTCCACCAGGTGAGCCAGCGTCTCCGACATGGCAAACCTTAGCTGGTGAATCCCCAGCTTGTCGCCGAACACGGCAATGCACAGCTCATAGGCTGTGCTGCCCTCCGGTTGGATGAGCTGCTGGAATTTCTCCAGCCGTTCTTCATGATGCGCCAGCAATGCTTGCGTCCGCTCGCGAAAATATCCAAACGGATTGCGGTGCCCGGGATAGGCCCATGCGACCTCCAGCTCACCTAGGCGCTGCAAGCCGTCTATATAAGACTTCAGCGGCTGGGCGTCACTGCCCGGCAGCAGACTGATATTAGGAGAAATCTGCGGCAACACCGCGTCACCGCACAAAATAATGCCGCTATTTGGCTCATATAAGGACACATGTCCAGGCGCATGTCCTCCAGTCTCTATGGGCATCCATCTACGTCCTCCACATTCCAGACAAGCGTCCGTTCCGGTTGGAATGAAGGTAATCTCAGGCTGTGGATTCACTTGCAAATAAGCCTGCTGCATATGTACTTCCAGAGCTGATACCTGCTCCAAAGGAAAGCCATGCTGCACAAACAGGCTGGGCAGCCTCTTCTCCATAGCAGTCGTCGATTCTGGATCACCCCACATCATCACCGCTTCCTTATGGCTGCGAGCTGACATATGTACGCGAGCCTGGCCTTGCTGCTGCATCCACCCCGCCAATCCATAATGATCAGGGTGATGATGTGTCACCACAATGTCCGAGATATCCCCAAAGGACATTCCGAGCTGTTGGAAGACATATGCCCATTCCGCCTCTGTATCCAGATTGCGCGGCCCTGGATCAACAATCGTAAAACCGTGCTGTCCTTTAAGCACATAACTATTCACCCAGCGAAGCGGAAAGGACATGGATATTTTGACCTGAAAGCCTCCATCTATTCGCTCACACGGCGTAAGCTCTGGCAATTTCATGGCTTCCCATCCGCCTTTCTGGTTCAAGCCCGCACACCGACAAAAATCATTCGAGGCGAAGCATCTTCTATATATTGATCTTCATCATAACTTCCGTGCACCTGCTCTACGGACAGCCCTGCTTGTTCGAGCAATTCACGGAACTTTTCATACGGATATAGCTTTACTCGCTCATCGTACACACGCGCAGGTTCTGCATCAGCATGAGTCGTGCCTAGATCAGAAGCTGCTTCTGTGGTCGTCACCGTTGCGGCTGACCGGATGGCAATTTGCTTTTTCACAAATCCATCTTCAATGACTCGGTGCTCCTCAATCCAATTTCCTTCATCCTCCCGGGACGAATGCGGCACCAAATGAGCAGCTACGTAGGAAGGGTTCAAATAATCTATAATAAAGCGGCCTCCCGGTTTCAATAGCCGATAAATTTCCTTTAATACTTTAAGCTGCTCCTCATCCTTCTCAAAATAACCGAAGGAGGTAAACAAATTGACCACCGCATCAAAGCTTTCTTCCAGCGGCACCGCTCTCATATCCCCTTGATGCCAGCTTACCCGCCCTTCGGTATCCGCTGCACGGGCCTCTCTCAGCAGTACATTGGAAAGGTCCACACCGGTCACGGTATAACCTGCATCGGCGAGTGCAAGCGAATGACGTCCCATCCCACAGCATAAATCCAATACGCTGGAGCCTTGCGGTAATTTGAGCCAGGAGATCATTTTTTGCACTTCCTGATAGGCTCCCTGAAAGTCGCGATGCTTGTATACCAATAAATAATCTTCCCCAAAGCTTTGCTCGTACCATTCTGCCATATCGTTTCTCCTCCATGAACTCATTTCGCTCTATTACATACTATATTAGCTTTTTCAAACTGGAAACTCAAAAACATTACGAATAAGCATTTTGCAAAATCACAAAGCTTACGTCATGAGAGCATGTTACAATAACCGTATTTGGGCTTAAATAATCATAGGAACTACATACCCACTTCATGTGATTTACTCCATTTTATCATTAAAATGAATCATGGGAACGCCTTACAGAGGTTTCATGCAGGAAAGGAGCGGCAAAGTTATGATTCAAATTGGACTGACGGGCTGGGGCGATCATGATGATTTGTATCCGACCGGGACTAAAGCTAACCAAAAACTAAGGGTCTATGGAAGCCATTTTCCAGTAGTAGAGATGGATAGTTCTTTTTATGCGGTACAGCCTACGGATCGTATGGCACGCTGGGCGGCGGAAACTCCGGACTCCTTTTCATTTCTCGTCAAGGCCTATCAAGGCATGACCGGCCATACCCGCGGCAAACAGCCTTACTTCAAAACAACGGATGCGATGTACGAAGCACTACATGCATCCATATTGCCTCTTCGTGAAGCGGGCAAGCTCAAGGCCGTGCTGTTTCAATACCCACCCTGGTTCGACTGTACACGTGAGAATGTCGCCATACTGCGAGACACAAAAAATAGGATGGGAGAGGTCCCATCCGTACTTGAATTCAGACATCAAAGCTGGTTCACACCAGAATTTCGGAAGCAAACGCTGGCATTTATGCGTGAAGAAGGCTGGATACATAGCGTATGCGACGAG
This sequence comes from Paenibacillus jamilae, assembly GCF_050482105.1. Classification (GTDB taxonomy): domain Bacteria; phylum Bacillota; class Bacilli; order Paenibacillales; family Paenibacillaceae; genus Paenibacillus; species Paenibacillus jamilae_B. The sequence goes on along the minus strand of NZ_JBCNHI010000014.1, from coordinate 99,009 downwards.
CCGCAGGCAGGACTCGGGTCGGTTCCCATTGTGCCGCAGGCTACAGACAGCAATCTGACCATCGTACGTCTCCACGGACGGAATATATCGGGTTGGAATCAAAGCTCCGCGCCTAATTGGCGGGAGGTTCGTTATCTGTATCGGTACAATGAACAGGAATTGGCCGAATGGAAAGACCGATTGCTGGAGCTGGAGCAGCAAAGCCGTGAGGTATGCGTTATATTCAACAACAACTCTGGTGGAGACGCCGCTGCCAACGCCAAACAGCTCATGACCATGCTGGGTATGGAGCCTAAGCCTTTTCCACCTCGCAAGCCACCTGAAGCGGATCAAGGGCCAGAACAGCTTGAACTATTTTGAGGACGGACGGTCGATGAGAGATTGGGAATAGCCTGCCTGAGCTTGCATTCGTTATCCAGCAAATGCGGATCAGCAGGCAAATAACGTAAAGCGTCTTGGTTATGCTTATACGAAGCTTCCAGCTTACCTACATGGGCGTAGCAATGGCTGAGCCGGACATGGGGGAACCAAGAGTAGCATGGTAGCGGGACAGGTCGCATCCCCGGAAGATGATGCTGTTGCTCCAATGCCTGGTTATACCAGTATGCAGCAGTGCTCCATTCGCTTCTTGTGAAAAACCAGTCTCCGATCATGCAGCACAAGTCTGCTTGCGGCACCCCGTATCGAAAAGAGCGTAGCAGACGATCCAGCTGTTGCTCGGGCTTCCCGAGATGAAGATAGCATTCAGCTGCTCGCGCACAAGCAGTAATGCGATCTTCCCGGTAGCCGCTCGGCTCCTTCAGCAGATGGTCGAAGGCCTCTGCTGCCTTGGCATATTCCTTGCGGTCAAAGCATTCATTGGCGTGAAAATACAACAGACGCCCTTCCAGCTTACCGCTTTCGCTAATCCACCGGGCGAGAATACGCTGGTTACGAAGGGTATGGTCTTGCATTCGGCGATGTGTTACTGCCACATCCGCATGCACGATTCGCCCCTGAGGTATCACCAGATCCTCATGCAGACGCCCTTCCCAGCGGTATTGTCGCTCCCGCTTCACAAGGCGAATACGGCGTGAGCTGAACAACGGTTCACCTTGGTCACCCTCTGCCAAGTGAAGTGGCATCACCACCGCGTCGATATTTTCGGACAAACGCTGTTTTAAGGAACGCAGACGTTCACGATCGGATTCCAGCAGCACATCATCCGCATCCAGCCACATGATATAGGAACACGTTGCCTTGGCAAACGATTCATTACGTGCAGCGGCAAAGTCATCCTTCCATTCAAACGTATAGATTCGATCCGTATAGCGGGCTGCTATCGTCTTCGTCTCATCCGTTGATCCTGTGTCCACAACGATAATTTCATCCATCAGGTCTGCGACCGAATCCAGACACCGGGACAGTGTTAACTCCTCATTTTTTACAATCATACACAAGCTAAGGGTCATTGGATGCTCAGTCATGAAATCACGTCATCCCCTTTACTGTTGGCTAACTCTTCCGTTGCTTTTCCGGTAGACTTGCCATCAGTATATGCACTTCTCCTCTCAGACTGCGTCTTGTCTATCTGCTCGACACGCGTACTCCTTTCGGACGGCAACAGTTGTTGCTCCATATACCGGATTCGCTGTACCGCCTTGTCGAGTGCAGCCTTTCTCTGATTCATCTTGCGAACATGCTGCTGCTCTACCTGCTGAAACTGCCCCTCATCCAGTTTCATCCACTCATTCAGATGCTCTGCCCCTGGCTTAGCCTCCCGCAGCTCTTTCGGCTTCTTACGACCTGCAAAGCACAAATATTTGTGCTGCACCTCCAGCACTTGCTCTTGAAAGTAAGGATACAGCACACGGGAGAGACTTCCGGCATAGTAAGTCCGTTTGTGATCATGAAATGGATGGTATCCATAAGGTACAGACAGGACGAGCGTCCCTTTTTTATTCAACAAGCGGTAAGCATGAGCCAGCAGAGTGTCGGGATGCGCAAAATGCTCCAAAATCTCTCCTAAAATAATAGTGTCAAATCCACCAGGAGGACGCTCAAATTGTGAAATGTCTTTTAACAGAAAGTGAACTCTTCCCCGTACAGGTGCGGATTCCTGGCGAAGTTCTTTTTTTGCATATGAAATACTGCCCTCTTCCAAATCAATGGCCGTTACCTCAAAGCCTTCCCGCGCGAGCAAAATAGATGTTATCCCCTGACTGCATCCAACATCCAGCACGGTACGTCCCTGTACATGGCGGCAAATCCAGTGAATTCGATTGCGGGTGGCTTCATGAGATTCCTCCGAATTGATCTGCCCGTAATAACGTTCGTTTACCTGATCACGGTTAGCCAACAGCGGCGCCCCCTCCGTCACCAGGATGCCCCAAGATTACGACATGGCCACCAGTGCAATGTGCAGTCGCATTACGTGTATCGAAGACCAGCGGGGCATGGTCAACCAACTGTTGGTAGTTCACCACTGAATGGTCTGTCGTGATGACTACAATATCTGCACTTTCCCACAGCTGGGCATTTGCCGTCCGCGATGGAATTTCTTCACCGTTCAGCTTAAAACTCGATACATACGGGTCGGTAAAGCTAACCGAAGCGCCCATTTTAGTTAGATGCTCGAACAGGACAAGCGCCGGAGATTCCCGAACATCATCAATGTCCTTTTTGTAGGCCACACCTGCCAGAATGATGCTGGCCTTGTTTATGGCCTTCCCTTCCTGAGCGAGCATGGATTCGATTCGCTCCGCGATATACAGCGGCATACGCCGATTCATACGGTCTGCCAGATCCACGAATTCTAGTGGAAATCCATGCTGCTCTGATTTCCACGACAGGTATAGCGGATCAACCGGGATACAGTGCCCCCCAATGCCTGGGCCTGGATAAAAGGGCATGTAACCGAACGGCTTGGTTGCCGCTGCATCCAATACCTCCCATATATTGATGCCAATTTTCTCACAAGCGGCTGTCAGCTCATTGACCATCCCAATGTTGACACTGCGGAACGTATTTTCAAACAGCTTGGCGGCTTCAGCCACGGTTGTCGAGCTAACCGGAACAATCTGATCCAAAAAGGACCCGTAAAAGCCTGCTCCCGCTGCCAGACAACTCGGTGTGCAACCGCCGATCACCTTGGGAGTGTTGCGAATGTTAAAATAGACGCTGCCCGGATCGACACGTTCCGGTGAAAAGCACACATAAAAATCCTTACCTACCGTCCAGCCCCTGCGCTGCTCTATCACTGGCCGAATCAGTTCCTCGGTCGTTCCCGGATAAGTCGTGCTTTCCAGAATCAACAGGGTTTGTCTACGCAAATGAGGTATGGCCTGATCAATTGCCTTCTCAATATAGGACGTATCCGGCTGATGTCCGTTTGTCAGCGGTGTAGGCACACATATCACGACGATATCCGCATGCTCCAGCACCTTGATATCCGTAACTGGATGCAATTGCTGCCCGATTAGGCCTGCCAGTGCATCATCGCCAATGTCTATGATGTACGACTTTCCTTGAAGCAACTTGGCCACTTTGACAGGATCGGAATCTATACCATATACATCATAACCAGCCTTCGCCATTTCCACTGCCATGGGCAGTCCTACATAGCCGAGACCGATCACTGCCACCTTTACAGTTCCTTTTGTGATTTTTTCCATAAGCTGCAAAATACCCACCTCTTTCTTCGTTACTCCATACCTTGCAGTAACTCAGCAATTCCAGCGCGATCCATTAACTCATCGTCCGAGCGATATTGTCCGAAGCTTACCCGCTCCAATCCACCATATTGACTCAACAAACGCTTGTCTGCTTGCTGAGGAAGAATAACAAAATAACGATCATCATAGCGATACGTATGCGGAACCTCATAGGGCGAAATCAGCACCTCATGCAGCTTTTCCCCACCACGTATACCAATTTCCTTCACTTTTAACTTAGGCTGTCCCGCCTGTTCTTTCATCACTTCTGCCAAATCCGCAATATTACAGCCCTTCATTTTCATGACTAGCGTCTCTCCACCAATCGCCATAACAGAGGCCTTCAGCAGCAAGCCAATCGCCTCTCCAAGCGTGAGGAAGAAGCGTGTCATATCTGGGCTCGTAAGCGTTAAATCCTGACTTTCCGCGATCTGGCGTTTGAACAGAGGTACGACACTTCCACTCGTCCCTAGCACATTGCCGCCGCGAATACACACAAAGCGCGTGCGCTCACTTAAGGCGTTGGCACGGATCATCAATCTTTCGCCAATCGCCTTGGTCATGCCATATACATTCACCGGGTCTACCGCCTTGTCTGTAGAGACATCAATGACCTTGGCGACTCCCTGCTCTATGCTGGCCCGGATCACATTTTCCGTACCATGTACATTCGTCTTGAAAGCCTCTTCCGGCTGTTTCTCACATACAGGGACATGCTTTAAGGCCGCCAAATGAAACACATAATCTACCCCGCGACAAGCTTCCTGCAATGCCTGAAGGTCCCGAATATCTCCGATTATGAAATTCAGCCGGGGATCAGACTGAAATTGCCGCTGCATGGCAATCTGTGCAAATTCGCCGCGTGAGAAAATACGGATTTCCGTCGGTCCCTCCTTCAGCAATTCAGCCGTCAGGCGTTGCCCCCAAGATCCCGTTCCTCCGGTCACCAGCAGTTTTTTTCCTTTGAACAATATAATCTCCTCCTGACCGTTACGAATTGGCAATGCCTGTGCCCAAAAATTCAGCCAGCACCGTATTCATTTCATTTTCTGAGAGTCGATCCTTCGCCGGCACCTTTTTCACCGAAGTATTGGCGGCATGAATGACATTCACATAGTTGCGAAGCGGAATCACCTCATGCGGCAGCTCGGTTACATATCCGTGCGTGCCTTTTCCAGGAATAACGACACGGTAATCATTCAGAAATTCCTCTACTTGATAACGAAACACATAAAAGGAAGGCGAACGGTGAAATACCGGTGCCATCTGTCCCTCAACCGCATCCCACAAGTACCCCATTTGGTTTACCAGCGCAACCGTATCCGGTTGAAACTTGTAATCATGCAACTGCTGTACAAATGACTGGTGGTATAAATCGTCGGAATCAATTCTAGCAATGAGCAGTTCGTCTGCGCCTTCGATATACGCATGAATACGACGTTTACTTTCAATGCTCGTACCAAAACGAATATGTTCGGGAATAGGCTCCCGTTGAGCCAGTTCCTCTTCCATAATGTCGCTGCATCCGCCCGCCAGCTTGACGACAGATAAGAAATCGGCGTTCGTCTGATTGAGTAGACTGCGTAGCGTAAAAGTTCTGAAAATATCCAGTCGCTCGCTGATCCACTCGCGTGTCAGGCGGTTGGGATTCATCCCATAGTTATTAAAATTAATTTCAATCACAATCTTGCGATTCATTGAACTTCCTCCCTTTCATCCGTCTCCTCTCAAGTTATGAAGACGCTCCTGAAACGGCACGTACAAATGCAACAACTCTTGCAAAAATAGGTAGAATCGAAAAAGAATAGTTGTTCATACAAAAACCTTTTTACTTTCGGCATATGATAGAATACGAAGCTTGTTGCTCCACTTGAAAAGTTGAACAAGCAGGACTGACAGGGAGGAAACAGGATATGACGAATCCAAAATATCTGGAGATTGACGAGGTATTGAAACGTTTGAAGCTGGCACTTGATCAGCACCAGCCCTTCTCGCTTATACGTATTGGAGATGGAGAAAATTTGGTGTTGGCTCAAGACACCGTCTGGCCGATGGAAAAGGTGTTACAGGAACGCTGGGCGGTCAAAGCCAATCTCGGCCAAAAGGGATTATTTCTGCCCAATACGGAACTACGAGACGCAGTGGCAGTGGCAGTGAGCAAAGCCAGCATCGCAGGCATTTTGCCATATGATGACGAATCTATCAAAGCACCGTCTTATATGAAACGAGAGCTGACCGATCAGGTCTTTGCTCACTATGCTCTTTCCCCCGCTCTGACTTGCCACGCCTGTCTGAACCGATATTTGGCGGAGACCCCCGCATTCTGGGACATCCTAAAAAATCGACGCATTCTGCTGGTGACCCGGACGGCAACTGAAGTCAAGCCTGTTCTTGAAGCAGAGCCGTACAGACTGCATATTGCACACACGATCGCATTTCATCAATATGAACAGATGCCGGAAACACTCGGGTGGATCGCAGCACACAAAGATGACTTTGATATTGCGCTGTTCTCTTGTGGTGTCAATGCCGTGGTATTGGCGCAAAAAACAGCAGAATTAACTGGCAAAGTGGGTATAGACTTCGGCAAGGCGATTAATATCGTCATGTTCGGCAAAGCTAATTAAGGAATAAAAGAAATAATCTGAATAAAATCAACCGTGGAATCTATGCTCTCTCTGTATACCAAAAAAAGCATCAGCAAAATGAAACCCGCTGGTGCTTTTTGCTATCAACATTGCCCCAAACTTACTTGAAAATAGAGTTTGAGATTACCTGTCTCTTCTTTTACAATATTACAGAAACTAGCATTCATTCGAGATCATGAGGAGGATGTTGAATATGTCGCATAACAAGAGATTGAAGACATATCCACTTGCAAAAGCAAAGCATGTAAAGGTTCATGGTCGAACTCCCCCGACACTCACCCCTCTCACTCTGTTTTGGACAGGCAGCGGCATTGAATTGAATATGAAAGGCTCAGAGCTATGGATTGAAATAGAGGCCGATTATCAGCTCTATGAGTCTTGGATCAGTATTATCGTCAATGGTGTCCCGATGAGTCGCTTGATGGTGACCGCTGGACGGCATTGGATCTGTCTTCTAAGAGGTTTGAACTCTGACACAGTCAAAAATGTTCGTGTGGTCAAGGATGTCCAGCCTATGAGCTCGGACCCGCGCTGCTTGTTGCAAATTCATGCCATTAAGGTTGACGGAGAAATGCTACCCGTCCCTGATAAGCCTCTTAAGGTAGAATTTATCGGTGACAGCATTACCTCGGGAGAAGGGACAATTGGAGCGAAGGAGGAGACTGACTGGGTTCCCATGCTGTTTACCGCCCTACGCAATTATACAGCCCTAGCAGCCGAGGCATTGAATGCGGACTACCGAGTGTTCTCACAAAGCGGATGGGGTGTGCTGACAAGCTGGGATAACAATCCACATGGGAACATACCGGCATATTATGAGCAGATATGCGGTGTGCTCACTGGCGAAAGAAATGAAGCCTTAGGAGCATTTGCGGATCATGATTTTACCTCCTGGCAACCGGACGTGGTCGTAGTGAATTTGGGGACTAATGACGGGGGAGCCTTTTATTCTCCTGCATGGACGGACCCGGCAAGTGGGAAAGTGTATAAGCAACGCTTGAACGAAGATGGCACGTTTAATGAAGAAGATTTACAAGCTTTTGAAAACGCTACCGAACGTTTTCTTGTCAAGCTTCGGACCTGTAATCCTGCCGCCCATATTGTGTGGGCCTATGGAATGCTTGGTACTCCAATGATGCCAGCGATCTACCGGGCGGTAGACGCGTATAAGAAGAGAACGAAAGACCGGAAGGTGTCGGTATTCCAACTGCCTAACACGACAGAAGCAACGATAGGATCCCGCAGCCATCCCGGACTCCTCGCCCATACCAAAGCAGCAGATGAGCTGACTCAGTATTTACGAGAAATTTTAAAGAATTAGAAGCCAGAACAAGCAAAATAAACTCTGTTTTACACACTTATGAAGTAATCCCAACAACCAGGTTCTCGATGTTGCCAAGGAGCATAGCCACAAGCCTACGGCAAATTTCTGCCCTAGGCTGTGGCTGATAGGTTGGGAGCACAGCCGCCTAGTCAAGGAAAACTATGAACAGGCAGTGGGCTCTTAAGCAGGGAATGCTTTTATGAAATATTTTATAAAAACGAAGTCGAAGCGATGCCCGTGAATACTTCCGGACCATTGCGAACAGTGGTCGATACACCCGAAATATAAGAAGAATATACTGTTTGTATTGCCCAAGGAGCAGACAGATCCTGTGCATTAAAAGCTTGTGTTTCATTCGACCCTGTCACGCCCAATACCCCCTCGGCGCGGTAGACTACCTCGCTCGGATCATAGTCAGCACCACGCACGATTTCTACCGCATACGTATCACCAAGCTCACCGATCAGACCAATCGAACCACTAAAAGTTACGATCGGACTCGGTACTAGAAAGGTTCTCAGTGTAATCAAACCGAATCGCTCCGGTGCAGGACTTAATTGAATATCGGGGCCCTCACCTGTCTTTGATGAATTGGTGGAGCTTCTCATATCCAGAAAAAAACCCATACCTTATCCCTCCAGATTGCATGATACTCCATGCTATGCAAGCAATTCTTTGGTGTATTGGACAAATTAGCAATAAATCTATCAATTCAGCTCCAAAAAACCGATAGTAAATACATATGGTGTAAGCTTTTGAAATGAATATATAGTTAGAAAGCAGGGGTTAGATGAAACAACTGAAACGACTGAAAACATTAACACTACGCAAGAAATTGACAGCAGCATTCCTGCTGGTCATGCTCGTTCCTAGTATTATAGTAGGCTCTTTCTCTTATCAGGCAGCGTATAACCAGACAGATCGTCAATTACTAGACAGTGCGACATCCAGCGTTACCGCAGCTGATCGCGCAGTTACTCAAACGATTCAGGCCAAAATCGCTGATCTCGAATATTACTCTACAACGTTGACAGCGAGTGATGACAGCGCTGAAGCAGATGATGCCATTCTAAAAAGATTACAAGTATATTTGAAAATGCATGCGGAAGTTGTTGATATGTTTGTAGGAACTCCCGAAGGTAAGCTCATTATTGGTAAAGCCGTGGGCTCCACCAACGATCCCCGTGAGCGTCCGTGGTACAAACAGGCCATGGAGAAACCGGGGCAAACCGTAATCAGCCCTGTCGGACTTAATACGGCTAAGGTCCCTGTTGTGTATATTTCACGTACACTTCCCGACAGCAGCGGTGTTCTCGGTCTTTCTCTGAATCTGAATAATTTAAAAGAAATCACAAAGCTAAGAATCGGACAAAATGGCTATATTGTGATATTCGATGGTACCAAACGTATCGTTACCCACCCGACAGAAGTCAGCGGGAGTACCCAAATGGGAGAAAAAACGCCTGAACTGTTTGCTTCCAAGGAGGGCAGCTTCGATCACAATGATGCTGGCGTAGCTAAACACCTGATTTTCAAAACCAATGAGTTGACAGGCTGGAAAATTGCCGGAACGATGGACAAATCAGAAACCCGTGCCTCCGCCCAACCGATTCTTCTCACGACAATCGTAGTGTTGGTCATTGCAGCCATCATCATTGGTGTGCTCACAATGTGGCTAATCAGCAGTATCCTTAAACCCATTCATAGATTGCGTAATTCCATGGATGCTATCAGCCAAGGCAATCTATCGCTTAACGTGGCTACGAACAGCACAGATGAAATTGGTGAACTATCAAGATATTTCCAACAAATGGTGGATAACCTGCGTAACATGATTAGAGAAATTCAGGCAATGACAGGCAACCTGTCAGCATCCTCGCAAGAGCTTGCCGCAGGTGCAGAACAAACGACCCGTGCCATTGAGCATGTGACCGTAGCCATTCAAGATGTAGCCGCAGGCAGTGAACGTCAGGTGGACAGCGCTAAAGATAATCAGGAACGAGTTAGCGGCATGTCTGCTGACATTACAGCTATGACCGACACCATGGCAGAAATGACCACTTACTCCGAACAAGCTATTCAAGCGTCGGATGCAGGCAGTGAGCATATCGGCAATAGTGTCATCTCCATCGACGGTATTCGCACTACCGTGGAAGAGCTCGATGCGATTATCAGCGCTTTGAGTGACCGATCCGGAAGAATCGGAACGATTGTCACCGTCATTACGGAAATTGCTAGCCAGACTAATCTGCTCGCACTGAACGCTTCTATTGAAGCAGCACGAGCTGGAGAGCATGGCAAAGGTTTTGCTGTCGTAGCCACAGAGGTCCGCAAGCTGGCTGAAAACTCAGCTTATTCCGCTCAGCAAATTCGCGAACAGATTCAAGGGATACAGAGCGGTGTATCTGAAGCACTGATTGCTATGGAATCTGCCAAAGAACGTGTAACCGAAGGTATTAATTCCATTGATCTATCCGGTCGCTCCTTCTCGCGCATCCGTAGAGCAGTAGTCAAATCAGCGAAGCAGCTCGATAATGTGGCCGCTTCTACTGCCGGAGTTGCCAATGGAACGAATGCAGTCGTTAGCAGCATGGAGGAAATTACACGCATCGCTGAAGAAGCAGCATCTCATACAGAGACTGTGTCCGCAGCCGCAGAGGAACAGCTTGCCTCCATGGAAGAGATCGGTTCGTCTGCCGCAGACCTGACCCGTCTGGCAGAGCAGCTTCAAGATTTACTGGCACAATTCCAATTGGATGAAACAAAATAACCATTCCTACCGATAAACACAGAGTAAGTAAATTTCCAAAAATGAAGGAGGATGGAACATGGATATCGCAGCATTATCCACAGGTATGAGTCAGGCCAGCTTGGCTCAAGCCGTAAGTGTGAAGGTAATGGGTATGGCTAAAGATCAGGCCAATGAACAAGGGCAGGCTTTGGTACAGATGATGGAAAAAAGCGTACAACCACATCTTGGGGGTCAACTGGACATCCGGGCATAAGTACATCCTATTCATGATGAAAGGCGATTCTACTCAGGTCTGTACAGACCTGGGCAGAATCGTTTTTTTATCTCCCTATTTTTCGTTCAGCTTAAAACGTAGTAAACTAGACATATCGTCCACAACCTCGGTTCGGAGGATAGCGCAATATAAACACGATTTACATTTAAAAAGGAGGATACATAGTTTATGAGTTATACTGAATATTTTGAAAAAGCCAGAGAACAACAACTGGGCGAACTACAGGAATGGCTATCCATTCCGAGTATCTCCGCATTATCGGAGCACAAAAAAGACATTAACCAAGCAGCCGAATGGCTAGCGGCCAAACTGACTGCTGCCGGCTTGGAAAACGTTGAAATTATCCCGACCAAAGGCCACCCGCTGGTGTACGCCGACCATTTGCATGCACCTGGCAAGCCCACCATCCTCGTGTATGGACACTATGATGTACAACCTGTGGACCCGCTTCACCTGTGGGAAACGCCACCGTTTGAGCCATCCATTCGCGATGGAAAATTGTATGCGCGCGGAGCGACAGACGATAAGGGGCAAGTTTTCTTGCACATTAAGGCGGTTGAGGCCATTTTGAAGCAGGAAGGTAAATTGCCGCTAAACATCAAATTTTGCATTGAAGGCGAGGAAGAGGTATCCAGTCCGAACCTGCTTGAGTTTTTGCACACCGGTGCTGAACGCCTGGCAGCCGATGCTGTACTGGTATCCGACACCTCTCTGATCGAAAAAGGGAAGCCTGCAATTTGCACAGGCTTGCGCGGGCTATGCTCACTGGAAGTCGCCATTCACACGGCGAACACGGATCTGCATTCTGGCTCCTTCGGTGGCGGTGTGCCGAATGCCTTGCATGCTCTGGTGTCCCTGCTGGCAACTCTGCATGACGACAAAGGCCGTGTTAGCGTCGAAGGCTTCTACGACGATGTTGCTCCGTTATCGGCAGAAATGAAAGCCGAATTCGTAAAGCAAGGCTTCAATGAGAGCAAGCTGCAACAAGATCTCGCACTTGATTCCCTTTATGGCGAAGAAGGATTCAGTTTCGTGGAACGTGTTGGGGCTCGTCCTACACTGGAACTGAACGGTGTATATGGCGGCTTCCAGGGTGAAGGTACGAAAACTGTCATTCCGAAGGAAGCTCATGCGAAAATTACATGCCGCTTGGTAGCTAATCAGAATCCGCAAGACATCCTAGACAAAATCGAGCGCCATTTACGCGCACACGTTCAGGCAGGAGCTACTCTGGATATTCAACAAGGTGAGAAAGCGAATGCCTTTAACATTGATCCGTCACATGCGTTTTTACAAGCAGCAGCGGATGCCTTTGAGAAGGTATACGGTGTACGTGCCCTATTTACCAAGGATGGAGGCTCCATTCCGATCGTGGAAACCTTCTCCCGTGTGCTGAGTGCTCCCGTTGTATTGATGGGCTTTGGCTTGCCAGATGAGAACCTGCATGCGCCAAACGAGCACTTTAATTTGGAGAATTTCGACAAGGGTCTGCTGACAATTGTTGAGTTTCTGAAATCTGTGTGAGCATATGACAACTTATAATGACTAAGTTATAATTAGAGAGGGCGAAAGCCCTTTCTATTTTTTTTGAGGAGCGCTGCACAATATGATTATTCAGTTCATTCGTTTACGGTAATGTGAGGTACAGTTCATGACAAACTCAACCATTTTTTCGAAAAATGGGTTGGGTCTATTTGACTGTGCCTTTTTTCATTCACCAAATACGAATGAACGAGGTGCTTTTCTATGTCCACATGGAATAAACACGAGATGAAGGCTGGCTTGATCGGGAAGCATCAGCATCTTTTTAGTTGTCCTGTATGCTCTCAGCCCATGCGTATGGTGGAAGGCAAAAGCCTCCTATGTGCGAATCAGCATTGCTATGATCTTTCAAAACTCGGGTATTTACATTTAGCCGCCCGGTCCCATAAGACCAAATATGATAAACAACTATTTACCTCCAGAAGAATCATGTGCCATAACGGATTCTTTGATCCTTTAAATGAAGCTATAAGCAACACCATGATGAAGTTTATGAAACCCCTGTTCGATCAAAAATCACACCTGTACTTGCTGGATGCAGGTTGCGGGGAAGGCTCTCATTTGAGCCACATTCAGGACAAGCTTACCTGGAAGGGAATTACCGAGCTTACAAGCGTAGGTATGGACCTGTCTAAAGCAGGTATTGTGGCCGCAGCCAAAGCATATCCTCATGCCCTCTGGTGTGTTGCCGATCTGGCTCATTGCCCGTTTGCAAACCAACAATTTGACGGGGTACTCAATATTCTATCCCCTTCCAATTATACTGAATTTAAAAGGATTCTTTCGAAGGACGGCTGCATCCTAAAGGTCATTCCCGAATCATATTATCTTCAGGAATTGAGATGCTTGTATGAACAGAAAAAGCCAGCTTATTCAAATGACAATATATTAAGCCGATTTAGAGATCAATTTAATCTTCTATCCGCCGAACGAGTAACCTATCGCTTTATGTTAAATGCCGACCTCGTGGAGCCTTTGCTTCATATGACTCCCTTATCGTGGGGAGCGACGGAAGCAGACTGGCAGCGAATACAGAACATAGATTTACCCTATGTTACAGTAGATTTGCTCATCTTATGCGGTAAAAAATAACATACCAAAAAGCATTCACAGCATGTGATTACACATGTTTTGTGAATGCTTTTTTTTTACATTAATACCATCAATCAAGAAAAACGAGTATAGCGCAACAGGTGCAGGAGCCGATTCAACCGTTCTATCTCACGATCCAGCTCATGCAGTGGCTGCCCTGCCAAAGCAGCGTTCGCTCTCCGATCACCTAGCGGGTTTATTTTTCGATTAATGAGTTTCAGCACGGTGGCCTTTCCCATATTATTCACCACCACATATTGCGTTAGCGGATCAAGCTCAATCCACAGTACATGATGCTCTTGAAAAAAAGACAGTAATTGCTTTTTTAACTGCTCCAGTTCATGAGGCTCACCTGCAATTTGCGGATGATGATGAAAGGCTACATAGCCCATCAATCGCAGGTCGCTTATGATTTGTTCCAAATGAAGCGTTTCGTTTATGTATACTTTATTCGTGCTGATGCGGTTTCTTGCACCATTCGTATGATGTTCCCGGATGACATTCACCCCCTGACTATCGTTATATCAAGATGTATCTTTCCACTTTTTCACTGTAACGCAATCGGCTTTAAAAAAGTCAGAACGTATACAAGCCTTACGAATAAAAAAAACAACCGGCTTATACGCCAGTTGTTTCCCGTTCCACAAAATACTTATTGGTCATATAATGAGCCTTGCCTCTGGAAGTATCAACCATACCCTTTTTGTTGTCGAGAAAAACAATCTCCCGGCATTTGGTGCAGTACCACTTGGTCCGCTTGAAAGGAGATTCTGTTACATACGATGTACCACATTTGCAATCTACTTTAATTAAGGTTTCTGTTGATTTGTAAGCTTGAGATAGCTCTCTTAAGCCAGTATCCGGCTGTTGAATCGGGATAATGACCTCCTGATAGCTTGAATACTGATTGTGCACTTTAAAGTCAGCCACCAGTTCCGCATGCAGTCCAAAGTACTCTTTGCCAATCTCAGTTACAAATTTCTTGCCGATTCTGTAACACTCAAGCCATTCCTGTATCTGTTGATTAGACAAAGGCACCGTGCCCTTGATACCACTATTTAATGTGTAAGTCATGATGTATAAAGTATCATCTTGTCTATGTCCGTACATGAGAAGCCTCCTTATAATACACTTGATAATGTACTACAAAGCGTAAAAAACATCAATTTTATTATTTGGCAAAAGATATAGTAGCATTTCCAGGTATGGATTTAATATATGGTGAAAAATATACAAAGACGCGTGCAAGTCTGCTAGAAAAGCAACTGACAATCTGTCAGTTGCTTTGTCTTTCTACATAGTATTTGTTGGTCATGTACCAGGCCTTGCCTGTATTCGTATCCACCATGCCCTTTTTACGATCAAGGAATACAATATTGTTGCATTCCTTGCATGACCACTTGGTTCTCTTATGAGGTGATTCTTCTATATAGGAAGCACCACATTTACATTCTACCTGAATTAATGTTTTATACTGACTATACGCTTCTACCAGTGGGTCCAGATCTACAGCTTTGTGTTCCATTACAGGCTGTATCATGGATATGTGCTCTCTCTGCTCCGAGTATTCATTATGTACCTTGAAATCTGCTACCAACTCAGGGTTTAAACCAAAATATTGTTTGCCCACAACCGTTACAAATTTACTGCCAATTCGGTATGCTTTAATCCATTCCTGCACCTGTTTAGTGGTCAGGTCGACAGTTCCCTTTATACCGCTGTTCAGCGTATAAGTCATTAAGTGTTGGTTGGGTGTCATGTGTCTTATTGTTCACCTCCGATCAAGAATATACCACAGGTAGTCCTACACAAAAGCCGATTCATCTTCCATCCTGTCGTCATGCTGAACACCGCTATTCAAGGGTATATATGTGTACTTCATTCTTAGACTATCACCAGATGCATTTCTATCTAAATACAACTTTGTGGTACAGCTTCTACCTAAATTACTCTTATTATCGGTGAACGCATGGTATTTTCTTCCTTATCTATATAGTACACCACTTACACACAAATTCCCACCTATTTCAGCGGTTTAATCGTTTTTTTCGTCATTTACTCACCTTTGCTAGTTTAGATCTTTGTATGCTTAATCTGGCTGAACATAATTGCTACAGGTGGCTTATGCCGAATCATATAAATTGGAATACTATCACGCTCTGCCCGTAGATGCTTTAACCCTTGGAATTTCTGCGGGCTGAGCCTTTTCCCAAGGGAGCGTGATAATAATGAAGCCTAACCCAAAAAATCGTAATCAAGCTTATTTTAGACATCACAGAAAGCGTGTTATTCGCCGTAAAAAACGGCTTTCATCTCACTGGGGATGGATCGTCAAATTCGAAGGTACCTTTTCTAAAGGAAAGATCCATTGTTCTTGCTGGATGTGTAGCAACAAAACAAAACGACTGGGCTATCCCAAATCAGAGCAAGCAAGAATTGCTAGCTGTCAGGAACAGCTTCAGGATTATCGTTTCTAAACTAAAAAAAGATCAACACAAGCGAATGTCTATTGCTAAGACATTCGCTTGTGTTACGTTCACAGTTCACTTTGCTGCTACTCTCCTAATTTTAAGTAGGACAAATTCACTTGGATTGATCAGCTGGTTTATCACAAAACAAAAGCCTTCCCGACCATCCTTCATTGTTGAAGGATGATCGAGAAGACTTTGTACCCCGCAAGGAACGAGAGGTCAGATTTTTAATTCGCCAAGCCTGATTAATTCTACGACCGCCTGTGAACGACCTTTTACGTTCAGTTTCTGCATTACGTTTGTATCGTGTTTTCAAGCACACAAAAAAAGTCAGACCTTTCCCAATACAGAATGAATGTCTACATCCCCGTCCTCACTAACATTTATACGGTCAATCAGCCTCATGAGTATATTCCTTGTTTGATCTACACTGTCATAATCATTTAAGGCAGTTAATTGATTAAGCGCCTGGGAAACTTCCGTCCTAAGCTTATCCTGATTTTTGTGGGCTAACTCCTTCTTGCTCAAAGAAGCTATTTTTTTCATGGAAGCAGATATTTCATCCTCATACATTTCCCGTTCAAAGTCATATTGTTCATCAGTTACTTGTCCAAGCATGTGCTGCCTTCTAACTTCAAAAAGCAACTTTCTATTGGCGTTAACCAATTTTTCAATGCTTTTTATCTCTTCCGAGTAAGTGTTTGCTGTGAATACTGTATTATCATGTATTGAACGTTCGACCCCTTCAAGTTCAACTGCCCTTTTCAGACGATTTACAACCGATTTTATGACCTCATCCCTAAATGACTTATACGGAATCCATGTTTTATTCGTACATCCTGTTTTTCCTTGTCTGCGCCTCTTACTACACATCAAATAGGTGTATCGCTTGCCGTTAGAAGTGCTTATACTGCTCATGGCCACCATTGCTCCTCCACAATGCTTGCAGAATACCAATTTCGCAAAAGCGTTCACGAACGTCCTACGGCCCCCACGCTTCCCTCCCCCGTTGAGTTCCCGAATACTCTGAGCTTTCTCGAACATTTCTGTGCTGATAATAGCAGGGTGAGCATCACAATCTGTTTTCTCCCACTCATCCTCTGGACGCAGTTGCATTTTTTTACGCCGATTCTGTAAATTGTCTAGGTCTTCATAAACTTGCACAGTTTCAAATTTGGAGAATACCACACATCCTGTATAATGCTCATTTTGGAGAATCTTTTGAACTGTAGTAAGTCCCCAGGCTCCTCCTTTGGGGCTCTTGATTTCCGTCTCTTCGTTAAGAAACGTGACAATCATTTTTTCCCCCATTCCCTGGTTAACATACAAGTCGTAAATTAGACGAACTACCTTAGCCTTATCGGGGACAATTTCTAGAGTCTTTCTTCCATCAATCTTCACTTTTTTATATCCGAAAGGTGCAAAAGCGCCAGTGAATTCTTTTCGTTTAGCAGCTTGGCGCTTGCCGCGTCTGACCGATGTGCTTGTGTTTTCAGATTGTTTCTGATTGACAGAAGAGATAATTCCGAAAATCATCTCATTGTCTTCTTTTGCTGAGTCGTACAGATCTTCAATTGAAACTAGGCGAATACCGAGTGCATTTACCAGAGTACGTTTTAGTGATAAGGCGTCTAACGTATCACGGCTAAATCTGGACAATGAAGCAAAATATATTGTGTGAAACTCTCCACTTTTGGCATCCTCTATCATTTGCTTTACATCTTCCCGACCAGTTATATTTGTGGCCGTTCCACGATCTTGATAGACATGTTCTATTTCTATTTCTTCATGAGATGCTTCTTCACGTATCAGCCCCTCTTGATGCTCCGGGCTATCCTTTTGCGAAACTTGTAAAGTAGAAACGCGGACATATGCCCGCGCTTTTTTCGTCTTTCTTTTTTTTGCTCTTACGTTCTGCATTACACGTTACCCCTTTACATGGTTCCTTAAAATCTCGGTTAACCCCATCTTAAGGCTCGCCCCATGCTTTGCCAATATAGAACTTATATTCGGTTCAAGTGCTTTACCGATAGTTTCTATTACATCGCCTTCAACCGGAATAAAATTAATGTTTAACTTTATGCGCTTTTCAGATTTATTTTTTTTCATGAGCATCACCCGCTATTATGCTATGACCGGGGGCTTGGTCATGTTGCCCCTCAGTCGTTCTTGTTGTCTTTGGTAATCATTAGATTAAGGTATGATGCCAGCTTGTAGAATGCTCTCCAACGAATCTTACTGTATGTTGGTTCTGAGATTGGAGGCTTAAACACGAAGCTATATACCCGTTGATCGGTAATGTAATCATGCTCTGTGGTCATGTAACGTTCTTCAATCAAGAATCGTTCCAGACGCGGCATGCGCTTTACAGCTCGTTCTATCCGCTCACAATACTCTTCACGAAATGCCTGAGAATCCACGTTGTGAATAGCAATGTTGGCTGTCTGATCGCTTGTAACATTCGTCGGGCTACTACGTGGCATGTCGCTATAAGCGGCTGTTGTGCTTGCCTCCCGTTCTTCATACGTAAGGTACTTGTACATCCTATATTTCTCCAACGCGTCCTCGACAGCGGCCTGTGTACGTTTCCGGTCGATCTCCGGTAAAAAACTTTGTTGCCCCACTTGGTAATCACCTCATGCTGTATTAAATAAGTTCCCCGACCGAAGCCGGGGAGTATATAAGTGCGTTCTTCTTAGAAAGGCAAATCGTCGTCAGGGTTATCTCCACCTGCAGCACTGGCGGCAATCTCAGCGGCTGCAGCCTCTTCATCATCAATAGGAAGCTTGGCCTGATTCGGATCGTTAATGTCAATTGTCCCGTCAGGATGGATATAACCCTTCACGCCTTCACGTGGCTCAGTCGGCTTGTCCTCTGGTTTCTGTTCGGCCGCTGCAGCAACATCCTCAATGGTGAGCTGGTTGGTTTCCGTCAGAGCTCTGGCAAGGCGCTTCACATCCTCCGTGATTGCTCCATGACGTTTGATAACCTCTGTGAAGCCCTCAATGTCAGGTGGAAGGGTAGTAAGGAGCGGACGACCGTCCGCAGCCTCTACGACACAATCATGCTTGTCGTATTTAGGTGTAATCGTATAAAGAGCATCATCGAGTATATACCGCTTCTGTGGATCGCTGAGGGCCAACCACATATCAGCGTTCAGATAAAGAATTGCGTCCTTGTTAAGCGTGCGGCGCAGATCGTCAGCCAGAACCTTAAACTTACTGAATACCGTTTTCCCCTTAGTCTTCCATCCTCCATGCTTGAAGAGAATTAGAAACGATGTGTCTTCGAGTCGGTCATGATGTTTCTCTATCATATCCTCCAGTAATTCATAGGTTTCTTTAGATGCTTCGGAATGAAATTTTTGTGCTTTTGCCACGGGTGGTTACCCCTCTCAGTTGATTTATTGAAAAACAGTTAGTATCGACAGTGCAATGATAGAAGCAATACAGATATAGAACATGTCACGGATAAATTCCCTATTTCGTTCTCTATCAGCGAAGATACACAGGAAAGAGATTACTAGAATTGAGCCCAGCAGGATCTTAAACCACATACTTGACGGTCACTCCTTCCGCTGATCTTTAGGAGCGAATTTATTTTTATATTTTTTGGACAGCTCGTGAATCACTCGCATTTTGGAGACTCCGACCTGCTTTGCGATATCTGAACGAGATACACCCGCCTTGGCTAATCTGTGAATTTCTTTGACAGTATTTTTAGGAATAGGATCACTCAGGCTATCTAACAGTAAGTCCGGCACCGGAGTTGGAATATCCCAAGCACTTGAGCCCGGCAATTTTGGACCCATACTGCGCTGACGCTCCTGTACCTGACCGCCTGTGCGGTGCTGACGCTTGCTCATCCTTTACCGCCTCCATTCTCGTCCTCAAAATACCAGGTGAATTGTTCGCCTATCTCCTGCCATACCCAGTCTGTATAGGCTTCGGTTATGTCCGCCTCTGTTGCATCGTCGTCGAAATTCACAACTTCCTTATATGGCTGACTGCCCGGACCAGGATTGCGGTAGAATACTACTCGTTTCATTCCTGACTACCTCCTTGGGGCTGTAGCAGCTCCGGGTTATCGTGTATACTCCCAACAATCTCATAACTGCATTTAGGATCTAAAAACTCAGATAGGTTATTTGTGGCGTGATATGGTTTATCACTTGCCTTGCCATCTCCCCAAAAATATGAAGGGTATGAAGTGCTTTGATCAGTGTAGACGTACCATGATACAGCCCCGTCCATCGGGTATTTTTCAGGTGTCCCAAATCGAACTTCACCGACTACCAAGATTTCAGAAGTAACGGCGTATTCGTTGTAGGTTCTACCAACTCTTCTTCGTGTGGTGCCAGTCCGTACGCTGCGTACCCGAGCTACCAAGTGACCGCCATAAATTTCCTCACCGTTCTTATCCTTGAGTCCGGTATATTGACCTACTGATTCGGGATGCACTTCATCCGCGCTAAAATTGTCCCCGATTCGTTTTACGATCCAAGCTTTATCCCCATCAAATACAGGCACACCATAAATCCATTCGCCGTAATTGATCTTTTTACCACGGAATTTACTATCTCTCATGCTTATTTCCCCTTTGCTTTATAGGTATAGGGTAAGAGGCTGTTATACCACATATATTAAAATTTCAAGAAAATTACTCCTACGTATTTTCTCCCGTCATCACATGTCCACTTTTTTAAAAACTCAGCCAGCTCATCCACTTTTGAAATTTCTTTCGTGGTGGCCGACACCCAGTTGACGGGTTCCCTTTTTAAACTCCTAATTTTGCAACTGGGGCAATCGCAATATTTATATAGTCCGTACAACTTCGTAGCTTTTACTCGATCCCAATTGTCATAACAAACCCTATAATTTGAATGCTTGGGTGTTTTCACTGGGTGTTATCTCTCCTTTATAGGTAGTAGGGGGTGTATCCCCTAAATCGGTTTTGATAAGATCCGATATCGCGTATCTGTCTGACCATCGATCCATATTGTCCATAGGCACTCCATTGTCGGGCTTCCGCCTCGCTCACCCTCCATGAAGTCAGGCCGCCAATTAAGAGCCAGCACATAGGCTGGTGGATGCTGCTGGAATAACTCTGTCCGTTTGGAAGCATGCCAGAATTGTGATTTAAGCAGCATCGCCACAATATCCGCTTCCCCTACCGCTTTACGTATAAACTGAGCTGACAAGCTAAATGGTGGGTTGGTTATGATTGCATCACAGCCTGTACCCTCTACCGTCAAATAATTTATGCCCCCGTTGCCAAATCCCGTATACCGTATGTCTGACGAAGCGACATGATATCCCGCTGCTTCCAGTACCTGTGACATCGATCCATCTCCGCAAGCCGGCTCCCATACATTAAGCGGCAACGTGGTTACATTCTCATGCAGGAATTTTATAAGTGCAGTCGTTACATTTGCTGGAGTCGGGTAATAATCCAGATCCCTACGTTTGCTTGTTGCAGATCCGTTCGCTAAATTAGTACCATTCATATGTCTATCCCCCTTATGGAGGGCTGTTCCCTCCTTCTTATCCCCTATGGGGCCTTAATTTCCTCGATTTCAACGTTCAAGATTTCAAGAGCTTTGCACATGCCAAGTTGGAAAATTTCCTCGTCAGTATAATCCGTAAAAATTCGCCCGCGTCCAAATTCAAGAATCATTTTCTCAATCCGTTTCTTTGAAAGTTTCATGTGTTTGTCCTCTCTGCCCTTGGGGGCTATGCTTCCTTACTTACTGAGCCTACATTTATACCTTCAATTTCCTTCCCAAGAATACTCAGGACCCAACGGACACCAGCGCGCCATCCGGTGTTATGTTCGCTCTTGATGCTGTATGAATCTTGATAGATTGCTAGCAGAGTTTCTTCCGTGGTCAGTTCCACTTCGTACCCTGTGATAAGCGCCTGAGCCAGCAACCAAACAGACATACCGTTAAGCGCCTCTGCAGGTGTTCCGCTCTTCCAGCCAAGTGGGGATTTAGCGTGCTCTTGCAATAGCTCTTGTTTTCCCCATCCAGAAAGCAGATACTTTATCGCCTCGTCCTCTGCCTTGGTCAGCACAGGTTTATAAGGTTCATCATCTTCACCTGATTCCTCCTGAATGAAAGGCTCCGTTTTTGCTGCAACCTCTTCAACAGGATCAGCAGGCGTTGGATCTTCCTTCGGCTGAGGGTCGCGAGACTCCTTAAACCGAGCTATCACCACTTCTTCGGCCTCTATTGAGTTAATGCCCCATTTGGGTAACCAGTAAGAGTTAAGGCTATTCGGTGTAATACCCAGCTTCTTAGCTGCGTTTGAACGGGATAAAGCTTCTGCACGGAGCTTTAAATAATCATTTTTTGATGCTTTTGCCACGGGTGATTCCTCCTTGATAGTCTTTGTCTTGGCCCGGAATGTCAGCGGCTTTGTGTGTGACTTTGGTATTGGCTTACCAACAATCTTTTCGAGTTCTTCCGGGCTGAGGGTGTACGTTTTAACGTCACCCTGACCCTGCGAAGACAACTCATTTTTCCAATTTGGGACGGATGTTCCCATGAAATGCCCCTCTCTGAGCGTTTTTGGGCGCAGCTACCCGCCGCAGGACCCAATAGCCCCGGGTGTTATGCCTTATTTAAGATGGATTCTATGACTTCGATTTGGTACGGCTGAGTGTCCAGCAGTGGCATGTATTCGCGCATTCTATACAGGTTGAGCGCTATGCGGGCAATGATGTATGCATCCACTACGTCATGGCTGGGATGTGTATATCCAAAGTGTAATTTGGCTGCGGCTGCCATTGCCTTTTTCTTCTCCGCATCTTTCAACCGCCGCTTTTTGCCTGTCTCTCCAGTCCATCCAGTAACAGCAACATACTTTTTAACAGCGCTGGGCATTACCAGATTGAAACTCAAGCCTTTACGATGAATAATGGTCCGCAAATTTCCGTGAATCATCCCGGTTGTTATACCCTTTTGGGTACCAGGAGCGGCATCCTCTTTAAGAATTTCGTCCCCAGGATGGAGCAGCTGATAAAGCTGATTCTGTAAGGATACAAGTTGCGGAGTTGTTATCCCTCCGGGTATCTTAGGTCCTTTACCTCGGATAGCTGTCTGTAACAGCACGTTAGCCTCGATGTCCAAAGCAACAACCCCTGTTGTCGTCGCTGGGTCGATTCCTACAAATCTCATAGCCGGATCTATATCCAAAAGATTCATCGCTGCGCCGCCTCCCAACTGCGCTGCCGCCCATACTCTGTAATCTTGTACAGATGGTCCTGGTTGGCTCGGGCAATTACATTTTGAAGGACCTTGGTAGCTTCCCCGGGCGGTAGGGTCTCACGCGCCTGTTGTCGGATCAGGCCTACCGTTACCTGCAGCACATCGAACAGTTCTGAAAGAGTATGGCGTTGGTCGTAGTCCTTGGACTCCACTTCCTCGATCGGCTCATTAACTTCCTCGTGAAGCTTGACCCGCATATCTCCCGGCTGGTACCCATAAACCGGATAGTCCAGTACGGGAATTGCGAAAACTATGAATTGTTCGCTCATGACTTGGCCTCCTCGGTTTCCTTATCCCGCTTTTCATTCAACCAGTCACAATATGCTTGGCATTCTTCTTCTTTTTTGAAGAACACCCCGTGTTTTTGTAAATCTTCGAACTTCATCCCCTCTTGGTAAAGCTGCTTGAGCATTGTGGTTGAAGCAATTTCTGCGTAGTCGTCTTCACTATCACTTTTGGACTTTGATACTTTGTACCAAGCCAACATTTCACGATTCCGTCCAAACTTAAATTCAGTGAGTGTGTTTTCTCTCGGTTTGTAATACACTACACTTTCGTCGCAAGTACATCTTTCGTACGACTCCCTTCCAAGTGGTGTTTTGTAGTGTATTCTTCTTTTTTCATCGCACTTGTCACATTTCGGCAGCTTCACAAAGTCCATATCAGCACTGAACAGAGTAACTCCGAAACTTTCAAGAAGCGTAGATAATCTTAGGTGACGGACCTTGCTTTCAGCTTCCTTAATTTCGCGGTTTAATTCTCTCTCTTTCATTTCGTAGGTAGATTGCAACGTCTTTAAAGTGCGTTTCACTTCCTGCAACTCGGCGTTTTCCTTGCGGAGCCGCGCAACTTCATCTTTGTGGTCCTGCTTCACGCTGTCCATAAGCGATTCTTTGAGTTCTTCCATTTTCTGATCGAACTCGCTTGGCTCATCGTAAAAATCGTCATAATCATACATGTGGTCTGGTTCGTAAGGCATACCGTTCATCCTCTCCCTATTGAAATTAGTCCAACCAGCCTGATAGATTCGGCATAGCTTTTGGCGGCTCTGGTGGCGTTTCTGGAGCCTGCTCCTGTTCGGTAGGTGTGTTGGTTGGTTCATCCTTTTCGGTAGGTATATCGAAGGCTGCTGCGCCTCCAGTGCGATACTTGCGGGCCACTTCTACAAGAGAGTCATACAGAGGCATAAGATTTTCACGTCTCTCTGGCGTAGTAAGCGGATGGTCCAGCGTCTCGGCCCCCTTCACGATCCGTGCCAGAATCTCGTTATACTGCTCGTCATTTTCGATTCGTTCGGGAACCCTTGCCGCCATTGTCCTGCGCCGCCTCTCTCTTCTGGAGTTCTACATAACGTTGGTGCCACCAACGAAACTCGTACCTGAACCTATTAGTGCCTACGTTCCGACCTTTCGCAAAAATAGAGTCAATGATTTTCTTTGTAGGGTCCTTCTGGTTTTTCACATCATGGTAAAGGAACTCAACCACATCCGCGTCCTGCTCAATAGAGCCCGACTCCTTCAAATGCTTTAATTTCGGTTCTTCATCGTCAACGGCTCGATCAAGCTGCGACAGCATAATGAATACGAATTTGTGGCGGCGGGCCAGACTCTTAGCTGTCCGAGTCACGTTACCGATTGCCTGCGCCCGTGTTTCTGATCGTTTTTGCGGTATTTCCATGATCTGTAGATAATCCACAATGACCGCAGCTATTTTGCCGTACTTCTTTTTGAACTGCTTCACGGTGGATCTGATTTCATCAATCGTTACACCAGCAGAATCCTGTACAAAAATATTGAGCAGTTCAATTTTTTTATAAGCATCGTAAATTTTTGTCCATTCCTCATTAGTGAAACCTTCTGGACCGCCTTTATTTATCAAGCGCGGATAATTGATTTCAGCCACCATTGCAACAAGCCGATCCATTAACTCGTTCTTGTCCATCTCCTGCGAGAAGATGAGTACGGGTCCAGCGTCAGGATTCATGACCGCTATACCATGGGCGAGTTGTAGAGCCTTTGCCGTTTTACCCACGCTAGGCCTTCCAGCAATGATATACAGCCACCCGCGCCATAACTGGGCCCAACTATCAAACTGTTTGAAATGTCCTGTTTTAAGCTTCTCAGGGCTGCTCTCAATGTGTTCAAAATACCTCTCCCGAGAATCCCGCATGCTTTGCATTTTCGCAACGTGGCTAGGCCGCAAATCGTCAATAATATCTTCTACTGCAGAAAAATAATCTTCGTCAGATTCAAAGTTTTCGTAAGATAGGTTCATGATCTGAGCGCCTTTGTCGCTTCCACGTCTGCGAATAGCCTTGGACCGTACAATATTGGCGTAATAAGCAGCATTCCGGGCAGTCGGTGAAGACTGCGCTAATTTAGCAAGATAACTAACCCCGCCCATTTCCTCAGTCCTGCCAAACTTCACAAACTCCTGAGTGACCGTAACAAGGTCAATTGGGATATCTCTTTCGTTCAAGTAGCGCATAACTTTATAGATCAATTGGTGTGTAGCTGTTGAAAAGTCCCGTTCTTCTAAAAAACTGATTTCGTCAATCACGCTGGAATCAAGGAACACTGCCCCAAGCGTAGAAAGCTCTGCCTGAATATCAATCACGCTCGAATCTAAAGTCTGCTGGGTCATTACCTTGCATCACCCACTCTCTAATGGCATCCTCATAGTCAAGCTTTTCATCTTTAGTCATCTGACCAGGATTATTGTCCTCTTGTTCTGTTGGCTGCTGATTAAGATAATTATCAAAATTGCTAGGCCGGAACAAAGTAGCTGGACGAAGGTACTGGCACATTTTCGGGTCATTAAGCCAATGACTGCATTTAGTGTCAATCACGTATTTAAAATCATCTATGGTTCGGCCTTCGCTAATCCTACCGTTGATTAGTTCCTTGTTGGTCTTTACCTTGGAGCTGTACCTTTTACCTGTCTTTTTATTGAGGTAAGATATGATTTCTTCATGAATGTTGGGCATGTCTATCTCACCTTTCTTTATAATTTTCTTTCTTTCTTTCTTGGGTGGACGATTGCCCCCCTCTAGCGGGGGAGAGTTGTCCACCGGAAGGGGGTGTAATTCTCCACCAGTAGATTCGTCTGATTCTGGCAGTTGCGGTGGAGGATTACACCCCACTAGCCACTGTTCAGAATATTTATTAAATCCGATCATGCGACCATGTTTGCCCTGAGCTTGTCTGAACACTTTCAGGACATTCATTTCAAAGAGTTTTTTTAACTCCTTTTTAATACCGCTCAAGTCACTACGAAGGGCAGTAGCAAGGAACGTGGCAGACAACTCGGCTGACTTTCTCTTGAACCCGTAGGTGTAACGCCAGACGATCAGGAGCATTCTCAGTTGTATGCCGTTAAATTTCCGCATTGCCACCTCTTCATAAATCTCATTCGCTACACGGGTATATCCGTCTTCGAGCTCTGGTCCTGCCATTCCGTTTCACCTGCTTTAAATAGTCACTGCTTCGCCTGCAGTTTCCCGTTCCCTGATAAAATCACATATTTGCTCTGCCAAGATCTTTGTATCATTATCTGTAGCAGGACTGTGACTCCATGTTTCCACAATGGTAGTCACACTTTCCAAGATGGTGGCAGCCTCGTCCTTTTCTGGCGCTGCTGTGTAACCTAACACCACTGACTCGGCAAGTCTCAAGCAGTCACCATTGAAATGCTCTTTAATATGACGTGCTGGTGAGGTCAGTTCACGGAATGAAGAACAAAGGATATTTAATAGGGCTGCTGCTTTTTCTTCCCTTCTGCGATCATTCTTGAAATAAGTATCCATCGCTTTAACCGTTACATACGGCAACTCAACGGGCTTCAAAGTGGAACTTACATCCTCCAGTTCTGAGTGTAAGGATTTAATCATTTCATCGCGGCCCTGCGCGATTGTCTCCAACTCCCGGATACGCTGCAGAAGCTTTTCGGTGTTTAGTTGCTCGTCCACTTCTCGTTCAATCGTCTGGAGCAAAGCCTTCTTTGATCGCTCTAAATCTTCGTTCATCGTTCGTAGAAGCTCTATATCTTCCTGAGCTTTTCGAAGGTCGTCTTCCGCGATTTCCAGCTTGTCCAGCAGTTCACCATTCTGCTTGGCTAGTTCGTCGAATTGCTGTTGAGTTGGCTGCGGCTCGTCTGGCAGAACCAAAGCGAGTTTGAACGGTATTTCCTCCGCTGCAAATGGTCCTTCGATTATTTGGAAAGAGGGGTGAAAATCGAGAATCTTTTCCGGTAATCTGCGAGCTTCGAATATTTCTCCCTGAGCGATCCACTGTTTAGTGCTGGTCTGGATTTTCTTAATAACCTTAATTTTCATTCGCTGACAACCTCCAATGTGTAATGTTCTCCTGCTATAAATCCCCGTTGCTTGAGCGCGGCCTTTACAGTCATTTCAGCCAGCGTGGGCATATTGTTTTTACTTGATAAATGCGTAAGATATATTTGCTCTCCACGACCACGTATAAGCTGCTGGAGCGCTGCTGCTGTCTGTTGATTGCTCAGGTGTCCAAGATCCGAGAGAATGCGAGATTGGACGCTGGTAGGGTAATCAGAAGCCTCTACCATGTCAGGCTCGTGATTCGCTTCAATGAGGACGTAAATACTGCCCTCCATCACGTTCAGCATGTCCTGATCGTATTTTCCAGTATCGAATAACACGCAAGCCCGTTCCCTGCTGTCGTCCTCAATGGCATAACCAACTGGCTCGTAAACATCGTGATGGGTTCGGAATGGATATATCCAAGTGTCACCCAGCTTGATAGTTTCATATTTTCCGTAGCGGGTTTCAACAGTCCGCCGCAACTCTTCATCAACGCCCGATATGCCTTTCCACTCGCCCTCACTGGCCCAAACCGGAATGCGGTACTTGTTCGACATCGGTAGGCCCTTAATGTGGTCGCCGTGAGCGTGGGTAATGAATATGCCCGTAATGTGATCAGGCCGTACACCAACGTCCAGCAGCCGCTTTTCTATTTTTGTCTTGGCAATGCCTGCATCTATAAGAATCGTTTGGTCAGAAGATGTTAAGGTGATGCAGTTGCCTTTTGAGCCGGATGCCAGGATATCAACTTTCATATAGCCCTCTCCCTCTTAATCCGATCTTGCCACTCTTTAAGGTGTGGACATCCCTTTGCTGGTTCCTCGTAATGTCTGCGCCCCAAGACAAAGGACACAAACATATCCGTGCTCCGTTCATAGTACATTCCGTTCAACACTGGGCCAGTAGGTTCAGCAGGAAAGTCGAACAGGTCCATTTGCTCCATGTCCTCGGGCAAATCTACCAACTCCCCTCAGCTCTCCATAGCACTGGGGGCACACTCGCAAATCGCGAATGTACTCTTCCCGGCCGGGATTTATCTCATTGCCGCAAACGTGACAGTCTTCACAGCGGACGTATATTTCAACTTGGTTAGAGTGGAAGCTCGTCATTCGCCTGCTCCTGAGCGGCTTTCTCGGCAAGGTGTAGGTCCATTATCTTTATCAGACCCTTGAGCTCTGCCAATGTAGGCTTGTCAGCCTTCGGTTTAGCATGCTTCTGGATATAGGCAGCCTGATCTTCCCTTTCAGTAATACCAAGCTGTTTAAATTTAAATTTCATGTCTGTTAAGGCTTGTTCAACAGGTGTTGGTGCTTCTTCGGGACTTCCGTCAGATAGCGGCTTGTTCCCCTGTTTGGCTGCCGCTGCTGCTGCGTCCGTTTCAGCGGTAATGTCCCGGCGCTCATAAGAAGATACGTTATCAATAGAAGGATTCGCACTCGTTGGCTCATCTTCCGAAACCTCAATTCCATATTGGCGCTTGAATGCTCTCTTAATTGCGTGCTTCACGATCATGTCGTCAAAGTAATCCTTCCACATCTGACCATTTCGGCCTTTAATGAGGTGTTCCACCTGATCCCTTCGCACGATAACAAGGATGTTAGGTGCATCGTCGCGATATGCGATGCAGTAAGCCCCCACTGTCTCCCCCGGGTTCATCACATCCGGTTCATGTTCGACCTCACCCGAATGCATCTTTGCAGTGAAGTGGTCGTTAGCTCTGATTTCAGAAGCGATAAACCCCTTGTATTGCGGGTGTTTCTTGGCAAGAGCTACAATGCCCTCCACTGCAATCTGCATACTCATAACAGGGCCGTCTTTGCCGTTGTACACGATGCAGAAGATTTGATTTAGGAAAGGGTCAAGTCCAGTACGGACGCAGGTTTGAACAAAAAGCGCAAACTGCTCATTGCTGGTTCCCTTGGCGATAGTTGATTTCAAGGTATCAAGATGCTTTTGAGTGTAATTTCCGACTACTACTTCCTCCTGAATTGCTTGGAGCTGGTTGTTTGTATTTGCCATGGATGATTGGCCTCCTATGATTGGATGATTTGGGTCTTGCCAGAAATGCGGTGTACGATATGCAAGGCAGCCGGTTCGACTTTAAACACGAGCCAGTTGTCAGGATTTAAGTTGGCTTCTGTGATTGCAATTTGCTGGCGGCGGTTAGGATTCTTTCCGTTCTTCAAGACTGCCCACCCCCTAGGCGTGCTGTAATGCCCTGAGCGGAGACTATATGAAGGGCTTGGGCTTCGCTGAATCCTGTAGAAACCAGTTGATCGAAGTACGCTTTGGTGGCAAACGCCACTGGCCCATACATCCCCAGCAAAGCAGGAAGTATCTTCAACATATTTTCCGCCGATAGTTCAGCCTCAAGCTGTTCATGTGGCTTCATTCCGCATTACCACCCATCTGTTTAATTTCTAAAGGTGCATCCTCGACGGCCTTGACTAGAATAAGTTGACCGGAAGGCTGCTTGATTTTAAACACACTCTCGCTGTTATCCACGGCTACCGGAGCAATGACACCACTCTGTTCGCTGAGGACTTCCCGAAGCTCCAGACCAGCTCTGACGGACTCTGACAGTGACAATAGCGGATACGCCTTTCCGTCCATCTCAATCACAAAGTCAGGCTTCCGTTCCCCATTCTTTTGTTCTTTAAATAAAGAGATTGATAGAGTTGTGAACAGGCTTTGAACCTTGGCGGCCTGCAACTCGGCTTCCTTCGCCTCAAACGCCTTGATTGCGTCCAGAACAAAGATAGAGTCATTCCGGCTGGCTAGTGTCTCGGCTTCGTCAGCGCGGGCTTTGTCGATGTCGGCCTGCATGCCTTGGCGTGCTTTATAGCCGCCTACCGCTTCGGCTGTTGCATCGCGTTTAACTTCCAATGCTCGCATCTGTGAAATTTGTTCGGATACGTCCACTGGCTCAATAGCGGCAAGTTGTACTTCTAGTTCCTTGCGCTCGTTGATAAGCTTTTGATGATCGGCCCGTAGTTCATCTTTGCGAGTTTCTTTGGAAGCTGTAACAGCATCAATAGATGCCTTGTCCAATTCTCGTTTACATGTCGGGCAATGTTCCTCGATAGGCTCGTTGTAGACCTTCATATACCGATCTTTGGCCTGTGCAATTTGACGTTGCAGTGATTCAATGTTGCTGCTCAGGACAGTGCGTTTCCGGTTTGTCTCTCCAGCAAGATCCGTTTGGGCTGCCAGTGCCTTTATTTGCTCAAGCAGCGCGGCATCTTCGGCTTTCACTGCTTCGATATCATCCGGTGCAGGTGGCAGCTTACTGAGCTGATCGACAAGCGCCTCTGTACGCCCTTGAGCCCGCTTATAGGCCGTGTCCTTGTCGTTCTTGTTCTTCTTATGGATTTCCCCCAGCTGTTGCAGCGTATGTTTCTTCACCAGCTCTGACAGCTTGGCAGCTTGGGGGTTCAGTTTTATGTCCTTAGCTTTTTCGTCCGGGCTTGTCCGGCTCATTTCCGTAAATACTTCTTTATTCGATATTGGAGTCACGTAACGAAGTAGCAGGTCCCGTTGATCATCCTTATGAAGAGTGAAGAAATAGGACGGGTTATAAAGAGACAAGAATAAATCTTTATCAAATAGGGACTTTACAATCTCGTCAAAATCGCCGTATTTACTAGGAACCTCGTTAATGTAATAAGTGGCTTTTCCCTTCTCGATTCCACGACCTAACAGGACTTGCTTACCGTCAATGTCTAGCAGAGTTTCAGAAAGCACATGATCGTATTCATAGTTGGTAGGTGTAGGATCAAGCTTGCCACCCATGGTATCTGTGCCGTACAATGTCCACGAAGGTAATTCCAAAGTAGTGGACTTGCCTGACCCATTGTCGCCCGTGATCTGTGTCGTGTCGCCAAACTCAACAGTCAGGTCACGGTGCGCTTTAAAGTTATGCGCCTTCGCACTTATTATTTTTATTTCCATGTGTTACCTCCAAATTGTATTTGCGCTCCAGCATGTTCATTTCACCCAACAGTGTTTCCCGAGCTTTCGGGTCCTGCTCGTCCAAGTACATGTCATACACAAACAGATAATGCTTAATGTCCCGCTGCACTGCCGGGGCAAGAGAGTTGTAGAATTGAAGGAATAACTGCTGTTCGTGATTCTGCAATGTGTTCACCTCCCTCCAAGGGATAATCTGCCGTCATTTCCGTAATGCACGGTCTACATACTTCCCGATCATTCCAGCGGCGTAGAAACTGCTTATGCATTACGTTTCCGCATATAGCACAGCAAGCGTCTTTACCTGACATCAAAACCTTCATGCTGTCCACCGCCCAACCAACTGCCGATGGTATTTGCGATACTGGCCCCGAGCGTGTAGAGCTACCAGAACACGACCATTCTCTAACATCCGGCGTTCCATTTTGCCGAAGAATTCGCATAGTTCCCTTAACCTTTCCTCGTTATTGCGCATGTGTGTGCATGCTCCCTTCCAAGATATTTACTTCTCATATAAAATAGATTTAACTTTGCAGAAAGCAGGTGTATTAAGTGAGAATTTACGCTAATCTCATAGGAACATGGACCGATATAACAGAAACTGGTTTAATCCAAAACACTGATCCTGTAACTTATTACGCTAAAGAGTGGAGCACCATTTTTGAACTCGATTTTGTGAATATCAGATTTGGCAATAAAAACTATCGAATTCATCCGTCACATTTGCAGATTGTTATGGATTGAACTTTTAATGAATGTGTTTGTCGTAAATCGTTTGAGATACCGCTATATCCAGCCCAAACCGCTCTTTGGTGCCCATTAGATCGACAGTATCCTCAAGAATCTCCTGCCTGCTAACCAGCATGTCTGGTGTCATTTGGTCTTTCTTGATCATTTTCGGGTGACCGTATTTACTTGAGACAGCTTTGTTTGCGATGGTGTTTGCCTTGATAAAGTCCACGCGGACAGGCCGTTTCAAGCTGGAGCGCAGTTTCCTCATGGCTTCCTTTTGGTGGTCCTTGTCCAACATTCGGAAGATCTGAAAGCCTTCGAGTCCGGCTGATTGGCGAAGCAGCTTGAGCAAGCCCTTAACCCATTTCTTAAATTCCTTCGCTTCTGGACGCTTGCTATTGAAAATTGCTTCGTAAATACCAGTCTCAGAAATAACCGCAACGTTCGGATTACCTCGAAGAGTATTTCTATCCACTAAACGGATAGTATCTTTTTCATCAGGGTCAATAAGTCTGACCATGTGAGGCGCAATTGAATAGCCGAGTGCCATCGAAACATCCTTCGCTACTGCCCACCACTCACCCGGTACCTTCTCGACAAAGCGAATGGTGTGTCCAAGCCAGATTTCAGTTCGTATGTTCACCCTGTTCACCAGCCTTTGGTTTTCTGTACTTTAGCATTGTGGAGACAACAGCATCGACAATTTCTCTGGCTGCCTGTGCTTGGCCTGTCGTCAGTCCTTGTACATTACTGACACCCAATGAGTTACGAACGACTGTTGATAGTGCATTGACGACTTGATACCGATTGTAGGTTACCAAGTGTCTGAGACGGTGCAATGCTTCGTCTCTTATAGGGGGCCATACACTGAGGCTTACCGAAGCTGATTGTTTTCGGCTTTCTTCCTCTACTTGAAATTTGATTTTTGGCTCTAGTTCACGAATAAGACTTTCCTTAAAATCAGCAAACTGTTCAGATGTCATCACGATTGCACTAGGGTTCATTTGTGGTCTTTCCTCTCTTAGGAATAAAAATCATTCTATTGGTTCACACCGTTTTCGTCTTGTATTTCCGTCATTAGAAGCGTGTTTAAATCTATTTCCAGACACGAAGCTATCTTAACTAAGGTTCCTACACTCGGCATATATCTTCCATTTTCGATATCAGAAATATAATTCCGGGATAGTCCAGTTTCTACAGCCACTTCATTTTGGCGCTTTTTCATCACCTTACGTTTTTCCTTTATGGCCGCAGCTATAAGTCGTTTGTCCATTAGTTGTTCACCTCCGATGAACAAATTGTATTGTATTTCCGTCTTTTTTGTCTAACTCCGAATTAGGGCATATTCAAGCATTATGGAGATAAAACGAATAAAATACTTGTAAAGCCGTCATTTTACTCTTATTTACTTGTATTTCCGTCATTTCACAACTTGTATTGCCGACATGCGAAAGGTAGAATAAAGTGAATCTATTGTGAAGGAGTCTGGACATGTCTATTGGTCAAAACATTAAGACGCTTAGAAAACAAAAAAAGCTAACTCAAGTTGAGTTAGCTAAGAAGGCAAATATGTCTAGGTCTTACCTTGCGGATGTCGAAGGTAATCGGTACAATCCCAGTCTTGAAACTTTGCGTTCTATTGCTGACGCGCTAGGCGTTTCAATTTCTGTTATTACAGATGATGAAGATGTCACAATCTCAACAGAACGTTACAAAGCGGCGAGAGAACTTCCTAGTATCCTAAAGGTGCTCACTGATAATGGTGGATTTTTTTACGAAGAACTGCGTGAAGATATATTCTTAGCTATAATTAATTCAGGGCTATATATGTCCCCTGCATATCATCAAGCATCTAAGGGTGATGAGTACGAAAGGTTTTTTTATGAATATTTCAACTCTGAAGAAAACCATTCAAGTAGTGAGGAAGTTGAATTTGTAGAAGAGTTCAATAAAGCTTACGAACTTAGAACAATTATGGCGGCTTTTGAGCAGAATAGTGAGGACACTCAAGAACGATTTATTAAAGAACTCAAAAACGTAATAGAAAAACACAATATAACAAACCCCCTCCCATCTTCCGATGTGAAGGAGTTTGTTTCTAAAATTGATCTGACTGACGAGGAGCTTTTGGAACAATTTACGATAGCGGTTGACGGGAAAAACCTTTCCGAGAAACAGATTCAAAAGATAATTGCACAGGTACGCTTGGATCGAGAGTTTGACAAGTAGTATCCGAAATAAATTTAAGGTAGTGCTCTGGTGTTTTCTTCATATAAGCGGCCAGCTCATATAAATCGATTACTTTTTTCTGAATAGGTCATCACTCCTAGATGTAATAATTTCCGTTTGAGAGGTTAAATCGAGTATAACACAGCATTTTACAAACTAGAACAAAAATGCGAACAAAATACGAACACATCATTAATAAGTGTGACTTTATATGTAGGAGAAGCTGAATTGTAACAAGGCCCGAGTAGATTCCCTACTCATCTACAACTGGAATTTTACTCATACGGGCCACCATTCTTCCATACATCATTCAGCCTCATTAATGCGTTTAACTCCTCTGCGATTCCATCCAAAATCATCTCCTTTAATAGAATATAAGAACGCAAAAAGGCCACCACAGTGTAAGTAGAATAATAATAAAAACGCGTCACTCATTGTGTACCAATGTGCGATAACGCACATTGAAGCGTTTTTTTTAATTACCCTACATTAATCCTGTGGCGGCCATGACTCACTTAAGAGAAATACTACCGCTATTAGGCAGACTTAACCCACTAAGGGAAATGTCTCATTCAATGAACTGCTCTTCGCTTGACTACTGTCAGCAAAGAATATTAATAAAACCGTATTGAAATCAATATAGCACAAAGTAAAACAGACTGCAAACTTTTCCAATTAACTTCGCATAGGGATTCTTTTATCCCTAAATGATTCCAGCCCTTTCTGCTTTCATGATCAAATAGTTTACAAAAGCAGAGCAAGCAACGAGCATGTATTTTGCATCTTCAAAGTATATTTCCTTTTCCTCTGACATTGCATGACGTATACCACCTTCATCACTTGTGTAACCGTAAATTGAAGAAAACCCAGCTTTTAAACCATTATGCAATCCAATTTTATCGGATAGGACTTTTAACGCTTTTCCAAGCTCAGCTTTACGATCTCCTGAAATAATTTTAGATATGGATTCAACTGCCGAGATAGACTCTTTAATTGAATTTCTATAGTCTGGAGACTTTCTGTCTGAAAGCAGGGAAAGAGCCGTGCTCAAATGGACATAGACAGATTTTAAGTGAGGTACCGCCGAATTAACTAAGCTCTCCTCAATTTCTTGAATTTCATTTTTATCTGTCATCTGGGTTATTTCTGTGCCAACAATTCTGTACGCAGACAGTTCTTTTTCTAATACCTTATTACAACTATTGAAAAAAATTCGAGGCAATCTTTCTAGTGAAGTTTTTGTTTGTAAAACAAACTCTAAAAAGTCATAGACCTCATACCACTCCATTCGAAAAAACTTCCCCTTCAAATATTCCTCAGTCTCATAATATTCGTCGGGCAACTTATCAATGGTTTCTTTAAAAAAATCTGTCCAGAGAGATTCAAAAAAAAGAGATAATTTAGTTCCTGATGTAGGAAAAGGCCTAATTGGGCTAAGATATGATTGATAAAAACAATTCCACAATCCTTTTCTCAGATCATCGTCCATAGATTCAATTTGTATATCAACCTTAACAGGTGTTACTCCTATCCTTTGAGAGAACTTCAATGGAATTCCTCCAGTATGTAGATATTTAGAACAAAATAAGATTAAAGATACTGATGTCAATGCCCTGTAATTCTAAATGAATTGGTTCGTTTTGTAAATAAATATAGAAATATTTTCCTAGGTCTGATAGACTAGGTTTATCCAAATTACGACGATAAAAAGGGGTTAATTCCAATGCGCTATCTGTTAGCTATTATCCTCCCGCCACTTGCAGTGCTATTCTGCGGTAAACCAGGGCAAGCATTGTTAAATCTTATCCTTTGCCTTTTTGGGTGGTTACCAGGAATCATACATGCCATCGTAGTTGTTAATAACCACAAGGCTGATAAACGTACTGACAGACTTATTGAAGCTATTCAACAAGGACAACATAGGTAACAAAAAGCCCCGGAGCAATCCGGGGTTTTAATATTCTGTGAAATACCTATTTGCATTTGTTTTGATCGTGAGTAGTTCTTTTTGTTGGAGGTTAGGTACTTCCAGTTGGAGTAGTTAACAGACTATATACGAGGTGCAGGGTTTCTCATAGTATGGAATATAGGTAGTTATTTCAATTTAATCACTAGGGATGGCGATAATGATGTTTTGGAAAAACCCAGATGTGTTAAACGAAGACCAGATGAATTCTACAAAGGAATTGCTAGAGAAATGGCTAATATTAATTAATAGGATAAAAGCAAGTCTTCTTCAAAACGCAACCATTCTTGAAAACAATAAGGACCTTACAAACCAAAGACACGTAGTACTTTCAGAGTTAAGTATGGCTCAATTTTTCACTTTTAGTTCTATATCAACTTTGATAGAGAATGCACATTATTCAGATGCTTTCACCTTACTAAGAGTATTATATGAAGGTCACTTACATTTATGGAATTTGTGGAACTGTGATGATGAAGAGTTTCAGAGATACCTAGCTTTAGTTGTAATGCATGAATGGGGAGTAACAAACGAGGTTCTCTCTATAGAATCTACTATACTTAAAGAAGAATATTATAGTGACGAGAGATTAAGTGCTTTAAAACGACGATATGATGAGGCAAGATTGATATTTAATTGCAGAGAGGGCAAGATTCCAAAAAATTATACCACTAAGACGATATTAAAGCTGGCTCAAGAAATTGATGCATTTGAAGGTGGCACACCATTTAGGCGGCTAATGCACAGTAGGTTATATTCATCCGGATCCGAATATGTCCATCGGAGTTTCTATGGATTGCGGGAAGGTTACGCAGTAGTGGAACACAATGGAAACCATGTTTTGTGCCCCAATCCACGTAGAGGATTGGAAACTTGTTGGTGGGCGACATCTATTGAGCTAGATACTGTAATATGGCAATCATCTTTCTTGGGAGTAGAGAGTGTTAAAAATATAATGGAAGAACTCAGGAATGAAGTAAGAGAGCTGGCTAAAGAATGGTTACTGTGAAGGCATTGTTCCAAAATTTATCACCCCTATATCGAAGAGGTTAGTTTAATGTAAGACAAAAGAGCTTTGCTAGCGATTAGCCAGCAGAGCTTTTGATGTCTGTTCTAAATTCAAACTGATTACGAAAGAAATAAGATCCATTAATCTTAACCGATTCAGGTGTAATCTTCTCCACTGCTCCACCGTAATCCACAATATCTATCAAAGCCTCACCCAACGGCTGAACCACGTATACTCTTACATGGCTTAATGCAGCTGCAAATAGTTCTATATCCGACTTTAACACTTTATATGTATGGTTCATGCTGATCACCTCGAATAAGCTATTCTGGCTAAATCGCAAAAAATCCTTCTATAAGTATTCATACCATTCCGTAATTTATTAAAAATAAGAATATTCGACACATAAATATGAAATACAACAAACAAAGAAAAGGAAAAAAGTTTGCCAAGATAAAAGGATTACAGTACGAAACTGTTAATGAGCGACAGAAACAGCGTGTAAAGAAAGGGATTTTTCATATTCAATACGTTAACAACTTCCTTAGCCGTTTAAAGAGTTAGATCGAACGTTTCCAAGGTGTCGGAACGTACTATTTGGACAACTATCCCTATTAGTTCCGCTGGCTCGAATTAAGCAAAAATGTAGCATTTGAAAAACGAGTAGAACAAATGCTTATTTCAGCGTGTCGAAAATCTAATTTAATAACTGTTGAGGTGTTAAGGAGTGCATAATAAAAGACCTCTACCATTAAGAGGTCAAGGTGCTACCAATTCAACCTTAATTCTATCTGGGTCTTCAAAATAAACAGCATAATGTTTTTCCCCACCCGCAAAAGGATGCTTATCGCTATAAAGGATTTTAACACCTTTGCATTCTAATTTTTTTGTCATACCATCTACTTGTTGACGGGAACTTGCGTGAAATGCCAGATGGTTTAGACCTACCCGACATCTATGGTAAGGTATGTCCATAAAACGTTCTTCCGCTTGAACAAAAACAATATATGTCTCTCCTAATTTCCAACTATGACCACTTTCCCACGATTGAAAAGAATTATATCCTAACTCCTCTAAAAACCAACCCCAAAAGTCGATTGAACTTTTTAAATCTGAAACATATATCTCCATATGGTGGATAAGTCCTTTTGACAACGGATGACCTCCTTTTATAATCTATAATAATTATTTTATCAGATAATTTTAGTGTTACAATTATTTATCATAAAAGCAACAATCTTTGAGAAAACAGCCTATCAGTATAATTGGTTTGGAAATTTGTAAACGCAATATGTATGGTTCATGCTGATCACCTCATATTGTAATACGTTCCACCTTTTCTGAAGTACCTTGGGTTATTACTTTAACCTCATCTCCAACTATTAAAATGCCATATTCATTTTCCTGTACTCTGACTTCTTTCCTATCCGATCCTTCAAATTGGCATGTAATAAAATAGTTTTTTGTTGAAGAATTCTCCACCCAATCTACTCTTTTATCAATTATTTTTGCGATTCGTTCAATTTTTGGTAGTCTTGAATTTCTTGCGTTTTCGCGTTCTACAGATATTATAGCAGGCACTAAAACTGCCATTACTAAACCGATCATTGTAAGTACAATTAGAAATCCTTCGATCATGTATTATTCACTCCTTAAATTCCATCAATAAATTACTATGTTCCAAAACACAAAAACACCCCACCGGCTTGAGCCAGCGGAGTGCTACCGATGCTTTCGGATTTATATAGAAAGTATATACCGCTTGGTTGATTCTGTAAATATCCTGATGACCTTACGCTACTAAGCGTTCTACCCAGTCCCAAGTACCTTGACTTGTTACTTTTATTTTATCTCCTACAACAAAAAGACCGTATTTATCGTCCCTAACTATAATTTCTTTGCGCTCATTATTTTCGAACTCGCAGGTTATATAGAATGTTTTTGAAGACGATCCTTCAGTCCAATCTACACGCTTATCAACCACCTCACCTATACGTTCTATTTTCGGTTGTTTACGATTATTGCTTGCAATCCGAGAACCCCCTATAATTGCTGAAAGAATAAGTCCCACGACTACAAGTACAAGAATCCAAAAGACCATCTATAATCCTCCTAAGTATTCATTCGTTGGTAATTATGATATCGGATTTTCAACTATTTATTTTGATATCCAATGAAAACTAATAGAAAAATACCCCACCAGCGTATGCCAGCAGGGTATCACCGATGCTTTCGGATTGCACAACGGTGCTTCCGTATGTGTTGTTATCAGTATAATTAGTTTGGGTGATTTTGTAAATATATATAGAAAAAATCTCCTAGGCCTGATAGACTATATCAAAAACATTGTAATCTATGGATATTAAAAAGGTTGATTATTTGAGAAAGGAACTGCAAACATGAACGGTTTATCACTTACTACAATAGTTGGAATTTTTGGCGCTGTTGTTGGAGGAGCTTTAGGTATTTATTTCAGTTCGTATACTGATGTAGTATGGCTAAGTTACATTATAAGATTGTCACTCGCTGCCCTGTTCGGCTCTCTTTTTTCTTTTCTTGGTTGGTACCTAAACAAAGAGGGTTTTTTAGTTAACATATTTCAACTTATAAATTTATTAGTAGGGCTATTATTATTCTATTTATTATTTTGTGTAGTTTCTTTTATTGTGTTGTCTTTTACACCTTTCTCTAAAGAACTTATAAATATTTATGGAACCTATGCTCCAATTCCCTTGTCCTTTCTAGCAATAATAATATATATAAAAAAGAAAAAAATTAGCTTCAAAAAGTCGTATGATACAACAGAAGACGATATATATTATTAAAAAAGCTGCCCTACCAGCAAAAGCGGTAGGGTATTTGCTTTACCTTACTCCGTAGTTACAGGCATTTGAACAGCTTCTAACGGCGCTGAAATAGGCCCAGGTTCAGATTGCACCTGAGCAGGAACAGTATTGGCTACCTCTGCCGTAGCCTGAGCCAAGAAATCATTAAGCTTTGCAGCCAGACCAGATACAGCTTCCTTAGCTGCTACCTGTGCTGCCTCCTCGTTTGGCTGTGCTTCAGTAGCGAGTACTGCTTTTGTTTTGGTCTTATACTCCAGATATGCCTTTTCGATAGCCGCTTGTAACTCCGTAGGCGATACCACAATTCCTTGTTCCGTCAGTCTCAAGGATGCATACTGTAAAGCCTCTTGCATCTTACGAACACCGCCTACATCTTTGAACGTAGTCTGAGCAAGTGCGAATGCCTCTCCTGCTACTTTATGGATTACCTCTCGCTGTGCGTCTGTTGTACGCGCCTCTAACCACACGTTAACCTTAGTCTTGAGTTTGTTTAGACCTCCTAAAACAAACGCTGTAAGTACACCCGCAGCGGCTGTGACAATGGTATTTACGTAAGGTTGTACATTTTCAATAATGGTTTGTGTTTGCATGATTATTTATCCCCTTTCGTTTTCAACGATGCGATTTTATTTTTTGAATCCCAGG
Organism: Paenibacillus jamilae; assembly: GCF_050482105.1. Lineage (GTDB taxonomy): Bacteria > Bacillota > Bacilli > Paenibacillales > Paenibacillaceae > Paenibacillus > Paenibacillus jamilae_B. Next base: position 58,212 of record NZ_JBCNHI010000014.1, on the reverse strand, counting down.
ACACTACAGCGCCGTATGCCTCCGCAACGGGTCTAAGCTGCACGTATGCCACTCCTTCGACCAGTTGGATAAATTGCAGCTTGGCTCCATTTAAATAAGCGACCTTGAGACTGGTGTCCCAATGACACGATAAGCCCAACACAGTAGCAAGCACACGCAGCGGAACATACGTCCTGCCACTAAAGAGCAGCGTCTTCCCTACCTGTTTGCCATTTACGATGAACGTACCGGACGTGACTGTCTCCGGCTGCTCAGGGCGCTTTGTGAAACGTTCACGCAGCTCGTCCGCCGTACCATTGTACTCGTTAAGATCCACTGGCCCAGCAACGCCATTGACCCGCATTTTTCCGTTCGGTAGCGTCCCGCCATACTGACCATCGGAGTATTGCCAAAAGTCCCAACGTGTCCAGCCGGATGCATCTGCTGGGGCCTTTGTGGCGTGGTACCGTGCAATCCATAGTGGATAACCGAATAGCCCCAAAAAATTCCCAATAAATGATGGGTACGTGTAAATAATCGGACGCACTCCAGTAAGGCGCTCCACTTCCTCCAGAAACGCCTTAGCGACCGCTGTAATCGCCGTTTTGCTAAGGTTGGACTTATTGGACTCATAATCCATAACAGGCGGTAAATCAAACGTGGACACGCTTCCAGCGTCCTTGATAGCAGAAACAAAGTTTGCTGCCTCTTGTCGGGCCATCTCTGGTGTTGTAGCAGAGTCGTCAACGTAATGGTATGCGCCTACCAGTAGGCCAGCGGCCTTCGCATCCTTCACAAATTTAAGAAATGTTTTGGAGCGAAATGACTTGCCTTGCGTTGCCTTTATAAAAACGAACGATATGCCGTCAGCAGCTACTTTTTTAAAATTTATGTCGCCCTGGTGATGGGACACGTCGATCCCCTGCGCGTTACCTTTTTTTCGTGCTTGCAAAATAATTCCCCCTATACAGCAGGCTTCTGCTGGTCTTTGTCTTCCGGATTTTGCTCTGGCATATTTGGATTTTTAGGAGCTTGTGAACGTGACTCAAAAATTTTAACCGCATTCCTGAGTACATCTGGCATCGGAACACCCATGCGACCTACATTTTCTATAATGGACAACAACTCGTTCGCCAAATAGAAAAAGATCACTGCGTCCTGAAAATAATGTAGGTTGCCCAACGCCACATCTATGAAATGCGCCACCACCACGATCAAGAAAATGACTACCTTACGCGCTATGCCGTGATACCCTATCCGGCTGCGTAACTCCCCTCGAATCCATGCAGCAATCCATCCGGTCAACCAGTCCGCAATCACTAAAATAAAAAGCAAATGTATCATGACACTCCACTCTCCAAGCAGGTAGCCGGCTATCGCTCCAAACCCCGCCGCCGCTCCCTTAAAAATGTGTGTTAATCTGTCGTCCATGACTTCCCCCGTCCTCTCAAATAAATATGCCCCCAACCACTCTGAGGGCATAAAAATAGCGCATCCCATTGGATACGCTGCTTAGACATTTTGCGATGTTGCTAATATCGCTTTTTGCTCATCTTCACTAATAAATTTTGGAGTGTATGAAATTAGCCGTTGTTCATCGACCTTTTTCATAGTCCACATGTTCAATAAGAACCCATACATAAGGCTTCACCCCCTCCCGTTAGGATTTATTTGTAACATCCATAAGAGCAAGCATAGCGGCTTCTGTGCTGTCCTGGCGCGTCCTTAACTCGCTTACTTGATCTGACAGTGGCGCTTGATGTTCGGGCTTTGTCTCTCCAGTATCCACATAAACAAACTCCATCTTGCCAGTGTCCGGGTTAACGATATAGGACTTTGCACGTTGGAAGTCTTCGAGGTATTGCTGGTATGTGAGTTGCAGCACTTCAACCTGTGCAGGGTCGAATCCCTTGAGTTGCGGATAAAAACCCATATCATCCTCTTTGGTTGTTTCACGCGCAAAGTCGCTTTCGATTTCAGGTGTGATGAAAACCACCTCGCCGCTTGTTTTTCTCCAATAAACCTTAGAACCGATTTTCATGATGATCTTCCTTTCGTTTTTTATTCGTATGCAAACCACTCGAAAGCTTCGATCACAGCTATAGAGCCGCCGCCTGCATAGTCACGTATCTCAGTGCTGTTAATCGTAGCGGAAAACCCGCCGGGAGATTGAGAGATGCTATATATACTAATACGATTTTGAAACCTACCGTAAAGAGTCACATCATTATCGTATGGTATTCCAGCCATCGCAATACCTTCAATGTACAAATTCCCGTACGTATCTTTTAACCTTAACCGAATGAACACCCTTGTCGGCAAGAAGTTCATGGTATTAACGCCTACATTCATACTCGCGCCTGTAGTTGTGCTTGGAGATGTTGCCGACTGACCGTTGAATGTCCCTTTAGCCCATCTTTTGACAGGGAGGTTCGTTATCGCCGCCGCTAACTGTGCCCCGGTCATACCTGAGTTGGCGGTACCGCCTTTACCAGTGATCGCGTTAGCGACATTTGTTTTTACGTCACTGGCAGATTGCTTTAAACTGTTTAGGTCTCCACCTTGCCACCCAACATTGCCCTCTTCAATCCACAAACCATTACCGAAGTTCCAGTCAGTTGCATCCGGTGTATTAGATGGGGATATATACACTCGTCCATTGTCTGACATATGCATAACCCACGACTTTATTCCCGGTCTTTTCAGAATCAATGGAACCGGGGTTGTAAATACTATAGAGTCGTCTGTAAAAGCGTTTTGTCCCGTTCGTACAATCTGCGTCCACGCTCTCCAATCAGTGTCATTAAACCCTACGCGCCAGAACGTTCGACTTGGATTGTCGTGTGTGTAGTACACTTGTACCCTCGCTCCTGCTCCTGCGAAAACCGAAAGTTTGCCATAGGAGTATGAATTAGCTGGGTAATTACTGTACCCAGTCCATGAAGCGAGGCTGACGGTGTAACTGCCTGACGATGTGGCAGTATTCCAGTCGGCTGGCACATTACCCCTTTCTTTGTATATGCCTGTAGTTGCGGCATTGAAAGCAGTGGTTAAGGCGCGTGAAGTTGGCGCTGTGGTGACGGAATTACTTGTGTAGGTGTTGTCTAGCTGTACAATACCTTTTTGGGTCGTACTGGCATCCGGCACTTTCACCCCCAAGATTGCTGCGTCCGTGTACTCCTTTGATTCTTTCAAGGCGTCCGCTACATCTTGCGGAGTAGCATAGATAATTGAATCGTCCACAACCACCGTCACCTGAGCTGTATTGCTTACAGTCAGTTCAAAGTTAAAGAGCTTTTTTAGAACGGCGGAAGTGTTCTGAGCATCTATATATTCCGCCCCTTCGCCTGAGTTGGCATAGGCGTACAGGATCTCTCCCAAGTCTGGATCTGTTGCCCACAATCCTACCTCGCGAAAGAAAAAGCCGGAGGCAACGCCCTGGTTGCTAAACTCGAATCCAGGCACCACAACGTTTTCAGATTGGATTTTTAAGCGACTTACCGGGAAGGAAATTTTTTCGGAGATAAGCGCCTTTAATGCAACAGGCATTTGCCCAGCTAACTTCCCGTCTCCCGCTGAAAATTTCGTATACGTAATCTTGGTCAACCCAGCTTCTGCCTTTGCCAGCAGATTCCGACCGCGATTAGTTATTTGGATACCATCAAACGCCAATTTAATTCACCTGCCTTAAATTGATGAGGTCCACTTGTTGTGTACCTACACCGTAGTAATGAGTCCCCCTTGCCGAATCCAAGACAACAACGCGGCGCAGGTGGGCGCTTTTCCTTTTAACAGACTCGACCACCTCAATAAACTGCTGCGCCTGTTCTTCGGTAGCCTTTGGATTGGACACAACCACCTGAAAATATCCAGGATCGTCACCGTACTCCCACCACTCCTCTACCTTTCCATAGCCGAATATAGTGGTCACCAAGTCTTCCACAGCGCTCGGCGTCCCTTTTCGTCGATGGAGGGGGATAGACTGACGTACAAGCTCCCTGCGCTGCTCAAGAGGTAATGTAGGGTCATAGTAGTCTACATGGAACTGCCAAGCCAATTCGTCGGTTTCTTCGTCTGTCCAGTCAGTACGACCGAACAAATCAACACGCTGAATCTTCGCTGTTAGCTCGTCCATCTTTACATCAAGAGCCATCGCCGCATCCTGTACTTGCTTATCAGTCCGTAAGTTATCAGGCAGCAGGTCCAACAAGCTTAATTCCGACAGTTTAATCATCAACCAGCCCCCCGAAAGTCATTGTAACCGTGCCTTCCTTGGCAACCTGATTCGACCCAAGATTCAGGAATATAGGCGATTTAATATCTACCCGTGAAGCTCCAGCCGCAACAAGCATATGTGTTAGCTGAGATGGGTTTATGTCTCGGCCTAATCGCGACTTTTGCCATAGCTTGTACTCGGATAAAGCGGCCTCTACTGCCTTTTGAATACTTGTTACGTCTGTTGCCCTTGATTTACGAATATAGTAGGTCAAATCAATATCGTAACTGACTTCTGTAGGAGCTTGAACGGTAACCTTATCTGTTAGAGGTCGCCGCTTTCTGTCATCTAGCACTGCAAATACCTCGTCCAATACGGTTTGTGACGGAATAACTCCGCCAGCAAGCAATACGGTAACAACTACCTGCATAGGACCTGGAGAATCCACATGTACATCTGCTATTGATGCACTTGCGGTTTTGGCCCAATATTCATACGCACCATCTGGACCAGCTACACTAAAAGACTCTGGAGCAATGTGAATTCGCTCGCGGTATGGGTCATTGTCCTCCACGGCAGCTCCACCCGATGTTTCGGTTAAGTTCGTAACGGACGCTACATATGGCAGTGGGTCAATTAACGTTGTGAGTTGACCTGCAATATAACCATTCCCTTCCGGACCGGACACATTGCATTCTGCTGGCACTGTTACCACAACATCACCAATCGGGACAGATACCGCTTCTTTCGTCGAAAAGTAAATAGTACCGTCACCCTCAGTCGGACCTATTCGGATCCCCGCAGGGATAATCTGAACGTTTGTAAGGGGAGTCGATAACGTAAACTGGATCATAGTCACCGCAAAATCAGCGTCCAGACGTGAAGTTTCATAAAAGGCCCCTAAATGATCTAGTACGGCACCACGTGCGTACCTCAGTAATTGCCCCTTAGAGACCTGATTCAGCTTAACTTCTTGCTGAACCATTTTGTATGCTATTGCATTTATGAAAGTGCGAAGCGGATCGGCTGGAGCAAGCTGTCGTTTTGCAATTGATTCGTACAGCATAATAAGCGAATCCTGCATTGCCTTAACATCCGCTTGGACAAAATCAATATCCGGTAGTTCAGCCAGCGTAGTCATCTGCATTCACCTCCTGTTCATCGAAGTAAATGACTGGGATTAAGCGCCCATTGTCAGGGTCGTCCTGAGGATTAACAAACTGTACTTCCTGTATTAATATTCTCGGCTCATATTCCCCTACGAGCTCATAAATTTGCGATGTAATAAGAGCTTTTGCGACCTCTGTGGGTTCGTCCAATGCTCCCGGATCAAATCCAAACTGTCGATTTAAAACAACTGATCCTCTCCATGTTGTGAGCAGCATGAATAGATTCTGTCGCAATTCTTCCTCTTTGGTAGCTGGTGCAAAATCAATTGGGCGAGTCCCGGATAACGTAAGGTTGTACTGGCTCATTTAACATACTCCTTTAGCGTAATGTTAATGGTCCCAGCTAATAGGTTCCCCCGGTTGTCCACGTAACTCCAAGCCTGCTCAAGCCCTGTTATAACCCACAGACCGACACCCAACTTTTTACCGCCAATTGTCAGCGCTCCGGCCTTACCCTTCCGGTCCCATTCCACAAGTTTTTCCATTTCTTTGCGGGGATTGGTGCCGTGCCAAGCGGCAAAGTACATCGTAAATGTCACGGTGTCCAGTCCAGGACCAAGAAACTGCGATTTAGGTTTCCTGAGCATTATTTCATGGTCCGCCCATCGGCTGGCACTAGATCGGGTAAGCTCGCGGAACGTGCGTATAACCTTTGGTGTGACTACAAAAGGGATATCTCCATAACTGCCTATCTTAGCTGCCACAATCAGCCCCCTCCAATCTCCTGATTAAGTACGTCAAGCTTGCCTACAATCGTGACATTGCTGTTCATGCGGACCTTTGGTGAATCGACAGTGAATGATTTACCGCTTATTTGCACGGTATCGGCATTGACATTCACGCTCTTGGCCTGAATAGTTACGGATTCCCCATTTATCTGTACAGATTCGGCTTTGATACTCACAGTCTTGGCCTGTACGTTCACAGCTCCTACCGCATTGATCTCAATAGAGCCAGTGTTCTTATCAAAGTACGCATAGCTGCCATCCTCAAAATAGATGCCACGCTGGGACTGATCGGCAGGCATATCATAACTACCGTCATAAATAGCCCCAAGACAAAATCCATCCGTCCGCCCGTTTCCACGGAAAACGCACAGAACATTATCGCCCGGTTCAGGCATCGCGTTTGATAGCCCCCAGCCTGTCCCGGTTGTTAAAAGAGGAAGCTCTGGTGAAACCATATTATCCATGTCGGGGAAGACTACCCGGACCATTCCAGTGTCAGTGTCAACGCTGGAGACAACCCCGATCCTTACTAATTCATCTGCCGCCATGTCACCACCCCAGCACTTTCCTGATTTCTAAATTTGTTGTGTATCCAGAACTACCGACTGCGTGAGTGGCAGAAACGATAATGTACTTACCGTCAAACCTGCCAAACCCTTTTATAGTAATCGTCATCCCAGCTGCAAGGCCGACATTACCCATAAGAGACAAAGTAGCTTTACCAGCCTCTTTATTCTTTTCACGCAGGTTCTTACGGGCCGCGTTTAGAGCTTCCGCCTGTGAACCAACGCTCTGAGACACCTTTAAGATTGGCCCATCTTTAGGAGCGCCAGGAGGACGATAAAACACCTTAATCGGCTTGGGCTGCTCCGGTTTCTCTTTCTTCTTTTTCGAATCCTTAGAAGTAGATCCATCTGTAGTTGCGGCAGCCTTGGTTTTGTCCGTATCGTCCTTTGTTTCATCCTTCTTATCGTCTTTTTTCTTAGACGACTTCTTTTTGGCTACTGCTGGCTGATAGCAGACCTCGCATCCTGCATATGCTACGTCTTGAGTGGAGAATGAAAAGCCGTAACTGATAATGTCCGACACGTCGCGTTCTATGATCAGCGCTGGCGGTTTTTGCTCATAAACGTATTCATCAAACAGGACAAGCCTTTTGCCTGTTACCTTTAGCGCTATGCCTTCCTGTTTACACAGATCATTTAAAAAAGCCAAGTCAGACACATCGGTCTGGTCTTGGCGGTCATATTTCGGATTGTTATGAGCCTCGTACATTAGTGTAAAGCCCGCACGCTTGGCGATTTCAGCAGCAATAGACTTGAGTGTCACCGACTCCCAAGCCTTCGTTTTCTTTTCCTGCCGTACATTCGTTGTGACAGGAAGCGATACCGCCTTAATACTGACGGTATCGAGTGGCCCAGCAAAGTCAATCGAATCTACCTCGAACGTGCCACAATTAAGCCGCTTAATCTCCCCGGGTTTATCCCACCCGATCGTCTTTATATAGGCAGTTATCCTGTCTCCAGCGCTCGGTGACCAAGGGCCTGACCATTTACGGTCCTTATCCTCCAGGTTAATCTGCAAATCATCCAACGTACCCGGCTCCGCATCGGTATAAGTAAAATCCAACAAATAACCGGACAACTCTTTTGTTATGTCCTTACCGTTGTAATTAACAACTACCTGGGCACGCCTTGCATTAATGATATTGTTCATTGTCACACCTTCCAGGGCGGCAAATCAGATGCAGTTTCCTCAACCACAGAAACGTCTGGCAATTGAAGGATTGTCCCTGCTGAAAAAACAGAAACGTCGATGTAGTCCAAATTAAGGTTCATAATCTGGATCATCAACGTTTCATCACCGAACACTTTATAGGCAATCATGTCCCAGGTATCGCCCTGGATTGTTGTATAAGTCATCATAAGCTCGTCCTCGCATCCTGCCGTTTCATGGCCTGATACTGCTGCCGGAAGGTCGGCTGTGTCGCCTGAATGGCCTGCTGTACCACTTCTTTATCCGCGTTTCCTTGAATCGTAATGTCAAACTGCAATACGATGGAATCCCCGCCGTTATTATTAGTGGTATACCCCATCATCCGGTTTGTTTTCTCCAACAGGTTCATGCTCCGCTGCTTGTTATTCAACGGAATTACGGCTTCGGTCCCTGCCTCACCTGCGATGGACGGTCCTGTAGTAAATCCACCTTTAGCGAGCATAGGCAGGTGTGGTATGTCCATGCCCCCAATAGTTTTGCCACCTAGAGCATCCGGCATTGTGAAACTAAAACCATTGATTTTATCGATAGCCGAATTTATTACACCGATAATACTGTTGAATGCGGCCTTTATTGCTCCTGTTATCCCTTCCCATATACCTACTACGATTTGCTTGATGCCATCCCAAGCCAATGACCAATTACCTGTAAATACTCCTGTCAAAAAGTCAATTACACCGCCCAATACATCAATAATCCCTCCGATAATCGGTTTGAGAATATTAATCGCACTTGTGACAACTGTAGTGATAACGGGCCACGCCCATTTGAATATAGTCACCAAACTGTTTATGACTGGAGCAATGCCAGTATTGTATATCGCCATTAACAAGCCACCTATTTTCCCGAACAAAGCCCCGATTTTAGGCAACCATGCAGCTAATACCGAGCTGACTTGCGGTAACAAAGTCTTTGTTAAATACCCAAAGACTGACGAAAATACGGGTCCTAGTTTTGAAGAAATGGAGGAGGCCAATTTAACAACTAAAGGAATTATTGCACTAAATGCCTGCTTTCCCATCTTCATTAGTGGGGCAAGCAAAGCGGTTACGGAACGTATTGCTGGCCCAATTCCAGAAACAATAGAATCTATTACAGGTGCAATATTTTTTTGTAACTCACTCACATTATCAACCATAGCTCCAAAATCAAAAGACTCCTCGAAGGTAAAAGCTTCTTTAAAATAGTTTGTAATGTCACTCAAAGCTGGTCGTACACTCTTAACAAAATCATCAATCTTCCCTTTAATTTTATCGAATGCATCCACGAAACCGTTTGATATCTTGATGGCCTGATCGGGACTGAATCCAATGGACTGCAACCCTTTATTAATATCCTGCACACCGCTGATATCCCCGTTAGCCATTAGGGCATTTGTCAGTAGGCTTCCAGCGCCTTTGACGATATTTTTAACAGCAGCTAATTTATCAAATACGTCAGACAAGGCTCCCGAAAACTTATATGCCTTGTCTTCCCCGACTCCCAAGCTGATTAAGAATTTACTTATGCCAGTTGCAGCAGACATATCCCCTGTGCCAGCCATCGAATTAGCAAACAAACCTCCTACATTCTGCAAGGCTTTAATAAAAGGCTGCATAGCTTGCATCCCTTGCTTGAAATAACCCTTTATTTTAGGAATAGCCATTTCCAACCCTTTACCAAACTTAGTAACCGCGGGTAATGCAAGATCACTGAGCGGATATACAAATTCGGTTAGCAATTGCCGCCCTATGGATCGGAAAGCATAGCTTAGGGAGGAATATTTTATTTTCTGAATTTCTTGCATTGTATCTTTTGTTTTATCAAAAGCATTTTTCGTTCGCAAAATAGCCTGTATCGTTGATTTTTCTAAATCCTCACCCTGCGTACCAAACAAATTCAGCAAGGCTGTATTCTGCTTTATGGGGTCCTTAACTTTGTTTAGTGCATCTCGGACCTGAAAATAAGCTTGCCGTGCCACATCTCCGCCAGAAGCAAACTTCTTCTGCATTTTATCTGCATTTAATCCAAGTATCTTATAAGCTTCGATAGTTGTTTTGGAACCATCTTTTGACCTAATGCCAAACTCCTTAATCGCGTCCAAAAAAATGTTCGCGTAGGTTCGCTACTACCCACACCGCCGTTATCGACTGCTGCATGTTTCCATGCAGTTCAGACTATATCTTCATTCAGGCAACAAAAAAAGGAGCCTGAATGCTCCCCGTTTCGAGCGCCAAACGCTTGCGCCCTACGCCTTTCGGCTAGTCGTTGAAGGTCCTGAATCATTATAAAATCTGTTGAGGATAGCCGTAAAAGTCACATTGTCGGTTATATCCTCCCTATAGAGTCTAAAACCAGCTGTGCTTTTGTATCTACCATCGGTTGCCTTGATCATATTGGAATATGTTATCTTCTTTTTCCTCATATGCTCTATATGATCTTTTAGGTCTAACCAAGAATTAAACTTGGAGATTTCCCCCGTTATTAAATCCTCGGCGAAACAATCAACATTTTTAGCCATCGGATGGTTTTTCCCAACTCTATGATCTTCTATAATGACAGGTTCACGTACGCCTGACTCATATTTACGTTGTATGTCGTCAAATACATCTTTTGGGGTTACATCATGTCTGAAAAATTTGAACCCTTTGTAGGTAACATGGCCATAGTCTTGGCGCATGACGCCAAGAGTCACACTTCTGTTTAATTCCAAACCAAGTCCAGAAAAATACTTCCGCATCTCATAAAAAGATTTAAATGCATTAATTTCGCCAGTTTCGCATTCTAAAGAGAAACATCGCTCAATGACAGCTGATTTATTTTTCAGCCCTTGAAACCTTCCTTTATTAGAAGTTCCTATTTTGCACTTGGTTTCGGCGGTATGCATTTTACCGAACATTGGATGATTTTCTCCAGAAATGAGATGTCCCTTATGATATTTAGGATTAGCCTTGCCTACCCAATGTCCGGCTTTTTTCTTAGACTTACTTATCTTTAAACGCGTTGACTCAGGGAAAACAACTCCGTTCATGCCGTCACCGCCCAGTGTAGCATTGTACCCATGATTTCCTTTAGCGTGAGCAAAAGTTTTAAGTTCGAGGATGTATTTTTTCTCTTTTTCCTTCGCCTCTTCATGACTGTCTGCAACATCTAGCAGTTTGACTGAAAAATTAGATTCCCCATACTTTCGAATTGCCCTGCAAAGATATCTATTACTCCCTGAATTAGCTTCCTTTACATGGATAGCAAAACGCTTTTCATATCCCTTTGATGTATATCCAACATACTGTTTACCGTTTAACGAATTCTCGATAACGTAAATGTCAAACAACACGATCGCCTCTTTTCAGTTTCCCTGCTGATTGCCTTTTTCCTATTATATCATGTCAACTTTATTAAAATCTTTAATAGGAAAGTCAGGTTTTCCAGCAAAAAGAGGAGTTTATAGTGAGCAACTCGCAGGAAACCCACTTTATCCAGGTTGAATGCCCCTGCGTCCAAGCCATTTTTAAAGCTGTTGAACATATCCTCCGCGCCCAAACCTATCGTTTTGTAATAAACCGAATATTCATTTGCCGAGTCCAGCAATTCTCCCGATTTATCCAGCCCCTTTTGCTTACCTTGGGCGAGTAGATTGAAGGCTTCGGTATTGCTCAAACTTTTAAATTGCTTCGTCATGGTCTGCACAGCTTTATTCGTTTCCGGGATATCATCCTTAAACACATCCCGAAAAACAATTGCATTCTTCGTTGCTTTTTCAAGCGCAGGTCCTGTAAGTTGCAAAACCTGTCGCGTGTTCTCCATGGCACTTCCTAGGTCGTTCCAATCTTCCCCGAGATTCTGATTATATAAATTTCGGGCCTCTTTTTTGATAGCTTGCATATCCTTAACACTTGTTCCTGTAGCGGCTTGGTACTGGTTAAATGATTCTTGTTGGTCTGCAATTGCACTACCAATGTTGTTGATAGTTCCAGTGACCGAATCCAAAATAGCCATAGCACCGGAAACCTCTGCTACTTTGCGAAAAGTGCGCCCAAAAGAAGAAGCGGCGCTGCTCAGTTTCCCGAACGCGCCGCCTGCCTTTTTGGTTTGATCTGCAAGATCTTCAACTTCACGCCGTGCCCGATCTGGGCCACGTGAGTTTTGTAGTTCTCGTAATTGACGTTGTAAATCTTCGACCTGAGAATTGGCCTGATCAAAAGCACGCCTATACCTTTGATCGACCTGAGCAATGAGGTTCATTGCTACATCATATTCACGGGACATTAAATCACCGCCCTACGCGCCCTCTACGTCCGTTAGGAGCTTTGTTTTTGCGTTTCTTCTCTGCTTCTTCCATCTGCTTTTGCATTGCCTCGTTTTTAAGATTTACATAGGCTTCAAAAGCTTCATGCCATCGATACAGTTCATAAAGACTTTGATCTAACCAAAATTCCAGGGAATTCCTTGTTTCAATGGATAGGGTCATAATGATTTGTCTTATCTCTGCTCCGGCATTACCGTTTATTCCAAACCGAGCAAAAAATTTTGAGCCATTGAAGTTGCACGCCCAAATACTCCGCCTGGTAATTCCTCAATCAGTTGAAACGGGACGCCTGCGGCTTCAGCGCATACGGCGGCCTGAAACTTCATGTTTACAGCTTTAACGGGTGAATCCATATCCCTCAATGCCAAACGTTCACTTAGAGCAATGAGTTTACGGCCATTAATTTTGTCCCAATCAAAAACCAGTTCCGTGATTGGTTCTTGGTCCTCAAATTTAAAAGGCTTTGAAAATTTAAGAACATTTTTTCCCTCGTTATTTTCTTCTGCTGGGGTTGTAGTTTTCTTTTCAGTCATGGTCTCATCCTCCATTATTTTCCGAGCGCAGCCCGGATTTTAGCGCCGAAATCTACTTCATTGACGACAAATACATCGTTGAATTTATCAATTTCAATCTTCACGACACCGTTAATTGTGATCTTGATATAAGTGACTTCATGTTCCACCGAGTTATCTGACCCGGCAGCTGTTTCCAAACTGCCCATCGACAGAGTTTTCGGGGCACCTTTGATGGTTATTTTTATCGGGATAACGTCAATTGTGCCTGTGACCCGGTTTTGGCTTTGAATACCTGCACGCAGGTCAACTGTATGTGTCTCCTGAGCAAATAGGTCAAAATAACCTTCTTCCCAAGTTGCAAAGTTGTATGTCACCTGCATGGAGTCAGTTTGTCCAAGCGTAGCAACGTTCACGGTACCGTTAATTCCAGCACCGGTGACATCATCAGCAAGCATAGCAATGTCCGGTAAATCAACCGTAGTTGTCCCAAGGTATTGGCTACCGTTACGTATAGCTTCGTATTTAATTGTCCGTAAATTAATTTTTTCTTGGCTCAATGTTCAGCCCTCCCTTTACGCCGCTGTAGTGAATAGCGCAGCAAAGTAAGATGCATCGTATTCCAGCACAAAATCAATATCCTGTGCCGGAGACGGCGGTGTAACATGGACGTGAAACTTCATTTTCCCATCCATCAGTGCGGAGACAGGGTTTTCAGACGTATTAAATTCTACGCGTCCGCCCAAAATGTACCCGGCAGCAGCCAGGCCATTAAGCCAGAAATTCACTGCATCCGTAATCGACTCAATCAGACGCTTGTCGGTGGAACCGTCAAGGTATTTCCAATATGTCAGTGTGAGTGTATTACTGATCCAATCGAACATCCTTCGAACCGGTATGAATGATGACTGTGGGTCTTTTTGATCCGGGTAGACACCTGTGCGATTACCCCAAAGCACAAATCCGCCGACAAAATTTAATGCCGTGACAATACCATTTGCATTCAGATACTGTGCTTGCTGAGGTCCAAGAGCAATTGTCCTGGTATCCGTTTTTGTTCCATCAATCTTGGCCGTTTTATTTGATGGCGAAACCGATGGAACCCCGCCGTTATTAACGTCTGTTTGTACAATTACCGCAGCAGCCACAGTGGAAGAATGATATGTGCGGTCAGCGTAAGTAAAAAGCGGATAGGTGTTTATCTGGCGCGGATTAGTATACGCATTCGTTTTTTTCCATGCAGGCGTATCTGTGTATACAAGCTCGCTCGATAGATCAGTAATTGCCTGTGCTTTGAAGTGTCCACCGTTGAGGCTAGCTGCCTTTTCAGTCATTACTGCTGCAACGGTTGGATTTTGCGAAAATCCCGGTGCAGCGATCAAAGCGGGAACGATTCGAAACAGCGGGAATACCTGGTCAAGAAGTTCAAGCCCGGTAGCCTCACCAGTAGCCTCCACAACGCCGCCGATAAGGTCCGCTGCTGTCACTTTGCTGCGATCCAGCTTAGAGTATGCTATTTTAACGGCGCTATTGGCTGTCAGAGCGCCAGAAGCAATGCGGGATACCACGAGGTTGCCGGAAGTATTAAAGCTCACGCTGTAGTCCTTCCCTGCTGTGTAGGTGGTCGCTCCATCATCTGAGGTGAGCACCACCGTTGACTTAATAATTCCTTGGCCCGGTACAGTAACAACACCGTCAGATAATGTGTAACTGGTTGTGGCCACTACAGCTGCGTGCTTCGCTGGGTCCAATACATTAATGAACACGACTGGAGAAAGCTTCGCCACTTTGAAAAAGTAGTACGCGAATTCAGACAACGTGAAATTGCTCCAGTCCTCCGAGTATCCAAAAGCAGAAACAACATCGTCCCAGCTTTCGCATAGGATCGGCTTATTTACTGGCACGCTCTCCAGAGTCGTCATATTGACAGGAGCCGTGCCGAACACGACTGGCAAAGTAATGTTGAGTGGCACAGGCGTAATGACTTCTGCTGGCTGCTCAGTGGTAAAAATACCGTGACGTTCTGCCAATTTAAATTCCTCCTTTTACTGCCGCAATGACAGCAGCATAGGCAATTTGTAGTGCGCTTCCCGGAACGGATAAAGCTGCTTTTGACGTAGCCAGCTCGGCTACAGGAACAAAAAGCTGTCGTATTTCTGGTGCTTTTTCCGCCACATCTTCCAAATATGCTGGGAAGCCATCGCGAACAATAAGAGACTTCGCCAGCCTCCCTCCGGGCAAGTTTGGTCCGATATATATAAGTTGCTCCGGTTCAGTAGCGTCCTTAGCTGCTTGAGCGACTTTTTCAGTCGAAGCAATAGCACGCCGCGTTTTCTGCTCCACAGCTTCCTGTTTTTCTTGCTCTTTATCCAAAATAAACATCCTCTCTGCTTACGCCTGGGATTTTCCACTTCATGTTGACGTAGCCAAAAAAATATGGGGATAGGTCTTCATCGTCAAAAAGAGAACAGGTCAAGGGAAAATCTAATTCAAACATCCGGTCTAAAATCGGATGCGTCATGAATGCATGCCGGATACGCTGTGTGATGTTTTGAATTGTTCTTTCACCTTGCATATCCAACGATTCATCAAAAATGCCCACACTAAGCAAAACAGAACAAGATGACTGGACTTCATGCCCTTGGTCCACTGTCTCGCCAAAGCGCACAGTGATAAAAGGAAAATGAGCGCGGTCATCTTGTTCTTCTTTTGCAGGAAGGTTTTGGGCATAGATATTAAGAGGCACCATTTCATATTGAGCATTCATGTATACCGAATCATGAAAAAGACGCTTTAGTTTAGCTACCAAAGCGTCTTGCAGTACAAACGGTGTCATTATCCGTCCAACTCCCTATTTAATTCATGTTCCAGTCGTTGAGCATACATAATACGCGCCTTCCGCTCTACAGACTCTTTAATTTGGACATTGTTAAACATTTCCGGCGCAGGCGGTCCATATAATCGTTTGATTGGAAGCCTGCTCCTGCCTTCACGAATGAAGATTTTAACACCATTCTTTTCAGCAACAAAAGCGCCTGGAACCTTCTTCATTCCACCCTTTTTCACAGCGACCTTTAGCACTTTTGGACGCTTACCTGTCGTCCGCCGGGGTGAAAATTTGTATTTATCCAGACCTGTTCCTCGGCTACGGGAACGTATAGTAGCAGACAAGCTGCCTTTGTCAGCTTTTTTTATTGAAAAGGTGCTACCTAAGTCCCCGGCCTTGATAACATATTGCTCTCGAATCTCTTTGCTAGCGTTTGTCTTTGCGTTCTGAGCGACCCGATTAAGTGCCCGATACATAGCCACTTTCGTTTTCTTTTTGACTTCTTGGAGGTGCCGTTGCGCTTCTCTCAAAGCAGTGGTGTCAATCTGGATCATGAGCCTTTACGTCCTAGCGTAACAGTTATCATATCTCCATCGTCTTGAAGATCCACAACGGTATAGATACGACCATCAAACTTGATCTTGCTCTGCAGAACCGGAAGCCTACCAAAGTATAGGAAGAAGTCTGCACGCTGTGCATAAAACAAAAGATCGGCATCGTATACGCCATCTGTTGGATTCGAGGCGCTACTTTTCCGATCTCTCAGTTCGTCATCATCTATAATAACCAACATTTTGACAGGCTGTTCAGGTGTGGCAGGCAGTCCGTTTTTCGGCGGACTCATAAAGGCGATTTCATGCCAGTCGGCAAACTCACGTTCATTCAAGAAAACGGACTTCACATCCCGCTCGATCTGATCCTTAAAACTGAACGGTTTTATCAATTCAGTTTGAATATCGCTCATGACGCGCCTCTAACCCCTTATTCCGTAGGCTTGGCGGTATTCTTCTTGTCATCTTCCACCATGCCAAGATCTACGAGTCGTTGAATTGCTTCTTTGCCAATACTCGCAGGGACCTCTTCACCAATTTTGTAATTCTTATCGTTGTGACGGATATTCCACTTTGCAATGTATGCCATCTCTGTTTTCCTCCTTTTTAGTTAAGAACCTTAGCAACATACCATCCGTCCACATTTTGTGGGACAACGATAGGACGGGCCAACATTTGCAAGTAGCGTGCTGCAGGTTCTTTAGTTGTCCATGATTGCGGCGTTACCTTTGCCTTGACATACTGGAACTGACCGTCATCCCCCATGATTAAGTTAGCTCCATAGTTAAACTCAAACGGTTTTCCGTCTGGCAGTAACGCAAGTGTTCCAGCAGGAATGTAATCCTGCTCTTTACCTTCTTCGTCGGTGTACGAATTGGTGTAGGACCAGATATGAATAGCAGCCTGACGCAAATAACCATGATATACAACGCCCTCTGGCAGAATGTCTTGGTTCAAATTACCGACATCAAGGGTTTCTTTTTCTGCTTTGATCATTGCAAGCAAAGTAGGATGAGTCGTAATTGCAGATCCAACTTCAAAAGTGGTTAACACCCTGCGCATGGTCAAGCCACTTTTGCGCATGACCTCCATTTTCTTCTCTGTAAAATAAGCAACAACGTCAAAAGTTGGGTCCGAGAAATCTTTACCAGAAAGAACTTCCTTGTTGGTAAAATCCCAATCCAATTCCTGATTCACACCTTCACCGATTTGCGTAGTCTTGCCCGTAAACATGGTTTCGGACAACTGTTGAATCTTTCGGCGGTCGATTGTGCTTAACAATTCAGCTGTGTCTTCAATCAGGAGCTTCTGCGCCCGAACATCTGGAGAATCTGGATTATACAAAGTCTCTCCAGCACGTCTTACCTTAAGATCGTTCCGAGTGATGACACGCATAGGTTTAACTAGCGCAGGCTTGTACTGTTTGGCTGTAAATCCAGTGCGCAGTACAACCTTACCTGGCATCAATTCATTGACATAAGGAGCCAGCGGACGGTGACCTTTTTTAGTCTGAATCTCAATTTCATCGGAGTCGAACGTTTCCCCTTCGGATGCATATGTGTCCAGTAGGTAATAAGAATCCTGTGGAAATGATTCGACTACACGGAATAACTGCGGAAATGCGTAAATATCTTTTGCCATAATGTATTAATCCTCCCTATTTAACTACTCGTTTTGTGATAAGACCGATGTTGCGCATTGCTACTTCGTGCTTTTCAACCTTGTCATTGCCTCCGAACTTGAGCGCATCACGGTTAAACTCACCGGATGTGTAAGCCACGGCCCGAGCATCCTTGGTTGTAGCGTCGACCTCTTCGTCTGCCAAGATGCAGTATGGATTCTCAATACCGCCCGTCTTACTCGAATCTACTGGTGCAGTGATGGGTGTTCCTGCGTACGGATCTGTTTCAGCGAGTTGGCTTTCTCTGCCCAAGACAGTGCCACGTTTAACCACTCCAGACCCTGATTTGACGATAATGGCAATGACCGTTTTCGGCTCGACTCCACCTGCGTACAGATTGTCATACGGCTGGCTTTCATAAGATGGCATTATTTACGACCTCCCTTTTTGTTTTGGAGCTGCTTTGCATACTCAATCATGTTATTTACGGCTTGTTCGTTTTCAGCGTCATCATTTGATACACCAACAGTGATTACAGGCGCTTCCGGGGATACATTTTTCACACCGCTGTCGTCTGAATCTTGTTGACGTTGGGTCCCCTCTTGGTTCACACGAGTAATTGATGCTTGAACAATTTTCATAGCTACATCACCAGCGGTTTCGCCATTTGCGATGGCATCTTTAATAAACGGCTTGGCTCCTGGGGCTCCTTCCATATTTGTCAGTGAGGTAATACGGCTGCGTTCGGCTGTAGTAGCTAGATTGACCACCTCGTTGTACAAGTCTGGGTGTTCGTTTTTCAGTTGGTTTAAATCCATTGGTTTGTTTTCCCCCTTCATAGAGTTAATCTCATTTTTTAATTCTTCAAATGTGACTCCAGCCTGCGGAGTTCCTCCTTTATTTGCGTTAACGACAGCGACTGCTTGCTTTCCATGCGAAAGAACCTCAAAATACGAACTGTTCTGCAGGGGAATTATAGCTTCTGATCCGCCGTCGCCAAGCGCTGGAGACTGCGCTGTAAAGCCGCCACTTTTAAGAAGTTCGTTTCGCACCTTGTTTATTACAGCCTCTGGTAGCAAGCCACCGTTAAACATGTCATAGGCGCTGTTGGTGACTTCTACGGAATTTTCACTGAACATTATTTCGTCCGCAAATCCAAGTTCGACAGCCTTCTGAGCATTCATCCAAGTTGTATTATCCATGAGGGTCAGAAGCTCGTCTCTTGTCTTACCTGTTCGGAGTGAATAAGCATTGGTGATTGCCTCGTCCGTACTTTTCAGCAGGGCAGAAGAGCGGTCATGGGCATTCTTGTCGCCATCCGTACCCGTTGCAGCGTTGTGAATCATAATCTGTCCCGGCGGTGATATCTTGATAACGTCAGCACCCATGAGCATTACCGAGGCAGCAGAGGCCGCTACACCCGTTACTTTCGCTGTGATCTTCCCGGGGTAATCTTTGAGTAAAGTGTAAATCTCAGCACCATCAAAGGCGGAACCGCCGAGAGAATTTACGTACAATTCAATCTCGTCTCCGTTTGCTGCATCAAGCTCCTTGGAGATCATCCCCGGACACACAGCCGGAATACCAAACCATTGATAAACCCATGCGTTTGCATCCCCGATTATCGGCCCGTTAGCCTTGATCTTCTTCGGCATTTGTGTTTTCACCCCCTTCCTCATCGTCGTTGTCTTCGTCGCCCTCATCAGACGGTTCAGATGGCATGACCGGAACTGGTGCAGCTCCTTCGGTCAGGCCCAGTTCCTTGAGTCGTGCTTTCTCATACGCACGCTGTTGAATGTTTTGTTCCCATGATCCGCCGTTTAGCTCGACCGTTTCCTTTGTGGCTGTACTTAAATTGTTCTCAATTCGGGTAACAGCAGCACCTACTTCCTTGGTTGGATCGAGCAAACCTTGGCTTGGACCATGCCATTCAGCCCGTGTGTAGGCAGCAAAAATAGCCGGGTCATCAAAGATGCCAGGCGCGTTTATTCTACCTTTGGTTACAGCCTCAACGAACCACTCTTCATAAATAGGCTGGCAAAACGTTTTAGCCAACCAAGATCGGCGCATGCGATACATTTTCCAAGCTTCCAGCAGTGCTCCGCGGCTCGCTGAGTATGAAGATGTGAATTGCTTGGTCAGTATTTCATAGGGCAGTTCAAGAGCTGCTGCAATCTGTTTCAGCAGTGCCCGAACGAAAGCCTCGTAGTTCGGATTCGGCCTTGATGGGTCAGCAAATTGAACATCCTCTCCAGGGTCCAGATAAACAATAGCCCCCCGCCCCATCTTTATGTTGTCGCCACCCGTCCCCGGTATAGGTTCTTGATACTGATTGTCAGTTTCCGGTTCATCCATACCATACGGATCTTGCCCGTCATCTCCTGGTGTCTTTACAAACACGGTGTACATTGATGTGATGACTGCAGCCATCAATTCCGCTTCTGTATACTGATTGAGCAGCTTTAAAGATTCGATAATAGGCGCAATAATCGGGATGCCCCGGCGTTGTCCTGGTCGCTCCGCTTCAAAAAGATGGATAACGTTCAATCGCCCCGTCTTCTTGCCGTACTTCTCAACCCTAGCCCACTCCCTTTCCCCGGTCAGGTCAAATCTACTACTGCCCGGATGGCGGTTGCTGAAATGGTAGGCAACCACCATACCGTCTGCATCAACCTCAACACCAGATTGGACCCGATCCATATTGTCCAGCTGTACATTAAAAGGCGTATCGCAACGATCAGCTTCAACAAGATTGATGCGTAAGTTATAAACCGCATGGTCTCTCGGAAGCATTGGCAACAAAGCGAATACGTCCCCGCTCATGAGGGTTGATAAGAAAGCCAGGGCTTGCAACTCGTAAAAATCATTGAGCCCAGCCGCATCACACTTACTTGTTTCAGCCCATAATGCCCATTCCCTGTGTATGGTCGCCCTTAAGTCTTCACTTTCCTGATCGCTGAGGTTCAGGAACTTGGAATCAAAGGCTGGGTTGAGGCGTAAGCCAGTACCCACTATGTTCGTTCGCAAACCCTTGTGAGCTGCTGCAACGACGTCAGATCCCATGTGTAAGTCTCTGGCCCGAGCTCTAAGCTCATTAATGTTCTCGTGAATATCTGCATCAGCGTCACCAACTGGCGTTTGCCACATGACCATAGACGACTTTGTACGGCTGGCTCCATGCCTGCCGTATCCTTTACCGCCAAATGACTCTTTGTAGCTATTAATAACTGCCTGAGCTGCTTCATGCCTCGCAATATCCAGACGGGACGCTTCTCTTTTGGCTGCAATTCCTGGAGCCACAAAGTTTAGAGTCTTATCCAGCCAGTTCATCGGTCAAACGGGGTAATTCCTCTCACTTTGCTTCTCCGTTTCATTCCCGGATTCTCCAAATCGTCAACGATGCGACCATAGTATCTCTTGCGTTCCAGTACCACATTCATGTCTGTCCGTGTCATAGACCGACCAGCAATGGTGTATGATTTCCCTGTAGCGAGTGCCGCCTCAGCGTCACACCAAAGCTTGTACATCATTTGAGCCTCAGCTAAAGTCATTTTTGGCATATCCCCTGTTCACCTCCTTCACATAATTTACAAACTACTAGAAACATTCCTTTTCTTCTTCCGCTGTTGCGGCCTTGCTGGACCCGTAACCACGTTTCCCGGCTCGGGTAGTGGCAGGTCAAAGTTCGGATTCATCATTTCGATCGCGGCGCGGTTATAAACTGCAAGGTCAAGGGCTTCATTCCGCGCCCTGGTCTGAACCCAAACAGTATAAGGAATCCCGTTCTTATAACGGGTTACCAATTGTTCCGCCGTCAGTTGCTTAAAATATTCCTCGTCGTATACGAATGGGTCAGGGTTATCTGGATTCGGTAGTGGAAACCGACATGACCCAGGCTTTCCAGGTTCGATTGTAAGCGACGAAAACACCTTAGCCTTACCTTCGGCTACCCCAAGCCGAATAACCGTAGCACGATGGACATTGTTGTCTGTGGTGCCATTCAGAAGTGGCGTATGTGTACCGTCACCGCTGTCTTCACCTTTAATCGCATATATTCCGCGTGAGGCACGAGGCTTGCACCACTTATAAACCTCGCGTGTGAAGTGTCCGCCTGAGTCCATCAATGTTCGACGTATGCGAAACTTCCTACCCGCTGCATCCTGCCATGTTCGGGACAGAAATTCGTCCAGATCATCCCAAACATCCTGCAATTTCAGATCACCATATACCCGGTGATACTGTATTCTCCAGCTAGAATAATCTTTTCCCCAGCCAATGACGTCAATTTCGAAACGGTTGTCCTGCGTATCCACCGCCGCAGTGAGGAATTTCACGCCCTCTGGAACTCGATGCATGTACATTTCACGGCGATTCAAGAGCACCTCATGTTCTACCTTCTCGCCTTCTTCCTCCCAAGACTCAGCCATAACAGTGTTAAAGAAGGTTTTGAGCAGTGCCGGGCCGCCCCGTTTAGCAGCCTTAAAGTCATTGACTGCATCTTTCCAAGTGTAATTAATCGTCGCTGCAAGACTACTCAACTTGAACCCACGAGTTTTTGAGTGTTCCTTGCCCGCAATCCAAACTGCACGCTTGCTATAATCCTTTTTCCACTCATGCTCGGCGTGCATCGCACCACAATGCTTACACACATGATCGACCCGTGTACAAGCCCGCGTTTCTTCGTCATAATCAAAGTCTATTTGCCGCCAGGCCAAGGGTTGCAACTCGTCACAGGACGGACAAGGGAAGTGTAATTCTTCCTGTGTGCTGTCCTCGTAAAGAGCCTCAATACGTGACGCTCCCTTAATGGTCGGAGTGGATACCCATACCATCTTTTTGTTGTAAAACGTCTTTGTACGGGCCGTGACAAGCGATACAGGGTCACCCTCTTTACCGGCTGACACTGGGAAACGGTCGATTTCATCCCCAATAACCACCCTGATCGGCTTGGAAGCCAAAGAAGCAGGCGAATTCGCGCCTGCAATGTTGATCCGTCCACCTGGAAATGTCTTATACAAAATGGTATTCCGGCTATCACGGCTCTTATCCTTGACCACTAGCGGTGATAATTGTGGTGAATCTCGGTACATCGGAGTCAAACGGTCATTAGAAAAGTCACGTGCCACCATCAAATCAGGCTGAATAACCATGATTGGAGCCGGGTCATGCCCAGTAAAATACCCAATGGTGTTAAGCTGCAGGTCCGTTTTGCCAAGCTGAGAAGCCCACATGAGTACAACTGACTCGATATTCCTGTCGGATATGGCTTCCATAGGAACCTTTTGATAAGGTGCCCGCTCTGTTTTCCATGGACCAGGTTCAGCCGATGCTTCTGGAGACAATACCCTGTGTCTGTCGGCCCATTCAGATACACTAATCGGCTCAGGAGGCGCGACAAGGCTTACGGTGTCAGCAAGCAGGCGTAGCGTCCTTTTTCGTTGAGCATTCATGACTCATCATCTGCCAATGGGTCATATTTAGACAGTAGGTTTAGAGCCTCGTTAATGCGATCTTCCAGCAAAACCCTAATTTCCTTTTCGTCGCTCAGATACGCTAGTTGATTCGCTAGTTTTGGAGGCAAACCGGTTAATCTTTCCCGGAAGTTCACTAGCAGTGAGCCCCATGCATCCTGTACATCAGCAGTGGTATGAAGATTCTTTCGCTTTTCCTCCAGCTCCAGCATCGCAATTTCTTTTTTAATTTGTTCATGTGCCGCCTTTTCTTCCGCGAAACTTACCTTACCTTCCTCAGAAGTCCCCGTCACATGCCGGATGTATGCCTGCACGGAAGCAGCAAGGTCGTATTTCCCCCGACTTACCTGTGTAAGCACACCGTCACGAGTTAATTGCCCAATCCATTGCTTTGTTTTGCCCACAATAGCTGCAAATTCACTGGTTCCGACGATGACCTCCGTCCTGTTCTCTCCTTTCCCCATATCTGACCACCTACTTTCCATTTATTCATCAAAATCATGACACGCTATCAGACGCATTTTAAGCCACTTTTTAGCAATGCATTAATAGAAGGGATAAATTATACATACTCAATATAAAAAGCCCTCAGCAGAGCTTGTATGAAGCCTGCGGGGCTAAAAAAGGAAAGTGTTTTTCGAATTCAAAATCTACGCGTTTTTCGGGCTCATGCGCACCCGTGTCTATTTTTAAGCTCCAGAAGGACCCAAATTTATTTTTTCTGGAGAAAAAGAAAGCTTTTAAGATTATTTTTCATAATCATTTCACGCGCGCCTCCTTCTTTTATTCTTTAATCTTTAAATCATTTGGTATAAAGGGTGAGCTGCTATCCATGCTCTGTACCCTTAGTGACAATCCTGCTATATGGAACTATGCTGGCATACACTCCTGCTTCACGTAAACGTCTGCTTCTTTCCTCTGCTCTATCTAACTCTGCATTCTGTTCCTGACAGATCTGTTCCCATTCATCCAATGTTCGTAGTGTCTTTTGCTCGATATCAATACCACGTAATCTATCAATCAGGTTTAAACGAATGTCCACTCTATCCTGTTGATTCACTCCTGGTATATAGATATCAATAACTGCTGTGGTGTCTCCTGTTATTCTTACTCCTTTGATATGCCATCTGAATATGTTGGGTTGTTTGGTCATGATCTTCCTCCTACCTGTTTTATGTATGAACAACAAATACACCGTCCTTTTATGCATAATGCATACGAACGATGTATGTATCTATTAACTCTAAATGAGCTATATATTATATATATTATTATTTATATTTCTTTCTTTCTTTCTTGGGGGGACAATTACACCCCTCTAGCGGGGGACAATCATACCCCCCTAGAACATTTAGAGGGGTGCAATCGTCCACCAGTAGAATTATGTTAGGGGGGTACAATCGTCCACCGCTAATATGCATGATTTATTGTATATCGTGTATAAACATTCAATATTATTATGGCGCCAAGACACCTGCAGTTCGTAGCTTACCAAGCAAGGAATTAAAGTCTGCAACCAGTCCAGCCACATCCGTAGCTGCGCTATTGGCCTGTGCTGCTGCCTGCTTAACCGTACCATTTGCTGTTGTCGTTGCTGCGCTGACTGGCGTTCCTGCACCGATGGCTGTACGTGCAGCAGTGGCATTAGCCGCAACAATTAGAGCTTTACCAACATCGGTTGCATCTTGTAAATCATAAGACCTCGGGGCCCAGTTACCCGCTTTTGCATCATTTCCGGTTTCGCCAACCTTGAGGTTTGACGTACCTGCTCCTAATGCTGTTCTTGCTGCTGCTGCGTCTGTTGCTTTAAGCACGCTCTTACCTACTGTTGTTGCGTCTGTGATGTTATCTACTGTGACAGCGCCACCGCCACCACCTGAAAGTCCAGCCACAGGTAACGGGTTATTCTTACCCACAAGCGACAGCTCTCCGTTCTCTCCTTCAATGTAAATGCCCTTGCCTAAAAAGCTTTTATAATCCAATTTGCTCAACTCCGCTTCTATATTGTTTGGATTCGAGAGATACTGAAATGCTTTGTTCTTCTCAGTACCGATAATGCTCATTTCCTTCTTGGCTTCGACCAAGTTATTCACATCAACAACCAACTCCCGGATCTCTTCCACCTGCATGAGTGGTTCAAGAAACTCCGGTATGTCTCCTACAAAACTGCCAAACTGAAATAACCCGCGCGATGGGATCGGCGGGCCAATGTAAATTAAAATGCTCTCTTCTATTGTTAACACCTCCTTCCTGGTGGAATAAGGGCAAAGAAAAAGCCGCTCGTATGAGCGACTAAAGTTAACATTATCATCTTTAAAAATCATACTCTTGAGGGGGCCGTCTTTTAGAATAAGTAATATTTTTATTCTGTACGGCGCTATCATAACGTGACATGTACTTAGCGGTTTCGCTTATTGGTACTCCCCCATCACAATCATACTGTTTATAATCGTCCTTGTTTTCAGTAGCGATGTTTTCAAACAGTTTTTCTTTAAAACCATGGTTTTCATAATCCTTGATGATATTCAGCAAGTCCTCAATTCGTTTAGCCGCTGGATATCCTACATGGTAAATGATTTGCGAACCTTCTCCAGGATACTCGCTCTTGGCAGTGTCAATGATCTTCCAACCACCATCAAGGTATCTCTGAACAGATTGCTCACTGCAGGCCTCGATTCTTACATATTCCAATATTCATACGTCCTCTCTCATTACCCTATGTCGGTAAAAGTCAGCGGTTAGGGGCTTAGGATTGTCCATTCTCTTCATAAATAATTAGGGCGGAATAAATTATGGTACAGCCTGTGATAGACAAATCACTATTATCCGGGATCATTGATGTACTGAATTTTATATCAATTAGCCTAGATTTATGGAAGCCGTTAAGAAATTCGTTGATCCCTTGCTGCAATCTACCTTCTGAATACTCAGACAAAACTAAAACCTGTGTCATAGTTCCCCTCCTTTCAACACAACAATTCGACACACAGGAAGGATATTCCTTTTTATGCGCCGAAAGTATTAGTTCGAAAGGAGGTGCATGTAATGACTGATAGAGTAAAGTATATAACCTTGGTTCCATTTTTAGCAGTAGCAGTAGTTAGCTCTCTTAGTGTTTTTGGTTATAAAGCTTTGAAAGAGACACCAGCACGAGTAAAACATTTTGCCCAGTGGTACAACCAGGCATATGGTCACTAATTAATAGCGTCCTGCGGACTCGAACCGCACATTTACCTTTAGGCGCTGTAAAGTCCCCGGAGCTGATCCGGGGATAAACACTATTGCAGTTCTTTGACTACCTTGGCAATATGAGCCGGGATGGTGAAGCCTTCGCTTTCAGTCAATGATCCGTCCGTATGCAGCTTGATAGCCAGTTGGTCGTATTCACCCGTGCCTGTAGGGACCACAGGGTTGCCATATGCGTGTGGACCAGCAAAGCTTACTACTTTACCAGTAGGGCTATACTTACGAGCCTCAGCCTCGGTATTTACCACCTTAAAGATATTATCCGAACCAAGATACCCAAATCCGCCGTTACGTACTGCGCTTGCCTCTGTACTCATTACAAAACACTTCCTTTTCTATTGTTGTGAAAACAAAAAGAGCAGCGTATCTACGCCACTCTCAATAAGTCTTTTAATTAGGTGCACGGTGTGGGAATTGAACCCACGCCTTTAGGTCTGTTTTACTCGGGCCCGCCTGTGCTCTACCATTGAGCTAACCGTGCATAATAGTGATATTGAAGATACTAAAAAGGCCGGCACGTTGGCCGACCTCCTTACTGCATTTAAATAACAATAATTTGATTATTACAGTTCCCCTCGTGAAGTGCCTATACGAACTGACATCTCGCCCTCCATATATGCTTTACCCGAGGAAAGAGATACATAATACTTATTAGCACCAGGCCAAGCGCTTGAACTAATTTCACTGTAAGTGCGACCAGGTTCTACAGTTCCAGACATCATTTGTGAACCTGTTTCTGAGCCTCTGTTCACCGAAAATTTAATTGGCTGCTTACCGTCATTACGTATCCATACTTTAACATAGCCATAACCTGCGGGTATATCGAAATTTTCTGTAAGTTCTGTGTTGCGGAGAGTTCTATCAACCACCGATTTGGTAGCATAAGGAGTAATAACATGATCTCCCGCTTTTGGTGTATTCACATCGGTCGATGTGTTTGCAGATTGGGAAACTGATGTTGAATCAGTTGTAGCTGGTGCAACATCAGTTGCTGCTGCAGAAGCAGATAAAGGAATTGCAAGAGCTAGTGATAAAACAGATACTGCAGTAGCTTTTTTAAGGTTTTTCATACTCATAAGCCCACTTTCTTTGATTTTTTTATCCTGCCAACTCTATCAACCAGCACAGTATGTAAGAAACTATTAGAGCATTTATGATCGATAAAGTTTTTACAGGTATTTATGAACATTTACATTATAAGTCTTTTATTGTAATTATTCAACAAAAAAATGGGTTTTGATTCCATGTTAGCAGAAGCCTGGGTTTGAACCAGGACTGTGGGGAACAGACCCCCGCAGCGCACCTCGCATTCTGCATGAAACCCCGCCAGACCGCACGAACGCGTTTCGTACAGCCTGGGCTTACAGGTAATGATATAAGCTTTGTTGGAATCCGGTACTTGCTTACGCGTCCGGCCTGCGCTCCTGATCCACTCTTTAGCGGCTAGGATCACCGTGGGGAATGCGCTTGTCAGACGCACATTTAGCAAGAGTGGAGTAGTGAAAACAGAAAGAGCAACACGCCCGCTTGTCCTACCCTTGCGGCTGTCTGTAGGTCTTATAGCAAGGGGCTAACTGGTGCCGCTCGTCTTACGCCTACCACCGTCAAACAGGCATGTGTTTGTGTCGGGTGCTGCTCTCTCTTTGTTTTCCATGTTATAAGAATATCACGTATAAAACCTAATGATTTATAGACATTTTAAGTTTTTGTCTATATTTTTTAAATTTATTTTAAAGACAAATAAAAAAGCAAAGCGGCCCCTATATAAAAAGGAAATAAAAAAAGACCGAGTTTAATCGGTCTCTGCCATTTCCTAGGAAGGGTTGTACACATATACTCCAGGTGATTCTGGCTGCTGTCCTTTTTCGATTGCAAGGTATCTGTTTACTTCGTCTTCACCTAAACTACTATAGTTATATTTTTCGCTTTCTGTAGAGAACCAAAATGTCCAAAGCGTGCCTGTGACCTTCACATCAACAACAATTACAGGTGGGTCTGGATCTTCGTTCGGATCACATCCAAAATCCTCAATAGTTATAAGGAACCGTTCTAATCTCTTCCATTCTAGTGACTCCTCCAATTTGTCTTTAACAAAATGTGTAAATTCAGCATTTGTTAATTGGTGTATCCTGCCGTAATCAATCCCATCTTTCTCCTCAAACACATCATTGAAGTACACGCTGTTGAACCCATGACCTGGGACCTCAGCTAAATAGACGGTTGTGGAAGACTGGTGTATTTCAACTCGATCAATTGTGTAGACTTGTCCTTTAACTAAATGCTTATTAGCCCATTCGCGCTCCTTATCGTAACCCCCACGATCCATATAACGGACCCTACTACCTTTCTTAGCTTTAAAAATGTTCATTGACATACCAACCATCATCCTCCTTATTCTCATATGTTTATTTATGTAGTAACAAGCAAAAGAAGAAGCACACATTTCATTGTGTGCTTGAAAATATAACATATTGGAAATATGGTTACGCACCGTCTTCTCACTAATAAATAGTTGTCCGGCGATGTCACGCGTTGTTTTGTCCTGCACGAGCAGTTCAAATACTTCACGTTCACGGTGAGTTAACAAAAACTTGTTTTTCTGGTCGTTACCCTTCGTCAATTTCACCCCTCCTTGCTCGGGTTTTGTGTGGTGTAACAAGGTTAAGGGATACAGTCAACACATTTTATGTCATGTGCTCAGGTAAGGTTCAATGTGCGGATAAAAATGGGCATAGGCACCTTACTTACAACTTTAATGACGAGTTAAACTTTGTGTCTAAAATATGTATTGACAGGTATATAGGCCAGCCTTATGATAAGAAAAAATGCGACTGATAATCATTATCAAAAAATGATAATTCGTTATAGAGATCGCGCTACAGACTATGGTTCAGGGCCAGTTTGGCCAGAAAGGGTGTTCATTGATTATGAAACTACGTTATGCCGTGCCGGCCGGAGTGCTGGTCTCTTCTATTCTGTTTGCAGGTTGCGGACAAGCCGGAACTGCGGATCAGCAGCCCGCTGCAACATCCAAAGATACAGGGGCAACACAGACTACGACTCCTGCAGCGACTACTCCCAATTTTGATCAAGCGGTTGCGGCTTACCGTACCTATGCGACTGAGCAATGCGATATGTTTGTGAAAAAGACAGAAGAATTCACGAACGCAGTCAAAGCTGGCGAGCTGGATAAAGCCAAGGCTTTGTATGCTCCAGCACGTATGTACTATGAACGAATTGAACCGATTGCGGAAGCACTAGGCGATCTAGACCCGAATATTGACGCTCGTGACGGTGATGTGGATGCAGCAGATTGGCGCGGATTTCACCGTATTGAGAAAACATTATGGGAAGAAAACACCACCAAAGGATTGGACGAGTTTTCCGACCGCCTGCTGAGTGATGCCAAGCTGCTGCGGGCCAAAGTAGAAACAGTTAACATTGATGCCAGCTTGATGGTAACAGGTGCAGTCGAGTTGCTGAATGAAGTATCTACCTCAAAGGTAACGGGTGAAGAGGAGCGTTATTCTCATACGGACTTGTACGACTTTGCGGCCAATGTAGAAGGTGCTCAAAAGATTTATGACATTTTGAAAACAGACCTGAACCAAAAAGACGCGGCGTTGGAAAAACAAATTGGTGAGCGTTTTACAGCCTTACAGCAGGAGCTGGCTCCTTTTAAAG
This sequence comes from Paenibacillus jamilae, assembly GCF_050482105.1. Classification (GTDB taxonomy): domain Bacteria; phylum Bacillota; class Bacilli; order Paenibacillales; family Paenibacillaceae; genus Paenibacillus; species Paenibacillus jamilae_B. The sequence goes on along the minus strand of NZ_JBCNHI010000014.1, from coordinate 28,147 downwards.
ACGGCGAAGGCTATGTATCGTATACCAAACTGAAGCCGGAAGAAATTAAAAAACTGAGCCAGAACCTTGATGCTTTGGCAGAACCGTTGTCCCAAATGGGGAAATTGTTAGGAGTGTAATGATATGAAAGGCTTTAAGCGGCAAAAAGGTCAAGAAAAGCCGCAGTATGCGGAATCCCATAATGAACAGTCTGATCTGGTAGAAAAAGATGCGCAGTCAGCGGATGACGAGCAATCAGGAAAAGGTAAATCCGTATCACGCCGTGATCTATTGAAGCTGGCTGGGGTAGGCGGACTAGGTCTACTGCTTGGCGGCGGTGGCGTAGGCGCTGTGCTGTCAGCCGGTCAACGCCTCGAAAGCATGATGACAGCGGCCGATACCAAAGATGTGGTCCCTTTTTACGGCAAACATCAGGCGGGGATTGTGACTCCGGCACAAGATTTTATCTGTTTCGCCGCTTTCGATCTAACAACTCCCGACAAGGAACAGGTTCGGAATCTCTTCAAGGCCTGGACGGAAGCAAGTGCTACCATGACTTCTGGCGTGCTGCTTGGCACTGATAATGAAAATCTCAATCTCCCTCCTTCCGATACGGGCGAGGCAGCGGGATTGTCTCCGTCCCGGACGACGATCACTTTTGGGGTGGGCCCCTCCTTTTTTGATGGGCGGTATGGCCTGGCAGGGCTCAAGCCTGCCGGGTTCCGTGAGTTGCCTCGTTTTCAGGGAGACGCCCTGGAGGAGCAATGGTGCGGCGGTGATGTCGGAGTGCAGGTATGTGCCAATGACTTGCAGGTAGCCTTCCATGCCCTGCGTAATTTGGCGCGTATCGCCAGAGGAACGGCGGTACTTCGTTGGACGCAGGAAGGCTTTCAGCGGACAGCACAAGCTGATCCTGCAGGAAGCACTCCGCGCAATTTGCTTGGCTTCAAGGATGGCACGGGAAATCCAGATACCTCCAAGGCAGACGAAATGAATCGGCTGGTGTGGACACAGACCAATGACGGACCAACATGGATGGGCGACGGCAGCTATATGGCTGTACGCCGTATTCGTATGCGGGTAGAGGTATGGGATCGTTCAACATTAGGTGACCAGGAGGATACCTTTGGACGCCATCGCAGCAGTGGTGCCCCGCTGGGCAAAAGCAAAGAATTTGACAAGCTGGATCTGGCAGCTACAAATCCGGCAGGCAAGCCGCTCACGCCCCCTACCTCTCATGTGGCATTAGCTCATGGGGACGGGAGCATTAATATTTTGCGGAGATCTTATTCCTATTCAAGCGGATTAGACAAGCAAACAGGACAGCTCGATGCCGGGCTGCTGTTCATCAGCTACCAGCGTGATCTGTTCAAGCAGTTCGTCCACATTCAGGAGAAGCTTGCTCGCAATGACAAGCTGAACGAATACATTGTACACAAAGGCAGTGCGGTGTTCGCCTGCTTCCCAGGTGTATCGCAAGGTGGATACATTGGGGATACGTTATTTTAACAGCAGGCAAGGAAGGGGATTTCTATGAATCGGCGCAATAAAAGCTTGAGGTGGGTGTTTGTGCTGGTGGCGGCTCTGCTGCTGACAGTAACTCCCTTCATATCCGGCTATGGATCAGCCGCTTTCGCACAATCAAATGCTAAAGCTGACTCTAATGATCAGCTGATGCCTGTGGTCGGCGGAGCACTGGTGGAGGCAGGACAAGACCAATGGACGGAAGCCTCCAAGGATTTAAAGGAATTCCGCAGTTTGTGGGAAGCCGCCAAAGCAAATGGCGGGGCTTCAGCCCATATCGCGGCTGTAGATCAAGCTCTGACTGATGCGGAAGAGGCACTTGCCCATGGCGGCGGGGATTCAGCAAAAGCTGCATTATCCGTGCTGGCACGCTCGGTCAATGAGTTCGTGACGGCTGCCGAAGGAGATCAACCGGCTCCAGCCGGAGCCAAAGCAGCGGAAAAACTGCTTCCTATGGCGAAGGGCAGTCTGGCTGCCATGCAAAAAGGCGATTGGACGGCTGCGCGGGAGGATTACGACCGAATCGTTAAAGCCTGGTATCAGGTAGAAACACCGATTCGTTCAGACCATTTTTCAGTATACAGTTCACTTGAAACGAAAATCAGCCTCATTCGCATCTCCATGCAAGCAGAGCCCATACGTCAAGCACAGGCACTCAAGGAAATGCAGGAGTTAACAACGCTGCTGTCTGATTATAGTCAGGGCAAACTTGTGAACACTGATCAAGGGGCAGATGCAGGCAATGCCGCTGCCGGAGCAGCGAATGGGTCAACAGCCTCTCTGGGCGATGCAGTCACCCTGCTCGAATCCGCACGCCAAGATGTTGTAGCTAATCAGTCAGAGCAGGCGGCAGACAAGGTAGGACAGTTTATCGCTCTATGGCCTTCCGTCGAAGGACATGTACAGATTTCCGATCCGGCGTCGTACAGTGTGATTGAAAATCAAATGACCGAGGCTTCCGGGTATCTGCTGTCTTCTCCACCGAATGCGGATAAAGCCTTGCAGACTCTTGATCAGATGCTGGACAGGCTCCGTCCATTGACGGAGGAACAGTCTTATACCGCTTGGGACGCCGCACTGATTTTGCTGCGCGAGGGCCTGGAGGCCATTCTCGTGCTCGCAGCTCTGCTGGCGTATGCCAAAAAAAGCGGCGAAGCCGTGGCTGGACGATGGATATGGGCGGGCGCTGGTACAGGACTGGTGCTGAGCGGGATTCTGGCGGTGCTGTTCACCTCGCTAGTGGCGGCTGCTGCATCAGGCAGCATGCGTGAACTGCTGGAAGGTGTCACCGGACTGGTAGCAGTTGTGCTGATGCTAACCGTCGGTAACTGGCTGCATAGCAAATCCAGTGCTGCTGCGTGGAACCGCTTTGTGGAAAACAGCGTAGGCAATGCACTGGCACGGGGCAGCCTGTGGTCGCTATTTGCGGTGTCTGCACTCGCGATTTTACGTGAAGGGGCCGAGACAGCTATCTTTTATATCGGTATGGCTCCCGCCATCGAAACCTCGCAATTGCTGATCGGCATTGGCTCGGCAATGTTTACACTGGTCGTCCTTGCTTTTGCGATCATCAAGTTCAGTGTACGGTTGCCGATTCGCGCCTTTTTCCTGACCGCAACTGTACTGATTTATTATCTCGTATTCCGGTTTTTGGGCGAAAGTATCCATTCCCTTCAAGTGGCTGGCAAGCTTCCGGGGCATACCGCGTCCTCGCTTCCATCCATTAGCTGGTTGGGAATGTATCCAACTTGGGAAACGTTTGTCCCACAAGCCGCTGTGCTGATTTTTATGGTGTGGCAGCTTGTCCGTCAGGAAATACGCAGCTCCAACTCACGTTAAGCTGATACTATAATACGCAAAATATAAAAACGCCAAATCACAGGTTCGATGGATATCGACTCCCATGATTTTGGCGTTTTTACATACTTACCTTACATCCTCAGGCAACGCAATCATACGCTGATGGTGCAGCAGGTCCGTGCGATCACCTGGTTCACGAATGACATGCACCTCTCCGTGATAATCAAGCAGCTCGGTCGGAGTAGCATGTCCCAAAAAATATAAGGGGCTATAGCTCAATCCATAGGCTCCTGCATTCGGAAAAGCAATATAATCGCCTTCTTCAATCGGGGGTAGCTCCGCTTTTTTCACGATACAATCCTCGGGCGTACAAAGCGGACCGACAATGCTTACCGTCTCCAGCTCTTTAGGAGCCTCTACTGATTGTCTGCGCATAATTCGCACCGGGTAATTGTCCCTTAAGCGGCGTCCCCGAAAGGTAGCTGAGACGTAGTGATTCATGCCGCCATCAGCCACGACAAACTTTTCTCCCTTGGATTCCTTGGTATACAGCGCCCGGCAAACATACATGCCTGATTGAGCGACTAGATACCTGCCACTTTCGATGATCAGCCTAACTCCTGGCATGCGGGATCGAGTCTGCTCCGCGAGTGCATTGAGTCCGTCGATGACCTGATCCATATCGAGCGGCTGTTCATGAGCAAAATAAGGTACACCAAATCCGCCACCCAAATTGATCGTATGCATCGCCACACCATACTGAGCCTGCACCCGTTCTGCCAGCTGCAAGGTATTCGCAAATGAAGCCAAAATCTGATCCGCTTTCAGCATTTGCGTACCTGTATATACTTGAATGCCTTGAAAGTATACGTGCGGGCAATCTTCCAGCACCTTAAAAAATTGATCCAGCTGCCCTTCGTCGACTCCAAAAGGGCGTGGAACACCGCCCATTTTAATCGTTGCTCCCGACAGGTCATTATCGGGATTGATTCGAACCGCAGCCCTGACAAACACGTCCGCTTGGGCAGCAATGTCCTCCAGTAGACGTAGCTCTCTCACCGATTCGACATGAATACAGCCAATCCCACAGGCTATCGCCTCGCGCAGCTCGGCTACTGTTTTTCCCGGCCCTGCGTACAGCACGTCCTCCGCGGCATACCCGGCTTCCATAGCGACGAACATTTCTCCAGCTGAAGCAATCTCGACACCGCAACCTAACGAGCGCAGCAACCCAGCCAAAGCTACGTTACCATTAGCCTTGAGCGCGTAATGTACACGCACGGCCGGGTGCAATCGGGATAGTAACGAGCTGACGTGAGCATGCAGAGCGTCTCCATCGTAATAGTAAAATGGTGTCGGGTGCTCACCAAAGCGCTCTAGTAAAACTTTGTCCTTTTGATCCATACGCTGAATCCCCTCCTCTCTTTGCTTAGATACTCCGTTTTTGGCAGTATACAAATCTCACCGATTGATGACCACGATCATACTCATACTGCATAGATCGCCTCGCCTGAGCGCGCCGCTTCATGAATAGCTGCCAGCAGTCTAACGCGTTCCGCAGCCTCACGGAATGGAACAGGCTCCGTTTCACCCCGAATGATGCTGCAGAAGGCATCCAACTGATTGACATAATAGTTCATAGGCTCAAAAACTGTTTTAGTAGGCAAGGATGATTGTGATAACGTGGACTGCACTTCCGCATCCGTTATATTTACCGCGATATCCTTCTTTTTTTCTGTCTTGAGTGTCATTTTATAAAAACCTAAATTCGCCCGAAAGCAATCCTTTAAGGTGACTACTGCCGACTCAAAGGTCAGTACATGAGCACAGCGATAAGGGCGCTCAAAAGAGAAGAGGGCAGATGCCTCTAGTCCACTTGGGTAACGGGCTTGTGCATGAAATGTCCAGTCACAGCCATGAGGACCGTCAAAATCCGATTGACTGCGAAATTCCGCCTGCTCCAATCCAACAACGGCCTGAAGAAACTGGAGCCAGTACACGCCCAGATCCCAAAAGCATCCCCCGCCCTGCTCCGGACGGGATCGGTAATTATCCGCATGTCCTTCTTTTGCCGGAATACATAGACTTGTCTCTATCGAGCATAAGCGACCATAGCGGCCCGATTCTACAATTCCGCGCAGCTCACGCTGCCAAGGATGATGCTGCACCATGACTCCCTCCAGCAGATAAGCGTTGCTCTGATTGACGATAGCTGCCAAGGGAGCCAGATCCGCCGTATTCAGGCATAACGGTTTTTCCACCAGCACGTGTTTATGTGCTTGTAAGGCTTTGCCAATCCACTCAGCATGTAAATCGTTGCTGAGTGCAATATATACAGCGTCGATGTCCGGGTCGTTAAGCATATCCTCAGCATGACGATAAACGACATTGACTCCAAAACGCTCTGCCATTTCTTCCGCCTTGGCAACCGTACGGTTCGCAAGTGCGGTCACACGTGCTCCTGCAACATGTCGGATCGGTTCCAGCAATGCACGAAGGGCAATGGCAGAACAGCCAATGATTCCAAAGCGAATATCTTGCATCGCAGGTTCTCGTGCAGCCGCGGCCGCGTTCATGACCCTTGCTCCATTCCTGATGGCACTTGAATACTCTTCACATAGGACTCGCTATAACGCGGTGTCCGGCTGCGCAGCTCTACAATTCTCTGATGCATTTCCTCAAGAATCTGTGCACTGGCACCATGGGTTTCAATCCATGTTTCGTAGCGCATGCCTAATCCCAGACGCTCCCATAGATCGGCATTATGCTTCTCATGCACACCAAACGGCTCCAGCATAATCAGCGGAGTTGCTGTAGCGAACGAATCGGTCAGGCTGCCACCACCAGGCTTACTGACAATAGCCTGTACACGACATGCCCGGTCCAGCATACTATGATAATCCGGTCCAACCTGATACACCGTTTCCTCCCCCATTTTCACTTCTCCGAAAGGTGGAAACGTATGCTCCCCGGCTTCATTTCGCTGCCATGTTCTCCACTGCGGGTCCATCCGAAAATAGCGGATGTTGTCCCGCTGTTCATCTGGTTGATCCTGATCATACAGCAGCAGATCAAGCTCCCAGCCGGCTTCTTCCAAACGTCCGACCTTCTCACGATAGGTCCCCATCCCCCAACCGCCACCATGTACGAATAAGCGGGATTGCCGTTGTTCAAAAGGGATATGCTCTACTGCCGGGATGTCAATATAATAGCTGACTCTATTTTTATCATTTTCGAAAAGAGTCGTTTCTCCACAGCCATCAGCAAAACGCGGGTTATGCTTGGCTAGATTTTTCCAGGAAGGAGAAGGCGTCGAATCCATATACAAGATGTCCACATGCACTGACTCTGGCTCTCTGCGCTTACGATACTCCTGCAGTACATACATCCAATGACCGGATAAGCATATAAAATACCGCCGATCCTCCTCTATCCATTGGTTCAGCAGTACCTCCATCGCTGCGGGGTCTAGTGAATTACGCATATCCTGCGGAACCTTCTGCGACATTAAGGCCACTGCAAAGTTGTCATGATAAGCTTTCCGGCTTTTGTCGACCTTGAGACGATCCGATTCAGGCAGTACATTTTCAAATACATGGATCGCCGTATCCATGCCCAGCCTGCGAAGACCCGCTTGCAGCAGCAAGCCGGGGGTATAAAAGCCCAATCCGAAACCGGAACACAAAATCGTTACCTTCATAAGCTTCTCCGTACTCTTACGCATGCCTATACGCCTCCCGTTCAATTCAGCACTGTAAAATGCCGCTCTGCCAAAAAACGCTCCAGCTTTGTAGTCAATTGCCTTTTTTCCTCATCACTCGCAGCAACCAGTTCCAGATAAAGCCGGCCTTTGCCTCGTGCCCGTTCATTTCCGTCAGCTTCTTTTGTACCATCCAAGTCAGGCTGCCTCATACCCTTCTCTTCTGATTCGCCACCACTGGCCCCAATTCCACTCACGCGAACCTGCTTGGCAGATGACCTGCCCCCACGTCCGGTTGTGTTTTTGCTTGGCGTGGTTGTATGACCTACAATTCTGTTTTCACCGTCTCGTCCACCTGTGTTTACATATAACGTATTGGCTCCCAGAGGCATGACACCTTCCTCTCGCTCACCTGTGAATAGCAATCCTTCGTCTTTCAGCCCTTCCAGTAATTCTTCATAGGATAGACTGCCATCATGGGACAGTGAATAATTCGTTAGCGTGCCACGCATATTTTTGCCGGCCAGATAGGTATCGAGCTGATGCTTAATCAAACTCATTGACTTTCTGGCATTAATTTCGATAATAGGCTCCAATTTTCCGCCGCGAAGTGTCATGGAGTCTATGCATACATCGCCATAATATCCATCTTGGTACAATTGCTGTCCCACATCCTGCATCAAGCTAAAATAGCCGTCGCGCTCCAAACGTTCCATAAAAGCCTGGTCTGGCGATAAGGATTCCCGATAGGCGAACTGAGTGTTAGCCAGCCATTGCACAGATATAATGTCGACACGTCCATCATCGCTAATCGTGAATTGGCATGAAAAATCCTGCTCTTTCTCCAGGAAAGGCTCCAGCAGGAACAGTACCCGTTTGCCTTTACGCTCCTGTCCACGCAAATACGATACGACCCGGTCCAGCATTTGTGTTGAGGTAATGTGTAGATTTCCTTTGCCCGATACGCCAAAATCATCCTTGATTAAAAAGCTTCCATCCCGTAGCAGCTTACGTCCTGCTTCAGCGACATCTGCAAACGAAGTTACAATATGGCCTGGATTGCGCAGACCTAGACTGCGTTTTAGCTCAGAGGAATAGGTTTTGGCATTTACCTTGCGTATGGTTTCCAGCGGTGGCTGATGCAATGTAATTCCCCAAGCACGTGCGGCCTCCTCCACATGCGGCAACCCCGCAAATGGACTAAGCACACAGCCCTCCAGCTGAGGGAAACCTTCTTCGGCATCGGTCTTGCGACTGCTCAGCAGCTCAAAAACGGAAGCAGCCGACACATTGCCCGCCCGTTCCATTCCGTCGGTCAAATCCCGTTCGTTTACAGCCGGATGAAAGCCCAGTTGCGCGATATACTGACGATGCACAGGTGAAATAGCATAACGTGTCAATAAGGTGTCTCCCGGCTGGCAAAAGCTAAACAGCAATTCATCCATAGCCGCTACTATGGCCGAAGAAGCCCGGTCAGGCAGGGCGGGCAGGGAAGCTAGCTCGGTATCTCGCCAGTAAGCCTCCGCTTCGAATGTTCCCATATATAAATGACGCTGGTTCGGTATCGCATTCATATGATTCGCTTCCTTTCCTGCTTCATTATGAACCTACTACACGGTAGCGCTACTGGCTCGCGCTCGTATAATCTCGTAGAGCAAACTGCCATATCAAGCGGATAACCGCCAGCAGCCAGAGAGGTGCGAGAAATGCCCATAGCATCAAACCGGGTTGCATTTTGCCGAGAATGAACATGGGCGGAAAATTACAGATGACAAACACCGGAAGCACAAACAAGCCAATACGCTGAATCAGGTTACTGTATACGGCCATCGGCACGTAGTTTGTCTCGAAAATGCTGTTGGACAGTTCTGTAACCCCATTCGTGCGGATAATCCAGAAGGCCAGCAATTGGGGCAGCAAAAACACGGAGTATGCCGTAAGCACTCCGCATCCGAGCAGCACAGCGAATCCTCCCACGGTTTCCACATCAAATGGCAACCCCAGATGATACCAGCCAATGCCTGTCATGATTCCACCACCCACGACATTCGGCACAGTATAGCCCAGTTCAAATTGACGCAGGGTCACCATAAATTGCAGCGATACTGGTTTGGTCATGAGCACGTCCAGTGAACCAGTCCGAATTTTGTCAGGCAAGCTTGTAAAATTACTGTAAAATAATCCACTATAAAATCCGCTCATCATCGTAAACACGCCGATATATAAGAGCATGGCATCGGGAGACCAGCCGTTAATGTCCGTCCCAGCGCGATATGGAAGCGATGCGTATAGCAGCTTGATAAACAAATAAGCGGTTTCAACCAAGCATGCACTTATAAAATTAGTGCGGTATTCCATTTGCGACATGACGGAAAACTGGACAAATTTCCAGTACAGTCTGAGGTAACGTCCAACGTTTCGAAAAACATTTTTCATGTTAACCTCCCACCGAGACAAAGCGTTTGACTCCGGCTTGCCACACCCAGCGCGATACGGCCGCCAGCACTGCAATCCAGATCCATTGCACGCCAATGCCTTCAGCGGCTTCCAGCACAGTCAGCTTGCCCGTCAACGCATTCACCGGAAAAAATACGGTATAGCTGAACGGCAGCAGACTGAACAAACGGGCCAACGTATCTCCAAAAATCGTCAGCGGAAACACGGTACCGCTAGCTACATAAATGACAAGCGACACCGTATAAAAAAGTCCCGCCGATTCTGTCATCCAAAAAGCTATGCCACTCAGCGCATAATAGACCACAAAATTAAGCACAAGTGCTCCCGGCAACGCCAATATGTAAAGCAGGATGTACGATAGCTCGAAGCTAATTTGTCCTTCCAGGCTAAGGCATAACAGCAAAATAGCAGCCGCCAGCAGCACAACTGCGGACTGTATGACTTTGCCTCCAATAAACCGGCAAAAACGGTAGGCAAAATAATGTACAGGCTGTACCATGAATTTTGCCAGTCCACCTTCCTTGATATCTGTAGCAATTTCGTATTCAAAGCCTGTAGCAATCAGTTTTCCAGTTACTCCCGCCATAACCACATACACCAGCATTTCCGGCAGAGAATAGTCCACCACTCTTGCTTGTCCTGAAGAACCGAATACCGCAAGCCAGAGAAAAATTTGTGTCATGATCGGCAGCATAAATCCCGCCATTTGTAGCCAATAATTGGCTCGATACTCCATTTCGTTTTGCATACCAAGCTGGAGCACCTTCACATATTTGTTATTTCGCATCGGCCAGCCTGCCCCCATCATACAAATTGGCTATCCCCTCTTCCAGCGGGACGTCCTCAATCGTAAAATCAACGACAGGCAGTGCATCCAAAATCTTTTTGGACCAAGTCAACGTATCTTCTGCGTCCAGCTCAAATACCGCCTCCAGCTCCGAGTTGGAGCGAAGCTTGCCGAGCCCCGCCAACGTCAGGTTGGATACAGGAGTCTCCAGTCGAACCTTGAGCAGTTTACGAGCACCCATGACCTCATTCACCTTGTGCAAGTCTCCGTCATACACCAATCTGCCCCCACTGATAATGATGGACCTAGTGCATAAATCCTCAATGTCCTTCATGTAGTGGCTTGTCAGCAAAATAGTCGTCCGGTGGGTGCGGTTATAGGCTTTGAAAAACTCTCGAATCCGCCGCTGAGAAACAAGGTCCAGTCCAATGGTCGGCTCATCCAGTAAAATGACCCGTGGGCGATGCAGCAACGCGGCGATCAGCTCCATTTTCATACGCTCGCCGAGCGATAGCCGCCGAACCTGCACATGAAGCTGCTCCTCCACCCCGAGCAAAGTGACCAGCTCATCCAGCGCCTCTTTATAACGGTTATCATCGATTTCGTAGATAAGCTTGTTCAGCTCGAACGACTCACTTGCGGGCAAATCCCACCAGAGCTGGTTTTTCTGTCCCATCACGATGGAAAACTGACGTTTAAACTCTTTTTGACGCTTCCACGGAGTAAAGCCGAGTACCGATGCCTCCCCGTCCGTGGGATGGAGAATGCCAGACAGCATTTTGAGCGTCGTTGTTTTGCCCGCCCCGTTTGGGCCAAGAAAACCGACAATCTCACCTTCCTCAATGCTAAAGCTAACATCCTGTACAGCCTTCTTCGTCAGTTGTTCACGCTTAAACAAATTTTGTAGCGATTTGCGCACGCCCGGCTCCTTTTTATAGTACGTAAACGTTTTCGACAATTGGTTTAATGTAATGGACGGCAATGAATTCCCCTCCTCTTTCCTCTGTGCGTGATACCTGGATGAACATGCCTGATATAGCCGATATTTTGACTACTCGGCTGCTTGCTCTGCTAACATCATCAGTTCCTCCAGCATATGGCGCTGCCTTTCAATTAAATGCAGAGCCCGCTCTGTAATCTCAGGCATCCGATGCTTGCGCAATTGAAGTCCTGTTTTGTAAATATGCAGATTAAGCTTGTGCCAATCCGCGTACAACGCCTGTGCCAATTCAATGACATGCTGTGTCTGCGGCCCCAGCGTAGCTTGATGCAGCTGGCAATAATCAGCTGTATAATCCGCCAAATGAAGAGCACTACCCAAGCGCAGATTGTAATAGATTTCATGACAGTACGTCCGAAACTCCTGATCTTCCATGTCTTCTAACAGATGGAAGTCACCGACAAATGCCCGGTAACCTGCATCTCCCCGCTTAACCTGCTGGTCCGTTGCAAGCTTCTCACCCGTCACATACTGACGAATATGGTAAGCACACGCAGCATGCATCTCCCTTGCCGAAAGCAGGACAGGCTGCTCCACCAGCCATGCATACTCAATAATGCCCTGCATGAGGTCGTCGAGCCGGGCTGGGCCCACATAAGTCATCGCATGTCCCGAGGAATCGAGCAGAAAGCTATCGTTCACCTGTGCCGTCCGTTCTTGCAAGTCCAGTCCGTACAACTCAATCACATGGCCCCTTGGGTAATTTTTCACATACACATCGTGATAGGTTAAAGCGGTGCTCGACGTATGCAGCATCGTACCATAGCCGGATGTGAGTACCTGCAACAGGTCGGTTTCATTGCTGACTCCCTCGATCCACGGTTCTACCCGAATAACCGGTCCGCCACTGGCGGCCATTTCTTGAAGCTGCTCCGGATATTTCTCCGGTCCGAAGCGCTTCAAATCTCCACCATACTCCGCGCACATACTCCCACACAGCATGAACAGCTCGGCTTCCGCCATGTTCACCCCATACCTCTGCAATGAAGTACGCAGGGAAGAATATACACAATGTTTCCCAGGAAGAGCGTTTGCGTTTTCTTCTGCACTATAGTCAACTACGGAATCATGACGAGTCCCCATATCGGATTGCGGCCTAGTTCTTGTCTGTTCAGCGCCCTTATGCATATTTGCCCAGCAGACGCTCAATGCCTTGCAATGTAGACAGATGCTCCAGCACCAAATCGTCATCCTCCATCGTAATATCAAGCTCATTTTCCAATTCTACAATTAATTCAACAGCAGATAAGGAATTCAGCCCCAAGGTTCGCAGGTCCTGATCCGGAGTGAGCTGTTCCAGCTCGCCAGGAGCCAGTTTCAAAACCTTTTCCAGCAAAGGTACTACATGGTATACATCTGTTTTCATTCTTGATTCCCTCCCATTTATGAGCATCCTAATCCAGCAATGATACCTTCCAATTTGTGCGCATAAACATCCGCTTCCTGCCAACTATCTGCCAAAATAAGCGTGAAAATCCGGTTCACATAGCCCCGCTTTACAGGAATGCCAGACAATGTACCTGCCGTATAAACAAACACCCCTTCAGGCCGCTCGGGTGTATAGAGCAAGCCTTCCTCTGCCAGCAACCCACACAAACGACTGTAAGTGAGCGGTGTAGTGGTCACGTTACGGTAATAACGGGACAAGGTTTTATGCTGCTCCCCCAGCACAGAGGATAAAAACGAGATATAAGTAGACAGAGTAAATCTGCCGTTAATCTCGATTACCGGAACGAGCAAACCATCTTCGTCAACAAAACCGTCAATGGAGGCCATTCCCGTATACCCGATGGAATAGAGATACGTTCCCAACTGATAGGCACATCGTCTCACTTCTTCCTCCAGCGTCTCGCCAATATCAGCAGGACCCTGGGAGCCGATATATACTGTGCCGTCTACATTTTGCCTTTTTAGCGAAAACATCGTCACACCACCGCCCTCGTCAATGCAGAGCTGGTAGTTCAGATCCATTTGCTTGTTGTGCCAGCGCTCCACCAGCCAGCCGCCAGAAGATGATGATGAGCCGCCGAATCGTCTCATTACACTCAGCAGCGTGTCCAGCTTGGACAGCTCATCCAGCATATACATGCCTTGTCCCGAGGCCCCGTGTGGCTGCTTAATAATCAGCTTCACAGGCTCGTCCGATAAGCCTGCCAATCTCTCACATTCTCTGCGAATTGCCGCTTCATCTGCACACACAGCGCCTTCACTGACAGCAAAACCAAGCTTTTGTGCGGTCAGACGGCTAAATATTTTATCATTCACCTGCGCGCAGACCGCAGATGGAGCGCCAATTAGCTCCAGCCCACAGCGCTCCGCAATCGCTTCCTCCTGCGGTGTGACCGCATAGGGAACGAGCCATGCTTTGGCTCCGCCGCTACTATGGCCTGCATCAGCAATCGCGCGCAGTCGTGCCAAAAGCGCGTCATCCGCCAGCACCAGCTCTGAAATCGGCGTTAGCGGATCAGAAGGCTCTGGCACCTCAATACGCGGCAGGCTGAAGCCTAACCGCTGAAGCATGTCCAGAAATGCCTCATCCGGCTGTTCACGGAGTACGATGACATCCTGACTTCGGCATAGCAGGAGATTCATTTCCTCCATCCGGTTTACGACCTGCTGTTCATCCCGGTCTACCATGCCCCCCTTCCGGGGGGATGGATGCCACACCTGCTCTGCACCGATATTAAACAGCCAAATCAGGACACCATGATCTCGTTCATGAGCAAGTGCTTCCACAAGGTTAATCGTTTTAGTCGTCACGTCTTGTCATCATCCCTCTCTCTTCCATCCAGTAGCAAACAACATCCATAGGAAATCCGCAGGAAACTAAATGTATTTCAGAGAGCCTGCCCCGTGCAGATACAGTACACTGCATTTAGAGCACACTGGCGTCAATCCTTCATGATTAATCTTTTGACGGGTTTTCTCATACGCATCCGAATTCCATATCTCCTTCAGACTGTGCTCACGCAAACTTCCAATCGTGAACTCACTGAAAAATTTGCAAGGCATGACCTTTCCGTCTGGTAAAATATCTGTTCTAGAAGTGAGCGCCAAGCAATGATTGGAGCAACGGCTGACCATCTCCTCGCCATGTATAAATTTATCAATTTCTTCATAATCCAGACCGGGCTGATAACGCACGCGAATGTTCCACACGCGCTCATTGATCCGCTGTAATTCCTGCATCAGAGGGTCAATGTTAGCCGGGTTGATTTTATATTTGAAAGCATGCCAGCTACTAATATTATTTTCTTCAAGTTGTCGGAGCCAAGAGAAATTACGTGTAAAATATTCATCCATTTTAAAGGAGGTTTCTTTGGAAATGTACCAGGGGAACGTCAGCAGCACCAGATCCAGCCTCTTATCCTCCAGCATTTGCAGAAATTCGTACATCCGTCCGATCATGTTATCGTTAATGACCGCATGGACAGTTACCCGTCCCTTGTACAATCCCTGATCGCGAAGTTCAATTAGCTTATCCATCTGCCGCATTGTTTTTTGAAAGGTGCCTTTACCGCGTATTAAATCATGTTCTCTTTCAAAACCTTCAATCGCTATTAACAATTCCAGATTTTCAGACAAGTCCAAAATCCGGTCCAAATATTTATCAATGAGTAGTCCATTTGTACAAAAGGTCATTTCACGCCGGTCTTCCGCCAGCACGTCCAAAATTTCATCAAAGCGCCGGTGAAACATCGGTTCACCACCCCACATGTACAGTCGGGACTTAACTTCCTTCGTTTCGCTCAAAATCTGCCGGAGCATGTCCGGGGCAAGATCCATATTCTGTTCTTCTTTATCCATCTGGTGATGATAGCCTTCCTCGTTCCATTCAAAGCAGTGCGTACATCTTAAGTTGCAACGGTTGGTCAGCTTAATACCGATCGTCTGGGGCATGTCCGTTTTGAAAGCAGGGTCCTGTGTTGCGTTACGATAAGACACGGAAGCATTTTTCAGGTTACGCTTGATGAGCTTGAAAGCCTTCTCATCAATCAGCACATTGCTTTTGGGCTGCATGCTAACACCTCGTTTAATGGATTTTCAGGCAAAGTCTATCCTACGTTCAGACTGTCTCCATACCTTCCGGGTGCGGCACTTGCTCCGCATCGCTCATTTCTTGAATGTAACTGCAAAATGCATCTACTGAACGGAGATGTTCCAACTCAAAGGAATCAAAATCAATCTCCACATCAAATGCATCCTCCACTTGCAGCATGAAATGAACCAATTGCAACGAATCTAGTCCTGCATCATGAATAATGTCCGAATGTCCATCCAGCTTAGCGACCAATTCAGGATCTTCCTTGACCGCGCTGATCATTTCAATCACTTGGCTTTGCATAGCAAACTCCTCCTTGTGAATGAGATACTACTCTTCCGTCCAACGATGCCGTCTAAAAAGCTCCTAGAAAATTTCCTTGCTTGGAACTATATTCAATTATACTCCTCCATTGAAGAGACAAGTCAATAGGTTGTTTTGTAAGTAAAAGTCGCAATATGTAAATTAATGTATGATTATTTCAACAAATTTTTCTTCACTTATTATTCATTTTATAGAAGCTACATTTGAAAGTTATACCGCTTCTCCCCTCTTGTATCAGGAGCATAAATATTTTACAATATACACGAAAATAATTTTCTTTATTTCATTTAATTTAACGATATTTTTTTTCATATAAGCATTATATAGCTAAAGGAGCACAGCTCATGTCCCCTATTCTTCATACAATATCCCATAGACTGGAGGAGTTGCCCGTACAAGAGCGTAAGCTGGCGGAATCTATCCTGCAAGCCCCGGAGAATGTACTGCATCTGGGGATTCGGGAGCTGTCAGAGCGTTGTGGTGTGAGTGCCGCAACCGTAACGCGGTTTTGCAAATCCCTCCATTTTAAAGGGTATCCTGATTTCAAAATGAAGCTGGCCACCGAGCTATCCCATTCCAACCTTACAGGTGAACAATCCTATCAGGACATTGTGGCTGGAAATTCACTCTCCCGTATCGTGCAGGCTATTCAGGCCAATCATACGGCTTCCATTGCAGACACGACCCGGCTGCTGGATTTCGACAAGCTGGAGCAGGCCATTGCATGGCTGTCAGCCACAAGTCGTATTGATCTCTATGGGATGGCAACATCCTCAATTGTGGCGCAGGATTTTTACCAGAAGCTGATCCGTATTGGCAAGAATAGCACCGCCTTCGCCGATTCTCACATGCAGATCACCTCCGCCTCCTCACTCGGAGCGGAAGATGTAGCCTTTGCCGTCTCTTACTCAGGAGAAACCCAGGAGACCATTGCGGCACTACGCTGTGCAAAGGAACAGGGTGCCAAAACATTATCCCTGACCTCCTTCGGAAACAATACACTGGCAAGCCTTGCGGATATTGCGCTATTTTCCTCTTCCTTGGAGGAAGGAATGCGGCGTGGAGACATGGCCTCCCGCATCGCCCAGCTTCACATTATAGATATCCTGTTTACAGGTATGGTGAGCGCGAATTTTGACAAATATATTCCGAGATTGGAAGGTTCATATCAACAAGTGAGTAAGCTCAAAAAACAACCAGGGGGGCACTAAAGTTGAACATTCGCATTTTGAACAGCCGTGAAGACCTGAACGCTACTGCTGCCACTGTGATCGCCAGCTTGCTGTTGTCCAAACCACAAGCTATGCTGGGCTTGGCCACCGGTAGTACGCCGATTGGCATTTACCAACATCTTGCAGATATGTACCGCAAGGGACAGGTGAGCTTTGCACACGCCTATTCCGTCAATCTTGATGAATATGTTGGTCTCTCCCCAGAACATCCGCAGAGTTATCGAAGCTTTATGAATGAGCATCTGTTTCGGCATATCGACATTCCCATTTCTCATACACGTGTTCCCAATGGGAATGCACTAGATCTTACAGCAGAATGTGCAGCCCACGAGCAGGCCATTCTGGATCATGGGCCTGTGGATCTCCAATTGCTTGGCATTGGTCATAATGGTCATATCGGCTTTAACGAACCTAGTCACAGCTTGACTGGTGCCACACATGTTGTAGATTTAAAAGAAAGAACGCGCTCGGCCAACGCCCGATTTTTTGGCGATATAGGTGCAGTCCCCAGACAAGCAGTCACGATGGGAGTGGGTACCATTCTTAAGGCGAAGCAAATTATACTGGTGGCCTTTGGTGCAGAGAAGGCAGACATTACAAGGCAGGCTTTAACTGGACCCGTCACAACGGAGTGTCCGGCCTCCCTGCTGCAATGCCACCCCAACGTGCTTATTTTATTGGATCAGGAAGCAGGAGGATGGTTCAAATGAAGTCAGACGAAATGAACGGTAACCTACCGCAGCTATTGTATGGGCAGGTCGTCGTTGGGCAGGACATCATTGACAACGGAGTTGTCATCATTGAAGGGCAATCCATTGTGTATGTTGGTTCAGAGAAAGATTTACCCGTGGATTGGACCTCTGTGGTCTTGGACAATCCCGAAAAAGGTAAAACAACAGCGGCGAATATTGTGCGTCTGGAGGGGGGTTACCTACTACCAGGTTTTATCGATATTCATGTTCATGGCGGTAACGGTGAGGACTTCATGGACTCTAATTCGAAGGTGCTGGATACAATTACCTCTTTTCACAGTTCGCAAGGAACAACCGCTATGCTGGCTACCACTATGACTGCGCCCAAGGAACAAATTGACCGGGTATTAAGAGAAGTTCACACATACATGACACTTCCCATGCCTCATGCGCAGTTGGAGGGGGTGCATCTGGAAGGACCGTTCATTAGCCCGAACTGGGCAGGAGCACAAAACCCGGAACATATCGTGCCTCCGAACCTCGCTTGGGTGGCAGAATGGGAGCAGCACTACCCGGGCCTCGTTCGCCAGGTCACACTTGCGCCTGAACGAACAGGCGCCCTTGAACTCATCGCGTGGCTACGCAGTCACGGCATTACTGCGGCGCTCGGTCATACGGATGCTACGTATGAAGAGGTTGAACAGGCAGCGACGGCGGGCCTGAACCATGCCGTGCACACTTTTAATGCTATGACTCCGCTGCATCATCGAAAGCCGGGAGCTGCGGGAGCGGTTCTCGCTGATCCGCGCATTGAAGCAGAAATCATTGCAGATGGCATCCATGTGCATCCTGCTGCTATTGCCTTGCTTGCTAAGCTAAAACAGGATCATAATCTCATCCTCATTACCGATGCCATGTCTGCTACCGGGCTGGAAGACGGTCATTATACACTCGGCGATTTGCCAGTGATTGTACAGGACAGTGTCGCACGACTGGAGGATGGCGTCACATTGGCAGGAAGCACCCTAACCATGATTGAGGGCTTCCGCTATTTAGTTCAGCATGTAGGCTTGAGTATTCCTGAGGCATCGCAGATTGCCAGCCTAAATCCGGCTCGATCCCTGAATATAGCTAATCGAACAGGATCACTCGAAGCAGGCAAACAAGCAGACGTCTTATTGCTGGATGCCGATTTAAATCTGCAAGGTGTATGGATTAAAGGAATGCGTAGATAATTCAGTTAGGTGATATCATTCCCCCAAATCAAAGAGCTATCCACCAGCGTATGCTGAGATGGATAGCTCTTTTTTGGCATTGCACACAATTTATAGAGTTTGAATTAGCGATGATTCATCGGTGCAGGCGTATGATTTTGTGGACTTGTTGGTGTATTTAGCATTGGACGGTTCGTACCAGCCGCAGGGGTTGGGAATACGCGTTCAATGACATCCACCAATTCGTTACTCAATCCTCTAACTGGATGACCACTTCCCACACTGCGTGACAAGTCGGTGGTATGCTTGATCAGGTCAGGGTTCGCTGACACATATACCTGTTCAATCGACGGTGCAAATTGCTTAACCTTGTTGGCAATTTTACTTTTGACATCTTCGGTCAATGTGCTAGGCTCATATGCAGTTCTTGCACCTTCGACTGTGGTGCCGTTCGTGCCGGTACCATCTGTCAAACCACGAATCATACCATAAGAACCCGTACCCATTGTACCGTATAGTCCATCACCACGACGCGGAGTTGTTCCATGACTATTAACTCCATTGTGCGTAATTCCTGGTGCTGTACCATCGGTAGTATAGTTGCCTCTAGTACCATCGACTCCTGGTGTGGTCATGCCACGTGTATTCATGGAATTCCCAGTACCTCTGACACTTGGAGTACCGACACCTGTTCCGTTGGCCTGATCCTTTAAGGAGACGGCTACATAGGCATGACGCTCACCGACCAGTACGGTCGCAGACTTTACATCCGGCATCTCGGATATACGTTTGGACAAGTTGCGATCGACTTGAAGATTACGGGTTGGATGTCCGGTTCTGTTGGCATTTTCATTCAACGGCACTCCATCCATGCCATTGGATTTCACCCCGTAACGATTCACACCATCCATCCGGTTTACGCCATCTAAACGGTTCACACCGTCTAAACCATAACGATTTACACCATCCATATGGTGTGTGCTTTGCGCGTTATAGCGGGTAGCATTCGTGCGGACGTTATGATTTGCAGTCCCACATCCTGTCAATGTAGCCATGCTGGCAAGTAAAGCAGCAGAAATCGTCAAGCTGATGACCTTCTTAGTTCCTGGCATGAACTCATCCTCCATACATATAAAATGTGTGACGGGATTAGCATGCGCCATCAATCCTAGGGATATCCTGACTAAAAAATGACTAAAAAAATAAAATTTTAATGTAAATATGAAATAGAATTGATGATTTACCACAAGATGGCATGTATAATAAGTTCGAAATACTTAATTTTACAAAAAGGAGGATTTACCGTTTGAAGAAGCTTACCGTTTTGATGCTCATTTTTTTGTTATCCGTCACTCTTGTTCCCGTCGGTGCTTTTGCAGGCTCCACTACACCTGAAACCCCGAAAGATCCCGCTGGAAGCTGGTTCGAAGGCCCGCCCCCTAATCACGTTGATCCTGCCAAGCCCGCACTATTGTTTGTACATGGTTTGAACAGCAGTGCTGAAGTGTGGACCAAGAATAATAACGACATGCTTCAAAAAGCCCGTGACGCCGGATACCAGACGGCCACCATTAATCTGTACGACGCAAATGGCACATCCCAGGATATGTGGGAGAATGGCAAGCTTCTAGCCGACAAAATCAAAATTATTAGTAATCACTTTGGAAAAAAACTCATCATCATCGCCCACAGCAAAGGTGGAGTGGATACTCAAACCGCTCTCGTATATAACGGAGCAGCTCCTTACGTACAACGCGTCATCACCCTCAGCAGTCCTCATCATGGCTCACAACTCGCAGATCTCGCCTACAGCAGCTGGGCCGGATGGCTGGCAGATATCGTCGGCTCACAGAATCCCGGCACCTCTACGTTACAAACATCTTATATGAAATATTTCCGAACCAAAACTGATGCGCTCAGCAATGCGACTACGATTCCGTTCTTCACATTTGCTGGTGATAACTGGTCTGGCGGCACCGCTTCCTACATACTGGGTGGACTTTACCTCTCATCCTTCGGCAAAAATGATGGAGTGGTCACAGTCGACAATGCTAAGCTTCCCGGCGGACGTGTAGTTAAAGTCGGTTCCTGGGATCATGCCAAGGTTCGTACCGGTTCTTACGTGTTCTCCCTGATCCAACCTTACCTCCAAGCGAACACTCCAGCATTGAATCAAGAAACGGAGGCGTTTTCAGCAGCGCCTTCCCTGACGGCTTCTGCTGTACAAGCCACCTATAATGAGATCGATAATTCATATTTTATCCGTGGCGGCGATTATGATGGAAAAGCCTCCGAAACCCTCACGGTTGAAAACGGTGTCCAATCCATTGATCTGGACTGGATCAGCGATAAGCGTGTGAGTCAACTTGAGTTGACCAAGCCTGACGGTACTACCGTATTGCTTAATGTAAAAGCAGGTCGTGATGAAGAAATCTTTGCTGGCGCCTGGCATCATAGTGCAGTAATTACCATTCCCCAACCTGGCACCTATACGTTGAACGCCCTAATTCCTGATCGTGGTGCGTATCTTCTGATTGCACGCTATCATGCCGTTCAGGTACCTGAGCTCAAATACAATCTAAATGCAGCGGGCCCGAAACTAAATCTGAAATCTCAGGACTCGTCGGCTAGCGTCACACAAGTCACTTACCAAGTTCAATACTATGGTGATCCGCAACAAGGAATCAGTACAGCGTCCAAGGGTCTGACGTTGCAACAAAAAACCGTTAACCCTACTGGACAAATTGAGCTTTCCAAAGCGGACAAGCCTGGTATTTATTCTGTAACCTATGAAATTAACGGTACCACAGCAGCTGGTTATCCTTATCGCCGTACAGCAGTTCAATCCATTTATATTGACGCTGACGGCAACAAGTATGTCGACTAAATAAATCTACAACTTAAAAAGCCTGCAAACACCTATCATAGTATGGGCGTTTGCAGGTTTATTTACTATTATAAACAACATTGATAGATAAATAGGGTGTAGTTCATGCACTATCTTCAATCCTTTGTCTGATTTCTCAGCTTATTAAGCCAATAAGGATAAACAAGCCTATTTCCATAATGCTCAATTTTTCTAGATTTCTGTCTTCAGCTCTTGCCGTAATTCTTCAATAAAATCAACCACGATACTTTGAACAGCATCTTCACGGGACATACGTATATATCGGCTCGTCTTCTGAATATCTTCCTCGAACAGATAAAGTATCCTGCTTATGGCCTCCTGATCCCCACTTTGTGCTAATTTGAGCCATCGGACGAACTCAGCATCCGAAATAACTCTTTGAGCATTTTCTTTTTCCATTTATTCACCGCCTGTTGGGATAGCTTTAACTCTTTTGCAATCTGTGCT
This sequence comes from Paenibacillus jamilae, assembly GCF_050482105.1. GTDB lineage: Bacteria > Bacillota > Bacilli > Paenibacillales > Paenibacillaceae > Paenibacillus > Paenibacillus jamilae_B. The sequence goes on along the minus strand of NZ_JBCNHI010000014.1, from coordinate 6,041 downwards.
TCGGTTTTGTCTAGTATGTAAAGGTCAAAGATGATCATTTTTCCGATCTCAGAAGATAGAGAGTTGATAAGCTGTAGTGTGTACATTTTTGAGTTTGCAGATTCTGTAAAAGATGGGGCGCTGACTGCTTCGTTCTTTTCCATTACAAATTCATGATTGGTTTGTACCCGAGCACGATACTGGATTCTCCAGGCAATGCGGTACAACTTCTTACGGTATTGTTCTACCAATGTTAGCTGAGATTTATCCAATATAAATCACCCTTTCTCTTTGGATTTGACTTTTTCTAAATCCTCATACTATAGGGTAATTTGTAGTTCAATTTCACAACCAAAACAGAACATTTGTTCTTATTTATTATACTATTTTTACAATCAGTTGTATATGGTTCTTTTAATTTACCTTCCTTTATATATGGCTAAAAAGGAGGGAAATGCATTGCAAATGGATGATGCTCTTTCTCTGGTTACCAACGTAGGCTTTCCGGCTGGACTTTGTTTTATTTTATTGCGGCACATCCTGCATACGATGGAGGAAAAATTGGATAAGCTGGATCTCTCACTTCATGAGCTGATACAGGTTATTCAAGATTTAAACGACAATAACAGCCATTCTTCCAAAAGCAGCAAGCCTGATGAATAACGAACACAAAGAAGCTCCATGCGACGATTATTCGCCGTTGGAGCCTCTTTGTTCAGCTATTATAAAAGTAATACTATTGGCTAGCCTTAGCCTGGTCAGGGCCACTCTGTTCAGCATGATTCACGTCAGATACTGACAAACCATAAGCCCAGTTGCTTTGTGGTGGCACAACCCATACAGTATCTGGATCATCGTTAAGTGTCCAGCCCTGATAGACCTGCTGAGACTCATCTTTATCCAGCGATATGCTCAGCGTAAAGCGGTGAACAGGCTTGCTCAGCTCGGAGGCTTTGCGCAAGGCCTGGTTGCTGGCCAGGTTTTTGATTTGCTGCGAGAGGGAGGTCGCCGTGTCACTGGCTACTGACTTGCCGTTTAGCGTCCAAGATGCGGAAGCACTGTCCCCAGTTCCATTGTTATCAGAGGATCGGAGCATCCATGAGGCATTCTGGCCTTCCCACTCTATTCCGCTCAGCTTGGTATCATCCCAATCAAACGGCGTTGTATCTGTAAAATCATCAGCACCCAGCAGTAACCCCGAAAGTGTATCTATGGGTACGGAAGCTATCTCCTTTTGGTCTGATAATACATAGACAGCATCTCCGGAAGGCAGCGTTTCACCGAAGGCAAAGGTGCGGACATCACCCTGCTTGGTCTTAATTTCAATCCGGTCATTGGTAGCGCTAATTCCATATTTGGCTACGTCTGTGGGAGATGATTCCACGACATCACCCAACTTTACATTTTGAATCGCGGCTAGCCAATTGTCTATTGTATATTGATTTAACGGGTAAGTTCGTGGCTTACTCATGCTCCATTTGCCATTGCTTTGATTAAGTTCCACCGACTTGCCGTCCTTTCCAGTGATCGCAAAAGACGTAATATCTCCTTGTGTAAGCTGAACGAGCTGGCGAGCCGCCGGAGCTTGTTCACGAAAGAAGTTTTGGCTCTTGGCATAGATTATACCCGCTCCCAACACAACTAGCAGCAGCACTGTGGGTATCCATTTTCTCATGCACTTCTTCGCCTCCACCATAATAAGATTCCGATCACCGCAAACAGCAGCGGCAATCCGACGACAGATATGGCCAATACCGTTTTTGCTTGTGCAGCAGTCAAATAAGCTACCTTAAAATCCTGCTCTTGGCGTGGACGAATAGTGAGTCCATCCGAGTGCTCCTGTACATAGTTCAGACTATTCAGCACAAAGTCTCGATTCCCTCCTGTGCTGATCTCCGTGTCGCTTAGAAGGGCGGACGTTCCGAGAATAACCGCTTTGGGCTTGCCATCTTTCCCTTCTACGGCATAGCCGAGATCAAGCGGTCCTTGCGGGTCCTTGTCATCCTTCTGCGTTTCATTGTTCAGCAGTCCCTGAATATTCGTTTCACCATAGCTGGCTGCAGCAGATTTCAGCAATAGCGTCGTCTTCCAATCCTTCTGCTCTCCTGTCTGCAAAGCAATAGACAGCGAAAGAACAGGATACAGATTGGAGGCTGCCAATTTATCGGTAATCGCATGACTGCCAAAGGTAGGAACCGTCCATAGAGGCCCCAGCGTATTCGTCTGTTCCTGATCCACCACGATAGCATGAGTATCTTTTACCCCATAATCAGCCGCTAGGGCGTCAAGATTTTTCCAGCTGGACCCCATGTTCGGGTGAAATCCTAAAGCCATAAAAAGCTTTCCACCATCATTCAGGTACGTACGAATACTCTTTAGTTCCGTTGTACTAATATCTCGCTCTGGTCCAACTATAGCCAGTACAGACGCATCTTTGGGCACACTCCCCGCTTGATTGAGCTGAACTTCCTCTGTTTTCACATTATCTTGCGCCAGTGAGCTGCTTAATTCGGTCATTTGGGACAAAGGAATTTCCTCGTGCCCTGTCAGAAAAACCACTTTTCCTTGCCGGGTAGATGATAATCCCAGCAGGCCACTTGTCAGCTTTTCTTCCCCGGTAAATTGGTATGCTCCTTCACCACTCCCCTGAGCTTGCGTAAATAGGCTTCCAATATCTATAACCCGCTTCTTCTCTCCCTGCACCAGCACAATGGAGGCTGCAGTAACACCATACTGCTTAGCCAATATCGGTTCCTGGTTTAAATCGTATTGCTCGACTTTGAGCTTGCTGTTGCGCTTGGCATATTCATTCAGCATATCCGTAACATCCCGGTTCAGCTTCTGATTCTGCGAAGTGGATACGGTAAAGGCAATCAATCGTACGTTTTCCTTTACACCCTGAATAGTCGTCAATGTCTGATCAGACAGCGTATACTGCTTACCTGCCGTCAGATCCAGTTGAAAGCCTCCCAGTGAACGCAGAAATAACGTCAATAAAATAAAAATACCTACAGCAGCAATCGATAGTACCACACTATTGGTGTGACCCAGCCATTTTTTCATCTTCATTACCTCCACCGTTTCCGTTCAACCACTTGGATGCTAAATAACAAAAAGAGCGCCGCCACCGTCACGTAATACAACACATCGGCGCCATTTAGCAATCCTTTGGTAAAACTGTCAAACCGTGCGGTTAGTGAGAAAGGCTCCAGCCACTGCTGCAGCGTCGCAGATGCACCCGTTTGTCCACCCAACGAATCCAGCATCCAGAACACGAGTAAAAGAATAAAACTGACAACCGCTGACATCATCTGATGCTGTGAAAGCGTCGATGCGAATAAGCCGATCGCCATCATGGCTGCGCCAAGCATAAACAGGCCGATCACGGATGTAAATACCAGCGTCCAATCCAGCGACCCATAAAAGGACATCACAACCGGATACGCCAGGCTACACAACACCAATATGAGCAACATACCTAACGATGCCAAAAATTTACCAATCATGATTTCCATCACACTCACAGGTGAGGTCAGCAGTAGCTCATCCGTACCCTGCCTGAATTCCTCTGCAACCAGCCGCATCGTGAGTAATGGGACGACAAACACCAGCATGGACAATGTGTCACCGAGTACCAGCCGATAGTCCAGAATACTAGGCTGATACATCACAAAGTTCGTGTAAAATAGTAACCCCGTCAGCAGCATGTACACCGCAAGCGCAAAATACGTCGTTGGGGTCCATAGATAGGCCTGCAGCTCCTTTTGACAGACTGCGAACAAACGCCTCATGACCGATTACCTCCTGTATTCTTGTCTTTCTCGACCTCATTATTGCTGGCCAAGGCTTCTCCATGATCCACCGTGATGACCGTTGCTTCATTCTTAGAGGTATGTAGATCATGAACTACTGGATCGTCACCATGACCTTCTTCCGTCTCACGAGTCGTTAACTGCTGGAAGATATTTTCCAAGCTTAGGTTTTCTTTTTTCATTTCCAAAATCGGAAGCTTCGCATCTGACAGCACAAAAAACAGCTCTTCGCGAAAATCCTCTTCGGAAGCTCCTGTAAGCAACAATCCGGTCAAATCCTGCGCTGTGACAGTTAGCTTCGTATTCGCTGAAGGCAGAGTAGGCGCCAAAGATTCAATTTCTACTTTTCCCCAAGCTCGTAGAACATCCATTACCTGCTCAGGCTTGCCTTTGACCTCCACCTTCACTTTGAATCCGTCTTCCATCGAACCCCCGAGCGCGTCAGGACGCCCGTCCATGACCAGTCTCCCTTCATGGATGATCAGAACCCGATTGCACAAGGCATCCACCTCAGGCAAAATATGCGTGCTGAGCAATACCGTATGATTTTCACCAATCTCCTGAATGAGCTGACGAATCTCCAAAATCTGGTTGGGGTCCAAACCCGAGGTCGGTTCATCCAGCACCAGTAAATCCGGGTTGTGAATAATCGCACCTGCCAGTCCCAAACGCTGTTTGTATCCTTTGGACAAGCTGCGCACCAATTGTTTTTCACGTCCATTCAGGCCCAACCGGGAAATCATCTCCGAAATACGCAGCTTCTGCTCTCTTGCAGGCACGTCTCGAATACTAGCGACAAACTTTAAATATGATCTCACAGACATATCCCCATACAAAGGGGGCGTCTCCGGCAGATAACCGATTTTGGAACGGGCCTGTCTGCCTTTATCCTGAATCGGGATACCGTCAATCGTAATTACTCCCTCGTTTGGCTGAAGGTACCCGGTAATCATGCGCATCGTCGTCGTTTTACCCGCACCATTCGGCCCCAAGAAACCGACAATTTCACCGCGCTGCATCTCAAAATCCAACTTATGTACGCCCCGGTTGCCTTCATACCACTTGCTCACCTGCTGCACTTTGAGCACATGTTTCACCCTTTCGTTTATCGTGATCTCCTCCCTGTTGCTCCCCTCCCCAAATGTTGCATGAGAAGCAGGGAGCAGCGAAGCGGAGGATTTGAAGCTGAAGAAGCGCCAGCGTCCGAAAGCTCAAAGCCTTCGCGAAGCGGTCTCCTCCGTTACTTCCCTCCCACCTAAAATGTTGCATGAGTAGCGGAGCGGTCTCCTTGCACTCACGCTACACTTTTAAATTCTAATGATAATCCCTCACATATAGCTTCAGCTTAACATCACTTAAATAGAAGCTTAAAATATTGTGTCTAAAATGTGAACTAAAAAAATACGCATCTGCCCTCGTAAACTTGTACGGTTCGCCATGGTATGGATTCGCATCTACTATCATTACAACGTGTGAAGGGAGTGTATAAAAAGCGATGAGTGTATTATTTACCAATCTAGTTTCTAACGGCGACTTCGAAATTGGATCAACTCTTTTTTGGAACGCTGTTAATGTAACCGTCACTAACTTATCCGTAAAAAAGACAAACTTCTATAGTGCAATCCTGGCAGGAGGCTCAGTAGATGCATCTCTTTCCCAAGTCGTTTTTGCTACTCCAGGCGAAAGCTATACATTAAGCCTGTCAGTTGCAAAAATAGGAAGCCTGTTCAATCCTCAAATCAACATTTTATTGTATTACTATGACGAAGCCTTTAACTTCCTTGGCACGGGATTGACTACCTATTTGAGCGCAGGCACATTACCCGATGCTGTAAATGGAACATGGCAAAGCCTGTATGAAGTAACAGCTCCTGTTCCAGATAATGCTGCCTATGCCTTTCTGGTTATTAGCAAAAATGCCGTGGCTAACACTGCTGATGTAGCCATTGATTCTATTGCTCTTGTAAAAGCAAGCGCAGCTGGAGCCGTGGGGCCTACCGGTCCTGCTGGACCTACAGGTGCCACGGGCGACACGGGCTCTACCGGTCCTGCTGGACCTACAGGTGCGACAGGCGACGTGGGCTCCACTGGTCCTGCTGGACCGACGGGTGCTACAGGCGACATTGGCGCTACGGGGCCTGCCGGACCGACGGGGGCTACAGGCGTCGTGGGCTCTACCGGTCCTGCTGGACCGACAGGTGCTACGGGCGACACGGGCGACACGGGCTCTACGGGGCCTGCTGGACCGAC
>NZ_JBCNHI010000013.1:0-186380 GCF_050482105.1 Paenibacillus jamilae | reverse complement strand
CGAGGTGCGGATTGAGTGCTGTAATAATACCTACACTGTTCTCCACATATTCACGGCACCGCTCCACATTTGCTTCAATTCCTTCCACACAGTGCACACGGAAAACGTGGAAGCCCTGCTTCATAATTTCCAGCGATTGCAGCAAATTGTAGACAAGTACAGGCTCCATCACATTCAGTTCCAGTTGGCCCGCCTCTGAAGCCAAACAGATTGTATGATCATTACCAATGACCTGAAAGGCAATTTGATTAATGACTTCACACATTACTGGATTCACCTTGCCCGGCATAATAGATGATCCTGGCTGACGAGCAGGCAGACTCAGTTCTCCCAGACCAGCACGAGGTCCAGAAGCCATCAAGCGGATGTCATTGGCCACCTTAGACATATTCATCATACAAATTTTCAAGGCCGCAGACACCTCTGTATAGGCATCCGTATTTTGTGTAGCATCTACGAGGTTTTCGTCTGCTTCCACAGGAAAGCCACTAACCTCAGCCAGTACCTCAGCGACACGCTGAATATAACGACGGTCTGCGTTCAGGCCGGTACCCACTGCAGTTGCACCCATATTAATGGTTAGCAGGTGATCTTTGGTTGCACGGACGCGTCCGATATCACGGCCCAGCACACGAGCATAAGCCTGAAACTCCTGCCCTAATCGGATCGGCACTGCATCCTGCAAGTGGGTTCTACCCATTTTGATCACACTATCAAACTCATTGGCCTTGCGGGAAAATGCCTCCTGAAGCTCACTCATGGTGGCTAACAGCTTATCAATCATGCTTAATACAGCCAAGTGTACGGCCGTAGGGAAAGCATCGTTCGTCGATTGCGCCATATTAACATGATTATTAGGACTGATCTCCTGATAGTCTCCTCGTTGCTTGCCGATCAGTTCCAACGCCCGGTTCGCAATTACTTCATTTGTATTCATATTAATGGACGTGCCTGCGCCGCCCTGAATCGGATCGACGATGAAATGATCATGCAGTTGTCCTTGAATAATCTCATCAGCAGCCTGAATAATGGCCTCTGCTTTGGGACGATGTAAACGGGTTAGTTCCATGTTTACCGTCGCTGCTCCCTTTTTCACGATCGCCATGGCCTTAATCAACTCAGGATGTAGTCGTTGGCCTGTAATTGGAAAATTTTCTTTTGCCCTTAAAGTTTGTACACCGTAATAGGCATCTGACGGCACTTCCTTGGTTCCTAAAAAATCATGCTCCAGCCTCATATTCTTTGATTCCTCCGCTGTGTTTGCTACGTTCTTCAATTCAGTACAGTCAAATGACATCAAGAGACCTTTTCTGATCTCTTCTTTATTATACGTTCCGATTCCCGTGCTTTACCAGTCGAATAAACGCGGAAAAAGGTTATGTAATCCTATGACAAGTTATGATTACCCGTATATACCACGGTTATTCGGCAAATGCTCAGCTATGACCGGAATATGGATTTAATGGCTTATAATAATATCGAGTGGCGTGCAGCTGACCATCAGCTGATTGAGCGTAGTTCGGAATAACACCAGCTTCCACAAAGCCGATCGATTCGTATAGCCCATTAGAAGGATCTCCTACCCGCGTATCTAGCACCAATAACGTTCTTTTCTGCTGCACCGCCTCTTCTTCCGCTGTCTTCATTAACTGTCGCGCGATCCCATGCCTGCGCCCAGACGGATGTACCATAAGCTTTGCAATTTCCGCACGATGGAGCGCGTTAGCTTTTTGTGCCAAATGAAGCTGAACTGTCCCAACAGGTACTCCGTCCTTCTCGGCAATCCACAGAACTACACCGTCCTCAAGCACACTGTTCCAATAAGCTGCTGCTTCCTGGTATCCCAGTGGCGGTAAGAAACCTATAGATGCACCGTCAGCAACCACATCGATCAGCAGCCGACTTAGTGAATCTGACAGTGCTTCGCTGAGTACTTGAACAGGGTAGACTCCTATTTCATTAGACATTGCAGTTCCTCCCGATATGCTCGATAACATGCAATAAAGAAAGTAAACTATCTTTTAAGGATAGATTACTTTCCATGATACTTCGTTTGCTTCATCACCCTTACTTCTATTACTGCTCTGCCATATAAAAGAACTCCCATAGATGACCATCCAAATCCTGAAAGCTCCAACCATACATAAAACCATGATCTTGTGGCTCGTTGGAGGGTTTGCCGCCTGCTTCCAAAGCTTTACGAACGATCTCGTCCACCTTTTCTCGGCTTTCCACCGATAGAGCAACAATCGCTTCCGTGCTTTTCGTGGCATCAGAAATTTCCTTCGAAGTGAACGCTTTAAAACGTTCTTCAACCAACAGCATGACAAAAATATGCTCACTAACAACCATACAGGTTGCATGCTCATCAGTGAACTGAACGTTGAATTCAAATCCGATAGCAGTGAAAAAATCAATGGAGTGTTGCAGGTTTTTAACTGGTAAATTCACAAAAATTTGTTTAGCTGTTACTCCCACGACATTTCACCTCTTCATTTTATTTGTTTTATTTTATCATACTTCTCCTCCACAAAAGGTAACTTAACTATCTCGAAAAGTCAATCAATCTGACATCAGCATGTTTCTGTGGCCGTCTAATCATTTGATTTGCTTGCATTCTTTCTTTCCGTGTATTCCTTTACCCAACTCCAGCTCAACCTTTACCTTTTCTTCTAGCTTTACACTATGACTAGACTAGTACATCAAAATGGCTTCAGATGTTTTTTTCATCCTGATTCACTCGATCATTTAACTTTTGAATATAAAAGTTACTCCCTTCCCCAATTTTTTATGATTACGCTTACAAACATATCCTATATTTAAGATACCACAAATTAGCCCATTTAGTACCTGAATTATGTAAAATGAATTCTTCTTGCCGTAGCATAATCAGATCATATTATTGTAAACTTGTTCTAATACAGAAAAAGGTGGCATTACACACTATGGAGCATTTGCTAAACGATCAGGTTAAAAACATTCAAATCAGCGGAATCCGTAAAATCGCCAACAAAGTTGCCGCATTACCCGGAACTCTGTCATTAACGATTGGACAGCCGGATTTCCCCACCCCTGCACATATTATGGAGGCTGCCCATCGGGCTATTAACGAAGGCCGGACCTCTTATACACCTAATCCGGGACTACCGGAATTACGAGAAGCAGCAGCAGCTTTTGTAGCCCGCAAATACGGTCTGAATTACCGTGGACAGGATGAGGTTATCGTGACGAACGGAGCCAGTGAAGCGCTGGATATTACTTTACGTACGATTTTGTCACCTGGAGACGAAGTTATTCTACCTGTGCCAATCTATCCAGGGTATGAGCCATTAATCCGTTTGTCAGGTGGCATTCCAGTATTGGCTGACACCCGCAACAGCGGCTTCAAGCTAACGGCCGAGGTACTGGAGCCGTACCTGACCAAGCGGACAAAAGCAGTCATTCTCGGATATCCTTCAAATCCGACCGGACGAGTAATGAGCCGCGAAGAACTGGAAGCAGTCGCAGATTTGCTCAAGGAACGCGACCTGTTTATCATTTCGGATGAAATATACAGCGAACTGATTTATGATACACCGCACGTATCTATTGCGACTCTTCCAGGTATGCGGGAGCGCACCATCGTCATTAACGGTCTATCCAAATCACATTCCATGACAGGATGGCGCATTGGTTTTACACTTGCACCTGCTGAAATTACACAGCACATGGTCAAAGTACATCAATACAACGTGACCTGTGCTAGCTCAATTAGCCAATATGCAGCACTGGAAGCCCTGACCGCTGGGGTAGATGATGCGCTTCCGATGCGCGATGAGTACCGCCGACGTCGCGACTATGTACACGGAAGACTGACTGATATGGGAATTCCACTGGAGAAGCCCGAAGGAGCCTTTTATCTTTTCCCTTCCATCGCCCACTTTGGATTAAGCTCAATGGACTTCACCTTAAAGCTGCTGGAAGAGCAAGGAGTAGCCGTCGTGCCGGGAGATGCCTTTTCTTCCTACGGCGAAGGCTACATTCGCTTATCTTACGCCTACGGACAGGATCTTCTGGAGCAAGGGTTGGATAAAATAGAGAGGTTTGTTAGAGGGTTGTAGGGAGTTAAGGTGGTTAGAGGCGCTACGCAGTCCATTTGATCTTCCGATCCCCGTTGCGGTGGGATTCCTGAATGGATAAAACACTTATAGGTAAGAATCCCACCGCAAAAGCGAACACTGCCGCTTCTCCAGATTAAAATGGCCTGCTTCCCTCACTGCCCGCCTTAAAGTCCCTCAATCCTACAAGGTGTGTGGAATAGCTGTATCAGCTACCAATAACTTTTTCGATTCCATCCTCTTGTAAGTGTCGGATTAGACAAATGCACAATCAGCTGGACATCCCAGGTTCTCGAAAACTGTGCGCGCGGCAGAATCTACCGGCAGGAAAACCTCAATTTGCGGATATAGGCGGCCACCTGCAGAAATCGAAATTTGTCTGTAGCGTACGGGAATAAGGTCTCCGGAGCTTTCCATTCTGGCTAGAATTGTTTGTATTTGATCAACATTTCCCCCTACATCCGGCACACTCAGATATTCGCACGCGTTATATTTCTGAACTCTATCCATCAATTTTTGATACCACGCATCATAACGCGAGAGTATGTGCTCACTCTTAAAGGCTTGTATTCCGTTTATGATGTGCTCCTCCCACTGCTTAAACGACGTCTTGTCAAACGTGGAGCGGGACCGGATAGGAAAACCAGAATTAAAATGTAAATCGACCCTATTCATTAAACCGCCATATGAACGGTCGAGAGGGATTTCGAACAATTGATGAAAAGGCTCATTTAATCCCTTGATGTCCTGAGTATGTGTTACGACCATGGCGGGAAAAGGAATACTCCTCATCGTTTGCTGAGCCCACTCTAATGCACGCTCCAACGACCGTCCATACAATTCGGTCTGAATTGGAAGAAAACCGGCTGCTAAAAGCAAATCGTTACGCTCGTCGGATGTACACTCAAGATATTCTGCAATATTTATTATCGTCTGGCGGGTCGGTATGCGGCGGGTACGTCCAACCAGCAGATTTTTATACGAAGGAAAAGCCTCGTCATTCAGCTCTTGTTGAGTAAATCGTTTCAAGAACGGTTGAGGTCGATCGACAAGCTTTTGCTGGCGTTTTATCCGCAAGGCTTCAATTTCTCCTATTACGATTCTATGTCTGGAATTCTCCGTATCTATATCCATCTTCTCTTCCCTTCTCTTATGAAGTGTAGTTCTGCACTTGGGCCGAACCTTCATTTAAAGTATACTCCTCATTGAAATGAAGGTCATCTAATGACCATAACCAACATGGAGGAAAACCGATATGATTCGTACTATTGTTGTTGATCCGCATGCCCCGTCTCATTTGGCCTTCAAGGAAGTTGGCGCCCCACAGCCTAAGCCATGGGAAGCGCTTGTGCAAGTGAAGGCCGTCTCACTCAACCGCGGTGAAGTGAGTGACGCTAAAAATCAGGAAATATCTAGCCGTCCTGGCTGGGATCTCGCTGGGATTGTCATCGAGCCGGCAGAGAACGGCGCAGGACCGCAAAAAGGGGCCAGGGTTGTCGGTTTGCTCCCGATGGGAGCCTGGAGCGAACAAGTGGCTGCTCCCGTATCGTTGTTGGCCGAAATCCCAGACAAGCTCACTTTTACTATGGCGGCTACCCTCCCCGTAGCTGGGCTCACGGCTCTTTATGCACTTCGAAAAGGCGGCATGCTGCTTGGCAAACGAATTTTCATTACAGGCTCTAGCGGCGGAGTTGGGCTATTCGCCCATCAGCTTGCAGTCCAATCCGGCGCATACGTTGTAGGTACGGCAAGCACGGAAGAGAAGGCTGAGCTTGTCCGGGAGGTGGGATCAGACGAAGTGATCATTGGATATTCCGCAATTTCATCAGCCAGCAAATTTGGGCCGTACGATCTGATCATCGATTCAGTAGGCGGCAATGCACTGGCGGCGTTGCTGCCGCAGCTAGCACCCCAAGGGATTTGCGTTGCGGTAGGATTTACCTCTTCAAATACCGCAATGATCGATATGAAGAATATGGTGACCAGCGGAGGAAGAACCTTGTACAGCTTCTTTTTAGGTGAGGAACTCACTCGTCAATCAGCCGCGGACGATCTGAGTTTGCTGGCCCGGCTGGTCACAGATGAGCGGTTAATCCCACGAATCCAAGTGGAGGCGCCTTGGACCGAAATTGATACCGTTGCCCGTAATCTTATGGAACGGAAATTCTCGGGCAAAGCCGTGCTTCACTTAGATTGATTATATAAGTTTGCAACTATAATCCCAGGAAACTAAAAACGAATCTGAAAAAGAAACGGCAGTAGTACACCCTTACTCGTTTGAGTGGGAGTGTCGCTGCCTTTCAATGAACCCGGCTATTTGACCTTTATATTTCGTATAGTAATCTATCCAGCTTTAATATCAACACAGTTATTCATTTACCCTCAGTGGCACCGCATTAAGAATGTTCATTTTCTCTCACCAGTCTGACACTTTATTTTCTTCGGACAATAGCCGGGGAAAAAAACTATACTTACCGCTTCGCGCAGTGAGTAAACAAAATAGGCCCTTGAATCCCCTACACGGGTGGTTCAAGGGCCTATTTGCTCTCACTACTCCCTCACCGTCGGCGTGGGATTAACAGGTACGTTGCTTTAAGCACGTCGCAGCGGAGGGGGCGGAATGGTGCTGGACAAGCGTAAGCGGTCGCCTTTAAATTCTGATTTTCACCTTTTAATACTCAATTATAAAAATCGGAATTTAACAGCGATGGTAAGCACCATCCGCCTCCGCAGCGGCCTCTAAAGCACCACCCCGTAGTCAGCACGCCACTCTCCTATTTTAAATGCATTTTGAATTGCAGGAACAATTCATTATAGTGAGCGAGCATTCGCTTACCCAGATTGTTGTATACTTCCAGCTTATCTGTAATTTCAGATGGAGGATAGAACCGCTCATCGCCAGAAATATCTTTAGGCAGCAATTTCTTTGCATCCTTGTTTGGCGTGGAGTAACCTACAAATTCAGCATTTTGAGCGGCTACATCGGGCTGCATCATAAAATTGATAAATTTATGAGCCGCGTCCACATGGGTAGCCGTTTTTGGAATAACTATATTATCAAACCACAGGTTGGACCCTTCATCTGGCACGATGTAATCCAGCTTATCATTCTGGTCCATGATTTCGGACGCATCACCAGACCATACAACCCCGGCAGCAGCTTCCTCGTTAGCCAGCAGCATTTTAATCTCGTCGCCAACCACTGCCTTGACATTGGGTGCTAGCTTCTCCAGCTTCGTCAAAGCTTGCTGCAAATGCGCCTGGTTCGTATCATTCAAGGAATAGTGAAGACTGTTCAGCGACATGCCCATAATCTCCCTAGCTCCATCCACCAGCAACAGGTTATTACGCAGCTTCGGGTCCCATAGGCCATCCCAGCTATGAAAATCAATGCCTTTCGTCAGCTCCGGGTTAAATACAATCCCAACTGTACCCCAAAAATACGGAACCGAATATTGGTTATTCGGATCAAACGAAAGGTTTAGATAATGAGCGTCTACATGCTTCAAATTCGGCAGCTTGCTATGATCCAACGGGAGCAGCAGATGCTCCTGCTTCATTTTAGCCAAAGCGTATTCCGAGGGAACCGCTACATCAAACGAAGTTCCCCCCTGCTCGATTTTCGTCAGCATCGCCTCATTGGAATCAAATGTCTGATAAATGACAGTAATGCCCGTCTCCTTCTGAAACCGTTCCAGCAGCTCAGGATCAATATAGTCTCCCCAGTTGTACACCGTCAGTGTATTACCACCGGAGTAGCCTTGACTGGAGTTCAGCCAGGCTGCCACGCCCATCAGGCCAAACGAGATAATGAAAATGGACAGAAACACGCGCACAAGCGACTTCATCTAGGCACCCCCATTTCCGCCGCAGGCTCTTTTTTACCATTACGATTCGCCTTGCGCATGATAAAGTAGTAGCCCACCACCAGCAGCACAGTAAACAGGAATATGAGCGTGGACAGCGCATTGATGGACAAGGAAACCCCTTGACGGGCACGTGAGTATATTTCCACCGATAAGGTCGAATAGCCACTGCCGGTCACAAAAAAGGTCACCGCAAAGTCATCCAGCGAGTACGTTAACGCCATAAAAAAGCCTGCATAAATTCCTGGCTTGATAAAGGGCAAAATCACCTTGGTTAGCACATCCAGCCGGCTGGCACCCAAATCACGCGCGGCATCGACCAGAGATGGACTCATTTCCTGAAGCCGCGGCAAAATCATAATGACCGCAATCGGCACACTAAACGCAATATGGGATAACAAAACAGAGTAAAATCCCAGCTTAATCCCAACCATCGTGAACAAAATGAGGAAGGAAGCGCCAATAATAACGTCCGGGTTCACGATTAGTACATTGTTGAGCGACAGCAGCGTATTTTTGACTCGACGGTTCTGCATCTGATGAATAGCCAGCGCACCCATGATCCCAATTATCGTAGCCAATGCAGACGACAGCAAAGCAATCACCAAAGTGTTAATGACAATAATGATCAAACGGGTGTCTGCGAACACCTCTTTGTAATATTGAAGTGTGAAGCCTTCAAACTCATGCATGGTGCCGCCACTATTGAAGGAATAATACATCAAATACAAAATAGGTGCATACAGCACGAGGAAAACAATCACCAAATAAATATTCCCGAATCGGTTTTTATTTACCATGCCGCACCCTCCGTTTCGTTCGCGAGGTGAGCAGCATAATGATCGCCATCGCCAAAATCAGGAACACAGCAACTGTAGAGCCCATTCCCCAGTCCTGAGTAACGAGAAAATGCTGTTCTATCGCCGTCCCCAGCGTAATTACACGGTTACCGGCAATCAGACGGGTAATCATAAACAGCGACAACGCCGGAATAAACACAGCCATACAACCGGACCGGACACCTGAAAGTGTTAACGGGAAAACAACCCTGCGAAACGCGGTCCATTTGGAGGCTCCCAAATCACGGGCTGCGTCCAGCAGTGAAGGATTCAAGCCTTCCAACGCGTTATAGATGGGCAAAATCATAAAAGGCACAAAAATATACACAGATACAAACACAAAGCTGGAGCTGGTAAACAATATTTGCTGACCACCCAGTCCAACCATTCCCAACACCGCATTCACCGGACCATAGGTTCCGAAAATCCCGATAAAAGCATACGTTTTGAGCAGCAGGTTAATCCAGGTCGGCAAAATAATGAGCAACAGCCACAGCTGCTTATGCTTGGTGCGAGTGAGCAAATATGCCGCCGGATACGCCACGAGCAGTGAGCATACGGTAATCAGAAATGCATACCAAAACGAGCTAAGCGTCATGCTTAAATAAACAGGTGTCAGAAACTGAGCGTAGTTGCTGAATGTGAGATGACCATCCACATCAAATAGTGAATAGTAAAATACAAGGACAACTGGCGCCGCCACGAACAGCACAATCCATAAATAGTAAGGCAGCAGATATGCTGCTCTTGTATTACCGGACATGCTGATCCACCTCTTCATAGGCTTCCAGACGCCGATCAAATTCTTCCTCTGTCTCCCCAAACCGCATGACATGAATGGCTTCCGGGTCAAATTTCAGACCGATTTCACTTCCCAGCTCCGCCTTTTTGGTAGAATGCACGAGCCATTCCTGTCCTGAATCATCATAGCAGCTTATTTCATAGTGAACTCCACGGAACAATTGGGTATCCACCTTTACCCGCAGCTTGCCTTCAGCAACACTCGTAATCTCCAAATCCTCGGGCCGGATCACAATTTCAATCGGTTCGTTCGGACGCAATCCTCCGTCAACACATTCAAATTGTCGACCGTTAAATTCCACTTGATAATCCGCGATCATACGTCCAGGAACAATATTCGATTCGCCGATAAAGTCAGCCACAAATCGATTAATCGGCTCATCATAGATATCATTTGGCGTGCCGCTCTGCTCAATCTTGCCCTTGTTCATGACAAAAATTTCGTCTGACATGGCCAGCGCTTCCTCCTGATCATGCGTAACGAATATAAAAGTGATTCCTAGGCGTTGCTGCATTTCACGCAAAATATATTGCATTTCTGTCCGCAGCTTTAAATCCAGTGCCGACAAAGGTTCATCCAGTAAGAGAACATCAGGCTCATTGACGATAGCCCGTGCAATCGCTACACGCTGACGCTGCCCCCCGGACATCTCGGAAATTTCCCGTTCACCGTAGCCTTCCAGATTGACAAAGGACAACGCCTGTGTCACCTTTTCCTGAATATCCTTTTTGTTCATCTTTTTGATTCGCAGACCAAATGCGACATTTTCAAACACGTTCAGATGTGGAAATAGCGCATAATCCTGAAAAACCGTATTGACCTGCCGCTCATTGGCCGGAACACGATTAATGAGTTTATCATTCAAATAAATAGAGCCTTCTGTCGGCTCTGCAAAACCTGCAATCATACGCAAAATTGTCGTTTTACCACAACCGGAAGGACCCAGCAGTGTATAAAATTTACCACGCTCAATCTCAAAGCTGACATCCGCCAGCACCGGGGGATCGTTGTCATATTGTTTGGTCACCCGCTCAAATCGGATGATGGTTTGCTCTCCCATAACACCCTCCTTCAAAAATTCGACTTCATTCCATTACATCCTCTTCATTAAACATAATTATTCAGGCTGTATCATTCACCCTTGAGACTTCCATGTAAAATAGTCTGTCAGCACGCGGATGGCTACCTCAATGGCTTCCTCTGCAGGCTCCAGCTTGGCATGATGCAAGCCATAAGGCGTATCCACGCCAAGCCAGAACATCAGACCGGGTATTCGCTCTAGGAAATACCCGAAGTCCTCTCCCGTCATCGCTTCTCCGCATTCAACGAGCTGCACATCCTGCCGATTACTGACCCAGTTCATGAATTCCTCAGTCACCTTGGCTTCATTGTACACTTGCAAATAATTGGAGCCATAATGAATCTCCGCTTGACATTCAAACCCAGCTTCCACACCGCGCACCAGCGCCTCAATCCGCGATTTAACCAGCGTCATCGTATCGGCAGACAGCGTACGGATTGTACCTTCCAAACGAGCGGTTTCCGCAATAATGTTCTGCTTCGTGCCTCCACTAACCTTGCCAACGGTAATGACTGCTGCATCCAGTGGGTTCACGTTACGGGCTACCACCGTCTGTAATTGCCCTACCAGCTGGCAAGCAGCCACTACCATATCATTCGCCTTGTGTGGATAAGCAGCATGTCCGCCCGTACCCTTGAGATCGATGAAAAGCTCTGACGTATTGGCAAACAGGATACCCGGGCGAGTAGCAATTGTGCCTACAGGATATTCTGGTGCAACATGCAATGCGACAATTTCATCCGGCATCCAGTCGGCCAGCTCCGTGCTGTCCCGCATAGGCAAGGCTCCACCAGGTCCTTCCTCCGCAGGTTGAAACAACACGACCAGATCATCCTTCATCGGATGACTCGCAAAGTGAGTCACAATTCCCAATCCAATCGTCATATGTAAGTCGTGCCCGCAAGCATGCATGTAGCCAGGATGGGTCGAACGGAAATCGTAACCCGTCTCTTCCTCAATCGGTAAGCCATCCATATCACAACGATATCCATAGCGGCACTCAGGAGCCGTTCCATGAATGAATACTAACACGCCCGTACGCCATGTACGAATCTCCAGCCGCTCCTGAGGGAGCGTTTCCAAGTAGTTCAGCAAGTATCGTTGTGTTTTATATTCCTCAAACCCTGGTTCAGGAATTTGATGCAGATCCCTTCGTATTTGAACAAAAGAACGATAATCGGCTGTGCTCATTTTGCTGCTACGCCTCCTCTTTATAGCTCATCAGCTCTTATCTGGCAAAAGAATAAAAGGACAAAAGCCCGGCGCAGCCGCCGAGCCTTGTCCGTTGTGCTTCGTCCCTAAGTTATGCTGTCAGTGCATCATGCTCCTGACAAGGAATCGTTCACCTTTGGTACATAAAAAACTTTGCCTTCTTACAGAACGCGCAGTTCTTTCAAAATCTCAGTTTTGGATTTGGTCTTGTCATCGACCTGTTTGATTACACGTGCAGGTGTACCCGCTACTACGGAGTATGGAGGCACATCTTCAGTTACAACCGCTCCGGCTGCGACAACTGCACCTTTACCAATGCGTACGCCTTCCAGTACAACCGAGTTCGCACCGATCAATACTTCGTCTTCTACGATAACGGGCTGTGCGGAAGGTGGCTCAATGACACCTGCAAGGACAACGCCTGCACCGATGTGGCACATGTTGCCTACTTTAACACGACCGCCAAGTACAGCATTCATATCAATCATGGTGCCTTCACCAATCGTAACGCCAATGTTAATTACTGCACCCATCATAATGACTGCGTTGTTACCGATGCCTACCATATCACGGATATAGGCGCCTGGCTCAATGCGTGCATTAATGCCTTTCAGATCCAGCATAGGAACAGCGGAGTTACGGCGGTCATTTTCCACCACATAATCTTCTTCTTTAGCGTTTGCGCTATCCAGTACCGGCTTGATATCGGCCCAATCACCAAATACCACACCGCTGTCTCCAGAAATAAAAGCTTGAACGTTCTCGCCAAAAGATGCGAAAGCCAAAGCCCCTTTTACATATACTTTAACAGGCGTCTTTTTCTTGCTGTTTTTAATCACGTTGATGACTTCTTGTGTATTCATTTCGATGGACATATTAAATCTAACAACTCCTTCATCGCTTCATACGACTTCGCAAGCCGGAATGATCTTATTCTCTCATCCTTTATAGCACAAAAGTGCAGGTCTCGCAATTACAGATTAGACCCTCGAAGCGCTAACCTAATACCTAAAACAACAAATTTCAGCCGTTTGACTGCCTTAAATTCATAATTGTATGCTAGCGTCCATCTGCCTTTATATCAGGATTATTTATTAGCTTGCAGGCTCTCCAGCGATGTATAAATGAAGGATTCAAAACCTTCAGCAGGCTCCCCTTGTGGAATATTCACTTTCACGCTGAAAGCCCCTGTAGTATTTTCCACAACAATATACTGTTGTGTAATCTTCGAACCGTTCGCTTGCAAGAACAGACGGCTGCTGGTCAGCGCTTTAGGCGCGTCTGCTTTGCCCAGCTTTTGCACCTTGCCAATGGAAGCCAGGTCCTTCTCGCCTTCTTTTTGAAGCTCAGCTAAATTAAAGTTGGAGGGCAACTTCGTAATTTCGGCGTAGTAGTTATCATCTACCGCCAAAGCGACACGGTTTTGATCTGGGAACAGGGACATCGGATCAAACACATACAGCGAATAGCCCTCTCCCTTTGCCAAGATTGCTGTCTGCTTTTCCTTTTTCCCTTCAAGGGTAAGCTCAAAAGTTTGAGTTTTCGCGCGTTCCCCGCCTACTTGCTGATCAGAACTTCCGTTTTGATTGCCATCTGTTGCAGGCTCTGTCTTTTGTATTTTCGTTAAAGTCAGTTGCTTCGCTGTCGCGTCGCCCTCTACTGCCTGTTCGTTATATTCAAACGCTACTGGATCACCTTCTTTAAGTCCAGCTATTACCGTATCCATCCCCTCCCCTAATTGGAAGGATTGGGCTTCGCCGTTGGTCTCAATCTCTACCGTATGTGGGTCAGCAGCTCCGTTGTATACGCCTGTGCCTTTTTTAACCTGCGGTTCAGCAACCGGCTTCGGTGCGACTTGCGGCTGTTGCGTTTGCGGTTGGTCTGCCCCTGAAGGTGTATTGTTATTGGTTTGCGGTTTCGTACCACAGGCTGATAGAGCTAGCACCGCCACGACAGTCAGTAGTACGATTGAAAATGTGTTATGTTTTTTCATAAAATCCACCTCCACTATAATAGACGAGCTTGTGCGGCAAAAGTTCTATGCAGCATCTCACTTAAAATCCTTCCCCTTGCTCCCGCTGATTATATTCTCAGTATTTTGCAAAATCCTAATACCATGGGGATGCCAGGTACGGTATAATGAGCTATATTAAACCTCATTTTCGAGATACCGTTAGAAGGAATTTTAACATATTTATTTTCTTTCATACGGATGGAGCTGCCACATGAATCAAGCACACAAACCGTCGTTTTCCTTTGAATTATTGTACATCATAGGTATTATCGCTATTTCGTTCTCCTCGATCTTCGTCAGATGGTCTGAAGCCGAGGTGTCCGTCATCGCTATGTACCGTCTGTACCTGACCAATCTGCTTATGCTGCCATTGGTCTGGAAATACCGCACCGAGCTATTCAGCCTCACTCGCAAGCAATGGATGCTGATCCTCTGGTCAGGTATCGCGCTAGGGCTGCATTTCTTGCTGTGGATGGGCTCGCTGCGACTGACTACCGTTGCAAGCTCTACTGTTATTATGACACTGGAACCGATCCTTGTCATGCTCGGTTCTTTTTTGTTTTTCCAGACAGGCACGAATCGCGCTATGCTTTTCGGAATGGGTATGGCCTTTGTCGGATCACTGGCCATCGGCGCAGGAGATTTTCATGTCTCAGGACAGGCCCTGCTCGGAGATGCACTGTCCTTCTTGGGTATGGTCGCCGTGTCCATCCACATGCTAATGGGCAAGCATCTACGCGAGCATTTGAGCGCTTTTGTCTATAATTTTTGGGTTTTTATCATCGCAGCCACATCGCTTGCGCTGTATAATGTGGTCAATGCTATACCTTTTACTGGATATGCACCACGCGAATGGGGGCTGTTCCTGCTGCTCGCCATAGTGCCTACGCTGTTCGGACATTACCTGTTTAACTGGCTGCTCAAATACATTAACGCCACCGCGGTGTCGATGGCAGTACTCGGTGAGCCTGTTATCTCTTCCCTGCTGGCATGGGTGCTGCTCGGGGAAAGGCTGTCTGCCTTGCAGTTTGGTGCGGGCTTTTTCATTCTGTTTGGAGTATGGGTTTTCATCCGATACGGAACAGATTTTAAAAAGCAAGTTGTCCACCAAAGTGAAATGCCTGACAATGAGCATCCCCTGAAGGTTAGCTCTTAGCTTATTACCCCATTTTCATAAATCATACTCAACGGATTAAATTTACTGTTAAAAAAAGGAAGGTGGAAACCTCTATGAAATTCATCGTATCCAAACGCTGGCTACTGGCCCGATTGTATGAACCCGACATAATCATTGCTGACTGCCGTTCCCTGCTCGGACAAGCTGGGGCTGGACAGACCGAATTTAATAAAGACCATATTCCAGGAGCGATTCACTTCGATTTGGAAGAAGATCTTACCGCTCCTCTAGGCGAGCATGGTGGTCGCCATCCACTACCTGATGTAGATACACTTGCTGCACGTCTGAGCCGTGCCGGGATCAATGCAGGTTCACGCATCGTCGCTTATGATGACCAAGGGGGTATGATGGCCTCCCGTTTCTGGTGGCTGCTGCGCTACCTCGGACATGAGCAGGTGTACGTACTGGAAGAAGGCTACAGCGCTTGGAAGGAAGCGAAGTTCCCCGTTACGGCAGACCAGCCGATTCGCATTCCTTCGACCTTTGTCGCAAATGTTCAGCCACAAATGCTCACAAGTATGAAAGAAGTACAACGTATATCTGATGCTTCTGTTCCTGTTGGCTCCTATATCGGGTTTTCACCTATATTGATCGACTCCAGAGAGCGGCCGCGCTACCTGGGACTGGAAGAACCTATAGATCAAGTAGCTGGGCATATCCCCGGTGCGGTGAATTTTTTCTGGAAAGAGGTCTTGGACGAAAAAGATGCATTTAAAAATGCAGAGCAGTTGAAACAGCACTTCTCTGACCTTGATCAGAACGCTGAGATCATCGTATATTGCGGATCAGGCGTATCCGCCTGCCCGAATGTTCTGGCCTTGAATGAGGCAGGATTTAGTAATGTGAGACTCTATCCAGGAAGCTGGAGCGATTGGATCAGCTATGAGGAAAATCCGGTGGCGACCGGGGAGGAATAATCCGTTTTTAACGGATATAAAGGTTTTAAAGACAAACCCCACTGCCTTAAGCGGTTAGACTCATGGCAGTGGGGTTGCTTTATTTATGTAAAGGATCTCTGGGTTGATTTCGGAATATAGTTATCATTAACTTATCATACTATTAAAATATAGGGTTTAATTCTAACCACTTTTGAAGCAGTTTAATATCTTCATCTACATTTCTGATGACAGCAGAATCTCCCCAAGTATTTGGAAGATAAGAAATGTATAGAGTGCCAATATTAAATATTCTTCTGAAGGGAATAAAGAGGGCAATAGAATCTACTTCACTTTGGCTCATAGCTCTAACCTTGTTATATCCATTTAAGAATTGATATTTTCGTTCTTCTCTCTTTTTTAATTTCGTTTCGTCACATCCCATGCCAAATGGGAAAGCATACATAGATATGTCATATGCTCTCCATCCATTTCCACAGAAATCAAAATCAAAAAGGATAGGATTGCTGTTAGCGTCAACTCGGATATTCCCACTATATATGTCGCCGTGACATATACCATATTGCGGTCTTTCAACAGTTAAATACTCTAGTTTATCGCTCACATTCTTTGCAACGTCCTCTAAAAAATGCAGGTCAAAATCATGAATGGTTGAGAACTGTCTGACAGCATCCATAGATTTATCTATAAATGATGCAGCATCTAGATTCCATCGTTTTTTTCCAAGCTCACATTTGTCCCAAGCATTATGAATTGTAGCGATATAACTACCTAATCTCTCATTTAATTCAGCCGTTTCCTCAATTTGATTAAACTCATGTTTTCCAACAGACGTATATAGCACTCCATACCTTATCCCATTTGCAGTGTTGAACTGTGAAATAAATTTTCCATCATGTCTTGTAACTGGTGTAGTGATTTCAATGTCTGATAATTTTAGGTGATTGAGCAAATCTACCTCTGCTTGTATTTCTTCCATGCTTCTGATCCCTTGACGGTATACCTTAAAGAAATACTCTTTTTCGTCTGCATTAACTCTATATATGTCATGTATGCCTCTATAAAATAACCGACATTTAAGTAAGGCATAAGAAAAATATTCCCTTGAAATGTACTCACAAAGTGCATCGACAGATAGTACAGATATCTCCAACGGAAAAATATCCAAATGAATATCTCCCTTCAATTTTATTTCTCATCGAGTTTATCGATCATTTAATCCCTTTCCTGCGAGAATGTCTTGCATACATTTTTCAACCCTCGACTCCCGAGTTTTAGATTGTTTGGGTGCAGAAAAATGCATAATGTATGCTCTTTGTCGTCCCGGCGTTAATGCAGCAAAAGCAGTTTTCAAAGCAGGATTTTCATCTAATTTAGCTTGAAATTCTTCTGGAAAAATGAGTTCTGTATTCTTTTTAAAATCCACCTTCAAACCGGTTTTTTCCACTTCAATGGCTTCAATAATATAGGCTTTCAAGATGGCATCCATCTCAACAATTTCTTCAACATTTGTGAACCGAATCTGGCGCCCCGCCTGCGTATCCTCCCCAGGTTTGATTAGAATACCATTGGGGTCTTTTAACAAAGCACCTTTGAAAAACATAAGTGCACAGTGTTCTTTAAAGCCTTGTATTATAGCTATGTTACTATTCTGAAACGTGTAACATGGTTTCCCCCACTTCAGTTCTTCAGTAAGCTGGCAATCGAGCATAATTGCTCTCAACTTTTCCATTTCCGCCTTCCATTTGTTCACTTTTCCTAAATACACATCAACCTTAGGATTCATTTCCTCTCTATTTGTCATGTTAGCTCCCCCCTTATGTTTTTGCTCATCATGTTTATGTATATATATTTACAGAAAATCGATTTTCGATACGAATACAGAAGAAATCACGATATCAAGGGCAAAGCCGCAGCGTATATTTTTATTATACGAATCCAGTCAATCGAAGAATAGCCGTCACATTGCTATATTTATTATATGTTCACCTCATCCCACCTATAAATTACATAACCCAAACTTCTTCGTTCACTTCTCTTGTCTTTATTTCCTCACTCCAACTCATTATTCTTGAGAATTCTACCGCACCCAATACTCCCCATAGCAATGGAAAGAATAGAAATATGGCATTTACCAAAGACAATAATATACCCATCCCTACATCATCCATTGTTCTTATTGATTTAAAACAAATGTGCACCACTAGTGTCAGACTAAATAATCCCAAGCCTATAATACTTACTATTAGTTTGTCTTGCATTCTCATTTTTTTTATTCCCTTCGGTTCCAATTACATATAACGATGCTGTATTCACGATGTCCCAGCGTTTTAGGACTAACAGTCCGGCTGCCACTTGCAGCAGTTAAGCGGTAGGGTGTGTCTGTTGAATTACTTCTATAGCTTGCGTTACAGTTTGACTTGGTTCACAACCCCAAATCATTCCTTCTTCAACAAACCTTTTGTTCCAATAATCTCTCATATTATTCACCCGCCTACATACTCACTTAGCTCTTCTTTTAAGCTCATCAATCTGTCTCATATGATGTTGATCATGCCAGATAAAATCTTTTAAATAAGATATTACAGTAAACTTCCCGTCAGCATATTCTTTAGTAAACTTATCATCTTCCAAACTCTCTATACTCTGCAATATCATGTTACGGTACTGAATAGTCATTTCAGTTAATTCTTCCTTCGTTTTTGTTTTCCCATATTCAACAGCATCCTGATTAAATTGATTAAAATCAATATGTGTTAATGTCAAAGGCGTATTGTTTAATATCGGATGTATGGCTGCTTCATAAAAGTATTTATCCCACAGCAATACATGACTTACGATATCGTGAACTGACCATTTATCTTCAGCAATCTTTATTTGCCAATCCATTTCACGAATCTCAGAAACAAAACATATCCATTCCTTGAACTCCTCTAGTAACTGCGACTTCTCATTCATAGTTTCAGACTCCTTTTTTCAAATTACAATTATTTCCACTTAAATTCCTTTTTCGAGATACCTTCTAGCAGCCCTTGACTCTGTCAGGTGACGCAGTTGAATTCACATTATAAGAAGCCCCATCTTCTAATCCCCATCATTAACCAGCTAAATAAAATGAATGTTCTATACTAACCAAACCAGAAAATCACCCTTACATCTTCAACATCCCCTAATTTCAATAATTTTGGAATTGTTTCATTGATGAAGCCCGAACATGTATCCATAATATTTCTATATTCCATAAATTGATCACAATAATAATTTTCATCCCATTTAAAATTAATCAAATCCTTCAATAATAGCCAACTGTGGTCATAAAAATCATCTTTATTCTCGAATGCAACTTCATTCAATTCAGGGGAAATATCCACAGGAAGACCTCTTGGCAAAGATATGAACTTTAGATTATAATCATTCCTAGTATTCGATAGAATACTAAATAA
The DNA here is from genome assembly GCF_050482105.1 of Paenibacillus jamilae. Taxonomy (GTDB): domain Bacteria; phylum Bacillota; class Bacilli; order Paenibacillales; family Paenibacillaceae; genus Paenibacillus; species Paenibacillus jamilae_B. The sequence continues at coordinate 166,953 of NZ_JBCNHI010000013.1, read as the reverse complement.
ATCATAGTTTCTATCCCCACTATAAAATTCATAAGGATCACTTGGTTTCAATTTAGCAGTCTTGTCTTCAGGATACAGATAGTAATCAGGGTTAACATTCCACTTATCAGCACTTACCCAAGTAGCAGTATCATTTAATTCTGCCTTACTCTTTTTAATTTTTCTCCATGTACCATCAAATTTTTCATATTCATCTCTGAAGTGTCTTTTCTCTACAAAAAAGCAAATATCCGTTCCCATATAGCCTCCCATAATGTCTTTTTCATACACCCTACTTTAAAAGTCAGTCTCTGTACCAAAAGAAATCTTCATATTAGGAGCATACACTAACCAAGATTCATCACTGAACTTTTTAGAAAAGGTTGCTTCTACTTTTTATTGTTTTTGAGCTTCCGTTTCGTTTAATCTACTAGACAACAAATTGTTGATTATTTCTAAAACGTCATTAGGTCCTTGTCCCAAACCTTCTTCTTATTTTGCCGTATTTCAAATAATGTTTCTGTGGTCATAACGTCCGATGCCTTCGTAGATCAAGGAAGCCAAAGCGACCACAGTGTGAATTACTTAATTTAGTTTCCCTTTAGGGCTCTACTCGAACTAGCACCTCTTCCATAGTCATTTCTGGGGTAATAATTATCGTTTTGTTTAGTTTTCGACTTAGGCCTTTTAGGAAGTTCATGAGTATACCTATTTTTTTCTCTGAGTCTATCTGTATTGGTGAAATATCAAATTCAATAACGCTTCCTTCATAAAAATGCCCACAAATATCAATTTCACTATATTCAATAGTTATCCCAATACTTGCTTCTTTTTTAATTCTTAACAATTCAGCAATATCCCTAATTCTTGTTATTAGCCCATCTATAGTCACTCGATAATTAATTTCGTTACTTTCCAAATACTCAAAAATTATAGCCCATATTTGGATGTCTGTATCCAATATATAAATGTCCCTTAGACTTCCATCTTTAAAGAATACTTCATTCGCTACTTCATCGTAATTCATGCAAACCTCCTAACACTCCGCGTTTCACCTAACGTGCTTATATTTCACGAGTCCTCACTATCTATTTGCTTCTAATCTTCGTTCATTCTATCTGCTCGTATCCAACTCATTTCCTCAATGTTTAATAATTCTTTAAACTCTTCTACTAATTCATGCTCAGATTCTAATTGTGTATAGTAACTATTATTTAAAATATCCTCTAATTGTTTTATTTGTTCGTTATCCAGTTCAAAAAATCTAAATGTTTCTAAATTGCAATTTGTAAACTGTTTTGCTATTTTCTCATTGTATTCATTAGATCTCAGAACTTCTTCAATTAATTCAATTCTGATTGTGTCCCCTCTAGGGTCGACATATAAAAATTCAATGTGATCTTCCTCTGGATATCTTTCTTCTGCAAGCTTAATAATTGAAGTATCTAATAAAACATATGATATATGAAGACTTGCTATCTCTTGTGAATTGTAAACTACACGGTATCCCCAACAGTGATCTTCAAAATTATAAAAATATAACACTGGGATTTTTTCTGAAATTTGAAATAGGCTTTCCGGAATTTCTTCACTTTCTTCTGTATCTTTGGTTATAAAAACAAACCATTTGTCATTTAAATCGTCCGTGTATACAGGATCATGCTCAAGAATTGCCTCTTTATATTTCAATAGTGATAAGCTTCCTGAAGTCAATTCACTCATTGTTTAGCTCCTTTTTAGTCATATTTCACTAATACTCTTCAAATTTATATTTTGTTAATTTATTTAATTCGATCACTTGTTCTTTATTAAAATAGCCCACTAGGCAACCTTGATCTAAAATTGAAATATACAATTTCATGGATTGTTCAGTCTGTATTAACTCATTAAATTTCTTGAATATCTCCATATCCAACCAATCATCATCTACTTTCATTTCCCATCTTATAAATTCATTCTTATACTCAAAAGAGACCCCTGCAGTACTATTCTGAATATCTACGTAATCCGTTATCTTATTTAATTTAAGTTTTGTCATATTCCCTAATCGTATTATTACTCTTGCATAGTCTCCAAGGTCCTCAATACATTCAGCATCCAAATACCACATTTCATCAGATACATTTATAAATTCACCATTGACTTCAACTTCTCCACCTAAAGTATGTAGTAGCAAGTTGTAGGGATCTTCTTCATATTCACTTCTTGAAGTTTCTTCTAAAAGTAATTCTTTTTTTAAACCTGCCCTCATGAAGATACCCAATTCAGAAAGTTGGTTTAGTTGATCTTCAAATATTGTCTTCTTTTTCTTAAATAAACCAAACAGCTTGAACACCTTCTTTTATGGTTTGCGTCCCTTTATAATGTTGCTATAAACATTGCGAAAAAATGCTCTAATGTAACATACTCTTTATCCGTTGTATTCAATTCTTGTCACCTCATAAAATGTAGTGTACTGCTATTTGTTTAAGGGTTGTCTGTCAAAATGCCTCTTCAAAATCCCTATTGAAAACGAAGCTCCAAAAGAGCTCAGCTTGAATAATATGTTATTTGATGTTGCTACTGTTTAGAATTAGCATTCGAATGGGAAACATCTTGTCAAAATAAGACCCGTAGGCCCACATTAATTTTTAATAATAGTTTGTAATTTATCTATAACTTCATTCCGATCTTCACCGTTTACTTCACATACTCGAGCCGCTAAAGTTGGTGCCATCCATTCCTCAAGGAATTTTGGATTCATTTCAGATAGCATTAAATACTCTCTTAGATACTCTCTATTAAAAAATTCACGATATTCTCTCTTAATTAGCCAACTGGGAGCATTAGACGGTAGTGCATGTGATTGAATCATCATCGAAGTTCTAGTAACATCTGCTGCTTGATTTCCAACCAAAACATTCATCCAATCAATAATTATAGGTCCCTTGGATGAAAGAATGATGTTGCCAGGGTGAAAATCATAATGACAAAGTGCATTACCTTCAGGCAATGTATTAAGCACATTTATAACTATTTGCTTCTCATATTCTTTAATCACTTCAGCAGTATTAATTTTGTTGGCTAATTCAGTTTTTAGATTTGAGTTCATTTTGATCTCAATGTGATGCAATTCAAAATGAAGTTGCGCCATTAGCTTAGCATAATGAGAAATACTTAGTTTCGTTGGTTCAATTTGTTTTAGCATTGTTGGCCCATCAATTTTCTCATAAATAAGACACGACGTGCCCTCATACTCCAACAGGCCAGAATAATTAGGTGTTCTAAGATTTAAGTTATTTATAATCTCGGCATTTTTTGCTTCCTTTTTTGCCTCGTGCATTGAGTGGCTCTGATTATGAAAAATCTTTATTACTTCGGTTTTTCCCCATTCATAGACACTTGCAGTATTACCAATACCAAGTAATTTACCTATCATAATTTTCCCCTTTCTTCGAGCAACAGGACGTTGCGTTTGCTTTCTCCAATTAACATTCCAACGCTTTGCTTGCTTCTGTTAGTTCATTATTGGCCTCTAAATATTTTAATATTTTTTCAATATCATCGTGGTCCATTGTGTTCGCTATAATTAGATGTTTAATATTAAACCCTGGTATTTTCATTTCTTTTTTAAAGTGATTTACTAACTTTTGAGGGGTTGTCACCAAACTCCATCGTTCACTTCCATTCGAAAAAGTAAGGGTTACCTCTACCAAATCAAACTCCTTTGGATCATCATCAAACTTCCATTTTTCTAAATAAGGCACTTCTATATTTCCTTCAATAAAATGAGCTTTTGATATCCAAACTGCTTTTCCATGGTTTCCAATAATTTTATACTTGTCCCTATCTTCCTTTTTTATGATGTATTTATTGCCCCTTGTAAGTGCATGAGCATAAACGCCTATACTCATACAAGTTATGATTGGTCCCTCCATCAATTCACTTCCATACCGTATTAATTTAAATGAAATCCTCATCTTCCTATATTTTTTTACCGGACGGGTGTATTCACGGCGCCCAGCACATGCCAGGTTAGATGATATCACGCACTTATGCGAATTACTTACGAACATCCTTAAGCTCTTGCAACAATACAATCCAGTTGTCAGAGAGATAACCAATTAAGTACTCAAAAATATCTCTATCTATTGAATATATGTACAGTCCATCGGCCAATTCTTTAATTTTTTCAAGCAGTCTTTTATTAATGTCATGTCTCTCTTCAAATGGTGTAACTTGATATTGTTCCAATTTTATTTTTCCATTAAGATTAATACCTTCAATAAGACCCCTTATTTCCTCCATAATAGACGAATCTTCTTCCGCTCTAATTAGCTTTAAAGCAGAAATTGTTTCATTCAAGTACTTTCCAGTGGCATTTTCCAGAAATCCAAAAACTCCATTCATTGATAATTCTGTATCAAAATCTATTATCAAAATAATAGTCCGCAAAGATTCTGGTACCTCATAAATTATGTCTCGTATTGAGCTAGCCTCTTCTCCGTAGATAACACTACCCATGTGTTCCACAAGATCTGTAGCCGAAAAGTTATTATGGGGCGGAATTAATAGCTTTTTAACATGATTTAGGGTGCTCATCATATTCACCTTGATTTCATAGTTTTGGTTTTGCATGGTTTCATCTAACGTTTCTGTATTCCTGAACCCAAAGGGGGCGTCTGCTGAAATCTCTCTTCGAAATCCAACTCGCAGACCTAGGCTCCCTTGGAGACGCAGCTCCAACTATTATATTTTAAAGGTCACTTCCTTCATTGATTTCCTCAACGTTAATTTGGTTCAAATCCTTTGTCAGTATTATTTCCAGAGGCTCGTTCTCAAGCATTAAACATCCAGCATCTCTATATCCAAGCTTCCTATAAAAATGTTGAGCTCCTTCATTGGACTGTGTTGAGGTCATGACCATTTCAAATCCTTTTTGTTTCATTAATTCCTCCCAATAGTGGACAACTTTTTTACCAATACCTGCTCCTCTATACTCCTCATCTATCCATATCATATTCATAAATGGTGTGTTGTCCCAAAAAAATCCGTATCTCATCCAACCTATTTCTTGATTGTATTTTCTGATTATTAGGATTTCATTTTCTTTTATTTTGGGTCTTATCAGTGTCTTATGTATGTGCTTGTCTCTTAACGAGATATACTCATAATCTGATTCAATTGCAAAATCAATCTGCATTGTAAGTCCTCCCTTTCCCTCTTTTCATTGAATATCTTTTTGGTAACACTTAGCACTGATGTATTATAACGTTTGAACATTACATAAGTTTATAAAGTCTTTTTAAAAATGTATAAGTCACCTTCTTCTCTAACCTTAGTAAACCCACACTTTGAATAGAAGTGATGATTCTTCACACTCCAGCTAGGAGTATCCAGCCACCATTCAGTGCTGTCTGGAAATGCACTTTCAATTTTCTCCATTACCTTCGTGCCGATTCCCTGATTTTTAAAATTGGGATCAATAAAGATTCTTCCTAGATTATGCACTTGATTACACTCTACAAATATCATAGCTCCCCCGATTATTTCTCCATTAAAGAGTATTTTGAAATATTCGCAATTTTGCATCATCTCCTCTTGCCAACTTACGGAATCATATCCTATGGGCCCAACGGTTCCGTTAATATTAAAATGCTTTGACTCATCCTCAAAACTGGTCTTTTGTATTTCAGCAAGTTTTTGTGCATCATTTTTTCTAGCTTTTTCTAATGTCAGCACCCAACATACCTCCATTGTATTTTCATTTTTTTCCGGGGTTGTCTACTGGAATGCCTGCTCGAACTCCATCCCAGCAGGTCAAGGCTCTGTGAGGATTCTTATGCTTGAATATTATGTTATCAGAAGTTACCGAACTTCTTCATTATGCATTCAAAATCAATCTTCAATTTTTTGACTCCAAACTGAAATCAGTGCTTAACGTAAAGGATAAGGATGAAAATGGAATAACTTCGTCAAACACTAACTTTTAAGTCGAGCTTTTTTATTTTTTATTTTAAAACTTTTACATATTGGAATTATCTCAAGAATATAATCGTATCGATTAGAACAATCAAAAGAGTGTAATTATAGCATATATGATTATATATAGAATTTCTTTCTTTTAAACAGTAGCCTTTCGGTAGCAAAAAAATTTAGTCCATGGTCGATTTTGTGGCAGGAAATAAGATAAGGAGATGTAGAAATGGCTGTGATGCTTGAAGTAACATTAATCGGCATTTCTTATGGGCACAACTTGGATGGAGGGTCATTAGAAATATCCGGTGATCTTTATGTGAAAACAATAAATCAAAACCAGACGGAAAAAGAATCTTTTGTTATGTTTTCTACAAATACACCTGTGACAATAGGCGTTGGAGAGATGTATAGAATTGGTACAGCGGTGAGAATTGCTATTTCTCATGATCAACCCACAATATTTGCTAGGTATATAAGACTTGGTGGTTTCTTAAGCATCGGAAGTCCTAAGTATATAGATATAGACTATGTTTATTCTGCAGCTACTCAATATTATAGGGTTATTTTTCCTAATCAAGATGTTAGTAAATCTGCTGTAGCTCAATATTCGATTAGATGGTTACATTATATTTGACACTATTGCTCTAATATTAGTATAAAATGGAAACCTCCCTTTTTATTATCTTCATTATGGGTGTCAGTCTCAAACAAGCCTCTACATTAGAGGCTCATCTGGACGATGTTCGTTCGTGTCCCTCGACACCACAGTTCAGCAAATTCCAAAATTGTTCAACCATGACCGCTGCCGGATATGGCATTAAACGGGTAATCCACCATTCCAATACCCCCACTGCTGCTGAAATTAAAAATTGCACCGTAATGTCCCTGTTCATTTCCTGATCAAGGTTGATCGAATCCAGATGCGCGCTCAGACTTTGCCGAAACAATGTCTCCATTTGGTTCCGAAAAACCGTACTTCCCTTGTTCGTCAGCATTCTTGAATAGAATGAAGCATGCTGCTCCAAATATTCAAACGTGCGCAGTAGTGCGGTTTTGGAAGGGACATGAAAGAAATTATCTTCAAACATACAATTGCGTAGTAACTCGTTAATTTGAGCTTCCATACATTGATCGCGCAGATCGTACTTGTCAGTGAAATGCAAGTAAACCGTTCCACGATTGACATTCGCTTCCTCCGCAATTTGATTGATCGTAATTCTCTCGAATTCCTTTTCTGACATCAGCCTCATAAAAGCATCAATAATGGCTTGCCTCGATTTTTGAATACGCCTGTCCATATCCTTCTCCCCTTTTTACCATCCGAAAAAATGAACATTTCGAAGTCCTCTGTTGAAAAATCAACACCCACGCTTGTTTTGACCATTGAACCCCATGTATCGCTCTGATACATTCACTTTATAAAATTTATGTTGATGATTCAACATATGTTCAATTTTAGAGAAGCCATAATCATGAAAGCTATTGTTTTAACAATCTTTGAGATGAATTTATTCACAAGAATTAGGAGGGTTTTAAAAATTGAAACTTACAGGAAACACGATTTTTATTACAGGCGGTGGTTCAGGGATTGGACGTGCGTTAGCAATAGCTCTCCACAATCTTGGAAACAAAGTTATTATCTCCGGTCGACGTAAAGAGCGTCTGGAGGAGACGATCAAAGCGAATCCCGGCATATCCGCAGTGGAATTGAATGTACAAGATCCTGCCAGCATAAAGGCGGCCGCCAAGCAGTTAATCGAAGAATACCCGGATGTTAATGTCTTGATTAACAACGCCGGCATCATACAGTCCGATGACGCGGCGGGCGTGATCGATGAGGATGTTTTGATTTCGACTGTCACTACAAACTTGCTAGGTCCCATTCGGTTGACTTCTGCATTCATTGAGCATTTGAAGTCCAAAGAAGAAGCGGTTGTCATCAACACGACTTCAATACTTGGATTTGTACCATTAGCGACAACTGCTGTATATTCCGCGACGAAGGCAGCACTTCATACCTATACGCTGTCCCAAAGGTACATGCTTAAAGACACATCGGTAAAAGTAATAGAAATTGTACCCCCATGGGTTCAAAGCAACAACGATGAACCACGGGCGATGCCGCTTGCTTCATTCATTGATGCAACAATAAAGATACTCGGCACGGATACAGACGAAATTTTGGTGGATGAAGCGAAAATGTTTCGAAATAACCCTGGCCCGAACGAAAATGTTTTTGTGACCCAGCTTAACGATACGATGAATTCTGAACCTCCAAAGATCCATTGATCCATCTGTAATTTAATTTTCAAAAATTTAAGTGAACATGAAGTAAACACTCATCTCCGTCTACTTCATGTTCATTTTACTGCAACTTGTACGTGGAATAAGAAAAAGCGCCAAGCGGTCACACCCATGTTTATTTCTTAAATAATTTTGTTGATTTCACATAACGTTGGGTATTCCCGAAGTTCAAACAGCTTAAGGCACGTAATGCCGGGTGGCTCTGCCACTTAGCTGGTTGAGTTTGTCCGGTGAATTTGCTTTTCCGAAATGCCTCTTCTGGATCAAGGGTCGGGCTTGTCTCGGCCCGATGCTTGAATGTAATGTTATGCAAAGTACCATGACTTCATTGAATCTACTTAGAAATCCTGTTTAATTCAACATCACCATTCTCTCCATTCTTCTGTAATATCTTGATCTTCCTCAATTTCTAATCCAGCTAGTCTTGCTGCCTTATCTATAAATTCAGCCAGTTCTTCACGTTCCATCGTTTCAATAAAATAGTCGTTCTTTTCATTCAATTCATTAATCGTAATTACAATTTCTTCTACAGCCTTCATAATACTTTCAGGATGTTTAGTTTCTTGTAATAATATTAATTGGTTTAGATAGTTATTCAGGACTTTATCAGACATTAATAATCTCTCTTCCGTAAAAAGGTCATCTCCGTATTCAACCATTCTTTTGTTCCACAATTGAGTTGGTTTTTCATTAAATAGGTCCTGTAATGTCATTGGGCATATCCCTCATTTTCTTGTTTTTGTTTTAATAGATTTTTAAAATTGTTGCATAGTATTTCGCATATGAGTTTGCTTACTAACTTGCTTTTCACTTCACTTATCTAATTTTTTCTTTGATTCCTCTTTTTTCATCTGTTAGTACACCCTTAATGAAAGACCAAGTACGGTCAACATCTGGTCAGTACAATTGGCTTGGAGGATTTATTCCCTTCTAAGTCTCAGATAATAAAAACCCACCTTCGGCTCTTAACCTTTAGGTGATTTTTTACCTTCTCTTGTTGTTATTGAGGCATGTTAAAAATGCAAGAATAGATGTCCAAAATAGTAACATTAGAGTCATCGCATCTTTTACTTCCATGGTCTCACTTTTCGAAGGAAAACCATGCCCACCCAAGAGTCAATTGTATCTATATTTTACCTGTATTCACATTAGCAAACAAGTGTTCTCATTTATTTTCTTGTATTTTTCTTTTATTCTATTTGTTATCCATCATTTCTAGCATATAACGTTTCTGTGTTCACGATGTTCCTCTGATTTATGCGAACGAAATGAGCGGCCGCCGTGCGTATGTGTCCGCCTGCCCCCACTCCCTGGCAATCCTCTTTGCCGGAGCCTCTGATGCGTGGATATGATGTTATCTGATGGATTGGCCATAAAAAAACAGTTCAACTTTCCCTCTATGACAAAAGGCAAAGATGAACTGTCTTTAGTTCCTGTTAAAATCTCTATGAGCACAAGTAGCAACTTCTTCCCCCATCAAGCCAACAAAGCCTGAGCGATCTGATCCACAATGCCATTGATGCCTGTGGGTCCATAACAGCCGATCCATGTCGCGGCATCGACCGAGTGTATGTGCTGGCGCTCAACGGTATCAAGCATTCCCCAGACACGTTGTTCTGTCACAGATATTCCCTCCTGCATGAGTTCATGGCTAAGCAAGAAGTAATGGCTGGCATGTACAGCCGGTAGTCTGTCAACTGTGATGTGATAGGCCGTGTCGGAGGTATCTGCCACAAATAACGGAACAGGCAGACCTAGATCATGGTACAGCACAGCCCCTGTACGATGAGAGGCAGAATGCACGCGAACCAGAGAATCCAGCGGACGGATCAGTGCCACGCTCTTGCCTGCCAGAACGGGAGCAAGTTCTTCGGACAGCAATGTGGTTCGTCGGTGATAATCCGCTATAATACGCTTTGCCTCTTCTCGTTTGCCTGTCAGTTCACCGAACAGAGTCAGAATAATCTGCCAGTTTTCATTGCGCTTAAACATGAGAACTGGAGCGATCCGGCTTAACTGTTCATAGTGCGGCTCATGTACCTCGGTGCAAATAATTAGATCCGGAGACAGTCGTTCCACTGCAAGCAGGTCGGGGTACTCATATGTTCCGAGTAATTCAGTATTCTGAAGTCCTGCCCTGATCGTTTGAGGGAAATGTAACACTGCATTGCCTAGTCCTACACTACCTGCTGGAGAGAGCCCCAGCGCAAGCAAATGATCGGCATATTGCACATCGAGTACAGCGATACGCTTCGGAGGTCCGATAACATGGTATTCCCCTCGCATATGGCATATCACCGAGCCTTGGGCCGACTCATATGAAGAAGCTGTGCGGTTCCGCTGCAAGGAATGAGCATAGTCTATATCTGTTTTCGAAGCGGCATCAAGCCTATAACGCAGCGGAGGGACGCCATAATATTTCTTAAACGCCCTACTGAAATAATACATGTCGCGATAGCCCATTCTGTCAGCAATTTCACCGACGGGAGTATCCGTGTAACGCAGCATCCGCGATGCACTCTCCATGCGCAACTGAATGACATACTCAGTCAGTCCGAGCTGCTTTTCTTGTTTAAATCGTCGCTGCAGCTGTCTTAAGCTGCATCCAGCAAGGGTTGCCAGCTCTTTAAGCTCCAGATTCCGGCGATAATGCGACGCTATATATGAAGCGACAACATCCACCATGTCAGACGCTTCTCCTCCATGACCACGTTCGTAATCCATGATTAGTTCGTAGATCATACCCTGAAGCAACGCATTGGCATGAAAACGTTCCATCCCTTCGCCACGACGCCATTTGGCAACGATTTTTTCTGCATTCTCAATCCATACTGCTTGGGTTACCGAATTTTGCACAAATGAAGTGCGCAACGGGTGTTTGCGATATGAAGGCAAAACAAGAGAGGCTCCCTCCATGGAAGAAGCCTTGTACATGATCACGATATAATAAATGTCGTCTGATCTGGCCGTCAGCGTTAAGGATGTCCCCTTAACAACATGACCAGCAAAAGAAGCTCCAATGTGGCAAACCTCACCATTCATTGCAAGCTCCCCTTCCCCTCCGTATGCCAGCAACAACACATTCGAAGTTAATTCCGTTTCGCGAAGAACACTGCCTGTCTGCAAAGTACCGCTATACTCGTCAAGCATCTTGATCGTTGTATCACTCCATAGACTTGTCTGTTCTTGTAGCGGCATTTCTCTCATCTCCTGACAATAGCATCCTTTGCTAGAGTGACTCACATGACTAGGCTTAACCAATTAACTACAACCAGGCCTGTTAGCAAAAGTAAAATTGTTGCTGTTGTCATTTTAATTGAGATTTATTCTCATTGTCAATTTTCGGACATTTTCTGCAATATTCCCCTGACATCTGGTAATAAAAACAACAGGTGGTACGCTTGCTTTTCACGGCTGGAATGCTGTCCTTATTTTTTGTGAACCGAGTGAACGGATTTCTTTTTACACCGAACAAATGCCCGGGCGCTCCTTGCGTCAGATATGAAAAATCTGCCTGGATGTGCTGACTTTCTTGCTCAGCATTGTCTACTTCAGGAGTATATAATGGGACAATGCGTATCATGATATTCTCCCAAAGGATACTCATCGAAAGAGGAGCAATCGCAGCAAGCGTCTTTAACAGCGGTGCAAGGTGTAACGCAAACATCTCCTTTACCACCTTTTCCCGCCATACTTCCCTGTCTCCCGTTAGTGCTTCTGCCCGAAGCCCGTTCATAGCCAGAAAAGGAAAACGCGTCTCCCCCTCATTAGCTGTGAGCGTCGGATGATAGAGAAAGCTGTTGTCTAGCCGAAAAGAAACATGCTGATGATGAACGCTCATCGCGGTCAGTAACGGAGCAATCCACAGGTAGCCGATTCGCTTAGCTAACATCGAAGCAGCTACCCTCATGTCAGGCGCACCAATATACTCTTGAAGCCAGCTTAAATACTCTCGGCATGCAGCTTCTTCATGTAGTTGACTCAAAGCAATAATACGGACATTATCTTCAGACGGCTCACCAAGCCGAATCGAGTGTTCTTCCACCGTTTGCTGCCATAAGTCAGTCGATAGATAATGGTCCATTTTAATTCGATCCCAACAGTGCTTCCGATGCCTGATCTACAATAATATTAATTGCAAGTGGGCCATAATAAGCGATCCAAAGTGTAGAATTAACATCATATGCACGGTTATTTTTGACTGCATCAAGGGATTTCCATACTGAGCTGCTATCCAAAGTCTCTGCCTCTGCCGCAAACAACTCATCAGACAGAACAAAATAATGATCTGCTCCAATCTCAGGAACTTTCTCCATCGAGATTTCAACGGAGGTATCATCTTTGATCTTCTGGACTAATGCAGGCATTTTTAAGCCCAAATCCTCATACAGAATCCCGCCTGTACGATGCTCAAGACCATGAACACGAATGCCTTCTTTTCTCGGTCGAATAAGTGCTACCGCTTCCTCTCCCAACTTCTCCGACAGCTTCTCCTTCAGTCCTGCAATTTTGTCCTCATAAGCCTTACGCACAGTTTCTGCCTCTGCCTGCTTACCTGTGATCGCAGCCACCGTAGCTAACGTATCTCGCCAATCCTCGTAGAAGTCAAGTACGATTGTGGGTGCTATTTTGCTTACACGCTCATACTCTTTCTCTTGAAAATCAGTCATTAAAATAAGATCCGGGTCCAATGCTACAATCGCTTCCAGATTGGGCTTGTCCCGTGTACCTAAAACCTGTACGTCACCCGGCTTATCGCCTAAATATTCTGGAAATGTGGTATTGCCTTCAGCGATAACACTGCCTGCCGGCTGCTCGCCAACGGCTAGCAATTGATCCAGAAATTTGACATCAAGCACAGCAATTTTCTTTGGTTTCTCGTTAAGCGTATACTGACCCTTCATATGCGAGATCGTAACCGGGAAGGCTCCGGCAGTCTGAGGCGCTTCATTCGAAGGCGTGTCCGTTGGAGTTGTAGCAGACTCATTGCCGCCATTTGTACCTGCTCCGGCACCGCAAGCCGTCAGTACAAGAACAAGGGCCAGCATCCAGCCCATTAAAAATCGTGATTTATGGTTAGCATGTGCCATGCTTCCGGCAGCTTGCCTCTTTGTTCCTTTTTTCATAGTGAATCCTCCTTATGTATGATAATGATTTTCATTATCGAAATATAAGGCGAGTATAATATATCTCCACATCGCGTTACCATGTACTTTTGCGACATTTCAGCCGGACTAATGCGACATGTAAACCGCTATATCTTCATTTACAATTCTATCAGCTCTTTTACTAATTACTGCATAATCATCGTCTAATGTATCAAGCTAACAAAACCAAGAATCTCCCATTTTTTCTTTCCATTGATTGCTACCTCTTGCGTCAATGTACATTCCATATCCATTTGTTCCATTGAAACTACAACAGAGGTTTGTATGATAAATTTGTGGGTACTCTTCATTAAATTCTGAACGTGGAAACTCATAAAATGTTCCTTTGGATTCATAAGCCATATTCGGTGAAACATCTATCTTTAATACCCTTTCATCCGCAGATATTTCTAAAACATTTTGCTTTCTCCTTTTATCAAGTATTTCCTATAACGTTCTTGTATTTATGAACCCGTTAGGGGGTGTCTGCTGAAATTCCTCTCCGACACCCTTCTCACAGACCCAGGCTCCAAAGGAGCCGCTGCTTGAATATTATGTTATGTTATGTGATGCCACATCTTCTTCGAACTTTCTACCTACAATTATTTATGGATTTGAACTTTGATTTTAGATATTTGTTTATCTATTAAATTATAGATTTTTTCGATTTCATCTTCTTTGATTTTATTTTTTACCAATTCATTTTTAATTTCTTGTTGAAGTTCAATTAACGCTTTAAGTTTCAATGTTATATACCAGCCTGTCCATTCCGTAACTAGGCTATCGTCAAAGCATTCGCCATCGGTATAAAAGAACATTCTATAATAACCTATTCTCTTTTTTTTGTAGTAAATGTCTAACGTAGATATAACCTGCTGGGAATAGTGACTGTCTACAATCTGATAATCGGAATGAAAAATAGTTTTATACTCAATTGTATCTATTGAAGGCTTAATATTTTCTAGATTCAATTCATCAAAAAACAAACTAATTTCTTCTGGACATTCTTTCATGTAGTTATTGAATGTTACCCAAAAACCTTCTAAGGTTCTATCCATAATTTTATGTGTATCAATCCAGCTCTCTAGCGCTAAATTATCCAATTGAATCATCCTTCCTTTAAAATCTTATGTGATTTCACATAACGTTCCTGTATTCATGAACCCGAGAACCTTAAGCCCCAACGGGGCGGCCGCGACGCGGTTAGGTTCGCAGGTTTTGTCCGCCTAGATCCACTCCATTGAAAATTCCTCGGGAGGATCAAGGAGCCGTCAGGTTCCGCAGCGTGAATAAGATGTTATGTGATGTCGACAACTTCCTCAAATTAGCTAAATGCCTAGTACTGAAATATAATTTTGGGATTTCAATCGCTCTTTAATCCATGTTTGAAATTCGTTAATTAATTTCCTCAGTTTTTCAATGTTATTTTCATAGTCTTTTATAAATTCATCTTCACTACATCCAAAGAAAAAGCCAATATGCTCTTTAAGTGTATTCATTTCGGGTTGTCCTTCAAGAAGATTTATTACTCTTTCTAATCTCCCTAGGATTCTCCACCAAATTTCCTTTTGAATCTCATTAAAAGCATAGTGATCATAAGTAGTATATTCACTTTCAATTGATTTCTCTATAAAACCAAATACTTCTTCGGTCAAAAAGATTGAAGTATCATTCCAACATTGACCAAGATATCTACCCGACAAAATTTCAATATAACAAGTGCCTTCAAGTTCTTCTCTATTTCTTATTATCTTCATTATGCTTAACTCTTAAATAATATCGTCGATTTCACATAAGAGGTTGTCTGCTGAAATGCCTCTCCGAAATTCATTCCGCAGACCAAGGCTCCATTAGAGCCGCAACTTGAATATTATGTTATCAGATTTCAGCGTCTTCCTTGAACTACTTACAACAATCATTTTTTGTTTTTAATCATCAAACTGATAGTCTTGTCCTTGTATCATTTTCATCAGTTATATATTCCAGAGATTTATACCCCTTTCTCTTTATGTGATCATATAAGTCCTCAAGTTTTTCAAGGTCTTTGCAGTAAACTGTTATGTACACACTATCAATCACAAGAAGAATAATCTGACACTCACTCGCAATATATTCTTCATATGACATTACATCTATTATATTTGCTCCTTTTGGATACGCCTTTAAATTCGCAAATATTAAGTAGTACTTGTTGTAATCAATAATCTTTTTAAGATCTTCTCCATCCATTCCAGTAACCTTGTCTGGAAAGAGACTACCCCCTAAAGTATCATCAACAATAAAATATGACTCTTCTCCACCAATAAACCAACTGAAGGTAGTTATATCTATTGGCTTTAAAATCTCTCCAAGATGGTTTCCATAAGAATTTGGAATTTTAAAACTTATGCCTCTATTCATTTATTCACCCACTTCACGCTGATTTCATATAACGTTCTTATATTCACGAACCCTCACTGGCTTAAGGAGCGAATGCGCCGAGTCCGACGGACTTAGCCAGTGCAGGGTTGTCCGGCTGCTTCCACTCCCCCAAAATGTCTCTGCCGGACCGCGGGCCAAATGGCCCGATGCGTGAATATTTTGTTATCTGATGCCAATGCCTTCTTGATTAACTTTCAAATGTTGCTTTGACTCGTTTTGAGTTTTTAAAATACAAAATCCATATTGATCCAAAAATAATTGTAGAGATTAAACTTGGGAGTTCATCTATTTTGTTAATTGTGAGAATGAAGTTTAAAAATCCAAATATTATAGTGATTATTTCAATTTGAATTATTATATTTGGTCCTTTCCTTTTCTTCTTCAATATAAGCACTAGAGAAACAATGATTAAGACTTCAGAAAATAAATATATTCCGACAGAAATAATTCTAGCAAGATTCCAACCAATTGTTCCAACTAACATATAAATATAAAATTCGAAATAAAGACCTATTAAATTACTTATAAGTAGATAAAAAGAATAGATCACAAAGAAAAGCAGCCAGCCTTTAATTCCACTCATACTATTCTGAGATAATTGCATTATTGGCTCCTTAATTTTTGTCTTTTATTTCATTGAGCATTGGTTTCAGATAACGTTCCTGTATTCACGACGTTCCACCGACTTAAGTGAAGGTAGTGAGCGGCCGCGATGCGGTTAGTCGGTGCGGATGTGTCCCGGCAATCACTTCTTCGACTTTAGTTCCGGGACCGAGGCGGCTTATCCGCCGATGTGTGAACACATTGTTATCGGATGCTTCTGCCTTCCTAGGAACCCCCTCAAAATAATCTTCTATCACTTTTCTTAAATTACTATTCTTCATTCTTCATATTCTTTATTATCTATTAGCATTACTTCATTTACCCAGTCATCAAAAGAGTTAAATTCTCGTGTTTTTGGCCACTTTGAGTCTATTTCCTTATCCATCTTCCATGTTAGATGCACTTGTACACACTTATCTGGGTTAGCTTTGTATTGGTATAATACTTCGTCTTTATCTTCTCTTCGAGCAATGACGTCTAGATCAGCCCCATAAAGAATATGGTTTTCAGATATTTCTTTATGTAGTTCTTCAAGAAAAGTCTTTGAAGTTTCAGGTATCCACGGTTCTAAAAATTTCTTTTGTGGTCGGAGCATTAAAATCACCCTCATTAATTCTTTTTAAGTTTTTTCATATTGCAGAAGTTTCCGATAACGTTTCTGTATTCATGAACCCCGAAGGGGTTGTCTGCTGAAATTCCTCTTCGATATCCTTCCCGCAGACCAAGGCTCCAACGGAGCCACGACTTGAATATTATGTTATCGGATGTTGCTGACCTCATTGAACTACTACCAAGACCCTGTTCTTATATATTCCTTGAGTTTCATACATCCAATATCATAAAAAGAAACAATACTATCTTCAGGTCCGTTAATAATTCTTTTATATGCTTTTATAATTGGATTTGCTTTTATTTTATTTATTTCAAGTAATAATTCTCCATCTTCAAAAATCCATTTACACGGGTCTCCAATCGACTTCTTCATTACTGCTCCAACATAAGTCCCCCATATTACTGCCATTGACCAAATTTGATTGTCAGTCGGCTTCTCTTCTTCATCAGCATTCATAAGCTTGTTCCAATTATGATTGAGAATTTCCTCAACAATTTGGATTGAAGGTTCTTCAAAGGTTAGGTTGCAATTGAAGCTTTGTGCATAACTAATAGCCAATTCGCAATATTT
The DNA here is from genome assembly GCF_050482105.1 of Paenibacillus jamilae. GTDB lineage: Bacteria > Bacillota > Bacilli > Paenibacillales > Paenibacillaceae > Paenibacillus > Paenibacillus jamilae_B. The sequence goes on along the minus strand of NZ_JBCNHI010000013.1, from coordinate 149,358 downwards.
GTTTATAGTCTCCTGAATCTCCAAATCCTCCATTGATTCCTCCTGCTTTTGTATGTGTTCCAGCGATTTCCGATAACGTTCAGGCATTCACGAACCCTCACTGCCTTAAGCGACCAACGGGAGCGACCGCGATGCGGTTAGGCAGTGCAGGGTTGTCCGCCTGTTAATCTTCCCTGAAAATCCTCGGGTGGACCAAGGGGCGCGACAGCGACCCGCAGCGTGAATGTTTTGTTATCGGATGTCAATACCTTCCTCGAACCTCTAAAAATCTTGGAGTCAGTTTCGCTTTTGTTTTTATATCTTATAGTTTTCTTGCCTTTATTACAAAAGTTACTGGAAGCATTTTTGCTCTCTTTGCCATATCGCTGTTATCATCCCGCAATTGCATAAACTCATAATCAGATTCCTCAATCATTAGCTCAATTACAAACCCAGCTTTTGCAAGCGCGTTTACATAAGTTGACAGCATACGGTCCGCTAACAATAGCTCACCTTCATCAACTGCCACCGGATACCAACCTTCATTAAAGTAACTCTTATTAATTACAAACCTATCATTTTCTGTAGTAACCCATCTGTGTATAGGGTGAGACCAACTGAAAATAAATAGCCCGTCTTTTTTAAGGTAAGAAGATATTCGTCGAAAGGTACCCTCAAGATCGGTGGTCCAACCTATGGCATAAATTGAATAAACATAGTCAAAATAATCCGTCGGGATGCCGCATTCTTCTTCCATGGGAGAACATATCAATTTTGCTGCTATTCCACATGACTTCAAATGTTGCGCTGCCTCTTCTATTTGTCTTTCTGAAATATCCACAGCCCATAGTTCAGATGCGTTTCGTTCCCCTTGATATTGCAAGGATTGACCATTTCCGCAGCCGATCTCCAGCAGTTTTTTTCCTGAGATATCACCAAAGAGCTGGCAATTTTCTTCTGAGATAAATGCTCCATAATAAGGGAGCACGATTGCTTTTAAGAAGTCATTGCCTTTGGTATCCCAATATAGGCTGTTTGTTTTATGAACAACATTCTTTTTTAAGTCTTCCGAGCTGCCGACACCATTTTCCCCGTCAACAATAATGCTTCTTCTATTTAATGAATTCTTGTCCATGAAGGCACCTTCTCTTAGTAGATATTTATATTTGAGCATTTCAGATTTGCATTAATTTCTGATAACGTTTGTGTATCTACGAACCCTCACCACCTTAAGGGCCGTAGGTCCGGCCGCGATGCGGTTAGGTGGTGCAGGGTTGTCTGGTGAATAGGCTTCCTCAAAATCCCTCTTGCAGACCAAGGCCGTCAGGACGCAGCGTATATACGATGTTAACTAATGTTCCGGCCTCCTTCGAAATAATCAATACTCTGGTCTTTAAATAGTTCTTTCAATTCCCTTGATGTTTCACTAACAAAGATCTTAATAATTTCTGCTTTAAAATAGATAGGTGCTATATGAGGTTCATTCTTTAGATCTTGCAGCCATCTCACCTTATTATCCCTATACTGATTGACTTCAAGCTGCGTAATGTAAGGATTTATTGTATATCCCTTAGCTTTTAAGAGTTTTGTAAACAGTTTTTCAGTACTTCCCATTGATCTTAAGAGATCAAATTCTACTTGGCTAACTTCAAGGTTATATGTCTTTCTAATATCATCCTTTTCGCCTCTGTAGTTTTTCTCAAAATCGAAATAGACGGTATCTGTCCACCTTAAATCTGTATAAATATGTGAAAAGTAACCTATAACAAAGTCCTTCCATTCTGGCCCCGCTTGCTTCAGTAAATATTCCTTGCACTTCTCCATGATCAATTCCTTGGCTGGTAATTTATCGTTATGTACGAGATGAGTCACACCTTTTTCTTCCCTGGATACCTTCCCTCTCATATGAATCGCATCCGGAGCAATACTGCCTAATAAAAAATTGGGTGAGGGGTCATTAATAGAAAGGTTTTCTGAAATTGCAAAGTGTACCATAGGCCAAGGCAAATTAATTCCTCCTTTGATATTTCCTTCAATCATGAACTTGTCGGAATTTCAGTTAACGTTCCTGTATTCATGAACCCCGAAGGGGTTGTCTGCTGAAATGCTTCCCTGAAATCTTCTCGCAGACCAAGGCTCCAAAGGAGCCGCTGCTTGAATATTATGTTATATGACGGAATCGCTTCTTCACTACTGGTTTTCTTCGGGTACATACTCAATTAAATCTGATAATTTGCAGTTAAATGTATCGCATAGCTTGAATAAAGTTTCCAGCTTTGTTGTTTCTATATTCGTTTCCCTATACAACTTGTTGATTGAATTCCGACTTAAGCCCGATTTCGCCATCAATTCTGTTATATCATCTATTCGATGTTCTGCCATGAGTTCTCGTATATTGCACTTGATTACTTTCATCTTTTCCCCTCCATAATTCTATCTTATCTCCCATACCAGCAATCATCAACGAAAAGCGAAGTTTTAACTCTATAACGTCAAATATTCACCTTGCAATTAACTTTATAAGGTTATATAATAACTCTGTAGAGTTAATTAGAGGAGGAATAACATATGATTAATACATTAGAATCATTAACAGAGCCGCTTATAAGAATACGTTTAGAATTACTCTATACTGAGCTTCTGGAGTGTCATAAGGAGTACACTCAGCTTTCTTCGGAGACAGATCAATATTTTAAAACGCTTCGTGATGCTTTGCCCGATCAACTTCAACATACGGTTTTTCTTTACGAAGACGCCCAAATTTCTCTACAATCCATCCTAGAAAGAAGTATCTACATACAAGGTTTCAAAGATGCTCTACAACTATTTAGTGAATTGCAAAATTCTAGTATTTAGAGGGTCATATGACCCTCTTTTTCTATTTCTATTTCTATTATTTCTGATTCTGTAGTATAACGTTCCCGTATTCACGACGTCCGACGAAGTCGGATGTGTCCGGCTGCCTCTACTTCTCCGAAATCCCTCTGCCGGACCAAGGGTCGGGCTTGTCCCGCCCCGCTGCGTTGAATGCAATGTTATCAGATGTTGGGGCCCCCTTCAAAATACCTACATTATCTCTTGTATTATTGTTATTTCCATATCTTCATTCTTTCTTCTAAATTTGAAGTATGTAATTCAAGCTGTATTCCATCTGGATCTAAGAAATTGATTGTCCAACCTAATCCTCTCTGTATAGGGCCTCTCACTATGTGAACCTCATTCTCTTGAAGTACCTTAACAGCATCCATGAAATACTCCTCTTCAATATAAAAAGCTATATGGTCAAATCCTAACTTTCTCTCTATATTCTCAGAGTAATTTTCTTGTTCAACTAGGCAGATCCAAGCAGTTCCCCATTCTAAATATGCATCTTTATTTCCTTTATGTCTAATCATCAATCCAAGAATCTGAGTATAAAAATCCAATGATTTATCCAGATTCTTGACATTAATGGTCAAATGATTGAAGCCTTTAACTAACATTGTCTTTGCCTCCTCGAATTACCTAGATGTGGATCTCTGATCTTATATATATTATACTTAAAAGCCCCAATTTCTGATAACGTTTGGCATTCCTGACGTTCAAGCAGCTTAAGTGACCGCAGGGAACAGGTCGTCAGACTTAGCTGGTTGAATGTATCGCCTGAATAATCTTCTTGCAAATCCTCCTAGCGATCAAGGGCGAATGCCCGCAGTAGGAGTGTTGTGTTATCGGATGTTCGGGACTTCTTCGATTTAACTAAAGTTTAGTTTTTTTAGAGCTGGTTTAATGTTTTTAGTATTTCTTTAGTTATATCCTCAGATCCGCTAATATTCAGTAATTTAAAATATACACTTCGCAAAAGATTCTTGATGTTCCCTCTAATTATGTAATATTGCGGATATATTTCTAATCTTTCAATGCCCCCAAGCTGTTGCACCCAATTAATTAAAATATCTTTCATAAGGATATCACGCTTTACAATTTGAATTACTACTTCTGCCATTCTTTCATCTTCATCGTTTATAAAATAATAGTTATTAACACAAGCCTTTTCCCCTATCAACTCTAAAATAACCAATAAATGTTTCTGAGAATAATAAGATGCGGCTGAAATAGAATCTAAACCATCAGCAGCATGTGCAATCGAATGTGCCCATCCCTTATCTAATATATATCCTCTAAAATCCTTCTCAAGTTCAAAATATAATGTCATTCTAGAGTAAATATATTCATATTCATGTTCAGTTAAATAATTAAAAATATCGTTATAATGTAAAGCAAGCGGAATGAACAGGGCTGAAAAAGAACGTGTAAACACTGTATCTTGATCGTTATCACCAATTCCATAGAATAAATGATCATCATCTAAAGTCACGTATAATACTTGTCTGACTAATTCTATACTTAGTTCTTGATTCATTATCCATCTATATAAAGTTCCATAAATGAGCTTATCCCTTAATTCGTCATCAATCGACCCAATGTGTTTAATCATTTCATGAACTACTTGATCTATGTCTGTTCCATTAGGAACTTTATAATTATTATCTCTTACATCTTTTAGAAAGCTTTTAATGCTGTTCATTTATTTCTCCTTATTTTTAGGGTTCCCCCCGAATTTCCGATAACGTTCCCCTATTCACGACGCTTGGCGTATGCCAAGTGTGTCCAGCAGCCTCTGCTTCCCTGAAATGCTTCTGCCGGACCGAGGGCGTATGCCCGATGCGTGAATATATTGTTATCTGATTTCAGGGTAATCTATGAATAACTTTCAACAGTGTTTCAACTATGATCTTCAATCAGTATCAACTTCTTATCTTTCATTTGAAATATTGATTTCCCTTGAAGTTTTAATGTTTCTCCTGCCTTCATTCCATTAGGGAGATCACTGGACAATATTCCCTCATAATCAATGTCAACCTCTGCTTTATCTCCTGTGAAAGTAATGTTCTTTATTACTTGACGCCTTTGAGAAAATACCTGAATTGACTGCTCTGCTAATGTGCGAAATTCCTGAATCCCCTTTGTTTCCGAATTCACTTCACCTTTAGAAATGTTTCGAAAATGAATATTCTCATTCAAAACTCCTATCATTCCATCAATGTTAAACGTGTTATATGCGCTCAGGTATTTTTCAATAAGATCTTTTAAATTTGAGTTCTCCAAGTCGAATCACACTCCTAGATTTTGATATTACATATTTGTCCTGATTTCAGATAACGTTTTTGTATTCATGAACCCCAAAGGGGTTGTCTGCTGAAATGCCTCTCCGAAATCCTTCTCACAGACCTAGGCTCCAACGGGGCCGCAGCTTGAATATTATGTTATGTGTAGTTATCACTCCATTGATTGACATTCTAATTTACGCCTTCCAACCCATCTCTTTATACAATCTTCTAATCTGTTTTATAAAACTATCATCTTCCCTTCCCTTATTTATAATCTCTTCATCGGTGGTTACAGCCCATCTAAAAATTTGTTCAATGCTCCCGTAACTACGTTTAAATCCTTTGGCCAACTTCAGTATGTTTTCTTTAGTTGCGGCAAATGATAATACTACTCTTAACTCTTCATCTGTCCAAGGTCTCCCCTTATTTTCTGTACTATACGCTTGTTTTTTCTCATATTCAAAAATCAATAATTTCGTTTTGTGGATTACTTGGTCTGTTGTTAGTTCTTCAATTCCTTCATTAAGTAATTCAATTAATCTATCTTTATATTCTTTCTTTTTCATAGATTTCCCCTCCATGATCTTTTCAATAATTACACATAACGTTTCTGTGTTCACGACCCAGCGCACGCTGGGTGTCCGGCGAATGCCGGACCAAGAGCGAATGCTCGCAGCGTGAATATTATGTTATACGACGGAACATTACTTGAATTTACATGAAGTATTTGATTCGATTAATGTTTGGAACATGCTTGTTCTAAAGTTTCAATTCCAACGAATTTCTTTAGAGATGTTGGAAAAATTTCTTCTCCGAATTCTGATGTTTCTTGGAGTTTAGTCCATATGCCTAAACTGCTTTTATCATTTGATTCGTAACCTATCACAGCTTCTAACTTAGGAATGTTGAAATGTATTTTTTCCAAAGAAGCTTCTTTAATTAATCCCCAATTTGTAGTAACCATTTGTCGTTTTGTACTGTCACTTAGAAGTTTGCCTTTAGAATTAAATTCTTCTAAATCCAATATCCTTTTTGTGTATAATTCACTTTTCTTTAAATCTTCAAGTGAATCAAATAAAAGTTCTGAAATGAAATTGTTTTTGAAGTCAAAATCATTTATACAAAAAAAGTCCACTCCAAGATGTTTACATAACTTAACCAAGATTCTGGCTGTAATCTTACCATGATGAGGAATTATAGAAATGTTTTTAAAGTTTAAGTATGTCTCTGAATACATAGAATCTTTAGTTAACAGATATACCTTTTTCTTTATAATTTCTTTGTAGGTCAGTAAATCATTTGGCCCCTCTACTAAAACCACCTTTTGACTGAACACAATTTTATTCAAATTTGGCTCTATCATTTTAATGTAATTATTAAAGTCTGCTACTTGATCCAAAGAGAAACCTTCTAAATCAGCTTCTGAAATATTCTCATCTGGTTTGTTATATTTCAAAATTGTTTCGTGTGCTTCATCATCAAATTCAAAACGAATAAGTCCTCGTGTATCAAAAGCATCTATCATTTTGTCCGAGTGAGTACTATAGATAACTTGATGCCCTTTTTCTGCCAAGTTACAGAGGACAGTTTTGTAAAAGTACTCTTGATGATTTTCATGCAAGAAACTTTCAGGCTCTTCAAATAAAAATAAACATTTATCACTCTTGTTGCTCTCAGCAATTGCTTGAATGATAGCCATAACAAACATAGAAATATATCCATCACCGAAATGATCTATAGAAATAAGGTTTTCGGTATCACCATTTAAACCGATTTTAAAAATCATATCCAAAAAAATATCTTCATAATCAGGCAATTCAAAACCTATAAAAAAATTACTGTCTCTTAGATTTGTTGAATAATTTGACCTTATATCCTCAAGAAAACTGTGTAACTTCGAATCTGCTAGAACCCTATCAGTTGAATCCTTCACTTCTCCTTCAAAAGTTTTCCTTTTTCCTTTCATATTCGCATCTGCTTCAACAATTTTTTTAATATGTTTCGCTAAAAACGAAGTAAGATTTCCCCAGGTAGTCTTCTTTGTTGATAACTCTTTTTTTACATCATGAAAATTCACATAGAAAATCCTAAAATACTTTGCTGCTCCCGAAGCATCAGGATTTTTTGTTAATTGTTCCTTGTCACGAAAAGATCGGACTCCAGCGTGCTCAATTTCATTATCCACTACGCTTATTCTTAATGAATGAAATCCTTTAAGCTCTGCTTGGTTTCCGTCTCCTTTAACTTCTATGCTGCTTTCAATTTCAGTTTCAATAAAAGGACGATTATTGTAATCACGGTTGTGAAAATCGTTAATTGTGAATGTATCCTTATTAACATTTTTCTCTTTTATCCCATATAGAATTGCGTTGAGAAAATTTGTTTTCCCTGAATTGTTATACCCAACGATAGCTACAGGTTTCTTATGATTCTGATCAGGAAAATGTATTGTCTGTTTTGTTCCAAATGATCTATAGTTTTCAACACTAATGCTTTTTATTCTAATATAGCTCATAAATATCCTTCTCCTTATTTATTTGTTCTGTCGTATAACGTTCCTGTATTCATGAACCCCGAAGGGTTGTCTGCTAAAATGCTTCCCTGAAATCCTTCTCGCAGACCAAGGCTCCAAAGGAGCTGCTGCTTGAACACTATGTTAGGCGAGGCTAACGGCATCTTCGAATAAATTCACCAGTTCTTCGTAAGTCTTTTTACTCTTTCTTTGACAAAATTCACTAGTACCTTGATGCAAATCCGATGATAATTTCAGTTAGCTTGCGGAGAATACTTTTTATTTGTTTTTTGATCGTTTCTATAAAAACTTCAAAAATTTCTCCTAACGCTCTTTAACAACACGAACTCGAGCGAGTGCGGTTCTAATAATGCCATTCTGACGCCCCATAATGTTCCATGGACATTCTAATTAATTCATTCCAAAAATCTTCCAAATCACTAAATAGACGGTTTGGGTTTACTAATTCAATCAATTGTGAAATATAACTACTAAAGCTCAGTTCATCTGCATTGAAGGACTTCATAAATCTCAATTCATCTATTTCGCTATCAGTAATACCGAGTTTTTTGACTTCTTCTACCGTTTCGAAAACATGACTAACCCAAAGCAGGGAATAGAACGATTTATACATACTCCTCCCTTTGATATTGGATTTTATTAATATTTCCCTGTAAATTTTCCTGATTACGTCGAATATATATGCCGAATCAGGTAATTCATCTATTTCTTTTCTGACATACTTCGAGGTTTGAATATATCCACCCTCTACATCAATTACATTAGAAGGTCGGTATATAGCTCTGTCTCTTACATAACAAAGCTTTTCATAAAGCCCTTTAATACTTTCATTTGGTTTATTTTCATCAGCAAATATAAAGTTGTTATAAAGTATTCTAAATACCTCATCCAATTTTTCACTTTCTTCTCTTAAACAATCACAATATTCTTTAACGTCAGTATGTGTTATCAGTGTTGAAAGGTCTTGTTCAAGTAATTTAAACTCATTCCATACATTTGGTAATTCGGAGGGATCTGATAAATCATTAAAATTGACTCCAAGATTTACAATACCGTTCGAGCATAACCTTTTGGGAACTTTTAAGTTAAAACGCTCATCTAATAACATTAACGAAATAAATAAATGATACACCGAGTAGTAAGTCAAAACTGCCCTACTAATTCTTAATCCCCCAGCACTCTCTACATCTTTAACTGATTCAAGGGCCCTTAATTCTGATAAACCAATAAGACTTTTATGAAATGAAAGTGCAGAACATGAGCACAAATAAACCATATTGGTGATATTAGTTCTATCCAAATAATTGTATTTCCCACTTTGTATATATGTAAGTTCTTCTTTCATTACCTGTCTCCTTATATAACGTTTTGGTCTTCTAAAATCTATCTAACAAATCTTATACCAGCCATCTTCTCATTTTTATAGTTTTTCAAGAGTTTCACCTAACGTTCCTGTATTCACGACCCAGCGTATGCTGGGTGTCCGGCGAGCGCCGGATCCAGGGCGTATGCCCGCAGCGTGAATATTATGTTATAGGATGTTAACGCCTTCTTCGATTCTACTGAAAATTTCATCTTACTTTATAAGATTTATCCAATAAATTAGGAATCGAATTTCTATTCTGTAGATCGAATACTCTTTTAGCTTCTTCAAGTGAATTAGCAAATGGAGTAGTTGCTTCAGCCACATTTGTCTGTTGCGCTACCTTCCTTAATTCTTGGTTCTCTAAAATTTCTTTATCTAATCCTTTATAAATAAAGACATCTTCCGAATAGCTAAAAATTATATAATTAATCACTTTTAATTTTTCCTGAATTGTGAGCTTTTTAAACTGCCTAAAGAAAGTTCTGTATCTCTTCTCTTCATTTTTTATAAAAATCAATACAACGCTATGATCCTTAAATGGCAATACACTTATGTGCATTTCACTTAATAGATACTCTTGAGAACCGCTATAGATATCATTTATAGTGTTACCTTCAAAATCAGCTATTAATGATACACAATTCTGAAAAGCTATTGGAACAACATAGTCAAGAGATTCGAAATAAGCCAAGTAAAAATGATCATTCCATTTTGATACCGTAGCCTTTTTAGAGTATTCAAATCCCATAACATACTCTTTTAAATCAAGCTCATTAATAGAGTGAATGTATTCCACAAATTCGCCCGGTAACTGCTCAATATTAGGATATAGTGCATTTTCAAGTTCTCTTTTACTAATGTTCTTCAAATAGTTTTTCATAGCCATTTGTGAAAGCATTTTATCATTCGGCTCTTTAAAGTAGTTTTCAGGGTTTTCGTAATTTTTAAAAACTTTGCTATCGCAATCGTTACATATTATTTTAAATGTCCCTGCTTCATTGATCCCTTTAGGTTTATCAAACATAACTGAGTCAATTAAATTGCCTGAATAAAGTAGGCGGCCATCTATTGCAATATTGTCCAAACAAAATCTTGGAACTGAATGGGAATTACAAAAACTACTGCACTCAGTATTACAGATATAACATCTCAATCTTTTAGAATCCGCCCGGCTCTTTTTCATTATTGTTCCTGTTAATTTGTTGAATTCAACTTTTATATTTTTGAATGATTTTATTTCAGATTGTGAGAGTCCTAAAGATCTCATTCTTACTTCTTCATTCATAAGTATTCCTCCATCATTCGAAGTTGCGTTAATTTCAGATAACTACTTATTTACGAACCTCAGAAAAAATGTTCTCTTTGTCATATTCACGAACTTCGTGAATCCTGCACTTTGTTCCTGATTCCCGCACTTTCTGCGTTTCAATCCTTCACCCTGCCCAGCCGATCCAACAAACTTTGAATCCGCCCAATGCCCCGTCTACTCACATGTGTACCGCTCCGTAGTTTGTACACTCTGACGCTCCAGCAGTTCCTGAATATAGCGAAGATCAATCCTATTTCTCCAGCAAGTGGGTCGCAAAGGAATGCGTCAGCGAATGAATGCTCATCTGTCTGCGAATATCCGCTTCAACCAGCGCTTTTTTCAAACACTTTCTGCGCTGATCGTTCTGTCAGGTGACGGCCTTCCCTCTGCCCTGGAAACAGCCAGTTTTCCGGCAGCTATCCCCTATGTACTGCTCGACCGCCGCAAACGCCGCTTCGGAAAGCAGCGTTTGCCGAACCTTCCTGCTTCATTCCGATAAAGTAGGTAATCTTCATGCTCGCTTGTCTCCTTAGTATATCAGCCGTTCAAAAAATTGGAAATCTATTTTCACACAAAAAAAGGGACTTAAGATGTAAATTCACCTTAAGGCCCTGATTCTTTCGGATCAAATTATTGATCCTTTAAGTTCAATTTTCATTATCATAATTACTTGGAATGAGACTCCGAAGACAAAAGAATAGTGTAACCGTTAATCTTTTGAATAAGGATATGCGGCTAAAAAGCGTAGTTCCTCGCCATTTTTTTCAGATAAACCGCTTGTATTACAATCATATATAAAGAACAACGAATTATATTTACCATCTACTTTACTCAAATCATGTAATAGTGGAGATAAAAAAGAATCAACATAGGAAACATCTTTTATACCATCATCGGTCCCGTCAACCAGAAAGACTCCTTCAGCAAAATCTTCGTCAAAATCATCTATTTCATGGTCATTTAAAAACCCGCTAAAAACATCCACATTCTCATCTTCCGGGTATTTGATCTCAACATATTCAAACAACTCATCTTCAGAGGCAAAGTGACCGTACCAGACGGACACCATATTTTTTTCAAAGCAATTTATATGTCCACCCCGCTAATATTTCAGTTAACACGTATGGCCTATCTGTATCCCCACAACAGCTATTGAAGCTAAAAAGCCCGCTAGACGCGGGCTTTGCTGTATATAAGTCAAAATCATGCCTAGTAGACTTGTTACTCAACCTTAAACTGCTTTAATTCGTCTTGCAGCTTAGTGGACAATTGGTTTAATTGTTTGGATAGTTCAGCAACTTGTTCGAAGCTCTCCAATTGTTCCTGCGTGCTGGCGCTGACCTCTTCGGTTGAAGCGGAATTCTCTTCTGTGGTGGAAGAGATGATTTCCAGCGCCTGCAAAATCTCATCTTTGTGCTTGTGGACTTTGGAGGTGTTCGTGCTGATCTGGATCATTCGCAATTTCAAATCTTCCAAATCCTTGTTAATACTAAAGAACACTTGCTTCGTGTCCTCCACCGATCTGGCATTTTCTTCTGCGATTTTAAGACCGTGAACGGTATGCTCAACCGATACGCTGGTTTTTTCTTCGATGATACGAACCTTCTTATAGATTTCCTGTGTCGCCAGCGCCGTCTGCTCAGCTAGCTTACGAACCTCCCCGGCAACCACAGCAAACCCTTTGCCCTGTTCTCCTGCACGTGCAGCTTCAATGGAAGCATTGAGCGCCAGCAGGTTGGTTTGTGTGGCAATTTGGTTGACCGTATCCACGATGCCCGAAATCTCATGACGGCTCAGATCAATATCCTGAATAATAGCCGACATCGCTTGTGTGGAATTATGATTTTCTTCCGCCCATTTGGATAGCTGATCTACTACTGCAAGCCCTTGTCCGCTTTGTTCGGCCGAGGTTTGCACCATCGATTCGATGGCTTTCGTATCATTGGCAATTTCGTCAATTTGGCCGGATAAGGCTCCGGTTTTTTGTAAAATGTTATCCGTTTCGATGGATTGGTAGTTCGTTGCATTGGCTATTTCATTAATTGCTGTCGCAGTATCGTTCATCGTGATTGCGGTTCTGGAAGAAATGGATTGCAGGTCGTGAGAAGACTGATTCAACACTTGAGCTGAGCCGCCCACCATTTGGAGCATGCCTTGAATTTTTTGAACCATATTGTGAACCCCTTGAGAAATTTGCCCGATTTCGTTATGGGAATTCGTATCAAACGAAACGGTCAAATCTCCATTTTCAATCAGCTTGATTTTGGCAAGCAATTTCGGAATGGATCTCAACAGGTAACGGAGCGTTATATAACAGATTACAACCAACAGAATAGTGGCTGCGGCAAAACCGCCAATCGTAATCCAGGTAAAGGTTCTTAATTCTGAGAGCGCCTCTTGTTCAGAAATGGTTAAGCCTACGGACCATCCTGTATCTTTGCTGGTTGCATACCCAATGTAGCGACGTTCGCCATTATCATTAATGAGCTGTACTCCAGACTCGCCAGCAATCATTTTCTTACCGATCTCACCAAGATCACCTGTGCTTTCGGTAATCTTTTCTTTCAGCACTTTATTTTGATCAGGGTGATACAAAATATCACCTGTTTTGGATGCAAGAATCGAATAACCTGTGCTTCCAAGCGAATAGCTTTTCATAACGGCAGGGATGTCTTTGAAGGCAATATCCACAGCTGCAAAGCCGATTAATTGGTTGCTGCTATCTTTGATCGGATAGAAGATGCCCATGACCACATTCCCTGTATTGACGTCCTTATAGGGTTCTGAGTAGTACAAACCGTCTGCTTCAACAGCTGGCTTGAAGTACGGACGCGAATGGATATCGAAATCCGGCTTGGAAGCAGCACCATCATTCTGAAGAAAGAAGCCTTTACCATGTATTCCTGCAATCCAGGCGTCGGCAAAAGATGGCTCTTCCTTGACAATCGCTGCCAGAGTCGCTTGAGTTGCCGCAGCATGTGGAGAAGTTTTCGCCATCTCTGCTGATTCGGTGGTTTCTATATATTGTCTAAACAAAGTGTTGGTTGACATTTGCTTGACTAGCGAACCCTTTTCCTTAAATAACGCGTCAAATTGACTGACGGTGGCCTGCGTCTTGGTCTGGAGCATGGCCTCTTGCTGCTTGACAAGCATGCTTTGCGTGCTTGCATAGATGAACGTCCCCAAGGTTGCAAAGACGACAACGATAATAACTAACAAGACCATAGCCAATGTGTTAGCAATACTGGATGATCTGAATTCGCGCTTCTTCATATTTTGTGACATGCTGCCATCTCCCCGAGAAATATTGAGCGAAAAGCTCTTAGATAATATGTCGGAAATTCGCAGCTGTTTGAATAGGTTTTTAGTATTTACAATTTAAGGTTTTGCTATCTGATTCCTCATAGATTTCCTCCCAACCTGTTCGGTAACTCTAGCAAAAGATTAGGGTAGCACAAAGAGCCTCCGTCAGGCGCAGGCTCTTTACTAAAAGCTATGTATGAGAACGTAGGGTTTTGCGGACTTAAAGTGTACGAGCGATCAGTAAGCTCCCCTATTCTCTGTGGTTAACCCAACTGCATCGTTGTGATACATGTATCGTCTTTCTCATATGTAGAGAATTCCGTTTGGGCCGTTTTACCTTCATGATTTACGCTAATGCGGTAGGTTTTGTCCCTTGGCAGCCATAGATCAATAAAACCATTGGGTTGTGATTTCATAGCAGCATTCTCCATGATGACATTCCCTTCGGAGTCGTGAACAGTCACATTGAACTCTCCATTTTTTATTTCGCCTTGGCAGCCGGTTAGACTATGAGTTGCACAAGGGTGGGTCTCTTCTACATATGGCGCTATCGAAACAAAAAACTCGTTGTCAGGCAAATCATAAGTTATGGGTTGTGTATGGTCTCCATTAACAATTAACTGACTGGAATTAATGGAAGCAGATTGATCTGTTGCCTTTCCTGCGCTGAAATCATGCACCAACTGCTTGATATCTGTTGTCCCAAGCTTGTCCGCTCCTTCTTTCTGAATATTTCCTGCAATCAGATACGTGCCCAATGCCGCAACAACCAACCCTGAAGCGACCAAAATCCCTTTTTTCATCTGGAGTTCATCTCCTTGTCCGTTTTTAATCATTATAATAGAGAACGCGCCGTAACGGACAAAATACGGCAATGAAGTCACCAGATATTCACATCTTTGCTTGTTTATTCAGACATATCTGGGGCACAATTCTTTTTAACGATCCCGGTTCACAATATAATTCATTAAGTGCTTCAAAAAAGAGATATTGCGGGGCACCTCTTTTAATGCTTCCAAGGCAAGACAGTAGTGCTCCCACATCTCTTTACTGGCACCTTCGTAGCCAAGGATGGACACAAAATTCGAATTATTGTTATCTGAATCCTGACCCACAGGTTTTCCAAGTAAGAGCGTATCTCCTTCCACATCAAGCAAATCATCTTTGATCTGAAAAGCAATCCCCATATGATAGGCGAATTTCTGCAAAGCGGAAATCTCTGGTTCCTCGGCCTGTGCGAGCATGGCTGGCATAACGAGACAAGCCTCGAACGCCACTCCTGTTTTGTAAAAGCACATCATATTCAGCTGCTCCAAGGTCAAAGCCTTTCCTTTGGAATCCAGATCCATCGCCTGACCCATACACATATCCTCTGCCTTACGGGCCGAGTATTGGATCAAGGCAAGCACAGTCTCAGCATTGAACTGGCTCAGTGATGCTTGCTCCCCGATGGCCTTCTGGATCAGATATAGTCCGGTTAATTCCGCAGTAGCGCTATTGTGCACCTGATGTAATGTCTGACGCCCTCTACGGGTAGAGGCGTTGTCCTGGGAAGGCAAATCATCAAAAATCAGGGAGGCTGTATGCATATATTCCAATGATCGCAGAAGCGGCACGATTGCCGAAGCGTCTAATCCATATTCATTTACGCCCATGACCCAAGTCAATATAGGTCGTATCCTTTTCCCATCCCCCTCAAGACTATAATTGGCAGCATCAATAAGCTGTTCTTTCATGACCTCGATCCCATGAGGCTTGGTTATTTTCAATTGATTGTTAATCTGGTCACGGACGGTTTTGACCGTATTCATAAAGTCTTCCTTTTCCCTCGAATCGTTTTTCAGTTGAACAATCATCTGGTCACGAAGCAGCTTATCGAAGAAATCTACATCCTCTGCTTTGCCTACCATCTTCTGAATGAGACGATTAAATTCAGGATTTCCAGATGCAAAAATCCCCATTATTTCATTGTACTTTTCTGCACCTACCCGTTCTTTATAACGTTTGAGTCCATTTATTGCACGATCCAGTATTACCTCGCGAGCCATAGCATCTGAGTCATACACATTATGGATCAAATTAGAAATGACCGCCCAATATAGTTCGAAGGGATTGATCAAATCCGATCTTTGCTGATGATATTTTAAATAATAGGTATAGGGTGTTACCGCACCATCCCTCATATCGTCAGCCATATCTGCAAAATCATCAGCAAGCTGGTTATAGATACCATAATAGAATGTTCGTTGCTCAAACCCTTCATCCTCAGGAGCATTAATCACGGAACGGACAATCAAGCGGGAAGAAGCAGATTTTAAAATCACGGGTATATAAAGCTCTTCATTGGTGTAATTAGCTTGTGTTAGATCCTTATCCCGGTCGATATCTTGAGAATGAAAAAAAACATAGGACTGCTCGAAAAAGGTTTGCTGTGTGTCTGACCGCTGATGTGCCTTAATATACTCAAAAGCATCCGAGAGCTCCGAATGGATATAGCGAATGAACTTCATATGATCGCCAGTCCAGTCGCCCAGTTCTGGCACAGATCCGGTAAGAAGCGCGGTACGTATCATGTGGGAGTATTGCTCTTTCTCCTGAACGGTCAACAGCTGAGAATCGAGCAGATCATCAATAAAAGGATAGGTCAACCCATAGGAATACCCAAGCCTAATCGCTTCATCCAGTCTGCGCGAACGCTCAACAGGTGGCACGGATGCGTCCATTTCTTCCATCACATGCAGAATAACCCCAATGATGATTTTAATCAGTTTGCGCTGAGCGTGCTCTGCATCCATTTCCTCGGGAATATGAGAAGATACAGAGTTAAGCTTGTTGATTAGCCAGATTACAGTCGTTTCGATCCCTTCCTTTTGAGACCACCGATACACCCCGGCTATATTCATAAACTCCGGTTGATTTCTTCTATTAGCACGGGTGGGTTGAAGCAAATATCTTTTCACGTCAGCAATAACGCGCTGAATCCGGGTCTGTGTGTTCGCAGAATCTAGAGCCTTGCCTAGATCCCTCATGTAAATATAAGAGACACTTCGCTTCAGATAATCATCCAATTTGCCTGTGTAACTCAGCCATTGAATGTATCTGTCATAATCCCGAGTATCCGGCTTTCTCTTATTCCGCGAAATGAAGGATAACCATGAAGAAGGACGGATATGATTCCTTTTCCATATATGGATATCTTCTGTAAGAGAAGTCACATAAGTCTTATCCTTGGCCTGATTATAGAGTGATGCAAAATACTGAAGCGCCTTCTGCTCAGCCAGCTGGTAGCCTGTATCGGCTCGAAATTTTTCATTCATATGATGCATTACCTCAACTTCTCATTTTGTTTAAACATGGTTGCATTTCTCCCTGAGGGAACGAATTTGGATCATGTTTTTATCTTTATACGGAAAAAAATCTGTGAAGTTACGAATAGATTATATCCTTCTATATATATGCTACAATTTCAGAGTAGAACAAAAATAATGATAGGGAGGCATAACGTTGAGTATTAGTCTAATTAAAGGGCAGAAGGTAGACCTAACCAAAAATAATCCACATTTATCCGTGCTCAAAGTAGGGCTTGGATGGGACCCTATGAGGGGCAGATCCATGGATATTGATGCATCAGCACTGCTTCTTAATGAGAACGGCAAGCTGACTCAGACAAAAAATCTAGTATATTTCGGAAACAAAAATAGCCCTTGCGGGGCCGTCGTACATAGTGGTGACAACTTGACAGGTCATGGTGACGGTGATGATGAAGTCATTACTGTATCCCTTCAACAACTACCACCTGAAGTGCATAGAGTCGTATTTATTGTGAATATATTCCGTTTTTTCAGCTTTGGTAGACGTAAGGATTTCAGTATGGTGAACAATGCTTATATTCGAGTATTGGATGCGTTGCAAGATGAAGAGATTCTCCGATACAATTTGACAGAGGACTATAAAGGGATGTGTAGCATCCGTGTAGGTGAAGTATACCGCTATGGAGGGGAGTGGAAATTCGGTGCTATTGGGGAAGGCAGCACCATTACCTCCCTGAATGATCTTGTCAAAACGTATGAATAAGTATTTTTGGTGTTAAGGAAAAACCCACGTCTGACGTGGGTTTTTATACTATCTCTTCAACAGCCACCTGATACAGCAGAGAACCTTCACGGAGCAGCAGGCGATCTTTTCTGAAATCCTGTTCGTGCGGCTGAAGGAACTCTTGATCGTCATTTAAAAAGCGAATGTGTTGTCCTTTGCTCAAGTTGCCTGGCTTCACATTCTTTTTCAAGACATATTGTCCATTCTTGCCATAACCGCCGTCGAACAAAAAGTGGTACCCATCTGTAGCCACCCCGGAGCAGCCGGAAATTCTCGGATTCATAAACGTAATATTCGTACGGTCGCTACCGGAAATATGCCCTAATGAAAAGTCTGAATAGTAATAAAACCAGATTTCCTGTTCGCTAACCACGTTCAAAGCATAGCAATCATGAATGTCTGCCGCTTGATTTTCATATATTTTGTGCCCCTCTTTATTCCAGGCGACAAGGCCGGAGGACCCCACAGGCTCATTCCAACCATAATTCCCGAATATACCTTCATCAAAATAACTGGTCCAGATCGTACCTTCTTCTGTAACCTGAACACTCTGGATACCGTCTCCAAGCAGTAGTTCATTCACGGTTCGGCCCTCATAATCAATAATTTTACCATTTAAATCATATTGGCCGAGTCCATAATAATGACAACGCGCTCCGACGAGCAGCAGATGATGATGTAGAGGCTGCACATAATGATAGTTGAACTGCTGCCCCTCCACACACACTTCTTCAATGTGATCATCTATAATGAGTATCTTGTAAATACGTCTCTCTTTAAGAGAGGAAGGCGGGAACATCCCCCGTACTCGTTCTGGGACTTTATCAATTAGCAAAATATACACGCGTCCATCAGGACCAAATTGGGTCGAAACGATCTCAAACCCCTCTATTCTATTGGAAATATCGACAAATGAATGAAGCTGTTTATCTAGATGTGACAATGTAGTTCCTCCTCTAAAAGATCAGTAAAGTGAAGTATTATTTGTACTTGACTTCATTTTGTCATAACGACATGTAGCTGAGGAGGGCAGAAGTATGGCGATATGGGTAGTTATCCCAAGAGATGAGTCGTCGGTAAAAAGATAGTGAACAAAAAAAGCCGGGCTCTGCTTCATAAAAAAGCAACCCAGCTTGATATTTACAAATGCTCTGTTCCTCTTAAAGTGTCCGGTCCTTGTCGGCCTTCTGCCATAAAGCCTCCGTCAGCTCATCAATCGTCTCTTTCATTGCCAGCTTCTCGCGCCAGTGGATTGGGATACCGTTTAGCCCGTAATAAGCCCCTGCAATCTGGCCGTACACTGCTCCGGTCGTATCTGCGTCGTCTCCCAGATTTACGGCCAGCAGTGCGCCCTCTTGAAATGAAGCCGAGTGGTGAAATGCCCACAGCGCAGCCTCAAGGGAACGAATGACATAACCAGTTCCTTGTATTTCGGGCGGCTCCTTATGCTTGTAAGATCCCTGAATGATTTCTTCAATGGCTGCCGCAAAAGCTGACTGTTCCTGCTGCTGCCACTTATAGCAGACATCAGCTGATAACATGGATTCCTTGTCCGCTCCCCGCAGACCTGCCACAAGGATTGAAGCAAGCACAGCACAGGCCTCCACACTTTCGACTGCTCCATGGGTGGTGCGCGAGCTCAGCTCGGCGTACATCACGGCTTCTTTCGGACGATTCGCATAGGCCATGGCGACAGGTGCAAGCCTCATAATCGAGCCATTACCGGCAGTCATGGGGTCAACGGACCCGCTATACGGATCTCCAGTGGCTTCGAAGCGGTGCAGTGCTGCTCTCGTCGCACCACCGATATCAAAGCACGTTCCCGTGCTGCTCATATATCCTAGGTGGTACCAATTGGTGTAGCGGCGCATTTGATCTGCTGGATCAAAGCTATCTTTTCGCACCATGCTCTCGGCCAAACAGAGTGCCATAGACGTATCGTCTGTCCACTGCCCCGCCTTCAGCCCAAATACACCACCGCCTACGATATCCGTTACAGGTTCAAATGTGCCTGGACTGCTAAACTCTACTGTGGTTCCCAAAGCATCACCCACAGCCAGCCCAACCAGGCATCCGCAAAAACGATCCTTGATCAGTGCCATTTTGATGTACACTCCTTTGTAATTGTTATAGCTAATGTGTATCTTTCCATATGACCAGGATGGAAGAAAATCCGGTAACGCTAATTATTCGTAGCTCAAGGCTTTACAACCGCTATCTGGATGTAATTCAATGAAAATCCCTGCCTCATGATGGTAAATGAGTGGAAATCGCTCCGTATCTACATGTTCCCGCGCACCGCTTGAAAGCCGCCATACCTGAAGCGGGACTTCTTTTCCCCATAAGAATAATCGGTCGCCGGAAACAGCCATATCCGCTTGGGGATATGGATAAATTCCGTCTTCATCAGGCTTACAATTTAGAGGTGGGATGGCAGAAAGCACACGTCGGTACCCAGGCTGAGTCATATCGAATAGGACAACCGCTGGTTCCACTCCTTCCTCTCCCCAATCTTCCTCCTCCAGTAAATCGGCATCCATCTGTCCCCAAACTGCCAATGTATCGGGTCCTGTCCAGCACACTGGCCCATCCCAATCTATGGTTTGCCAAAGATGGCGAACTGACGGACCGTTTTCCGATTCCCATGGGTTCAGTAGCCAATCGGATAGCGACCAAGTTCGAACCACTCCTAAGGGAGCCCATACCCATCCTGTATCCGCCATCCACTTTCCCTCTGGAGAAACCAGCAGCCTTCCATGAAAGTAATCTAGATAATGCTCATCCTTGCTTTCATTGTTATAAACAGGGCTAGGCCTTGCAGTCAAAAGCATACCTGTTTCTACATCCGTCAGATCCAGCCGATTCCATTCCGTTCCGTGAACAAGAATACATGCACCATCTCGATGTACAAATGCCAGGGGAAACATACTTTTATCATAGTGGTATTCGTCCCGCGATAATTGCATTTTTTCTTGTGCATGGACTAAATCATACACTGTCGCATGCCGGCCAAAACGATTGGATATGGCTACGTACTTGCCGTCAGGACTGGTAACTATTTGGACAGGTTGCAGGGGATTAAAATCAGGAATACAAATACGTGTGCATAATTCTGCGTTACCAGAACGAAGTTCTAGTCTCCACAGTTCTGCTTGTGTGTTCAATGCCAGCAGGGTTATGCTTCCCTGAGAGCCGCCTTTTACAGGATGAATGACCGTAAGACGCCCGATCGTCTGTGGTAAATCAGGTAAAGAAACGTGATGGAATGGCATTATTTAACCCCTTTTACTCTGGATAAATCATAAGGTATACAAGCATTTGCGAAGGTAGTTTTGTCGACAAAAAATCCGAGTTCAAGCACTGCAGTCAATATTTTTAGAAAAACTCCCGGCTTTTGCTTGCAAAAACATTTAAGATATGTGATTTCGCCAGGATTACTTTTGAGAACAAAATAGGAGTAATTCATCAAGATCATATTGGAGATGAACTGCTCTGTTGGAGATTGACGCTCATTGATACAGTCGATCAGCACCTCTAATACCCTATTTTTATTGGAGTTGTAGGCTTGTATAAATATCATTGCTTCTACAAACGGCTTGTTAAAATCATCATACGGAAAATCATATACATCATGACTGCCCAGGATGAAGCTGACCAACTGGCCTTGCAAAATTTTTATTTTTCCCAGCGCTGCTCGGGTATCCATATCCATCTTATTTTTGTTAATATGCTCATGCAAAATATCAATTAGAATGTGCAAATCATACTGCTGTCCGTCTTCCATACTGTACAGTATCTTATTATTTTCAATCGTTAGACGATCATAAATGTCATCTCCTAAACCCAATTCAAATAAGAGAAGGTGAAGAAAAAATAGCCTATCCTGAGTAAGTGAAAATTCATTCCCTCTCTCTGCTAGATGTAAAACTTGATATTGATAATAAACACAACATAAGTTTTTTCTGCAATAAGCAACATCTTTATGTATATCAAACATGTTAAAAATAAGCGCAAGCAATCGAATCAGACGTTCAGCATCCGTTACGCTTAGAATGGGATGATCCATTTTGGTAAATAGCGACCTGTCAAATAAATCATGCCATCGCACTAAAGAAATATGATCCTGCTCATTTATATTCAGAGTTAATATTCTTAAATTTTGCTCTTGATCAGGATAGGAATAAAATAGATCTTCATGACTTAAATCAGAAATGCGCTCATTAAAGTAGGCTCTTAATTTGTAATCGTATATTTCAGAAAAAGACATTTCTCTCCTCCTTGCACCTTATCTTCGAACTCCTATATTGTAAAATTAATCTGGATCGACTGGCAAGGCGGCATAAATACAGAAACATATGTTCTTCATTTCTATATTATGATATCTTTATGCTAGGAATGAAATGTGATGACGAAGGTCATAGTCTACGACTAGAAAGGAATGAACACCTATGAAACAGCTAAGCGAAGCGCTGGCCCGTTTTGTACACCAGCAAAACTTGTATAATGAAGCCTACGGGCTGTTCCAAGACCACGATATCCAGCCCCGTTCAGAGAGTATAACAGATTGCTGGGACAGCCGGATTCCTGTATCCCCTGAGCTTGAGTACCTGTATAGCCACTATGAAATGATCGATGCCAAGGCAGAGGGAACACGCAAATTGAAAAATGCGGCGGTTGAAATTGGAGATGCCGCGGTTCTCTTTTTTGTCGCACCAGAACATTTATATCGCCAACAGCTGGGGTATCGCTTCATTACGTCTGGTGAGCTTGTTCATGAGTCATCTTCGTGGCCCTCCCATCATGTCGTAATTGCCACGTTGAATGACGATCCACTCATTGTCGATACTAGCGCACCCGATTCTCCTATATATGCTGCAATTGAAGGTGGGGCGGCGGCGCAGGTTGCTGACTCTTTAGCTGACTTCTTTACGGCTCTTTCCATCCTGATCGAAGGTGCCTGTACCTTTAAGGGAGAATTGATAGATGAAGATACATACGAAACCAAAGCAGCATATATCGAGCACGTAAAACCATTGCTGCATCACTTGCTGGGCGATAACCAAACCACGTATTTGCTGAATTACCTATCCTTTTGTTAGAAATCCTATGTGTTAAAGAGAGGTGGGGCTTTTTATGATCTATATCGCATTACTGCGGGGCATCAATGTTGGCGGCAACAACAAGATTGAGATGAAGAAGCTCAAGCAAACGTTTGAACATGCAGGTATGGGGCATGTGACGACTTACATCAATTCTGGAAACATTATTTTTTCCAGTCAGGAGCGGTCTAACCAGGAGCTATCGCTCGTACTGGAACAGGCGATTCTGGAGGATTTTAGCTTACCCATCCGTGTCATCGTCCGTAATATGAAGGAGATTCAGAGCATTATGGAGGCACTGCCGAATGAATGGGCTAATGATACACAGATGAAAAGTGATGTAATGTTTCTGTGGGATGAAATTAACGATATTTCCGTTTTGGACAAGCTTCCTTTGAAACCAGGAATTGGGCATGTCATATATACGACCTGGGCCGTTCTGTTTTCTGTCAGCAAAGAACAAGTCACCAAAAGCGGGCTAACGAAATTAGTTGGCACCAAGCTGTATCAGCATATGACGGTACGGAATGTGAACACAGCACGGCAGATTTATAAGCTGATGCAAATGGCTGAACAGGAAGAGTTGCAGGATTTGGACTCTTGACTGGAATCCAAAAGCAATCCTAGTAGTAAGCTCAAAAAAGGAGCCTTCTTACGGCTCCCCAATTGTTTTCTTCATCCTCCATACAAATCACTACTCACCGTATGATCCTCGTTAAATTTTAAAGCCTGCGACCAGTCCATTCAGTCGAGCTGCACTTTCCTTCACCTGATCAGACTGGTGTGCTACTTCATGAGATTTTTCCGTTGATGACACCATACTTTCTGCAATATGCTGAGTGGATACAGCGGACTGTTCGCTGGCGGTTGCAATCTCATGGATTGCTCTCACCATAGTTTGGATGGTTTCATTTACCTGCTTAGAGGTAGCGTTCAAATCATTGACTGTGTTCGTATGCTCAACAGCATCACTGTAATATTGTCCCGCTGTGTCCTCAAGCAGCTGATAATCCTTGCCCACCTGGGCTTGCAGGAAATGCAATAATTCTTCAGCATTGGTAGTCAGATTTTCTACAGACTGCACAACCTCTTGAGTAACACTCTGAATTTGGTCTACCGCGTGTTTCGAGCCGTCAGCCAACTTACGAATCTCGTTAGCTACAACTGCAAACCCTCGACCCGACTCACCGGCACGAGCTGCTTCAATGGATGCATTTAGGGCCAGCAAGTTGGTTTGTGCCGTAATTTCCAAGATGGACTGAGAAAGTATACGAATTTGATCTACTGCCTTGGCTCGTTCTAACGCTTCTGTCATCTTTGCATTAGCCTTCTGGTAGATTTCTTTGGCCGCTTTATTGGATTGACTAGCTGCCTGCTTCAACGTTTCGGCCTTTACACTTGTATCATAGGCAGACTGAGCTCTTTCTTGAGTTTTGACCGAGATGTACTCTGCTGCCCGCTGCATTTCATCCGCAGAATGATTCATATTTTCGGTGTATGCTGAAGTCTCCTCCATAGCTGCTGACAGCTGTTCGACCGTGGCGGATACATCGCGAATCCGTTCATTGAGATCTGTCATATTCAGATTCGTCTGATCGCTAAGCTGGTTAATTTGGCGCGACTCATTGATCACTCCCGTAATGACCATTGAGGTTGAATCTGTCATTTGCTGAATAGCACGAGCAATGACAGCGATCTCATTTTTTCCTTTGAGCAGGGCAGGATCAAGGGCTGCCGTTAAATTTCCTTGGGTAATCTCTTCACAGTATTTCGTAATGATACTCATCCGGGAGCGTATATTTCGAATGGCCGCAAAGGAGATTGTGATCAGAACAGCCAGCACCAGAGCCAGAACCGTGATCAACACAATTGTACGCATTTTTATCTCATTTTGCGTATTTTGATATAGATTGGCGGATTGCTCATTGTTATAATCTGAAATTGTAGTCAGCATCGTAACTATGGCCGTACTAGATTTATTGATTCGACCTCTCTCTTCTGTGTCATAGGTTCCAGTATTTTTTTTGACGGCCATGATCTGTTCGATATCCTGAAAATACGTGTCTATACTCGTCCGTAGTTCTTCAAACAGTTTCTGTTCTTTTGCATCCAATGTCCTTTGGGAAAATTCATTTAGCCCAGTTGTAACGCTATCCTTACCTTTTTGCACCTGCTTATACTGTTTATCTGTATACTCCTTATTGTCGAGTATTTTGGTATAATTGGCGCGCATATTATAAAAGTCACTTTTGACCTCAAGAATGTTCGTTTGGTGTTGAAAGCGATCTGTATACAAAATACCTTGACCCTCTTTAGCTTGATACATACCGATAACCCCTACCAACGATACAATGAGCAAGCCCACTAAGCTGATCATAATCATGGAGATCATCGTTGTCGTGACCTTTAGATCTCTAAAACCTTTTCCTTTTTTATTCCTGTCCGATAGTTGATTACTCATTTAAACCCCTCCAGCTCCTCTATAAATAATAGTTCACGCTGCTCTCAACTTTCACGAGTACTCCGATGGTCCCATTGATGCTGCCCTCCAAACAACAAATAAAGCAGGTCACAGAACGTGAGACTATATATATTTATATATATCGGTTGAAAGCGCTTAAATTCATAAGTAAAATAACGGTACTTCAAAAATAAAGAGTATTTTAATAGGCAAATTCATACATAGATTTGCTACGTGAATCCATAATTTTAAATATTTATAAGCATGAGGAGTTTGGTAAACTGAGAGGAGTGTCTATATGAAGTGGGACACATATGCAGACTAAGATCTAAGCACTGGATGATGGGAGAGAACATATATATTGTGACAAACATACCATCATTAGATGAATTTACAAATAACCAGTATGTCAGGAGAGCCTTGTGTCAAAAAAGCAACGCGGATTGAATCCGTAAACCTAGCTACTATTTACTTTTAGCAATCTGATAACAAGCCCGGATGATAATTTATTCCATCGGGGCTTGTTATCATTGGCTATGTCCTTCTTCTCTTTATTGTTAAGTCTTCATTTTAAAACCTAGTGTAATAATTTCATGCGGCTTTACAGACTGAAGTAACTCATTAGAAGAATTCATTACGATGTCTTCTCCTGGTTCTTCGAGGATATTACTTTTATAAAAATTATACTGCTGCGGCCGGGGCTTGATCGTTAATTCAGCTATACTATTGCTCATATTGTACCAGCGTAACAGCACATCTCCCGACAGCTCATTCATTTTCATAGAGGAAAAGGCAAGCTCCGTGCTGTGCCAATCAAACAGCGCATAATCTGGAGCAATTGTCCCCGCATGAATCGCCGTTTGTTTTACAATCCAAGGAATTTGGTGTTGATAGGCTTCTATATACGCACCTGACTGAATACCGTCGCCATCATGTGGAATGATTTCCAGACGGGCGGTGTGCTCACCTAGGCAGTGCGCTTCCGGCGTCGGGAACCATCCCCAATCCCCCAGCTCGCCAACTGAGCGAAGCAAGGTTACTGCAATCGTGTTACGTCCATCACGTAGCAATTCATATTCATTCAACCCGAGATTGGATACGGTCAGACCTGCCTGTTCCCCACTTACATCCACAAACGCCTGCTGATGTTGTGTGTTGCTTGGATTTTCCCACTCTGGTGCAGGTTCATTGTCCCGGATTGCAATTTCAAATATGGAGTCCACCCGATGCTCAGCAGCAGCGATATCTGTCGGAAACAGAGCACGAAGTCGGTGATCCTTGGCTTGGTTGTTAAAGGTTGTTTCGATGGAAACCCCTCTGCTGTTCCTGGATAAAGAAATGACGGTCCGTATCGTCAGCGGAACGGTCTGCCGGGAGCGCTGAGCCTTGCGGTACAGATAATAAACCAGCTCTCGCTGCTCCTGCTCCAGCGTTTCATCCGCAGAGGCCGGTATTTCCCAATGATGGATAATCTCCATAGATGCCTGGTAAGGTGTATCTTCAAGCATGCGAATGTCAGCGATCAAATCTTTGGTAGTCAGTGCCTGCTCTCCCTCGGGCTGTCTGAACATATACTCGTTGCCGATATCACCCACATTTTCATATACGCCAAGGTCTTTGTAGCTGCGGCCTGTACGCTTATCTGTCAGGGTAAAAGAGCCGTTATCCGCAATTTCGACGTGAAGCAGATCATTTTCCATACTGCGACTGCCATGAAAAAGGGAAGAGGAGTCCGCCTCGACATTGCTTCTCAGCCAAGCATAGGTTTTTAAGCCTAGCAGGGGCACACGTTCAACCTCAAAGGTAAGGCGAACCCGACGAGACATGTAAGGCTGGCGGAATCGGTCATCCGGCAAATCATAACCGAATTGTAGCCCGAGGTCCTCCACCTTGCATGCTACCGGACACCCTTCACTGTCCACCAGTATGCGCCCGGAAAGATCCACGTTCTTCGCTCGATGAGCGGCCTCCTCAAGCGTGTATCCTTCACGGAAGTACAGACGCACCACTTCCAGTTCTGCCGACACTATACCACTGCGTTCCCAGCCTGACGTATTAAAAATCACGAGTGGCAACGCATCTGCTCCAAAGCGACTGAAGCCCGTCGTATCCACTGCTTGCGCAATGAACCCAATGCTTTCATCCACAATGCTCTCGGCTACATGACGGCTCTTATCGAACCGGGTCACCATCTCACGGTGCACCTCATCCACACTACAGCCGCAAATACTGTCATGCGGATGGTTCTGCATCAGTGTTTTCCAGGCATAGGTGAACAAATGATGAGGATAAGCCTGCCCCAGCAGATGCGCAAAGGTCGCAAGCGGCTCAGCCACTTTTTCCAGCATCACTTGTCCCAACTGGTTCATCTGTTTCAAATACACCCGGGCAGAAGCCGTATTCACCAGCGTTCCCCAGCCATCCGTGCGCTGACTGCGAAGCTCTCCCTTCACTGACGAGAGTCGCCTTTGGGGAATCCGTTTCAGAGAAGTCAGATAATCATTGAAATTGGAATGAACAAACTCGATATTCGGATAAAGCTTCTGTGCCGTACGGATGGCTTCCGGTAAATCAAGCTGTACAGGCTGATGATCGCAACCGTTCATGAACAGCAGCTCGCCCGTTGAAGCATATTTTTGCGCATCATCCAGTTTACGCTTCCAATAAATCTTGGCTTCCGCCTCATCTACAGGAACCTCATTGCCGTTGGAATACCAGTTGGCGAATAAAATACCGAGTACCTCTGATCCGTCTGGCCCCGTCCATAACAGTTCCGAAAAGGAGGACTCGTAGCCTCTATCCGACACCGTATTGTTAAACCCTGTCGGCTTTACGCCCCTTCCGAAGAAAACATTCGTAATCCCCGACTGTTGCATGAATTGCGGAGTCTGCCCAGCCAGACCAAACGTATCGGGGAAGTATCCGATCTTGGACGGACTGCCGTAACGCTCACAATCGCGATGCCCAATCTGCATATTACGTATATTGGCTTCGTCACTGGTCAGAAAAGCATCCTGCAAAATGTACCAGGGTCCGATAAAGATACGACCATCGCGAATATGCTGCTCTAGCCGTTTCTTATGCTCGGGCCGAACCTGTAGATAATCCTCCAGAATGATCGTCTGCCCGTCCAGATAAAAGCTTTTATAATCCGGGTCCTGCTCCAGCTTATCCAGCAGAGAATCCATCAGGCTAATCAGGCGCATATGGTGCTTCTCATAAGGCAAATACCACTCCCGATCCCAGTGGGTATGCGAAATAATATGTGCTGTCGTCTTGCTGCCCGTGTATGTGTTTACTTCCCTGCTTTTTGCTTGCTTGTTGATTGATTCGTCCCTTTGCTCGCTCATTGTATATCCCCTCACCATATGTCTTGATCTGCCGTTGTTCACTGCATTACTTCAATCGTCACGTCCTCGGGACGATATACCGCCAGCAATTGACCTACTCGATCCACAGCAAACAAGACAGAGCGGCTCCTTGGCAACAGAAAAGCGTAGGATAATCCAGTCGCCTGATCCCGAACACGCACTTGGGTATCCCGAGAAAACTCCGATACGAAAATATATAGGCCCCCATTCTTGAAATTCAGCTTACGTCCATATAGTCCCGGCTGATCGCCACCGTCTATCCACTCCAGTTCTTGTTCTACCCCGGCAGCAGTGAGGGCGTAGCGATATAGCTCAGCAATAGGTTCATCCCTGCCATTCAACTCCAGTGGAAGCGGGCTCCAGATCAAGCGCCCCTTGCCAAGCGGCAGGTTCACGACTTCATCACCCATCGCTCCATCCGCTTCCGGTGACAGTTGTTCCTCCTTAGCGACCTCAGCAATTCGCCGCTGTCCGAATGAGACAGGGAAGGTTTGACCCTCCAGACTCAGTACTTCCTCCCGCTGGACGTTCCCCAGCGTACGCTGCCCAATAATGGCATCAACCCGTTCGGTCATTTTCCAGTAAGGATCAAGCCCCAGTGGTCCGGTGACTAGTAGCGTCACACCGAAGGCTCGCACCATGTCCAGAAGATGCTCCAGCGATGTACTATCGAAATTGTGCGCGCTGGGGACCATAATCAGTTTCGGTAACTGCCGCTTGAGTGAGTCCAGATGATACTCGGAGACGGCACGGAACGGCTGCTTGAGATTATAGGACATCACCCGGGTAAGCCGTGTCGTGGCATCGAAGGCAAGTGATCGGTTAGAGAAATCATTGGAATACGGGAATACAACAGCCGTTTCCTCCAGCTTCCGGTCTGTAAACAGATCGCGAATATCATTCATAAAACGCCCAAAATCGTAAGATACCTCTGCTTCTGGCTTCTCGGTCCCATCGGCACGTAACGCACCGATGTGCGATTCATTGGCATTATCCATATAAAAGTTCGTATTCCAGATCCAATGAATCGCACCCGCTCCGCCAGTCGAAAAGGCATACGCATACTTGCGCTCCAGCATGTCGCGCAGCTCCGCCTCTGAACGCTTGGCTCGCCCATCCGGCGTCTCAACATACATGATCCCGGTTTCCTGCACGAGATTCGGTTTGTCTGGTGTTTTGGCAAAAATACCGTCCCACACCAAATGATCATTCAGCCACCATGAATGCACCGTCGTATAATCCACCACAGCCTCATAAAAAAACGGAGACGGCCGCTGCGCGCCCAGTGCCTCGTCTTGACCTACAGTTACCAAATGTCCGGGACAAAGCTCCCGAATCGTAGTCACCAATTGCTCGGCCCACAGATTGTGCATCTCCATTGAAAACAGACAGTAATCCAGCCATTTGGCTCCCTTTTTGGCCTGATGCATATCCTGAACGTCGAAGTTGATCTCCTCTGGCTCGGGGACTATGGCAGAAGCAAAACTGGAAAGCTGCTGTGGCGTCATGTTCCATGCTTCCTGTAAAGCCTCAATGCTGCCGTGTCGTTGCTCCAGCCATGTGCTGAACGCAGCCTGTTCCCATGAGTCCCTCGCAGAACGTGGACCATCTGCAAAAATACGCGACGGATCAAACATCGAAGGCTCGTTAATCAGATCCCAATCCACATGGGTTGTAGCCGTGTGACGACTGACAATACTGCGAATGAACCGCTTTTGTGCTTCCACGCTTTGCGGATCAAGATAAGGGTTAACCCCTTCCCACGTTTCCGGTGTAAAAGAAAAGAACGTGAACGTCACCTGCAAGCCATGCCTTTTGGCTGTCAGCAGAAAAGCATCAATCGCACGAAGCACCTCTTCCGAAGCGTGTCCGTCTATCTGCATCATATTGCGATAAGCCGTCCATACCCCTGTACGAATCCAGTTGATGCCTGCTTTGGCCATCTGGGCCATATCCCGATCCCAAATTGCTGCATTGGGCAAAAACAAAAATTTCCGTGCCACATCTGAGGTCATATAGGTCATACCAACAACAGGCAACGGACGCCCGTCCTTTATAAAATAATCCCGACTACGCATGATGACGTGTCCTTCAGCCAGCAGTTCGGCATCCTGCCCCCAGAAACCCTGTCGCAATAAACGTACTTCACCATCCGATGATTCAGCTCGGCAAATAACCCGATATAAACCGCTGAGAATGGAAAAGCTAAGGGGAATACGTACAAAGTTCTGTTCCTTGCTAACCTCAATCTGCAAGCGGTTGCTCCATACCTGCTGACTGTGCTCATCCCATATTTGCTCTACCGTCAGGTCAAAGCTCCATATCTCATGATCCCTGGACGTGGCTCCTCCTCGCTGCAATCTCTGGGTTTGAAGTGTCAGTATGGCACGTTCCCCGGGCTCATAAGCGGCATAGTTCGGCTTGATAGATAGCTCCGTCATTCCCTTAGCGCAAAAACGTGCCCATTGGGCAAGCAGCTGCTCACCATCCTGTTCCCAAAAGGAAGCTATCAACGGCACGTGGACAAACATCCACCGTGCGCCACTAAACAGACCTCGGGCATGCTCCCATAGCACCACCGGGGCAGCGATATCCCGTCCATCCTTACTTATTCCCTTGAGCAAAGAATAAATTTGCGTATTCATCGGCCCGGCAGAGCCCATCTGGTGTGGCAGATCGCTGCTTTTGGTCGTATGTGGAACGAGATTCCACGTGTCTGTTACCTGAAACAGCGACTCCTGACCACAAAGTACAGGAATATCCTCTGATGCGACCAGGGAAGCCACCTTCGACGTGTCTACTCTCAGCACCTCATGAATATGCAGCTCCTGATGATATGCAGTCTGCTCAGTCTCAATCACCCAGTCTCCATACTCATCGGCTGGATCGCGGACCGGATGCTTAAAGGGTGCTCCCCCGACATTAAGCAGCCCTCCTCCCCTATGGAGAAATGCCACAATTTCAGTCCAAGCGGATTTGGGGAAGTATGGTGCATGCAGATTGACAAAGCAGCCGTTGTCCATATGCTTTAGCGTTTCAGCCAATTCATCGGCTCGTACGACCACCACGTCTGCGACTCCCTGAAATGCCTCGTCTGGCAACAGACTCCCTATAGCAGGAAAACCTTGCTCACTGAATACAACGATAGATGGGTTTACTATAGATTCATTCATAACAAGCCATCCTTCATAGCCTTATACACAAGCTGGGCAAACAGACTGTTGGACCAGGCGAACCATTTTCTCGTGTAAACTGTAGGATCATCGGCATGAAAGCCCTCGTGCATATAGCCGGTGTCCCCATCTGTTGCTTCCAGCATCTGGATCATCTCCAGCTTTTCTTCTGTGGTCCGGGCCGTTAATCCTTGCATAGACAGAGCCATATGCCAGATGTAACCTGGCAGCGTGTGCGGACTTCCGATGCCTTTAGCCGCCTTGCCCTCAAAGTAAAACGGATTCTCCTGACTTAAAGCGAAGCGTCTCGTATTTTGATAGATAGGATCGTCCACCGTCGTATAGCCCAAATACGGAATGGACATCAATCCAGGTGTACCCGCATCATCCATCAGGCAGTAGTTGCCAAATCCGTCTGTTTCATAAGCATATATAGGCCCGAATACCGGATGGCGGTAAATGCCGTACAAACGGATACCATGCTCCACCTCAGCCTCCAGCTCCTTCAGCTCGTTCAGAAAGTCCATATCACGAAATACCCATTCCGCAAACTCCTGCATCTGCCGCAAAGCGACCACCGCAAACATATTGCCAGGTATATTGTAGTGAAAATCGCAAGCATCATCACTGGAACGGAAGCCCGACCAAATCATCCCTGTATAATTTACAGGCATACCGAGTCCCTGATTGCGCAAGGAATCCGTGGGAATGCCGTTATTACGCGTAAACCGATACGCAGACTGTTCTTGGTGACGCTGCTCCGTTTTGAACACATCCACTATTTTGCGCAGAGCCGACTTGAATTTTGAATCAAAAATATCGGTAAGCTCCGTTTCCTTCCAGTACATATAAGCCAGCCGCATGACAAAACACAGCGAGTCGATTTCAAATTTCCGTTCCCACACCCATGGCGACATCTCCGTCTCATCGTTCGCATTCCAGTGCCAGTCATTCGCTGTCTCATTGAACGCATTCGCATACGGGTCTATGAGGACATAATGAATATGGCGCTTGATCAGCCCCCCAATGATACGCTGTAAATCAGCATCCTTGCTGGCTAACGGCACATAATGAATGACTTGCTCTACAGAATCCCGCAACCAAAGAGCTGGAATATCCCCTGTAATGAGAAACGTTGTCCCATCATCCATTAGCTTGGTCGTCGTCTCCAGTGAATTTGGAAAACAGTTTTTAAACAGCTTTAGCAACTTCGGCCTGTGAGCCAGTGCTTGCTCCGCTTCCTGGAGTACGTCCTGAACAGCCTGCAGCATGTCAATTTCGGGCATCGGTATTTTGGGAAGTCTGAATTGTTCCAATAGCTTTTTCGCTCCTTTATCTGACGGGAAACACCCGTGCGGTTATAGTCACTCCAAACCTGCATATCTATTGCAAACGTATCGTTTTAATTTCATAAGGTGTAAAAGACAATGTGAGACAGCTACCTTCCAACTCAAGCGGCTGCACAGGTTCCTCCAGCGCATTCGACACGTAGGCTACGTTGAACGTGTAAGGCCAGGTCAGCTTGATCGTTTCCCGTCCCCCAGAAGATTCGTACAAACGAAGAATCGTCCCCAGTCCATCTTCGGCCGGCTTGATCGTATCCAGCACAACGTGACGACTATCAAAATTAATCAACGATCCGCTGCTCGGCAGCACTCCGCTATTGTGCTTTTGCTGCTGCACAACAGGCATATCTTGGTTCAGCTCAGCCGCATGACGCAAAGTATGGGCACTGCGCCAATCTCCCACATGCGGATATAGCGAATACGTAAAATCGTGCTCACCCAGATCGGCATCTTTATCCGGCCATTTGGGTGCACGCAGCAGAGACAGACGGATGGTACTATTTTGAATGTCGTGGCCATATTTGCAATCATTGAGCAGACTCACGCCATACCCGTGCTCGGAAACATCCGCAAATCGGTGTCCACATACTTCATACTGCGCCTGCTCCCAGCTCGTATTCCGATGGGTCGGCCGCTCCAAAGCACCAAAAGGAATTTCATATGTCGCCTTATCCGTAACCACATCTATAGGAAAGCCTACCTTTAGCAGCTTGTGCGCTTCATTCCAGCTCACATGCGTTTTGAAATCAATTCGCCGCTCATGATGATAAAAGACCACATCCTGTGTCATTTCAGATTGATGGATTCGCCATCGGAAGCGCAGCACATCCTTTGTTTTCCCTTGGAGCAGTAATTGCTTTTCCAGTAACTCAGCTTCTCCTGCTATCTGTTCCTCATAACGGTCATCCAAATCCCATGCATCCCACAGCGTCGGACGGTCATGGAAAAAATAAAAACGGTTTGCCCGTTCCCCTTGCTTCAAGATTTCACGGTTTGCCACTTTATCTAGCAGGCGAATCATTTCGCCCCGTTCGTTAAATTGCACCTTATAAAATGCCGTCTCCCACATATCCCCCAGCGATCCAGATATCACAGCTGTTTCCAGCTGCTCACATGTTTGAGCCTGTTCTCGCTCCAACCAAATCGTTTTGTAGCCCAGTGCAGGAATATCCGGAATACGCACTGAAATGCCGCCTTCCTCCACATCGGTGTCCAGCCGCTCGGCTTCATCATTAGCGTAGTGGTAGGCATACAATCCCTGTGCCGATTCCACAGCAATATGGATCACAGCACTACGGCTCCAGCCCAGGCTGTTAAACACCAGATACGGTGTTCCTGCCCTCAATCCCTCTGTGTTCACTTGAGCCGCCAGCGTCGTAATCCCCTGTTGAAGCCCGACATGTCCCCATTCGAAAATTTGCTGATACTCCTTATCCGAAGTACCGTAAACCTCGGTAATCGCCGAGCCGGGGATAATATCGTGGAACTGGTTCAACAAAATCAGCTTCCAGCCCTCATGCAGTGCCGAGCAGATGTCCTGCACCTGCTCCGGCTCCAGCTGTGGTAATGCCAGCGTGCTCCACAGCTCTGCCTCACGGTAGACTCCCTCTGCTTTCCGATTGTTACGTTTGTTGCGAGCGTGGGTCGTGTAGGTTCCCCGGTGCAACTCAAGGTACAAGTCACCATGCCATTTGGGAAGCTTTGGATGCGCCTGATCTATGCCTGCGAAAAACTGTCCAGCCGTGCTGAACCGACTCGCAGGCAGTCCCACCATTAGCGGAGAACGCTCTATATATTCCAGCATTTCACGCGTAACTCCACCGCCGCCGTCTCCATGCCCATAGAGCAGCATGTGCTCAGGATGAGCCGATTTTTCACGATAGGACTGCCAGTGGTCATGAATGTCCTGAGGCCGTGTATGTTCATTCACGCCATGATTGAGGTAGGACAACATCGAAGTACCATCGATGCCCACCCAGTGGAATAGATCATAAGGAAACACATTCGTATCATTCCAGCCAAGCTTGGTCGTCATAAAATAGTCTATCTTCCCATGCTTTAAAATCTGCGGCAGGGACGCACAATAGCCGAACGTATCCGGCAGCCATTCGATATGAGAGGTTTTGCCAAATTCCTGTTGGTAAAAACGCTGACCATACAGCATTTGGCGGATGAGTGATTCGCCACTGGGCAGGTTCAAATCTGGCTCTACCCACATTCCCCCGACCAGCTCCCACCGTCCTTCGGCGACTCTTGCTTTGACCCGTTCATACAGCTCTGGATCATTTTCCTTTACAAAAGAGAACAGCAGCGGCTGGCTCTGTGCATATTGATAGGCCGGGTATTCATTCATCAGTGCATCCACCGTTGAGAAGGTTCGGCTTGTTTTCCGTACGGTCTCACGCATCGGCCACAGCCAGGCAATATCGATGTGCGACTGTCCTACCATATGCTCCAAAGCTTGCGCATTTCCGCCGATCTCCTGAACCTGACGAATCAGCTCCTTTTCTATGGCTGAGATCGCTCCTCCTGCTCGAATGGCGTCTTCCTCCAGATTCGCAAAGCAATCCATCACCTCATACAGGGCTTTCAACAAGCGTATGCTACGGATGTCGCCCTCCGGCAGCAGTACAGCGGCTTCGCTAACAACGGTAACGGTATACATGAGGCTTTGCACGGGCTTATTGGGCCGTACAAGATAGCTTGTAACAGAAGAAATTGGAGGTTGGATGACAGCCTGCCGATTGAGCGGATCTACGGGCTCAGGTACCGGATCAAACAGCTCAATCTCCAGCTCAGGGGAAGACCCGATGAGCTCTGGATTTAGCGTGACATAGGTATGATTGCGATCAAGCCCGTGATAGGAAGCACCATTGACTCGCAGCAAACCTTCCCCCCCGGACTCAAATACCAATCCAAAAGGCTCTCTCAACCACGCTGTCGGTACATCGAGCCGGGTTCGAAGAAAGTAAGTCGTCCCCTGACTGCTGGGGAATCGCTTGAGGTCCAGTCCTTCCGATAAAGGCTCGGCTCCTTCATATTGACCTGGTGTTTGGTAAGTGGAGCGTGTAATGTTCCAGCTCCGCAAATCCAGCTTCTCCAGCCATTGGCATTCCGACAATTCCCGAATCAGGCGTTTGATACGCTCCATTATTCATCCTCCCGTACGATCAGCTCGGCACACAGGGTATCTTTGGAGTGCCTGCCTACTTGAATAGAAAATCGCCCAGCCTCAACGAATGGCAGTAGATCACGCCCTATATATTGCAGCTGGTCGGAGCCTACCACAAACTCCACCGTCCGTGTTTCTCCTGGCTGTAATACAAGCTTGCAAAAGCCCTTGAGCTCCCTAATTGGACGGGTCACCGAGCCCACCACGTCCGAAATATACAACTGAGCTACTTCAGCCCCTTCCCGGTCGCCCGTGTTGGTTACATCGACTGTAACCGTAACGGATTCGCCCACTCGGATTGAACTGGCGCTTAATGAAAGCCTTTCATAGCTAAACGTCGTGTAGCTAAGGCCGTAGCCAAACGGATAGCGCGGCTCGGCATCGTCTTCCAGATAGCGCTTGCCCCGGGAACGCTTGCCGTTGTAATATACCGGCAACTGCCCCACGTGCTTAGGGATGGAAAGAGTCAAACGTCCCGAAGGGTTCACATCCCCAAATAAAATATCCGCGATTGCATGCCCCCCCTCCTGACCGGGATACCATGCTTCCACAATGGCATGTGCGTGTTCCTCCACCCATGGTTCAGCAATCGGTCGCCCGTTCATATAAACGACGACAAGCTCCTTCCCCAGCCTGTAGACTTCCTGCATGAGTTGAAGCTGTACGCCTGCAAGCCCCAACGTCATCCGGTCGATGCCTTCGCCGCATTCCATGTCGTTCCAATCGTGATCCGCTACCTTCGAGGCGCCGGTTTTCAGGTCAATCGTCCCTTCCCCGAAATCGCGGGCGCTGGACCCTCCAACCACCATCACCACGGTATCGGCCTCAGCCGCACATGCCAGTGCGTTATCAAAGCCTTCCCGGGACTCTCCCTTGATCCGGCAGCCAGGTGCATACAGAACGCCGTCCTGATGCTTGCTTAATTTGCTACGGATGCCATCAAGCACAGTGACCACACGGGATCTCTGCTGCGGTGATGTATAATCGCCCAGTTGGTTGTAGATCTGATCTGCATTCGGGCCAATGACTGCAATACGCTTGGAGGTTTTCGGCAGGGGGAGCGTGCTATTGACGTTTTTAAGCAGCACAATCCCTTCGGTCGCAAGCTGACGAGCTAAGCGAATATGCTCCGCCTGACCAATTACCTGCTCCGCTCGTTCTGCATTCACATACGGTTTGTCAAACAGACCGAGCCTGAATTTTAACGTGAGCACCCTGCGGACCGCCCGATCCAGCACGCCCGTCTCCAGCTTGCCAGCATGAACCGCCTCGACCAGATGACTGCCGAACATTTCCCCGGACATTTCCATATCAATCCCTGCGCAAATTGCCTGCACAGCGGCATCCAATCCATTTTCGGCCACATCATGTCCGCTCGCTAACATTTCAATCGCACCACAATCTGTAATGATCAGACCGTCAAATCCCCACGCCTGACGAAGAATATCGTCCAATAGCTCAGCATTCACTGTACACGGAACCCCGTCGATTTCGTTATAAGCTGGCATAACAGATTGGGCCCCCGCTTCCACTGCTTTTTGGAATGGATACAGATCGACCTCCAAAAGCTCGCGCCAACCCATATGCACAGGTCCGGCATTACGTCCGCCTTCCGAGCTGCCATAGCCTGCAAAATGCTTTAGTGTGGCAGCTACGCTATGTTCGCTGAGTAAGCTCTCCCCCTGAAGTCCCTCCACTGCGGCAACAGCAAATTCGCCGATGAGATAAGGGTCTTCGCCAAAGCATTCCTCCGTGCGTCCCCAGCGCGGATCACGCACAACATCAAGCACGGGCGAGTACGTGACCGCCCCGCCCTGAGCGCGGGTTTCACTCGCAACCGCACGGCACATATCGCGGTACAGATCGACATTCCATGTGCTACCGATGGACAGCGGAACCGGAAACACAGTGCCGTCAATCGCCATATGCCCATGAGAACATTCCTCACCGATCAGTATCGGGATGCCCAGCCGGGAATGTTCTATCGCATAGCGTTGGATCATATTCACAGCCTCCGCCCCTTGCTTGGCAGATAAGCCATTCTCCAAGGTCACTCCGGTCCACGGATCAGCGCGAAGCACCCCGTATAAGGAACCGACTCCCCCATTTTGCACCTGCTGCTTGAATTTATGATGTAAAGACAATTCCCCGTCTGTATGCTCATACACCTGCCAGCCAAAGGGCTGCACAAGCTGCCCCACCTTTTCCTCTATTGTCATCAAACCGATTAAGTGCTTCACCCGTTCTTCGATCGGCTTACTTTTGTCTTTATAAATCAACATGTTCATGTCTCTCCTTCCCTGTTATTCCTTCACAGCCCCAACCGTAAGTCCCTGCACAAAGTAACGCTGGAAAAAAGGATAAGCGAATATAATTGGCAGCGTCGCCAGCACCACCATCGCCATCCGCGAGGTATCCTGCGGAATGGATTGAAGCGCAGCCAGGATCATAGAGCTGTTTTGCGAATTTTGCTGGATGAACTGAATGCTGGATTCAATCCGCATCAGCATAGACTGAAGTGGCACCAGATTGGGATTTTCAATATACAACAGGGCATTAAACCAGTCGTTCCAGTAACCAAGCGTGCTGAATAAGCCAATGGTGGCAAGTCCGGGCAGAGAGAGCGGAAGCACGATTTTTAAAAAGGTGTAAAACTCGCCTGCCCCATCTATTTTGGCTGATTCAACAATGGCATCCGGCACGCTGGTGCTATAAAATGTGCGCAGGATCATAATATAAAAGGCATTCATGGCAAGCGGCAGGATCAAAGCCCAAATCGTATCCTTAAGCCCGAGCAATTGGGAAACGACCATATAGGTCGGGATCATTCCGCCATTAAAGAGCATGGTTAAAATCGCAAAAATCGAAAAAAATCTTCTATAATGGAAGCTCTTTCGTGAAATGGCGTACGCATATAACGAGATAAGAATAAGACTGATCACCGTACCGATGACCGTTACGGCAATCGTCACCCCATAGGAGCGCAATAGCGTATCACTGGTACGAAATATGAAGCGGTAGGCTTCCAGACTCCATTGAGCCGGGAGCAACCGATACCCGTCCCGCGCCAGCGTTTTCTCATCGGTCAGGGAAATAATGACGACAAACAAAAACGGAAATACACACAGGAACGCGAATATCCCTGCTATCCCATTCAGAGCAACATTCCAGCCCCGTGAAATATGATGGAAATCTCGTTTTTTTCTTTCTTTTCCAGCAGCCATAGTCCACACCCCTCTCCTCTTTTTTAGAACAAAGCACTATCTTTATCTATTTTTCGCACAACATAATTGGATAGGATGACGAGAACGAAGCCAACCACCGACTGATACAAACCTGCCGCTGTGCTCATCCCGATTTCGCCTGTCGTTTTCAGGCCGCGATATACATAGGTATCAATGACATTCGTTACTGAATATAAGGTGCCCGAATCTCTCGGAACCTGATAGAACAAACCAAAATCCGCATAAAAAATCCGACCAACCGCAAGCAGCGTCATAATAATAATGATCGGCGAGAGCAGAGGGAGCGTCACATTACGAATTTGCTGCCACTTGCTGGCCCCATCTATCATGGCTGCTTCATACAAGGATTTGTCGATCCCCAAAATCGAAGCCAGATAAACGACACTGTTATAGCCAATCGCCTTCCATAGACTGACTAGAATCAAGATATACGGCCAATAAGCGGCCTCCGAATACCACTGAATGGGCTCGATGCCAAACCCTGCGAGAATTTGATTCAGCATCCCCCGATCCATGCTTAGAAAGCTGAAGGCAAAGTAGCCCACAATGACCCATGATAGAAAATACGGGAGAAACATGCCTGTCTGGTACAGCTTCGCCAACCGTTTATTAATCAGCTCGGAGAGCAGAACAGCCATAGCGACCGAAAACACAAGTCCGAGAATAATAAAGACCAGGTTATACAAAAGGGTATTTCGCGTGATAACATAGGCATCGTTGTTATTGAACAGAAACTTGAAGTTATCCCAGCCCACCCACTTGCTTGTATAAATACTGGCCCAGAATCCTTCCCTGTTAAAACGATATTGCTTGAAGGCAGCCACAGTACCAACCAGCGGCAGATATGAAAAGAAAAAGAACCAGATAGCGCCAGGCAGCACCATGAACAGCATAACTTTGTTTCGAATCACATTTCTGAAAAATGCGGCCATAGGTATCCCCTCCCAATCTGTAATGAAGAAAAGCAGCTAAAATAGCTATTGGAAAAAGACCGGGCGTAACTTACACCCGCCCGATCTCGCTTATATTTCGCAATCTAAAGGATTATTTGCTGTTTTGTGCCTTCCAGGCATCAAGCTGGGATTGCGCTTCCGCCATCACCTTATCCAGCCCAGCCTGCTTGAATTTCTCAATTACTTTCGGGAGATTCGTTTCCGGGTCCAGCGTGCCTGTCATTAGCGAAGCCCAAAATTGCTCTTTGACGTTCTGCACCGCTGCCATCTCCGTAGATACTTTACTGCTGTCAAAGTTGAAACTCAGGATGGGAGAGTTTTTTCCTTCCGAGTTGAACTTCTTGAATTGCTCCCATTTGTCAGCGGGATCATTCGGATTCAGATACAGCAGCATATTGTTGCCGAGTGAATATGAAGGCATGTCATAGTTTTTGGAATCAGCCAGATTTTCGATATATTGGCCATTTGTTTTTTTGTAATGCACTCCTTCAATCCCGGAATCAACCATGTTACGTAATACCGGATCTGTATTCAGCAGGTTTAGGAACTGCATCGCCTTTTCAGGGTTTGCCGAGTTAGCCGAGATTGCCATAATGGAGCCCTGTACAGACGTATTGGTCACAATTGGATCACTGGCAGGTGTCGATATCACTGGATAGCCGTAGCTGGCAGACCATAGATTATCGGCCAGGGGTTGAGTTTGCGCACGATCCAGAAACCAGTTTCCAGACGTAGTTAAATCATTAGTCGAGCCTGTAGTTGCAGCTTCCGGTGATACATATCCGGCCTTGTAATACTTATGCATCGTCGTCAGCGCCTGCTTCATTTCAGACGTTTCCAAGATGTTTACGATTTTATAGTCCGTAGTATCCAGTTTGACAGCCATCGGCAGGTTTTGAATGATATAGTCATATGGAACATAGGGAACATAGTTTTTGTCCATGCCGAATGCCGTTACGCCGGGCTCGTTTTCTTTAATCGTTTTGAGCAGTGGCTCCAGGCTATCCAGCGAGCGGACATTGGAAAGATCCAGCTTATATTGGGTCAGCAATTTTTTATTGAATCGCCATACCTCTTGCTGTGGAAGCTCCTTGTTGGCAGGAATGCCATAATGATGACCATCCACCTTGGAGCCCTCCA
The DNA here is from genome assembly GCF_050482105.1 of Paenibacillus jamilae. Classification (GTDB taxonomy): domain Bacteria; phylum Bacillota; class Bacilli; order Paenibacillales; family Paenibacillaceae; genus Paenibacillus; species Paenibacillus jamilae_B. Next base: position 107,663 of record NZ_JBCNHI010000013.1, on the reverse strand, counting down.
GAAACGCAGGATTAATCGTCTTTTGCAGATCCTGACCGTACTTGTCAAGCAAGTCGTCCAGCTCCATGAATGCGCCCTTTCTGGCATTTTGTACATAATCAAAGCCACCAGAGGCCGTAAATACTATATCCATTGGCTCTCCCGAAGCCACATTCACCTGCATTTTTTGCGGGTAATCGCCCCAATCGACCATTTTCATTTTGACCGTGGCATTGATTTTCTTTTGGGTGTACTTGCTAACCTCTTCCATCACCCGATCTACATCTTTTTGAGGTGTACCAATGGTATACCAGATCAGCTCTACCGGCTTTTCCGCTCCTCCATTCGTTGTCTCCCCGCCACCGCTGCTTCCTCCACATGCACTGAGAATGAGCATCAACACCATACACATCACTAGAACAAGCGAGCAGCTTCTTTTGCTTTTACCCATGAATGATCCTCCCTTATGAAATGGAATCTGACCCTGTCGTTTCATTCATTTCTGTTTCAGGATTTTGTGAAATCCTCATTGATGAAGCAACTACGTTAACCTTAACTAATGTAAGCACTTTCATAAAGAAGATAAACTTAATAAACCAAGGTACAAATTAAAGAAATCCATGCACACCTGGTATTTATCCCAATCCTTTATAATCTGTCGGGGAAATGCCCACATATTTTCTGAACTGCTTATAAAAATATCCCGTCTCCCAATATCCCACGTTCCGCGCAATTTCGTTAACCTTGAGATTGGTGTTTTTAAGCTGTTCCTTGGCTTTTTTGATTCGATATTGATTGATATATTCAGCAAAGGTTTCGCCCGTTTCCTTATGAAACAACTGACCGAGATAAACGGGATGAAGGTTGTACTGGTATCCTAATATTTTTAATGATAGCTCCTTGGCATAATGAACATGGATATAGGACAGCACCTGGCTCACAATAGGATTTTTCATATCTTGCAGTAGTGAATTCACCGTCTCTGTCGCCACATCCTGAAGCGCGCTCACCAGCTCTGCCCATGTTGTACAGTATTTTATCTGGTGCAACCCCTGCTGAAACCGCTCCGACTCATTGGAATGCTTGATGCTCTCCAGTTCCATCTTAAACCGGATCACCAGTTCCAGTGCCATATTCCGCAATTCATTCGGGGTAACCCTTTCAAGATGCTGAAACTGCTCAAAATCACTCTGAATCCGTGCGGTCAGCACATCGAGGTCTCTTGCTATAATCAGCTTCGCATAATCCTTCCAGTCGATGGAACAAGTCTGGCCAGCGTTGTCCTTGTCCTCCTCCAGCATCGTATAGTCAATGATTCGGCGGTCATCATATATCATAAAATATTCCAAAGATTTTTTAGCTTCGTTATAGCTGCGTGGAGCTGCAGCAAGCGAACCGACACTACCTATCCCGATATAAACCGTTTCATCCCCTTCTGTTGACCACTGAACAGAAAAATCCTCCAGCAGCGTTATCAAGTCCTGTCTGCTCTCATCATAATTTGGTAGTGCGGCAATGATTACACTGACCTCATCAACATCGCGAAACAATGTTAGATCGGGCTGGTGTTGAATGTACTGCCTTAACTGTTGATGCATTCCCGCCAGATTCCCTTCTGTCCGCAACACGGCTACCCCCATAAAGGGGATATTTAACGAAAAACCTATCAATTCAGCGCGTTCCTGAAATTCTGTAGGTGCAATCTGTCCTGTCAGCCAACGGTACAACATATTTTCCTTAAGAACCTGCACCCCGAGCGTCTCATATTGTTGATCCAACCGCGACCTGTCCAGCTTCTCCGTTGTATTGCACAAAGTGGATTCCAGTTCCTCCACATTAATCGGCTTCAAAAGGTAATTTTCAATGCCCAGCTTCATGCCTTCCTTCAAGTAATCAAATTCATTAAATCCGCTCAAAATAATCGTCTTCAAGTCAGCATGCAGCTTTCTCGCCTCATCAATCAGCCTAAGACCATCCATCGTTGGCATAGAAATGTCCGTAATAAGTACGTCCACGGGCCTGGACGCCAGCGCTTCCAGCGCCAAAGAGCCATTTTCCGCATGTCCGACAATTTCTAGCCCAAAAGAGGTCCAATCCACAATATCGTATAATCCTTCAATGATAAAAGGCTCATCGTCTACAATAAATACTTTATACATATATGGCATCCATCCCTTCTCTGTTGGGGCATCGTACCCGAATCGTCGTTCCCTCTCCACTGCGGCTCTCTAGCTCAAGCCCGTATTCGGCTCCGTGTAAAAAACGAAGTCGGGTGTGCACACTGCGTAGTCCAAACATTTGTCCGTTTTCCTCCTGGCGTTCCAGTTCCTCCAGAATCTTTTTCAAACGCTCCCCTTCAATGCCCTTCCCATTGTCACGGATCTCAACTAGCAGGTCCTCCCCCGTTTCCCGTACATCAATGGTCAGCACATTATCATTCCGTTCGCTTTGGATACCATGAACAATATAATTTTCAATGATGGGTTGAAGCATCAGCTTCATGACAGAGCGAGGATACAACTCGGGGTCGACCGTAATCGTGTAATTGAACCTTTCCTTGTAGCGTATTCTGAACAGCTCAAGATATAATCTGCAAGCCTCCAATTCATCTTTAAGCGTGTATATTTTTTTTTGCTGAACCAGGCTTTTGAACAACACGGATAAACTGTAGATCATTTCTCCTACATCCTTGGCCCCCTGAGAAATCGCCCTCATACGTATCACTTCAAGCGTGTTATACAAAAAATGTGGGTGAATACGTGCCTGTAAGGCCACAAGCTCTGTTTGTTTTTGCTTGATCTCTGCCTTATATACCCGTTCAATATATAGATTAAGTTCGTTTAGCATATCGTTGAAGCTTCGAGAGATTTGTCCCAGCTCATCCTCTTGGGGATCATGGATGCGGGCCGTGAGATCACCATTTTTCACCTGACGGGTGAATTTAATAATCCGATTCGTTCGTTTGGCAAAGTTAATGACGAAAAAGGCAGGGAACAGCACAGCAAATAGAATACAAACCACACTGATTGTCAAAATCGTATTACGGATACCCCGGTATGCTTCTGCCATTTCCTCATTAGGGACAGCGCCAATCACGACATAACCTTCATCCGGAGAAATCAGCTTATTAATATACATATTTTGCTTCGTCTGAATGATCCCGGCATCGGAGTCCACATCATCATATAATGATCGGGTCACTTCGACATAAGGGTACGTTTTCCCATAATAGTTATTTCTTGAATCGAACAGAACCGTTCCCTGGGTGGACAGAACGATAATTTCGCCCTTCAGGTTGTTCCCGTAGCTGGCAAGTGCATTGGAGATGCTTTTGGAATTTAGAAACACCAGTAGCTGACCGGTATTTTTAAGTGTTTGCTTATTGTTAATGGGGACTTGTAATGAATATAACGAGGGGCTCCACTGATCGACCGCCTTCCGAATCCAGTAATTCGGAGCAGAGACGCTTTTATTTTCGGCAGCCATCACATCCGGTATAAAGGAACGCGCCGCATGTACCGGGAATTGCTTGAATTGCTTGCTCTCATTGAAGGTAGAAAGATATTGCTGGTCGGCACTGTACAATATCAAATTGCTGATATCGCTATTTTCATCCAGCCAATTTTTAAAATAGGTGAGTACATCTGTTGAGTAATCATGACTCTCCATGTACATTTCGTCCATGCGGTGCTGTACATAATCGGAATACGCGTGGTCCATAAAAAAGGAAACATTCATTGAGAGAACCTCATTCCGGTACATATCTCGCACCATGTTCTGGACGGATTCATGCCGGAGATGGATATAGCGGTCAACACTTTCCATAGCTGCTTTCTGGGTGTCCAGTTCCCGCCGAACAATGGATTGCGAAATGGATACATACGTGACATATGCAATTGTAATGATGGACAAAATCGCAATACAGGAGAACAACACTAGTAACCTCAGGAACATGTTGTTTTTAAAATAAGCAGTGTATCTAGTACCCCTTTTCATGGTATAAGCCCTCCAGAATCGTGATGCGTAAATAAAGTATACCATGTCCTTCGCAGGAGATAAGTAAGCGCATTCATGAAAAACGCGATTTTCTTTAATTTAAACGCTATATCTTTAATTTATCCTCTATGTAAAAACCGTTTTATTGATTATCTTTAGGGGGATAAATACTCGTTAGGAGGATGAGCTATGAAACGTAATAAGGTTCACCCGTTTGCTTTAAAATGGACTGCTCTGGTTTTGACTTCTGTCCTGTTAAGCCAAATCCTTTCACCATCCGTTTATGCAGGCGATACCCTCCCCTATAAAGGAGAAAGCGCAAAAGGGCCGAATCAGCCTTATCAGCACGGATACGCCAGCTCTCATATTTTGGACTGGACTCCTACCCAGGATGTCTATGGAGATATGCTTCGCGCCCGTGTCCCACTACAACAACGAAATAGGCCCTTTGCAGCTACACAGGCTCAGCCTGCTTTAAGCCCTGACACGCAAATGTTTACACTCAGCGGCGATTATGGTAACGCTTTCTTTGATAGTTATCCCTATACCAATAAATTCAGTCAATACTTGTTTAACTATTGGCAGTATACCGACTATTACGGCTACTGGCATGGCATGCCTACCGCCCATGTCCCCGAAGAGCTATACGATCCCCAAAAGGATTGGACGGAAAAGTGGTTTGAGTTTGGCATTCTGAACATCCCAAATCCGGGTTATACGAATGCTGCACACAAAAACGGCGTTCTCTCCATCGCCTGTATTTTCTTCTCGGATAATGACCGTGGACCGCAAACGTATAAGCAAATGCTTGTACAGGATGCTCAGGGAGAATTTCCGGTAGCCAAAAAATTGATCGAAATGGCGAAATATTATGGCTATGACGGCTACTTCATCAACCAGGAGGAAGCTTCAAAAGGGGTAGCTACAGAGGATATCCCCCGGTACAAGCAGTTCATGAAATACTTGCGAGATCAAAGCATGTATGTGCAATGGTACGACTCCACCGTAAATGAAACCGGTAAAATTGCTTATCAAAATGAGTTTAATGCCGTGAACAGCCCGTTTGTCAAAGACAAGCAATACGGACAGGTGTCCGATTCTATTTTTCTGAATTATTGGTGGGACAAAGCGAAGCTGAAAAGCTCCCGTGACCATGCGAAGCAATTGGGTCTGGACCCTCTTAAAACCGTTTTTGCCGGGATTGAGGGCGGGAACGGTGACTTCGGCAGATGGAAGCAAAAATACGACCTTCGTCTGAACATTGGTGATAACGGGCAGCCGATGAACAGTATCGCAACGTTGGGAGCCGATTTCACACATAATGCGCTGGATGAAGAGCTTGGCGGGCAGGACACCAATCGCAGAGCTGACAATGCCTATCAATGGATGACCTTTATCCGCGACCGTGTCTGGTGGTCCGGTCCGAATCAGAATCCCGTCCGTGCACAAAGAAACTCAAGTGTAGATTTGTCTGATGTAAAAGCTTCAGGCGCAAACTGGGACGGTATCGCAGCATATATCGCTGAACGTTCTGTCATCCGTGGCCCCCATTTCAATACCAGCTTCAATACCGGACATGGCTTGCAGTATGTTGCGAATGGAACCATCTCCAATCCGAAGGAATGGTCCAACATTAATATTCAGGATATTCCAGTGACCTGGCAATGGTGGATCGATACCAAAGGTAAACCGCTCTCGGTTGACTATGACTATGGTCCGAATTATACCAAAGGCACTCGGTTTACCTATCAGCCTATCGGTGCTTATCAGGGCGGCAGTTCCCTCGTCGTGAACGGAGAGCTGAATTCAGATAACTTTTTACGACTGTATAAAACGGATCTGTCGATTAATCAAAATTCAAACTTATCCATCACATACAATAAGCCGTCCTCTGATGACAGCTCAGTACTGAGCATCGGACTTATGTTCAAGGATAACCCCGGCCAAGTCGTAAAAGTCAGTATCCCTAACTCTGGTAAACAAACCACGGGCTGGGTTAGCCGCAATTTGGACTTGAGCCCCTATCAAGGAAAAACGATTGCAGCTTTCGGTTTATCTTTTGATAATGCGAATAAAACAATCAAAAACTATCAGATAAATATCGGCCAAATCAAGATAACAGACGGTTCTGCCCGGAAACCAGCCGCGCCGACAGGATTTAAAATCACCAAGGCAGTGACCGATACGAACGAAATGCTCGTAGCCTGGGACCTTGAGGATTATTCCAAAGTTAAACAATACAATCTGTATGAGAACGGCTCCTATATCGGCGGAATTTATGACTCAACCTACTATATCAAATCCCTGAACCATAAAACTGGTGAGTTAATGCTTACCGCAGTTGGGGCTGATGGAACGGAAAGCGAACCGGCTCGATTAAGCTACGATCTGAATGCTGCCGTCAGTCACATTAAGGTGGAGACGAAAGAAAACGGGGATGCCACAGTAACGTGGAAAAATCCCTCTAAAGCGGACGGAACAGTTAAATTGACCTTAATCACCGACTATACGGACACCGTATTCCAGAAAACCATTACGGCGGACAATGGCGCTGAAACAGCTACGTTTACCGATCTGCCCACAAACGGTGATCGCTACACCCTACGTATCGCCATTGGCAATCATGAACCTGTAGCCTATACCGGGAAGCTCGCAGACACGATGATAGAGCCTTATGCAAAAGGAAATGTGACGGTCACCGGATCAACCTATACGCTTGCTCTCCCCACCTTGAAGGACTGGCATTATTTATATGTATACGAAAACGATGTGCCCAAACTATTTGGTGTAACTTATGTATCAAAAAAGTTTCCTTACATTGTCCGGGGAAGAACAAAATTAAGTGAACTCACTTTTACCCCTACGTCTCGTACCAGCTCGCTAAAGATTGTGCTTGAAGATTACGCTGGCAATCAGGCCACCACATATATAAGATAGCTTGGTGCAAGAATTCCGAGGCCGTCGATTCGTTGCTTGAACAACTAGCTCAAATTCAGCTATAAGGACGTGAGCATACGACATAATAGCGAGAAGTCTCAAATTCAATAGACTTCTCGCTATTGCTATATATTGGGCAGAATCATGCACCTATCAATATAAAGCCCATTTTTCCGTACACAGCTCTATAAATGAATGGGCAACCTGTTCACATTCGTCATATCCCAAGCTACCAGAATGAGCAAAAAGAATGGGATATTCGTTGTTTCTTTTTTCCTCTCTCATATCAAACATATAGTGATTTCCACTACCATCCATCGCAAACGACACGGCACCCGGCATATACTCTGGCATCTCGTAGGCGAGGTTCATTTCTCTCAAATCCTCGGTATTGAAAAATTGAAAATAACGTTCTCCATTTTGAAATTCCCCGCCATTAGAGTATTTCAGTAATTCTATGTAACTATCAGGAAATTGTTCTTGGGGCAGATGCCAGCCCACAGGATCTAGCGGTTTATATTGATCATAAAATGGAGACGATTTCGGGAAAGGGTTCACTTGTCTTTGTTGGATTTCGTGAATCTCCTGCTCCGATAGCTTGATGTTCCATGTGCTCAAAAAATCCCCGATTTGTTCACCAGTTGCTTCCGGGCATTTTACAAACTGTTGCTCAAAATGAATACTCCACATAATAACCAACCTCCCTGCCTTGACGTCTCTAAAAGTTGTTGTTGCTACCTTTTTCAACCTTCTCCATCTTTTTCAACCCATTCAGCCACACTTTCATGAGGTTGAAGGTTCTCACGTTTATAGTAAAAAACGGTCTTGAGCTCGTAATCCAAGCTTTCAGCAGCAATAAAAAATCGAGTGCCGAACGTTTTATCCTCCATACAAATCACAGGCCCCTCATGAAATCCGTAAGAGACGGTTTTTAACATTTCCAATTCCTTGTCATTAGCCAGTCTAAAGCATTCAATTGGAAATACACCGCCCGGACAGGAAAGAAATGAGACCTCGTAAAAAGTGATCTCTATGTTGTGATAATAGCTAAAGTCAAAGCTCCCTGCTAGTACCAGCTTGGGGCGACTTGTATAATCATAAATGTAGTAATGGTCAATGTTATTTTGAGAAAGTATTTCATTCAGCTGCATCAGTTTGGATTGAATGGAATGATTCATGATCTTATGTCCCCCTCCCCACTCGCGGCTATTCCCGATCCGTCACCGCCTGCCACGCTTCTGTTATGGCTATAGGTGATTTGTCGCTGGTCTCTCCGCCACCTTCCTGAGTCCATAGCGGCGGATAATAAGCAAATACCTCTCCTGGCTGAAGTTGCTCCATATCCGACTGCCAACCATTCCAACGGAATGTCTGGTAGAACAAGCCCAAATCTCCCTCAGCCAACCAGCTCAAGAAACCGGAATAGGCCAGCTCAGTGGATTCCCACTCCAATGCATCCGGTGCAAAATAGTAGATATGACCGCTACGTCCAAACTTCCCTGTATCCAATCCAAAGAAGCCACCTGCTGCATCATAGGCCACAATCAGCATTCCCCCAAGTGCAGGAACGCTCGCTGGCTCTTGCAGCCCGTTCCACGAAGCCAAACTACCGTAAATTTCAGGCCCACCTGCACCCAGTAAGGTGATCCATCCGTGGTCAAATATGATCCCTCCTGTTTCATAGGCAACCGTTCCCAAGTACGATTTTGTACTCACTTGCAAACGGTAGAGCGAATCTCCCCTAGCAGATTCCGATTCTGCCGGTACAATGCGATATGGATTATTCCCTTCTTGCAGAATGTTTCTGACCTCTTCCCATGCATGGTTGTCCTGATCCACCAGCTCATCAACCGTTAACGTATGCATATCCATTCTCCCCCTTGTATTCCGATATCTATCTTTCAACCTGTGAACTGATTTTCGAAAACCTGCATTTGCTCTAAAATCACCCACTGATTCAGCTCGTCGTAGCTTTGGACAATCGCCGTGATCTCATGCCTCGGATACATCCACTCAGCTGGGGTCTTTTCCGCATATGAATGGGTGTCTGCCAATCCGACTGCATTGTGCTGGAAAATATGAATAAGTGTTCCGTGTGGAAAAAAGGCTTCAATATATCCAGTTACCTTAGTCCCAACCGGCAGTGCGGTTTTGACTTGATGCCATTCCTTGTTGGAGGTGTGAAGATTGCTGGACCAGATTCCTTCAAACTCTTTTTTTGTAATTTTCGTATAATAGGGCTCTGTATCATCAATCGCTTTCTCTGCTAACAAGAAATGATATTGCTCGTGCTTACGATTAGAAGCAATAAAAGTACCGTCATCTTGGATCACAATTTGCCGATAGGCTACGCCGTCTGAGTCTACTTCAAAATACCAGGTTCCCATGCCTGGTTCCGGACAATCTTTAAGATATTTCATTGGCCCCTCCTAAAAGGATGTATAACCTTATCATTTCATCTTTCTTTTTCCGCTATAGATTCTTGTCAAATATGCGAGATATTCCGAACGCGTCAGGCCTCCCGTTTGGCGGTTGAACTCATCGTACGAAATGTCTTCCGGGAATCCGAATTCGGCCAGTACTTTTCGATGCTCCTCCCGATAGAACGGATTATCCAGCGTTTGGTGCCACTCGCGCTCTTCCCAAGGACCAAAACAGTCCGGAATGATACCTGAATACACACCGTTATTTAAAAATTTCCGCGAAGACTTGAACACTGTCTCCCCTTCCGGCTTGGAAATCGTGCCCGTTCCCCAGGACAGCCTATATATTCTTTCTTTACTGCTATCCGTGCTAATGCCGTAACCCATCGGAAACACAATATCCTCTTCTACCAATGCTTTATGCCCTATCCACTCGTAGGATCCTCGCATAAAGGAATCATCCATGACAATCCAGGTTGTATCCGATAACGGGGCGGCTGTGATGGATTCCAAAGTTATTGAACGGTCACGACTTGTGCACAAATACGGACGTACGAATAAAGGCATCGTCATGACACTGTTCCATATGCTCTCTTTTGCAAACAACTGATCCTTTTGCATTTGACGCAAATCACCGACGACCAGTACATACCCATCTGTAAAAAGGTCTATTTCCACACGAAAGATGTCTCCCGGGATGGTTTTATAGCGCTGGTTTTTCATATGCTTTAATCGATCCAGCTTACGATCATAGTCGTTAGGCACAAGTGATGGGTAACGTTGAAGCCAATCGATGATTTCTTCTTTACTATGTAAATGCTCACATCCAGTGATGGGCAATCTCACGCCAGTTTTGCTATTCACAGCAGTAACATAACTAATAGGACGATCTCTTCGAATGCCTGTTGAAAAGGACACACCTTCTGCTGAGATGCTCGAAACACTTGTATAATTCAGTTTTTTCTCTTTGCCACGAGCCGTTTTAGGCAGAACAACTGCCCGATCACGAGTAAAAATCTCTACATCAGTTTCTCCATAAGCATCCTCTTTGGAAGAAATTCGCTTGCGAATAACATCTCCATCCATACAAATAAAATATCCTTCTTTAATTTCTACTACGTCCCAATGTTCTTCTAGCGTCTCCAGCCCAAAGTACGGTCGTAACGCGTTCGTTAACCAACTATTCATCTGCTCCTCCTGCTCCGAGTTTAATTCAATAGACTTCATTTCTGTTATTCCAGAAATTATAACATAACACGGCATGTAGCTCGTTTATTCATACATTGTTCCAGCTTGGGCCAACTCCTCCTGAATCCAGCTACTACTGGTAGACAGTTGGAGCAAGTCAGCCGCAATCTGTTGGATCTGTTCTTGCAGCACGTGTGACTGATCTGTTCCTACCAGAAAGCGACTCACAAAATGAAGAAATACGTCTACCTTTCTAAGCAGCATTAACACAGGCAAAGCATCAATCTCGGGGCGGCTCAAACGAACCTGGCGGCTGAAGCCTCGGCAAAAATCACGAACAGCTGTTGTCTCTTCCGGTTGCCCCAAAAATCCTGACAAGATGACCGCCGGTTCCATCACCCGAACGTCTAGCGTGCAAAATTCAAAATCAAGTAGTGCAGCGACCTGACTAGGATTAGAGCTTTTTACCAATAAATTAGAAGCGTTCAAATCTCCATGTACAAGCTGATGCGGCAACTCTTCCAATGCTTGAAGTGAATCTGTAATCTCTTCATTTACTTTTCCTATCAGGCGTAACTCTTCATGCAAATCCTTTAGAGGCTCCGGTGGGTTGAAACAGAAACCCTGCACCGTTTCCCAGTTACATAATGGATAAGATTGCTGCAAAGCATAATATGGACGATAGACTGGGGTCATATCAAGTTTAAGTGTTGCAAGCACAGCAGATAATTCACCAGCAGCCTCGCCAAAAGAATAGGCATAGCCTGCATCCTGCTCCAAGGGTGATATACCTTCTATGTATTCGAATAGACACACATATTTGCCACTATCCTTCTCAACCTGTGCAAGTGTCTCTCCTGTAATCGTTCGAATTGGCATTGGAACCCTGAAGGATAGAGAATGCTCGCTCAGCGCCTGCAAAACCGCATGCTCAAATTCAATTTTGTCCCGATCCCTGTGTGTATCGTAGACACGCAGCACCCCGCTTCGCCCACCACTCTTAACAAAATACGTCGTATTGTTCCAGCCCCCGGTTCGTCTCTGCAATGTTCCGTTCCACTCCGGCCAGTTCCGTCTTAGTATCGTTTCCAAGGATATCCCCCCTTTACATTACTAGCTTATGAATTTGCCGTTATTATAACATATAGACGCCCAATTCAAATTGGACGTCCTTGTGTATTCTTTAGTTCCTCATTTGTTTGTTTCGGATATTCTGCGGGGTGGCACCATACGCGGTTTTAAATTTTTTATAGAAAAAACTCATGCTGTTATATCCGACCTGCTTAAAGATCATTTCGAACGGCAGGTTGGTATTCACAACCAAAGAATAGGCGGCATTAAGCTTAATGTTAGCAATCAGCTCAGTGTAAGTAAGACCCGTTACTTTTTTTAACTTGTTACTTAAATACGTGCTATTGTAATTAAAATGGTTAGATAATTGCTGTAGGCTTAAATGCTGATAATGCTCTTCCATGTAATTCAGAATAGAGGTAATATGATTTTCCTGCTGGTTTACATGAATATTATGCTCGCTCTCCAATACACGGACCAATTCTCCAAATACAATTGGCAAATAAGCCTTGACCAACTCCATAGAGTCCTCTTGCCTGGAAAAATATTCGATTAAGATTCTACGCAATATATACTGAAGGTTCTCATTATGCTGTGACTCAAAAATAATAAAGTGATTATGGTGCTGATGCTGAAGGACTGAATTGGCGAGAAATTCGCCGATCAAACTTTTTTTCTTGGATAGCCGCTGTAGAAAGAGGGACGAGATCGTTTCTCTTTGCAGCAGGATATTAATCAGTATATCGTTTTCTCCCAAAGGAGAGATGCTGTGCGGCACATCCTTATCCAAAACACACACTTGACCTTCACAAAGCTGAATCTCTTTGCCTGCTATAATTTGGTTGCATTTACCTGAATAAACATAGTTTAATTCAATAAATTCATGCATGTGCTCTAGCATCGGAGCAAACCTGTTATGCTTGCTAATATAAATATCATGTTCTCCGAAAAAGAATAAAGCGGGCATTCGATACATATTCAGATTCATATCAAAAAATCGCTCATTCTCCGATTCTTTGGAGAGATCATTAATCACCTGATTGCTTTGTTGTTGCAGAAGCTCAATTTCAGTTTTACTTCTCAGCAACTGATCCAACTCATGCAGGTTCATAAACACAGACTCCTCCTTCAGACTCCATTAACTGTGAATTGCCGTCTGTGTTTTGCTTTCCTTTCCTCTAATAGCGATTCCCAGACAGAGGAGCGCAGCAATCATAAATACAATCGCTGAAACGAGAAAGGAAAATGAGGCAGTTTCATTCCCAGACAACACCCCAACTAACTTGATGACATAAGGCGAAGCAAACGCTCCCAAATTGGAGCCTACCATTGCAAAAGAAATAGATATCGTCTCACTGCCCTTAGGTACAATTTTAGTTAGTATGGTAAAAATATAGGGAATAAACAGCGCAAAGCTAAAGCCAATAATCAGCATGGCAACCGTAACCATCGTCACATTCTGAGCAAACCAGAGCAGGACAAAACCTGTTGCTGTTAATAGACTGGAGATAACAGGAGCGTAATTTCTGAACCATTTATATATTCTACCAAACAAGAAGCCTGCAATCATAGTTGACAAGGAGAACAGCGTTAAAGCGGTCCCTAAAAATCCTGCATTAGGCATACTCTTCTCAGCAATCATAATGCCTGTTTTGGTATACACAATCATAATAAAAGTCATAAACAGGAAAAGTGCAGCTCCTAATCCAAGTACAGGTAGAGATATTCCCCCACCTCTGTGACCCGTTCCTGTCGAGCTCACTGCAGGCTCCTCGCGCTCTGGTTCAGGAATGATAAAAAAGAATAACAGTGCAATCGGAATCGTGATCGCATAGCATAAAAAGGCAAATGGCCAGTCGATTAGGGCAAGCTGTCCTGCCACAAAGGTAGCCAGGCTGCTTCCGAGCCCTTGTACAGCGCTTTGAAAGCCTACCAATTGAGCCCGTTCGTCCCCTTCAAAAAAATCGCTAATTAAACTGACAGCCAGCGAATTGAACATCCCCAGGCCTGCACCTAACACCAAACGCAACGCGAGAATCCATGTAATGTTCGTAGTGAGCATAGGAAGTATTCCTCCTATGACCACGAGCAAAAGTCCTAGCAGGACTGTATTTTTTTTACCCAAGCGGGAAGAGATCGGACCACTGAGCAGCACAAACAGCATCATTGAGAAGGACGGGATCGTAACTACACTTTCAATCAGCGAACTGGAGACTCCCGGTAATTGGTTCAGCATCATCGGGATGACCGCTGAGATGGCACTCGCTGATGTCAGGACTAAGGAAATAGACAGCAACGCCGTTTTAAACCATATTTTGTTTTTAACATTCATCAAGCTTCTCACCTCTAGTCTATGTTATTTAGTCTCTGGTTGTATTTGTATTGGAACGTGTACTGTCCAGACCCGGCGGTAAACGTCAATCCATGCTCTCCACTCTTTTGAAAAATCTCCTGTTCTCCGGTAGAACCTAATTTTCCGGCCAGCTCTTGTGGCACATTACCAGGCGGATACTGAATGGACGGGTATTGTGTGGTAATGGTCTGTTGTAGTGTATCCGGCTCCATAACGCCTGGAAGCGTAATCTCAGCCGTCGTATTATGCGGTACGTGAACCGTCATCTGCATTTCTTCATTCACGATTTTCCAATGGACAGCAAGCGCACCATATGGTGTCTCCAGCTTGCCATGGGCCAAAGTAAGATTAACAGGCGGTTTGGGTGCTAAACGAGATTTTTTATAGCCCGCTTCAAGCACGTCGATTCCGGCAATATTTTGGTACATAAAGTCTCCAACTGAACCGTACGAATAGTGATTGAACGAGTTCATATCAGTGCTCCAGAAAGAGCCGTCCACTTTGATGCTGTCCCAATGCTCCCACATGGTCGTGGCCCCACGTTCAACTTGATAGAGCCAAGAAGGATAATCTTTCTGGAATAAAATTTTATAAGCTACATCTGTATAGCCATTGTCGGATAAAACCAGGCATAGATAGGGTGTGCCTACAAAGCCGGTATCCAGATGCATATCATTTTTTTCTATCAGCCGTACGAGCTCCTGAATCACTTGCTTTTTATACCTTTCTGGTACCAATCCGAAGTGCAAAGCCACAACCTGTGCAGTTTGGGTATTCGAAGTCAGTTTGTCAGCGTCATCAAAATAACGGTTCGCAAAAGCGGCTTTAATCCCTTCATGCAGTCTTTGATAGGTGTTGTAATCCGTATAGCGATTCAGCAGTTTAGCCGTTTGCGCCAAAATATGAGTCGAATACGCAAAGTATGCAGTCGCTACCAGCGTTCCATCGGTCGCCCCAAAATAGCTTCCTTCCTCGCTATCCAGCGCCAACCAGTCTCCCAGCTGCAAACCACTGTCCCACAGATGCTCCTCAGTCCCCTGGGCACGGATATAATCGACCCATGCTTTCATACTGTCATACTGCTGAGCCAATATCTGCTTATCCCCATAACATTGATAAATCGTCCACGGACATATAACCGCCGCGTCCCCCCATGCTGCCGTCGTTTTGTCCATATTATCTGCAAAGGTTCCTTTGAGGACGTCCGGCACGACAAAAGGCACAGCCCCATTCTCCAACTGGTTGTAAGCCAAATCTTTCAGCCACTTTCGGAAGAAGGAAGCACTATTCATATTGAAGCTGGCCGTTCTGGCAAAAATCTGTGCATCGCCGGTCCAGCCTAATCGCTCATCACGCTGCGGGCAATCGGTTGGCACATCCAGGAAGTTCCCCTTTTGCCCCCACACAATATTGTGCTGGAGTTGGTTCAGCTTTGGGTCGGATGTCTCAAATAAGCCAATTGTCTCCATATCTGAATGCAAAACAACGCCTGTAAAATCATCAATCGCTACGCCAGCCGGAAAGCCCTCAAGCTTCACATATTGGAAGCCTTGAAAAGTGAAATGCGGCCTAAATGTCTCTGTTCCCTTGCCGCTGCAAATGTACGTAATCTGCTGCGCTGCATCCCGAATGTTATCTCGGTAAAAGTTCCCTTGCTGATCCAGCACTTCGCCATGAACCAGATTTAGAACCGTACCTTCAGGAGCTTGAACCTTAAATTCCAGCCAGCCTACCATATTTTGGCCCAAGTTAAGGACCAGCTCGCCTTTAGGCGTTTGAATCAGTTCAACAGGCTTTAATCGGTTCATTACACGGACAGGCTCGTTCTCCTGAGCAACCAGATGACTTAACGGAAACGGGACGACCTGCATCTTTTTCCGTTCATTCAAGGAGCGATGCTCGCCTGCCTGCTGCTCCAGTCGGGCATCATAGATTTCGCCGTTATAAATGTCCGACATCAAAATGGCACAGCTCGTTTCCTCCCAGGAAGAATCTGAGCAAATGAGTTCTGAACGGCCATCTTCATAGCTAATCTTCATTTGAAATAGCAAAGCATTCGTGTTCCCATAGGTATCCTTGCGCTTTTGCCAGCCTAGATAGCCGCTGTACCAGCCTTCTCCTACCGTGGCTGTGATGCGATTATGTTGTTCTCGAATGGTAGAAGTCACATCATAGGCTTGCACCTGGACACGATCGTTATAATCTGTCCATCCCGGGGTAAAGTAGGCATCGCCTACTCTTTGTCCATTTAGCTCCAGCTCATATAGACCAAGGCTTGTGGCATAAATGACTGCTTTTTTCACTTTTCCCTCAACTGAAAAACACTTGGAAGCAGCAAAAGGGGCTCTCGTCTGAAACTTTTCATGGAGGCTTCGCTCCTGCACTGTAATCCATTGTGCCTTCCAGTCCTGCTCAGAAAGCAGCCCCATTTCCCAAAAGCCAAACTCACTCCAGTCCGATTCCTCCGGTTCGGTGTCATCCGCTCCCTGAGCCCATACTTTTACCCGGTAATAATATCGTTGTCCGGATTGCAGTGGAAGACCTTCATAGGGAAACAAAATGGATTGCTCCGAATAGGAAAAATGATTCCAGATCAGCGGTTCAAAAGTAGGGTTTATGGATACTTGCAATTGGAAGCGTTTTTGGAAAACGTATATGTTGTCAGATTCAATTTGCCAGCTTAGTCGCGGCTTTAGGCAACCCAGTCCAAGCGGATTGTTTAAATGTTCACATCTAAGCGCCTTTACTTTTAGCATTGGTATGTCCTCCCTTAGACCTCTTGTGTGCTTTTATACTCAAATTAAAACGCTTTCATTGATTGAGCGCAATGTTGTATCCCTGCATATTGTATGCTTGATTTACAGGTGTTGAATATCCATCCCTTATACTTCATCTTAAAATGGGTCTCTTAGAAAAATATGTACGTGTGTACAGCGCAACTATACGTATTAAAAAAGCCTGAATCCGTTCGAAACGGATTCAGGCTTGATGCCGACTAAGAGATCTATTGGTGCCTTTTTCAGTTGGCCTTTGTCTGTCCTGCTATCGCTTGTTCCGCAGCAGAAGCTGAATATAAGTGACAGGCTACCTGCCGACCTGGTGCAGCTTCGGCCAAGATCGGCTGCAGCTTGCTGCACATATCCATAGCTGCCGGGCAGCGGTTATGGAACGCACAGCCGCTTGGCGGATTTTCTGGGCTGGGTACATCGCCTTTGAGTACGATCCGTTCCCGTTCCGCTTCCGGATCAGCTACAGGTACCGCAGACATTAACGCCTTTGTATATGGATGCAGCGGCTCCCTGAACACCTCTTGGGTTGGTGCGAGTTCGACCAGCTTGCCCAGGTACATTACACCCACGCGGTCGCTGATAAATTTGACGACCGACAGATCATGCGAAATGAACATATACGTCAGGTCATATTGTTTTTGCAGGTCCTTCATCAGGTTGAGGACTTGCGCCTGAATCGACACATCGAGGGCCGAGACTGGCTCATCACACACGATAAATTTGGGATGAAGCGCAAGTGCGCGTGCGATGCCGATCCGCTGCCGTTGGCCGCCCGAGAACTCATGCGGGTAACGATAAGCATGATAAGGAGATAAGCCGACCACTTCAAGCAACTCGTCCACACGTGCCTTGAGCTGTTCTTTGCTCAATTTCTCATGCGTGATGAGCGGTTCTTCCAGCACCTGCTGTACCGTCCACCTGGGATCAAGCGAAGCAAACGGGTCTTGAAATACCATCTGCATATCTGTTCTGAATTTGCGCAGCTGCTCTGTATCCAGCTTCCGAATATCCGTGCCATTAAACAAAATCTCTCCATCGGTTGGCTCAATTAATCGGAGAATGGCTCGCCCGGTGGTGGATTTGCCGCAGCCGGATTCCCCTACGATTGCCAGAGTTTCACCCTGCTGTACAGTCAAGTTGATACCATCCACCGCTTTGACTGCTCCCACTTGTTTGGCGAAGAGTCCTCTTTTGATCGGATAGTGTTTTTTTAAATTACGGATTTCAAGCAGTGTACTCATGATATCCCTCCTGCTGTAACAAGCAGCGGCTTTTGTGTCCAAGCTCCACTTCCACAAGCTCTGGGGCCTCTGCTCGGCAAATTTCCTTGGCAAACTGACAGCGTGGTGCAAAACGGCAGCCTTTGGGCATATCGAGCGGATTGGGAACCTGACCCGGAATGGAAGCCAGGCGCTCCTGATCACTGTTCAATTGTGGCAATGAGGCTAACAGACTTTGTGTATACGGATGCTTGGGATCTTTGAAAAGCGTTTTAACATCCGTCTCCTCTACTACTTGTCCAGCATACATAATTACGACTCGATCACACATTTCAGCAACGACACCAAGGTCATGGGTGATCATTAGAATGGAAGTTCCTTCGGACTTCTGCAGTTCACGCATCAAGTCGAGGATCTGTGCCTGGATGGTTACATCAAGTGCAGTCGTCGGCTCATCTGCAATCAGCAGCTTCGGATTGCAAATCATCGCCATTGCGATCATCACACGCTGGCGCATGCCGCCCGAGAGCTCATGTGGGTAAGAAACGGCTACCTTCTCAGGACGCGGAATACCAACCTTCTCCAGCATCTCTACGGCCATGTCTTTTGCCTTCTGTTTACTTACACCGTGATGGTATCTGGCAGACTCCGCAATCTGCTTGCCGATTTTGAACACGGGATTTAGCGAAGTCATTGGCTCCTGAAAAATCATAGCCATCTCATTACCACGAATCGAACGCATTTTCCGTTCTGAAAAATCCAGCATGTTCTCACCGTTAAACCGTACTTCACCAGTGGCTATGTTCCCAAGTCCTTTGGGGAGGAGCTGCATAATGGAAAGAGAGGTAATGCTCTTGCCACACCCGGATTCGCCAACGATTCCGAGTGTTTCCCCTTTGCCAACCGACAGATCGACGCCGTCCACTGCGCGAATGGTCCCGGCCGCAGTCTTGAACTCTGTCCGGAGATTGGTTACTTCAAGCAGTTGTGCCATGCCTCTTCCTCCTTATCCATCATTGAGTCCTCATATTCTTCAGCTTAGGGGCGATCGCCTTATTCCGACTTGCCCAACGTTTGCAGATGCTTCATCGTACCGTACAATTTAGTAATATGTTGAAACTCCTTTTCGGAATAAAATGAGCACTGCCCACGTCCATAAGCTTTGGCTGTTTCTACAGCCAACTTGGCCGC
The DNA here is from genome assembly GCF_050482105.1 of Paenibacillus jamilae. Classification (GTDB taxonomy): domain Bacteria; phylum Bacillota; class Bacilli; order Paenibacillales; family Paenibacillaceae; genus Paenibacillus; species Paenibacillus jamilae_B. Next base: position 88,516 of record NZ_JBCNHI010000013.1, on the reverse strand, counting down.
CAGCGCAATATCGCTTTCATGGCTGGCACCTGTTGCACTGCCTGGGACAGGTGCAGCGGCCGTGATGGCAACGCCAACCACCGGAGCGGAAGTTGCCACGGCTGGCTGCAAAATGCTGTTAATGTGATACAGATCATTGCCATAAGGCGTGATATCCTGCGTCGTTACAGCAAAAGTGACACACGGCTCGCCCGTTACAGTCTGAACAATATCGACGAGATCTTCACTAATGCGTAGCACGTAGCCTTCACGTACTGTCGGGGAAATAGCGATGCCTTTATGATTAATGACGCGATTGCCTTTGGTCGTATCAATGGACAGGATCGCTTCCATTTCCGAAGTCACCTCATATTGGTTCATCGTCAAAATATCTACAGGTGAATCCATGAATGGAACCGGATCATGGGGCTGAGTGGGCGCATCCGGACAAATATGTGTACAAATGATCACATCTCCATCAAGTACATCTCCTTTGGACTGCATAGCCAAAAGCTTGGCCGCCGCCGCAATAGCAGCTGCCGCTCCATCACCGTCGGATACGAATCCGATCATTTCTGGTCTGGCTCCGAGCCCGCCAAGACGGCCAACTACGCCAAGTGTTGGCGAATTCCCTCCCTGAATACGCCCCTGTTTACCGGGAATGACAATTTTAATAAAATCCGTAGAGCCCTTATCCCCTGGTACAGTTGATACCGTGATCTCCGCTTGACCTAACTGCTCCAAGTAAGCTTTCACTTCTGCCCCGCTAGCGGACGGGCTGTCCAAAAGATCATAGACTTCAAATACTTGTTTCATCATGCAGCAGTTCCCCTTTTGCTTCTTTTGGTGTGGTTTTCAAATATTTAAGCGCCGTCAAGGCGTATACTTTTGCAGATTGAATGATCTGCCACACTGGAGCCTTTTCATTAAAGTTATGAATGGTCCGTAGCTCGGCAGGTCCGTATTGTAATACCGGAATGTTATATTTGCGGAACGCACGTGCATCGCTGGTTGCCCATTGCAACACGCCATAAGCTTCTTTACCGCTAACCTCAGCAATCGATTCCACGAGGTCGTGTACAATCGGCTCGGTCGGCGGGGTCCAGTTGGCATTGCCATAAAATCCGAACTGCTTCGGTTCAGAATCAATGCCTACGCTTGCGAGCAATTCCTTTGCTTTCGCCAGTACGTCCCGGTAATCTACGCCAAAGGGAACACGGGAATCCACTTGTACTGTGCAGCGGTCGGCAACCACATTAACTTTGGTACCGCCTTGGATCGTACCAATGTTCACTGTTACATGATCAAATGCTTGCCCATAGCTTGGATTTTCCCGTTCACTTGCATAACGCTTGGAGATTTCAATGATTTCTTGAACTTCTTCTGGAATGTTCGGCTTGATGTCCCATAGTTGCTGAAGTGCTTCAATCCCTCTTGCCGCCTTCAAAATAGCACTTTCGCCTGCAATCGGCTGTAGACTGCCGTGCCCTGGAGTACCTTCAACGGTAAATTCAAACCAGCAGCTTCCTTTCTGCCCAATGGTCGGGTTCTGCGGACCTGAAGGCTCTGCGATTACAGCAGCCGTGCCTTCAATCAGCTTTCTTTCCAGCACCCAAGGCACACCCAGATGTCCCCCGGTTTCTTCGTCTGGAACTACTAGCAGCGACAGCGCCCCTTCGAGCGGTACGCCAAGCTTGGAAAACAGTGCAACGGTAAATATTAATCCGCCCAGTCCGGCTTTCATATCCGAAGCGCCGCGTCCAAGCAGATAGCCGTCACGAATTTCACCACAGAACGGGTCATAATCCCAGCGGGTAAGATCCCCTGCCGGTACAACGTCTGTATGTCCACAGAAAATCAGTCTTTTTCCATCCGTTGTCTTAGCACCATAATTGGAAATGAGGTTCCACATATTCGGTCCGGCTTCATGCACAGTTGTTTCGATACCAGCTTCTTTGAGATAGTCTATAATGAACTGACTTATTTCGCGTGAATCCCCTGGAGGATTTTCCGAAGGAAATTGAATTAACCGCGAGCATAGCTCAAGCAGTTCATCCTGCCGTTTATCTATTTCATCAAGAACTAACGTTTTCCAATCTGTCATTTCAATTCAGCCCCTCACGATTTTCGTTTAACCCTCGAAGCCCTTCACCATCCACCCAGATCAGATGAACAGCCTACTCTTTTTTCAATGAATAGAATCGAATGACTTCATCTGGATAATACACATATCCCGTGATATCTTTGCTCATGCCGACAACCCGGTTGTATTCATACAGGTACGCCCATGGAGAATCTTGATTGATAAGCTCTTGCGCTTTGCCATACAGTTCTTTTCGTTTGTTGTCATCTTGTTCTTTACCTGCTTGTTCCCACAACTTATCCACTTCGGCATTAGCATAATGAATATAGTTCGAGGAACCACCGCTGTACATCAAGAATCCCAGATGATAACCAGGGTCGTTAACGAAGGAAGTCCATTTGGAAATGTAAGCTGTCAGGTTGCCTTCTCGTTGTTGCTCAAGGAACTGTGCCCGAGCAACATTGACAACGTTCATTTTCACGCCGATTTTGGCCAGTTCAGCTTGAATCAAGACGGCATCATCTGCCCAATCCTGAAATCCAGAGCCCAATGTCAGATCAAAACTAAACCCATTAGGGTAACCTGCTTCTGTAAGCAGTTGTTTTGCTTTATCCAGATCGTGCTTATAGCTGTAACCCGCATCCGTGTAGCCAGGCGTGTTGCTCGCTACGGAACTCTTCATCTGTTTCGCTTGACCGTACATAACATCGTCGATTAATTGCTCATAAGGAATGGCATAAGCAATGGCTTGACGCACTTTTGGATCATTAAATGGTTTGATCTTGTTGTTCATGGCAAAATACAAAATCCGGTTACTCGCGTTGGATTGAACTTTCAGATCGGTGTTGCTTTCCAGCTTCGAAACATCCTTTGCTGGAATCTCAATCGCCATATCGACATCACCTTTATCCAGCAGGAGCACACGGTTGGAAGCTTCCTTCGTAAACTTCATCGTAACTTTGCTCACATTTGGCGCTCCTTGCCAGTAGCTGGCATTGGCATTAAAGACAGCTTCTGTCGCAGGGTCCCATTTTTCAAGCTTGAATGGACCTGAACCTGCCGCATGTGTTTTCAGATAGTCGCCATCGCCATTTTCTTTGACAAGCACGTCATCCACGATGGAGAAGTTGTACAAGGACAGAATTTGCAGGAACATATGATTGGGTTGGGTTAGTGTAACGACAACGGTGTGTTCATCCGGTGCTGTAGCGGTTTTAATGGAGCTCATACCATACAGGAAGCTACCGGAATCGGAATTTTTAAGCCGCTCAAAGGAATACAATACGGAATTGGCAGTCAGCGGATTGCCGCTTTGGAATTTAACGTCTTTACGCAAGTGCAATGTATAAGTCATGTTATCAGCAGAAACTTCCCATTTTTCAGCCAGCATGGGCTTAATTGCTTCCGTATCTGCTACTTCGCCACGATCCGTAGACTTCTTGCCATAGGTCACAAGCTGATCATAGAGCGCAAGCACAAGGGTGTCCGATGTAAGATCACTCGCTTCGGCAGGGTCCATAGTAGATCCTCCCTCCGAATAAGCAACTGTAATCGCCTTTGGTGGGGATGAGGCATTTGCGCCTTTCTCTCCAGATGAAGCGGACGGGTTGTTGGCATTGCTGGCGCAACCTGCCGTCCAAAGCAGTATAGACAAGACAACAATTAGAGAAAGACCTTTTTTCAACATGGCTTACGTTCTCCCCTTTGATCTATTTATTTTTATTTGCTGGAACGCAGTCTAGGGTCAAGAACGTCCCGTAAACCGTCTCCAAGCAAATTGAAGCCCAAAATAGCTGTGGCAATTCCAAGACCCGGGAAGGTCACAATCCACCACTCACCGGAAATGATATACGCTCGCCCTTCTGAAATCATGGCTCCCCATTCAGCAATTGGAGGTTTGACACCGAGCCCCAGGAAGCTGAGACTAGCTGAGGTCAGAATGGCAAAGCCCATTCCAAGCGTTGCATTTACTAGCAATGGAGCAAGTGCATTCGGCAAAATGTGGCGAAACAGAATCGTTCCATTCGTTACCCCGATTGCCCGGCTGGCCTCCACAAATTCCTTCTCCCGAAGAGAGATGGTTTGTCCATGAATCAGTCTGGCGAATTCAGGTATACCCACAATGCCCACGGCGATGAGGGCACTCATCAATCCCGGTCCCATAGCTGCCGCAATGGCCATAGCGAGCACCAGCGACGGGAAAGCCAACAGTATATCCATACAGCGCATAATAATGCTGCCCAATCGACCGCCATAGAAACCTGCGATGGCTCCGAGCGGTACGCCGATGATAAATGAGATCGACACCGCGATCATCCCTGTCCAAATACTGATTCGCGCCCCATAAATAACTCGGCTAAGTATGTCGCGTCCGTAATTATCGGTTCCAAACCAATGCTCTGCACTGGGCGGCAATAACTTGTTCGCCGGGTCAGTTACGTAAGGATCGTATGGAACGATCCATGACGAAAGGATGGCAATGAGCGTCCACCCAACGATAAAGATAAAGCCGATTAATGCGAGTTTATTGCCGAAAAGTAATCGCCAAAAGGTCTTGCGTTTCGATATAGCGGCTGTATTGGGCTGAGGTACAGCCGCTTTTGCCACCAAATCACTTGCAGTGCTCATCCGAGTACCTCCCCCTACTTTTTTGTTGTTATCACTCATACCGGATACGCGGGTCAATCAATCCATAAACCAGATCGACCCCGAGATTGATAAAGCTATAAATCAGTGCACTTACGAGGGTAAATGCTTGGATCGGTGCATAGTCAGCCGCCAAAATAGAGTCCGTCACATAACTGCCCACTCCTGGCCAGGTAAATATGGTTTCGGTAATGACCGCTCCACCAATCAGGTACCCAACCTGTAAACCAAGTACAGTAAGTGTTGGAATAAAAGCATTAATGAGCGCGTGCTTATAAATGACAATGCCTTCGCGCAGACCTTTGGCTCTGGCTGTGCGGACAAAATCCTGACCAATGACCTCCAACATGCTGGAACGCATCATCCGGGCCACAATCGCCATAGTGCCTGTGCTGAGGCAGATTGCAGGCAGGAGCAAGTGGGATAAGCTGCTTTTTAAAGCTACAAAATCTCCCGTCATCAAACTATCAAGTACATAAAATCCCGTTATATGTGTGGGCGGATTGATATCACCGCTTATTCGCCCCATTGGTGCAGGAGCTATGCCCCATTTTGCATAAAAAATATAAATGAATAACAGTCCAATCCAGAAAATGGGCATACATGCACCGATCAAGGAAAATACACGCGAAATGTGGTCAACAATGGATTCTTTGCGGGTCGCCGCCAGGATACCAATCGGAATTGCCACCAGAATGGCAATCACCAAGCTTGCCAGCGCCAACTCAATGGTTGCCGGGAACCGGGTCGCAAAGTCGCTTGCCACTGACTGTCCGGTGTGATACGCCTGACCGAGGTCACCATGGAACAATCCAACTACATAATGAAAGAATTGAATGTACTTCGGTTGATCCAGTCCCATACTGGTGCGGATATTTTCAATCGTCTCGGGTGTAGCCTGTTCCCCCGCAAGCATCACGGCAGGATCACCCGGAAGCACTCTTGAGATCATGAACGTAATGACGACAATACCAAGCAGTGCCGGAATCATTTGTATCAATCTACGTAGTGTGTATACGACCACAGCCTGTCCCCCTATCCATAATCCCTGCTTATTTGTTACCTTTCTTCTCACCAGTTGTTATTTTGATTTATTGTACTAAGGAAAAGAAGTAACTTCCACGTCCTGAATCGCTAAAAATAATGACGAATTTTGTCGTTCGTGCACTAAAGTTACACAATATGTAATACAAATGTAATATATTGATCTGGTTAGCAAAATCATAATCATCATGATGTAAATAAGCGATCCCCTCTTAAAAGGAAACCGCTTGTTTTTTATACATATGGATTGTAGTATTAAGCCGATCAAGAAAGGAGAACTACCGTATTGGAAACGAACAGTCGATACATATGCCGGGTTTGACCCAGAGTTCATGTTGGAAAACCATTTGTTCAGCAAAGATGCAGCCGATGGCAGAAAAGCTCATTGAAATAGGACGATTGGATGAAGCGTGGAAAACAATGGTCACCATTATTCCGCTTATTACTAAGGAAGAAGAATGGTTCCTGTACGGACTTGGCCGCAATATTATTACGGCCTGTATCCATATCATCTTGCATTTTGGAGCAAATAGCCGGCAGGCCGGTTCGTTATGGCAAACGATAAAAGAGATTCTTCAACCTGCCGCTAACAACATGGGGACCAATCAATATCAGCTTGCTGTATCTGCCAGCAAATGTCTTCCTCTACAGATTTCCGGTCACGATAATACCATCTGCTTGCTTCAGATGCACTCTGACCCAAGCTGTAAAGGAATCGATGAATATGCGCAATTCCGGCTCCTTGGCAGGCCAAGCATCCAATTCTGTTAATATTTCATGCCATACCGACTCCTGTATCGGATTATCCCAGCAGGGGTCAAAGGCCTCATACGTTTCTCCTGTATCAGGATCGACAAGTGGATATTTGGACTTTAGCGCAGACAGCACGATATCAAAGTCATCTGCGTAGATGAAGATCATTTCCTCCAGCTTCGGTTCATCAGTATCCCCATAACGCAGCGGTTCAAAAGTATACCCAATATTGGCTCGTGGACCGCTATAGCGATAGATCAGTGTCTGAATCTCTGTTTTTCCCTTCTTATTCAATCTCTTCTCCTCCTTTCTCCGGTTACAACTCGAACCAATCCGCAGCGCATTTCTCTTCTTCCAGCGCCCTGCACATTCCTTCCCTCAACCTCATCGCATCTCTGCCGCCGATATGAAATAGACAATAGATATAAAGTTCATCATCTTCTAACCCTTCAATATTTCTTGCCTCTTCCACTGAAATCTGGAGCGCTTCAGGCCAATCAGAATTATCTTGAAGCAGGACAAAGCCATCCTTATCCCTTTGTATCCGATATCCGTCAATCCTAGGCAATGCTTCAGCTAAGCGTTCCATTAGCGCTTTAATATCCTTAACATCTGCGACCTTAATTCCATACTCCCAACCCATCTGCATTCCTCCAATTTTATGAACTCCTCCTTAATTAGAACCACCCCTAAATTGGGTTTCATCTTCTCATTCACCCCAGGAAATTCACTTACGTTCAGTCGTAGTCCGCATATAAGAGGTACTCCTTGCAATGTCTGCACTGAAATAAATACCCCCGGAACGATCCGTCACGTTCCATACTTTCCCGTATTCGACTCTTAGCCTCTTCTTCATGATACAAAGCCAAAATAGGCATAAACATCAGATTGACGTCATTTTCTATTCCTCTACTGACAAGCTCCTTCCAGCCAACAAAATCGATAAAAACACAGTAGTCATCGCAGTGATCCAGCCACGTGGCCGCCTGCCATGCCTCATAGCCGGGAGTCCGATGCAGTAGCTCATCCAGCTTTGGTTCCTCCAGTTGTGCACAGCAAGCAGGGTCATGAAATGTTCCCTGTAGCTTGCTCGCAGCGCTACCATTCGCAATACACCAAGGACAGATCGCCTCATAAGATAATGCTGTATAAAAGGGACCCGCATACCAGATATCGATCTGTCGTCCACAACAGGAACACGTTTTTAAAAAGCCCGATCTAAAGACCTGTGTGCGTACAGGGTCTTGATGATAGGTAAACACTGGCAAATCAGAAGACTTTTTGCGCTTGGCTGCTTTGATTAGAGGCTTAATCACCGACGGTCGAATCGGGCTATCAATCATCCCTTGAATACTCCACTGTTTCTTCAAATCCGCTTTATTTTTCCGGTTCATAACGGACATAAAAATTTCTAGCGCCTTCTCGTATTGATGCAGGTGAAGATACAACTCTGTCAAAATTCTGGCAGCCTGCTCACTGTCTAAGCCCTCAAGCTCTTCCTTCAATTGGTACATGGCTTGGACAGCCTCGGGACTGGGTGCATACAGGCTGTATTTTTTGTTTAATGCCACCCATTTTCGCTGGATTTCCATGAGTTCTTCACTTCCTTCTGATTTTCCTGAAATTCTTATAACTTATTATAATAGATATAGGCTTCCGGTAAGTATACGCCGGAAGCCTATCGATTCATCTAACCACTCTTTTATTTATCTTACCTTGTGAGGCACAGGCTCACTGTTCCCGTTTCTTTTTCTAACTCCCAGCATCATAACAGCCATCACAGCTACCAAGATTGCTATAAGCATAAAGGGAAAATATTTGTCCACTCGATACAGGGTGGTCGTCAAAATAGGGGCAATGATCGCGGAAATTCCCTGTACCGCTGCTACCAGCCCCGCAGCTCCCCCTTGCTGTTCTTGACTGACCGCAAGCGAAGCACCAGCCATAAATCCGGGCATCAGCAAGCCCGTACCTATACCAAACATAAAAAACGCTGCATAGTAAACGACCAGGCTGGTTGAAATCAGAAATAATGCCATCCCAGCAATCAGGAATAGAGCACCTAGCAAAATCATCGACTTAGGCTGCCATTTCAGCCATTTCATCTGAATGATCTGCACAATCAGCATCGCTGCTCCGGAAAACATAAGTCCAAAGGAAACGACTCTTGCTGTTTCTTCGGATGTAAGACCTAACTGATCTTGAAAATAAAAACCACCTATAACCTGAATAGTCACAATACTAATCATCGTAACCAAGCCTACAAACAAATACATTCTTAGACCTGGCTGGAGAGGGTTAATTCGGGCAGGTTTCTGCTGAATAACGGGCTTGGCAGCCGGAATCGCCAGCAGAGACACCAAGAATGCTATAGCGGCAATGACAATTCCAAAATATAAGGGCCATAACAGGCCTATTAGAGTAAAGGCACCTGCAATCGCGGGACCAAATACCAGACCAAGCCCATTCGCCGCACTAATAATAGCCATCCCACTCCCGCGTTCTTCTCCTTCCGTTACATCCCCCATATAAGCTTGGGACGATGACAACACTGCCGGGATAAAACCACCTATTAAGCCGCGCGTAACAATCAGCAAGACTAACAGCAGCCCCCCACTAAGCCAACCCTTTAATCCTGCAAAAAGAGTAAGTGTAAATAACAGACAGCTTACACACATCCCTATGAAACCAAACAGAATTACAGGCTTGCGTCCCTTTGCATCACTCAGATTACCCCATACTGGAGCCATTAAGGCCATCGTAATAGAACCCAGCGATATAATTAAACCAGAATGACTTTCTCTTAATCCTAATTCACGAATAAGGGGCGGCATAATTGGAGCAATGAGCATGAGCCCTAGCATAGCCACAAATACACTGAAAAAGATGCTGCCTTTTATTCTATTCATCCTCGCACACTCCTCTGTTATAGATTCTCTCTATGCAGAAGTATACGGAGCATACCAGAAAGCTACTGCCTATAGACGGATAAATTTGCGGTTAAACGGATTTAATTTAGCCTGTAAAACAGCAGCCATGCTGAAAGAGCTTAATTTCCTGACGAGTTTTTACGATATATGATGTACAGTCTTTTTACCTTAGTAGCAAAACGCAGTTGTGGGTTGAGTCTGTATATCGATCTCTAAGGGGGAAATCGCAGTGAAAACAAAGATAGGATCAATCATGAAGGTGAGATCGTTAAGGGCGAAGTTAACCATAATGTGCTTGATTATTTTAATTGTACCTACTTTCGTGATTGGAAGCAGTTCTTATGTTGTTTCCAAGAATGAAATGAATGAATCAGGCAAAGTGGCACTTAAGAATAGTGTGCAAATGGTAATTGGTATGATTAGTTTCCTCAATGGGCAAGTCGAAGCCGGTAATTTAACATTGGAGGAAGCACAGGAAAAACTACGCATCGAGCTGCTCGGTGTAAAAGATGCTAATAACAAAAGACCGATAAAGATTAAATATACTGTAGGTAAAACAGGTTATCCGTGGGCAGTCAACCAAGATGCCGTTTCAGTGATGAACCCATCAAATGAAGGCCAGAATTTAATAAATGCCGTGTCGGAAGACGGTGTGCATGTGGGAAAAGAGTTTGTAGAAGCCGGCACAAACGGCGGGGGATTCGTCACTTATAAATGGGCTTTACCTGGTACAGATCAAGTAGAGACGAAAATCTCGTATGTTGAAAAGGATCCTTATTGGGGATGGATCATCGGTTCTGGAGCATATTTTAACGAATTTAACAGCGGAGCGACCAAAGTCCTTTATATTGTCCTGATTATTACGGCTGTTGCGGTTATTCTGGGAGCAGTTATCGTAGGCTTTGTTTCGGGACGTTTTACGAAGCCTATCATCATGATTGCAAAGCGGCTTAACGCAGTTGCGGACGGTGATTTAACGGTCGAAGAAGTCAAAATTCATTCAAAAGATGAGATCGGCGAGCTTGCACAGGACTTCAATCATATGATTAAAAATATTCGATTTCTGATCGGTGAGGTAAACCTGTCCACCAAGCAGGTCGCTGCTTCCTCAAAAGAATTGACCCTTGGAGCAGAACACACGGGGCAAGCAACCGAGCATATCACCGTCGCAATTCAGGAATCGGCGGCAGGTGCAAAGGAGCAGCAGTTGATGCTCCAGAAGACAACCAGCTCGCTTGAGGAAATTTCAATAGGTATGCAGCGGATCACAGACAGCTCCTTGACCATTGCTGAATCATCTGCAGACGCGATGGAAATGGCGAGCGTTGGCGGTACTGCTGTACAACATACGGTGAAGCAAATGGACCTGATTAATCAGTCCGTCAATGAAACAGATGCGGTTATGAGGATGTTGGATGAACGCACTCAACAGATCGACACGATGCTGCATGCCATTACGGATATCGCACAGCAGACCAATCTGCTTGCCTTAAATGCTTCGATTGAGGCTGCCCGTGCAGGCGAAGAAGGTCGCGGATTCTCCGTAGTTGCTTCAGAGGTGAGAAAGCTCGCCGAACAATCGAACCAATCTTCTGGGCAGATTTCCGAGTTGATTCAGAATATGCGCAAAGATATGGAGCATTCGCTTCAGACCATGGAGCGCGTAAAACAGGATGTCGATTCCGGTATTAAAATTGCCAATGAGACGGAGCAGCAGTTTAACAAAATTGTGGCGTCCACCAATCATATCGCACAGCAAACGGAAGAGCTCACGAGCATCACGCAGCAAATAACTGCAAGTGTTCAGGAAATTTCGGCAAGCGGAGAGAACGTATCCAATCTGGCGCTCCAAGCATCGGACAACTCGCAGAATATTGCGGCGTCTGCAGAAGAGCAGCTAGCTTCGATGCAGCAGATCACCAGCCTTGCAACGACCTTGTCGGATATGTCACAGAAGTTACAGGATCTAACAGTCAAATTTAAATATTAGTGGAATAAGTCTTTCAGAACATCACGCTCAACCATCTGCGTATTCTAGGGTCAACCAGTACTTTCTGGTTGGCCCTTTTTGCATTTGCTTTGAGGAATTGTTGAAAAGGCTTGCAAATGGTGACCCTCTTCTAACTATTTGTATTGGACACTGTTTTAGTCGATTTGGTTCAGAATTGGTTCAGAGGCATTTAGTATAGTAATTCGGTAGTGTAAGAAAATCATATTAGTAGGCTAGTCATCATGAAGGATCTTAACAAGCTCATCGTGACACCGGAAATTTATGGAGGAAACTTATGAGTAAAATCAAGTCTTTTTGTTTAACCTATCTTGCTGTTATCGTCTTATTTGGGACATGGACATGGAGTTTTTCCGAGAGTGCTGTGTATGCAAAACCTTCACCAGTACCTAGTGTAACGGATGCTGTGTATGCTACTGAAACCACGGTAACGAGTTGGACAAATCCTTCTACACAAGGTCAATCCGTAACGTTTAGCATCAAAACCATCTCAACCCCACAAATTACAAAAGATTTAACCGGCACCGTTATCCTTATGGATGGTTCGAATATATTAGATACGCTGGCGATGAGGCCCAATGGCATTGCGAACGGTTATGCCACTGCAACCTATACTACAAGCAATTTAAGTGTAGGAAGTCACCTGATGACCGCTATATATAGTGGGGACGCTCGATTTGCCCCCAGTACATCTGAGCCATACATTCAGGTCGTAAATGCATCTGCATCTGCACCTGCACCTACACCTTCACTGAGACCTACAGTAACTACAGTAATGAGTTCGCTAAACCCGTCTAATCAAGGTCAAGAGGTAAGGTTTAGCGTGAGGACAACTTCTAACCCACAAACATCGGGCGATTTAACCGGAACCGTCATCCTTATGGATGGTACGAATAAGTTAGATACGCTAACGATGGAGCCAGTGGGCATTTCGAACGGCTATGCCAATGGATACTACACTACAAGTGACTTAAGTGTAGGAAGCCACGCGATCACTGCTATATACAGTGGGGATGCTCGATTTGCTCCGAGTACATCTGAAGCGTATATACAGGTGGTAAATGGAGATACAAACACTGGGGCTTCTGGAAATACGGGCGGAACCGATGCTACTAACGACAGCAGCAGTAGCAGTAAAAAAGATAAGAAGGATCATACAGATAGCAGTGAGACTATTTCTTCCAACGAAACAACCACACCTTCATCACCATCAGTTTTAACGACAGATTTACCCACTCCGGAAATCACGCCAGTAGAGCAATCTGAGGTGGTGCATGAAAAATATATAACGGGTTATCAGGATGGTACATTCCGACCGGATCAGTCGATTACACGAGCTGAAACCGCCGCGATGATGGCTAGAATTATGAAGCTGGAGACAAAAGAAAATACAACGACTTACAAAGATGTACCTAACACGTACTGGGCAAAAGATTCGATTATAGTACTCACGGCACAGCATCTCATGAATGGATATGCAGATGGAACATTTCGACCAGAGCAACCCATTACCCGTGCAGAAATGGCAGCAATACTCGCATCCTGGAAGCAGCTTAAAGGAACGCAAACCGCTGCATCTCCTTATACCGATATCGAAAAGCATTGGGCAAAAGATTCTATTGTAGCCCTAGCTAATGCAGGATGGATTACAGGTTATGACGATAACAGCTTCCAACCCAATCGGTATATAACACGCGTAGAAACCGTTACAATTTTGAACACGATTTTAAAACGCGGCCCTCTTGAAGGAGCGACTCAGGCTACTTGGAAGGATGTACCAGCAGATTACTGGGCTTTCAAAAATATTGAAGAAGCCTCCCGTACCCATACTTCAACCATCAATTCTGAGGGTACAGAAACTTTCGTAAAATAAGCATCAAATAAAAAGGCTGGAATCCTATATATATAGGGTTCTCAGCCTTTTTATTTACTTGATATTTTATAGAATAGTCACAAAAGAAATTTAAAATACTTTCTTCAAGGACGATGGCTTCACTCCGTATTCCCGGAAAAACTGCTCGGAAAATGCACTCACATTGCTGTACCCTACAGCCATCGCAGCTTCTGTCACATTGCTTTTCTGACTTCGAAGCAGCTTCATCGCATAATCGAGACGAATTTGGCGCAAATATTCAAATACAGTCGTTCCAAAACACGCCTTAAACCCTTTTTTTAATTTAAAATCGTTTAATCCAACTTTTTGGGATAATGCAATCAGTGAAGGAGGATCAATCATGCTGGATTCAAGGATTTGCCGAGCCATATGCAACTTTCTGACATCCTCTTTAGATAAGCCTTCGGGCATGGGGGTTAAATCAAATAATTGAATCATAAACCTATTCAAAATCTCTAGTGCCGATGCTTCCATTAATAAAGGCGATCTATGCACACTTTTCAAGTCTTTGATCAAATGTTCAATCATCACTATACTTCTGTGATCCAGTTCAAAACGAAGATGATGGAATGCAGCCCCCTTCAGAATTTGACTAAATTCAATAGCAACTTGCCGACGAGCCTCCAACTGCGAAGCTGCATAATTAAACATGGAAACCGGAATGCCAATGGCAAACGATTGGTATTGCTCGTTAACCGGAGGATGGAAATGTGCTTTAAAATCCTGTAAAAAAATAAGAGCCCCCTCTCCCATCGGGAGGGTATAGTCCAACCCAGCTATATTTACATGACGTTGACCCGAAAGTGCAAACTGAAGCTCAATCATTTGTCCTTTGGAAGCAAAGCTCGTCGGATACGGCTCGTGATATTGAATATGCGAATACACGATCTCGATTCCGCTGTAAGTTGTAACTCGGTAGATATGTCCATTGCCTGCTTCCGGTAATATCATATACGTATGCTCGTCTTGTTTTCTAAACGGAGTTTTTTCTAAATAATGCTGATATATTAATGATAATGAATTTGAATTCACAAGCGTACACCTCAAATGTTTTCATTCTGATGATTCAAATGAGAACCATTATCATTAATATTAGCTGAATTTGAACCGTTTGACCAGACGAATCCCGAATCAAGGAAGCAATGGATCCCTCTGCCTATCCCTTTACAAGACTCGCTGAATGGGTGACCCTGTTTCTCCCGCCACTCTTGGAAGCATACAAAGCCAAATCTGCTTGATGAACTATCGATTGTTCCGTATCCGCTTGCGTCACCGTTGCCACACCAATACTCACAGTAATGCTGTATTCTCCCCAATCCCTTGAAGCCGTCGTGGAGCGATATCTTTCTGCTGTACGAATGGCCTCCTCTTGATCGTTGCCTGGAAGAATAATGACAAACTCCTCGCCACCATAACGAGCGACAATGTCCATTTCTCGTGACATGGATCGTAGTAATTCAGCCAGATTAGTGAGTACCAGGTCACCCACTGGATGACCATAAGTGTCGTTAATGCTTTTGAAACGATCAATATCAATGATCAGCAGCGAGAAAGGGACTCCAGTCTCTTGAAAAGAGGATAGACCAGCTAGTAACTGATCTTGAAAATATCTTCGATTTCTAAGCCCGGTTAACGGGTCGGTTGATGCCATCGTTTCTAGCTGGAGATTGATCCTCACTAATTCCTGCTGTTTGATTTCATATTCTTCGTGCAACCGTTCAAGCTTCTGGTTTGCTTCATTCGTCGCCTGATATAATTCCTGAAGCTTGGTTTTGGTCTGTAGTATATCTTTCTCATGTTCAATTCGCTTACGCATCATCAGCACTACACAATCAATAACAGCTTCTCCATTGCGCACCTGGCGAACCCCATTTAGAAGTACAGGCACATCCTGTCGATCACTTGTCCGAAACGAAAAGTACATCTCATCGACACGCCCGTACAACTGGATATAGGGATAAAAATAAGTATGAAAAAATAGCTTGTTCGTAACAGACATTGTGGATTCAATCGTTCCTCCAAGCAATTCATTACGATCGTAATGAAGCATATCCAATAAAGTTTGATTCACCGATTGAATGATCCCAGCATCTGAAATTGAAAAGTATCCACAGGGAGCCTTATCTAATTGAATATCCATTGCATGACTGCCTTTCTTTCGATATTACACACTGGCTAAATATTCTTTGATTAAATTGCTCGTTTCTCCTGGTTGGCTTAAATGAGGATAGTGTCCCTTTGCTCTCATCTGTTGAAGCCTGCTATTTCTGAGATGAGCATGTAAATAGTCCCCTACCTCAATCGGAGCAATACTATCATCTGAGCACTGGAGAATAAGCGTAGGAACCGAAGCATGCTGAAGATCGACACGGCAGTCTGAAAAAAATGTAACCTCTGCGAATTGCCGTGCAATATGAGGATCTCTGGAGCAAAATGCTTTTTCCAATTCTTCGGTTAAGTCCCCTCGCTCGGGATTCTGCATAGCAATGGGCGCCATGTAACTAGCCCAGCCAATAAAATTCATTTGCATCATATCCAGCAATTCATCAATATCACTCTTATCGAAGCCTCCATAATAAGAGGGCAGGTCATTCACATACCGAGGAGAAGGACCGAGCATGACAATGCGTTCAAAATATTGGGGGCTACGAATGGATGCGAGCATTCCGATCATGCTGCTAACAGAGTGTCCGACGAATATGGTATTTCTTAGTTCTAACGCTTCCATAATATCCAGCACATCTTGGGCATATCCTTGCAAGTCACTGTATTTTTGGGGATCATAGTATTTTATTTGAGAATCTCCGGAACCAACATAATCAAATAAGACGATTTGGTAGTTGTCGATAAAGCTAGGGACGATATAACGCCACATATCCTGATCGCATCCAAAGCCGTGAGCAAATACAATCGTCTGGCTGCCTGTACCCAACACTTTTATATTATTACGTCGGAGAATATCAACGGTCATTGTAAATCACCTCTCTGAGGTAGTATCTGTTCTATGGCTTCTCTTCCCTATTATATCGGAAAAGATTTGATTATGGATAAAGGATCTCATTCATAAATCCAACGTTCAATGATCCCCTTTACCTTGTGCACCTGTTGCTGTGAGAAGGAACAAATAATAACTAATTCGTTTTTCCCATTCGTATCTAACCAATAGTGAACGTCATCCTCTTCATGATCCGTTTCATAAATGATTCTGATGGATTTATGACTTATTTTTGATTTAGCTGAGAAAATGGGGTTCATATCCATGATTTTCTGACCATTAGAAAAGGATGTGTTGTAATAAGGAATCACCCAGTTCTCTTTATCCTGATCTTGTACTAAATTTAGAAATACACGCACCCAATAATCCTCTAGTTCTGTGTAACTCTGTTCATTCAACCCATTCAAATTCATACCTTTATCCACTCCAAATGATTTAATAAACTAAAAAAAGTCCCGGCCAGTGATCTACATTTCCATGGCGGAATGCACAATTCACAGACCGAGACTTCTTCCAATCTTTATTTTACATCCACATCATTCGTGATTTTCTCTATTAAATCTCTCAAGCCTTGGTTGGTATCATTTAATTGATCAATAATATTCATAAACTCCGACACAAGCTTGGCCTGCTCCTGGGAAGATACAGTAATCTGCGTAATCTCTTGTTCCATACTATAAACCGATTGTCTGACAGCTTGCAAGGATTGCTCGATTCGACCAGTGGCTTCCTTGGTCCCCGTAGACATCTTGCGGATTTCTGCGGCAACAACCCCAAATCCTGCTCCTGCCTCACCCACCCGAGCAGCTTCAATGGCTGCATTTAGACCAAGCAAGTTTGTCTGCTCTGAAATTTCCTTGATGTAGCCAGCCACCTCAGTCACATTACCAGAGTCCTCAACCGCCTTTTTCGTATTGCTTAAAATTTCCTCGGCCGTCGCACTAAGCTCCTCCGAATGGGCTGCTACATGCTGAATCCCTTCCACTAGCTTGCTTGTAACATCCTCTGCTTGGCTCATCAGCTTCTTCAGTTGATCCTGATTATCCATACTATAGGTGATGCACATTACTGCCTCAATCTCATTTTGTTCATTCTTTATCGGATGAAAGTAAGAATCAGCAGCAAACCCGAAAACTTCGGCATCATAGCGAACTCGGGTCTTTTCTCCGCCTACTAGCATTTTGAAGTTCTTGTGTACATCAGGAAGAGGGTCGCCTGCCTTGAAGTCATAGACTAAACTTTTCCCCGACTGAAAGAATAGAAATTTTTCTTTATCCATTACAGATATTAAAACATCATGTCGTGCAGCTTCTCTAATAAACGGCATGGCAGACAAAACAGCTTCTACTTGATTCATAATATGTATCCACTTCCTTATATTTTGTTATCCACCCTACCCTTTATTTCGACATTTTCACCCCATGTGTTTAGTGAATTTAACATACGATTGACTATGTTGATCCCCTAAATTGTATACAACCACCGTAGTTTCCTGAAGGGAAGTCGTTTTAAATCCAAACAGCGCATACCTATGGGATAGGTACGCGCTGACTGTATAACTTTTTGAAGACACACACTAAGGCTTAATCCAACTGTTCTCCATTGGTTTCGATCACGTTCTTATACCAATAGAAGCTCTTCTTTCTGGATCTGGAAAGTGTCCCTTTCCCTTCATTATCCTTATCCACATATATGAATCCATAGCGTTTTTTCATTTCACCGGTTCCTGCACTAACCAGATCAATACATCCCCAAGGAGTATAACCGATTAAATCTACTCCATCAGCAATGGCTTCTTTCATTTGCTCAATGTGTCGCTTCAGATAATCAATTCGATAATCATCCTGAATGGAGCCGTCTGCTTCTACGGTATCCACAGCGCCCAGACCATTCTCCACAACCATTAACGGAATTTCATATCGGTTATAAATGTTATTGAGCGACCATCTCAATCCCTGCGGATCGATTTGCCAGTCCCAGGCACTTGCTTTTAAATAAGGATTCTTTAATCCCATGGATAAATTCCCACCCACCTTCTCCTGATTGGGGTCTGCACTGACACAAGTAGATGAATAATAACTGAAGGTATAGAAATCTACGCCACCTTCTTTTAAGACATCCTCATCATTGTCCTGCATCGTAATTTGGATGTTATGTTCTTTAAAATATCGTTTGGCATATCCGGGATAAGCACCTCTTACTTGAACATCTGAGCATAGGAAATTACTCAAGTTATCCTTTTGTTGAGCCAGCAAAACATCATCAGGGTTACAGGTAAGTGGATATGAACACATGTAAGCAATCATACAGCCAATTTTAAAATCCTTATTAATCTCATGCCCCAGCTTTACTGCCTTTGCACTGGCTACAAATTGATGGTGCAATGCTTGATACAGCACCTGCTCATCCTTCACTGTAGCATGGGCAAGCTCTCCATTTCCCTCTGGCATCATCGCCCCAGCCATAAACGCTCCGAAAGACAAGGTTAAGATATTAATCTCATTAAAGGTGAGCCAGTATTTTACGACATCCTTGTATCGGTTAAAAAGAACTTCACAATATCTTACATAAAAATCGATGACTCTGCGATCGGACCAGCCGTTATATTTTTGGGTTAAATGAAACGGTGCTTCATAATGTGAGATCGTAACCAACGGCTCAATGTTGTACTTTTTTAATTCTGCGAACACACGATCATAGAACTGCAAGCCTTGCTCATTCGGCTCGATATCATCTCCATTAGGAAATATTCTGGACCAAGCAATCGACATTCTAAAAACCTTAAACCCCATTTCAGCAAATAATCGGATGTCCTCTTTATAATGATGATAGAAATCAATAGCCTCGTGACTTGGATAGTTCATGCCTTCTTCCAATACAGGCGTAATTCTTCGGGAAATGGTATGCGTTCCAGCTGTTATTACATCAGCAGTGCTTAGTCCCTTACCATTCACGTTATACCCACCTTCAAATTGGTTAGCAGCCGTGGCCCCTCCCCATAAAAATCCTTGTGGAAACTCCTTGATTATATTATTGTTCATTGTTCATTCCTCCTAAAATATAGGTAGCTTAGACCATGACCGTCAATAAATCCTCTTTATAACCAATCGTCTTCTTCTCCGTTTCAATAACATCCAAGTAACTAGCCGTGTTGGCAACAATTACAGGAGTAGTCAGAACATAACCAGCCTCTTTGATAGCCTCCAGATCAAACTCCATGAGTAATTGTCCCTTTTGGACGGCTTCCCCTTGTTTTACTTTGGGATAAAAATGTTTACCTTTTAATTTGACTGTATCCTTACCTACATGGATGAGAATTTCCACGCCCTGATCACTGGTAATCCCGATCGCATGGCCCGACGAAAATAAGGAGGTTAGTACACCATCTACAGGTGAAACGACCTTGCCTTCGGAAGGCTCGATGGCAATCCCTTTACCCAGAGCACCTGTCGAAAAGGCTTCATCTGTTACCTCAGATAACGGTTTTATGTCACCCATTAACGGACTGATCACCGTCTCCTGCCTTACTAATACTTCTCCTCCTTTTGCTGCAATTGCTGTACTGGCTTCTTTTTTTGTTTCTTTCACCTCATCATCTTTAAATCCGCCAAAGAACATAAGCAAGAAGCCTAATACGAAACTGACCAAGATACCGATAACAGCCCCATAAAATCCGCTGTCTATTCCTGACGGACTGATATAGCTCGGAATCGCGAAAATGCCTAAGCCGCCAATGATATACCCTTTCGTTCCCATCATGCCTATAATACCGCCACCTACTGCAGACGCTATACAGCTTAAAATAAATGGTTTCTTACGTGGTAATGTAATCCCGTAAATCGCGGGTTCTGTTACACCAAAAATCCCGGAGATGACAGCTGGAATGGAGAGGGATCTCAGCTTTACATTTTTGGTTTTGAACAAAATCGCCAGTACGACACCTGTCTGTGCAAAGGAGGCCCCCAGCGTAGCAGCAAGGATCGGATCGAATTTGAGCACCGCCAGGTTGTTCATAGCGATAGGAACAAGACCCCAGTGTAATCCGAAAATAACAAATACCTGCCAGAAAGCACCCATGATAATACCTTCAATAATCGGGCTTAAGTTATACACAAAGAGAGTGGCTGCGCCCAGCAGTTGACCTGCCCAAGTCGAAAGCGGTCCAATCACAATCAGCGCTAAAGGAACAATAACTAATAAGGTGAAAAACGGAACCAAGAAAGTTCTTACTACGCTAGGGATGACCTTTTTAAAGAAATTTTCTATTTTTGAGCCGACATAGGTGGATACGATAATCGGAAGTACAGTTGATGCATAGCTCATCAGAATGACCGGAATACCTAAGAAGGTGATATATACCGGTGACTCAAATATAGTGCCGCTAAATAGCGTGTATAGCGGTTTACCCGAGGCTGTTATTGTGCTAAAGGTTGGATAAACAAGTGACGCCCCGATCGCCATACCTATGAAAATGTTGGCATTGAACTTTTTAGCCGACGTATACCCCAGAAAAACTGGGAAGAAGTAGAACAAGCAATCTCCTAAAGCATTGAGAATTTGATAAGTGCCCGATGTTACGGTCAGCCAACCTAAAGCTACAAACAAGGCCGTGAAGCCCTTAATCATACCCGTGGCACTCAAGACGCCAAGCGTGGGTGTAAATACACCTGAAATGGTATCAATAAATCTATTAAACAAACTCACTTTTTCCCCTGATGCTTCTTCTGAATCACCTGCCTGGAAACCACCTATCGCGGCAACATCTGCATAAACCTCAGGCACATGATTTCCGATCACCACTTGATATTGCCCGCCGCTTTTTACCACCGTGACGACACCATCCATATTTTTCAGAGCATCAGTATTGGCCTTATTTTCATCTTTTAGTTTGAAGCGCAAGCGTGTAATACAATGAGTTAGACTGTTTACATTTTCTCTGCCGCCGACATTTCTGATGATGTCTTTTGCTAATGTCTCATACTTCATTGTAACTGCCCCTTTATTTGTATTTATAAAAAAGGCAAAACCAAAATAGATCAAATTCGATCTAGGTTGGTTTCGCCTGCATTACCAGTAACAATCCAAGGAATTATTCAGTTGGTCATTGAGTTACACGCTGAATATGAATCGTTATATACAGTTTTTCTTCATCTGACAATACCGTGTCCAAGTATTTCTCGATCTTCAGCATACAGTAGTAAGCTTTTTTGTACTTTGCTTTCACTTGCCTTAATAGAAAATCATCTTCCAGTGCTAACTTTTCTTTTTGAATTAATCGCTGAAAGAAAAACCTTAAATGAGTAATAAATCGTTCATAGCTGGTCGAGTGCTCATCCAGGGTAATATTATAAGAGTACTTAATAATATTTAGAATATCCTGTATTTTTCGAGTTTGTTGAGCGACATCAGCTACTTTATGGTAGGAGTTGTTGACTTGAGCATTGATTAGATGAAGAGCTATATTCCCCGCCTCATCTTCAGGCAATCGTTTACCTGTTTCTTCCTCAATAAACTCCAATGCTTTTAAGCCAACTCCATATTCTTTAGGATAAAATTTTTTTATTTCCCAGATGAGCGGGTTCACATTTTTAAACCCCTCATCAAACATTTTAAATGCATTGTTCATGTGATCTGTAAGCGAAACATATACATAGTCACTCAGTTGGGCTTCCAATATGCTTTTTCCATATTCAATGATGTCATAGCATAACGAAACATATTCTGTAGGGACATCCTCTAACAATAATTTAAACTTCTCTGAAGCCTCTTTTTGTTTAAGGACAAAAACCTTTTCAATTAAGTGCTCTTCTACTTGTTCCCCTGCATTCTTTTTGAATGCAATTCCACGGCCCATAACAACAAATTCATGCCTTTTTGAATCTTTGGCTATTATGGCGTTATTATTAAATATCTTTGTTATGATCATTCTGGCTGCCCCCCTGATCCCGCAATAATTTAAAAAAGGATTTAGATGCTGGGCGATATTTCAGATAGGTCACATGACGGTAATAGCCGATCAAACTTTCCATGTAAACCAAACCATATAGTACAGATTTACAACCCCATCGCCTTGTAAGCGTATTCATAAAGAGAGATAAGCCCTACATTTTCCCTTTAACCAAGGTCCTATGACATCATTCTGGGTTTGGTCGACGTTATTATCTTTGTTGTTCAGCACTTGTAAGGCTCATCATCACTCACCTTTCTGTGTTATTGCAAATCTGTATTCAAAAAGAAAAGGCAAAACCCAACACATGGAAATCTAATTCCATGCCCCGGGTTTTGCCTTTTCAGTAACAATCCCAAGATCATAATAACATCGAATTTAAGTTTTGCCAACAAAAATGTTTGCGCTTTCTTTTTGAGGGCAGCACCTAAATACGGCACATTGCCATGATAAAAATGTCAGCCGCCAATGTAGGACATGTTAATCTTTTTTCGGTTGTTTGCAGTCTGTTCAGTACGTTCATCGGAATATCGGTCTATGCGTTGTTCCCATACTGAAGTAATTGCATCCAGTAGCTCCTGATTATTCGCTCCGCTACGAAGCATCTGACGCAAATCAAATCCGTCTGAAGCAAACAAACACGTATAAAACTTGCCATCAGAAGATAGACGGGCACGCGTGCAGGACGAGCAAAACGAATCAGAAACCGAAGTAATAAAGCCAACCTGTGCGTCGCTGTCTTTATAACGGTAACGTTTGGCCACTTCTCCAAAGTAATTTTGATCTACCGGCTCCAACTCGTACGTATTTTTAAGTTGCTTAACAATTTCTTCTTTTGTTACTACCTTTTTGAAGCTCCATCTAGTATCGTTACCTACATCCATAAACTCAATAAAACGAAGGGTTATTCCCTGCTCCTTAAAATAGGCGGCCATCGGCAAAATTTCAGCATCATTAACACCTTTTTGAACTACCATATTGACCTTGATCTCAAAACCTATTTTTCTTGCATCATCAATCTGTTTCAAAATAAAAGCAGGCTTAATGCCCCGCCCATTCATCCGCCCGAATAGTTCCGGGTTCAGAGCATCTACACTAACATTAAGCCGTCGTAGCCCCGCATCATAGAGCCGCTGTGCCTGTTGCCCTAATAGCAAGCCATTTGTGGTCAACCCCATATCCTCCACTCCGTTGATAGACAAAATTCTGGAGACAAGGTCAGGCAGGTTCGGCCGCATTAATGGCTCACCGCCTGTGAGCCGGATTTTTTTAACCCCAAGGCCTACAAAGAGCTCCGTAAGCCGATGAATCTCTTCAAACGATAGGCATTCGCTTTTGGGAAGAAAGGCAAAATCGTCACCGAAAATTTCTTTTGGCATGCAGTAGGAGCAGCGAAAATTGCAACGATCCGTGACAGATATGCGTAAATCACGAATCGGACGCCGCAATGGGTCTTTCAGCGGATGTGAGCTCATGTGACCACCTTCTTTTTTTTCATTAGCTGTATTTGACGTTGCAGAAATGGGCACATGATGAGCACTTTCACTAGCCACCGCTGACAGGCGGAATAAAAGCTGCGATATCTCCATCCTGCAATACATCTGTTAGCAACGCATATTCCTCATTTACTGCAACTCGTATAGACTCGATCGGCATATCCGGATATTTGTCTGTGATCCAACTGCACAATCCTGCTACAGTTTGGCCTGCCAAGTCTGCCATTTCTTCGGATTTTCCCGTCATCTCACGGAGTCCCGCAAAATAGTACAGCTTAATCATGACTGATTTCCCCCGGTTTTTTCTTTTGTTGTCCGATCCATTGTGTTCCGTCCTCCCAAATCTCTCGTTTCCAGATTGGGACGATTTCCTTGATTCGTTCGATTGCATATTCATTCGCCTGATACGCATCCGAGCGGTGAGGTGAAGAAACAGCGATGACAACGGCAATATCTCCAATCTGAAGCTCACCAATCCGATGCGCGATTGCTACTCTTGTCCCTTCCCATTTCTGTTCAATTTCGTGGCCAATCTCTGCAAGCTTTTTCTCGGCCATAGGCACGTAGGCCTCATAAGCAAGGTATAACGTCCGTACACCTTGGGTCCACTCTCTTACATGCCCCGTAAATACAGTCACTGCTCCTGCTTCCGGTCTTAAGACATAATCCGCATAGGCCTGTGGGAGAATGGGCTCCGTCACGATTTCAAATACACTCATCTTTTCCACCTTCCAGCCACCCGGCAAGCTACTCTGCTATGAAAACTCTATTCATTATTTATATTTCCTGAATCTATGTCTCTTGTTCAACCGAACAACTGATGGTATAGCTTTTGGCCTCTAGCAATACTTCCAATACCGTGAATGAGCAGCCGTCCGTTTTTAAATAAAATCATTCGATGCTTAAAGGCATAAAATTCAACGAAATAAGGGGTCCTTTTTACACGTTCCGCCATAAGCCTGCCCATTTTCTCTGCATCGTCCAACGTAATCGGACGATCAGGGTCTGGAAGAACCTGCACTACATCCCGTCCGCACAGCGAAGCATACGCCGAGCGACGGGATGCGGTCAGTGCAGGAAATACAGGATGTTCTCCACAGGTTGGACAATCCTGATTACGGATGCGGGAAACCCCAATGTCCATTTGCGTATTCTCCCATAGTTCAAACAAATGAACCTTGCTGCGCATCTTGTCACGTTTGCCGCTCAGCCACTTCATGGCTTCTGCGCTCTGGAGGGCAGCCGTTACCTGGACTGCGGGTGAAATGATTCCAGCCGTATCGCAGGTCTGATTGATTGCCGGCAGCGTTGGCAGAAGGCAGCGTAAACAAGCAGATTTGCCCGGCACGAATGGAAAAACAACGCCTGTGCTTCCAACACAGGCTCCGTAAATCCATGGAATTCCAGCCTTTAGCGCAGCATCGTTTATAAGCAGACGAGTTTCAAAATTGTCCGTAGCATCCATCAACAATGTACTTCTCCCAGCAAGCTCTTGAGCCAGCTCGGCATCCAGGTTATCGAGATAGGTATACAAGCGTATGTCCTCTCGTATGGCCTTTAGCCTTTTTTCAGCAGCCATTACCTTGGGGAGCATTTGTATAGCATCCTGCTCCGTGAATAACTGCTGGCGTTGCAGATTCGACATCTCCACATAATCACGGTCAACCAGGTGAATCTCTCCAACGCCCGCTCTTACTAATGTTTCAGCAATGGCGGAACCCAGCGCCCCGCAGCCGATAATGGTGACGACAGCTGCGGACAGATTACGTTGTCCTTCACTGCCAATAGGTGTAAATAAGATTTGCCTTGAATAACGTTCCTTCATCGCATTGTCCCCCTAACGTTGAAGAGCGATCGTCCATTTCGAGTTTTTCCCTGCTGCTCTCGCTAGGAACGCTAAAGGTGCCTTGATAATCCCTTTTCTCTTACTGCTTAATTCCCTTTTGTTTCTTAAAGCGGTCCTGCCCCACCGAATCGAATGCTTCGGCAGCTACAGGGAAGCGTGCTTGATAGTACAGCCATATCACGAGGATCAGGCTAGCCAGTGCCACTTGGGAGAGTAACATGAACCCAATGGAATATTGGCCAGTAGCCGCATGAATCGTCGATAACAAGATCGGAGGGAAAAAGCCACCAAGCCCGCCCATCATGGATACAATTCCGTTCACTATGCCTGCCTGTTTATTAAAATAAAACGGAACTAGCTTGAAAATAACGCCGTTCCCGATTCCTGCACTCACAGCGATAGCCAGGCACCCTACGGTATACAGGGTGATGTCTGGCGAAAAAGCCAAAAGAATCGCAGCAACCGTATATACAGCAAACGTACCAACCAACAGGAACAAGGGCTGAAAACGATCCGCCAGCCAGCCACCGATAGGTCGGAAGAACGTGGCAATCGCGATAAAGCCTGCCGTACGCATCCCTGCATCCACTTTGTCGAGTTCAAAGTTCGATACGAGGAAATTCGGTAGATACACCGTGAACGCTACAAATGAGCCAAACGTAATAAAATAAAAGAGCGAGAAAAACCAAAGCTTTTCATTTTTGTAAACCCCTTTGATTTGCTCCATAATGGGGGTCTTGACTTTAGCTTCATGACGGTCCCCCAAAAAGAAATTCAAAACGATAAAAACAAGCAATAGAACAAGGTACAGCTTGACTGTAAGTGCCCAACCTACCTGGGTCGCTACAATCGGAGCGGAGAAGGTCGTTACCGCTGTCCCGAGGTTGCCCACACCATACATTCCGTTGACAAAGCCATGTCTTTCTTTCGGATAATACTTGGGCAGTGAAGTTACTCCAACCGAGAACACCGCTCCCCCGATTCCAAGGAACAAGCCACCGATAATTAAATCGGTCATCGTAGAAGCTTCACTGATATAGTAGACCGGAAACAAAAGCAACACAAAGCTAACGAGAAAAACGATTCTTGCCCCGAAAATATTGGCATAATAACCAAGCGGAATGCGCAGAATCGATCCAAGCACGACCGGAATCGCCGTAACCATGGCCAATTTTCCGGGTGGAATCACGATATCCTCCGTAATGAACGGCATGAGAGAAGAGATGATAACCCATACCATGAATCCAAGAATTAAGTTCATTGTCTGTAGTGGCAACTGCATTTTTCTAATCATTTAACTCACCTTTTTTCAGCTTTTTTCTGTCGAAGATTGATTTGAATTTTTCTGTTCCCATTGTAGTCGCTAGCCGTTCCTTTCGAATATAGGGGACTCCCCTTTCCTGGTCGGGGGAGTCCCTGAAAATAAAAAAGCCGCTTCTCGTAAGAAGCTGCTTGATTCATTCCAGATATATGGTTGGACTAAAGACGATCTTCTTCATCAGCTAAAAATCCAGCATTTTTTTCTTTAAAGCATATTGGACCAGCTCAGGCCGACTTTTTAAATTCAACTTTTCCATGATTTTGGCTTTGTTCGCCTCCACGGTCTTGACAGAGATGAACAGCTTTTCGGCAACTTCCTTATTACCGTAACCCTTTGCGACCAAAGGGAGAATCTCCAACTCGCGCTTGGACAGGATCTCATACGGATCTTCGGTTTGTGATGTTGTGTCTTTCTTGATGAACTCCCGCACGAGAGAAGTGGCCATTTTAGGATGGATATACGTCCCGCCCCCATGAATGGTGCGTATGGCAAGCAATAGTTCCTCATCTGGTGCATTTTTCAAAACGTACCCTGAAGCACCATTCTTCAAAATATGAAATAGATATTCTTCGTCGTCATGCATGGTCAAAATCAGAATTTTAGTATCGGGGTGATCCTCTTTAATTTTGCCTGTGGCGATCAATCCACTTTCGCCTGGCGGCATGCTAAGGTCCATAATGAGAATATCCGGCTTATGCTTAGCTACCATAGTATACGCTTCAATACCGTCTGCAGCCGTTCCGACAACCTCCATATCCGATTGGAAGTTCAGAATCATGGAAAATCCGCTTCGTACAATGGCATGATCATCTGCTAATACAATTTTGATCAAGTTTCTATTCCTCCTCCTGTCCAATCGGAATTTGTAAAAAGACTTTGGTTCCTTGACCAACATTCGAAAGGACGCCAAAACTTCCGCCTACCAGCTCTGCTCGCTCCTGCATACCATACAAGCCAAGGCCTGTTCCAATAGGCTTGCCCCCCTTATCAAAGCCGATCCCATTATCCTCTACAGTCAAACGAAGCGCATGTTCATGCTCGGACAAAGTAACTTTAACGGTGTCGACCTGGGCATACTTCAACGCATTGAGCACAGCCTCCTGACAGACGCGGTAAATGACTGTTTCTTTTTCGCTTCCATACCGCTTTTTGGGAAGATCAGACACGAACTCAACCACTAGACCAAAGCTCTGCTCGACCCGCTTAAAGTGGGAACGGAATGCCGCTTCAAGTCCAAAATCATCCAGGGTGGCCGGACGGAGCTCCACAGACAGATTACGGATATCATCCAGCAAGCGTGTCATGGAGGCTTCTGTCTGCTTCATATTTTTAATAAGCTGCTCATCATTCGTCATGTATTTTAACACCCGTAGTTCAACAACCGCGCTCATCAATTCCTGGGCGACACTGTCGTGTAGCTCTCTGGAAAGCCGTTTACGCTCATTTTCCTGTGCTTCAATGACATGCTTCATCATTTTATTTTGATATAATTTTTCCTGCGTCTGAAATTGCGGAGTCAAATCTCTCAGCATCAGCACCCGAATTCCATTTTTAGCATCAATTGTTTGAAAAGAAGCAGCGTAGGGAACCATCCCCTTGCTTTTCGTTTCCAAATAGACTTGAAAAGAAGCAAATTTGTCGGATTCAGGCACATTGAAATAACAGTCCAGGCAGGTACGGGGCTCTGTGTCGCTTGTATAGCCTCTGCATGTTCCGCATAAAGCTCTGTCCTGTCCTTCATAGAGTTGAATGAGAACGTCATCGCCTACAATCTCCTCCGCCGCCGGGTTCATGCCTAGGGTTTTCCCTAGCCTATCAAAAAAGAAGATGGCTTCTGTGCTGTTCTCAAACATCTTCACCATTAGCGCACTCAAGGAGTCTGTCCCTATAGACAATGTCAATTCACATCACTTCCTTCCCGTTCAACTCTCCAATTCCCCTATGTGCCAAGGCTTCCAAATCACACATCATGGCTTCGGTCATCCGTTGTTCTTCTCGAAATCCGCCTAGCAGTACGCCCGCGACGCGAGCATCATTCCATAGAGGTACAGCCCCGAGACTTTTGAGCTTCTCGGATTGAACGATCGGATAGTTAAATAGATTGTCTGCCCCAACATATTGATGAACAGATGGAATAAAGACCGATTTCCCGGTTTTAAATACGATTCCTGCTATGCCCTTTCCAGATTGCAGCACGATCCGCTTAAATCGATCATTTAAGTTGCCAGCGGCATTTTTCCATTTAATGACGTATTGATATTCGGCTGGTTCAACCAAAGCAAGTGCCATAAAATCATAACCGAAATGTTCGCGTATTCGCTCAAGCTCCCCTTGATAATCCATCTTATTAATCATCACTCTCTCCTAAGAAAACAGGAAAGAAGGCAGGGCCCGCTTTCCTAGTTCGTTTTATGTCTTCTGTACAGGATATAACTTCTGCGCACATAATTCAACGGAACGCTCCACACATGCACAAGCCGGGTAAACGGCCAGAATGCAAAAATCGCAAAGCCCATAAGTACATGCAGCTTGAAGGAGATGGGTACATCTTTCATTAATGTCGGGTCGACGCGGAACATAAACAGACCGCGGAACCAGATCGAAATCGTCTCCCGATAATCAAATTCAGGCTGTACCGCATTCGTTACGAGGGTTGCAAACATTCCCATACATACGAGGGCTAATAGCAATACGTTTACAATCAAATCAGAAGCTGTACTTAAACGGCGTACATTACGAATTGTGAAACGTCGAGAGGTAAGTATCAGCATCCCAAGGAACGTCATAGCTCCAAATATGCCACCAATATAGACCGCTCCAATGTGATACAGATGATCGTTAACCCCCAGCGCATGCATCCAGGTTTTGGGTATGCCCAAACCAGACACATGACCAAATATAACAGGAATGATCCCCAGATGGAATAAGAGGCTTCCAATCATCAATTGTTTCTTTTCAATAAATTCACTCGATTTTGCTGTCCAATTGAACTGGTCCGTTCTATAGCGGAAGATATGGCCTACGATAAAAATGACCACGCACATATAAGGGAAAATGACCCATAAAAACTGCTCCAACATCATAGCGTGGCTGCCTCCTGTTCTACGCAAGCTTTAAGCGTTTCACGCAGTCCCTTGATCAGATGAAAATACGGGCTTTTTATTTTTTCCAACGCTTTAAGCAAATGATAGGTGCCGTCTTCCAGAATCGCGATCGGCATGCGGAAGTTTTCTGTCGTCTTTGCATCCTGCACCCATTCGGCAGCATACAGAAACTCGCACATGAGCGGCAGATAATCGGGCAGCTCTCCATCCGGCATTTCAAGACCATACATTTCATAGAGAACCTTCAACTTGACCAGCATTTGTCCTCTTTCTTTTGCATCTTCGAACTTGAAGTAAGTCATATATAGTGCGCAATTTTTTTGAAAATCAAAAGTTTCTGTATACATTTCCTGGATCTCTTCCATACTAGACTCCTGCATCAGAGACCAGTACATATGAGCATGCGTATACGCAGGATGATCCTGATCAAAGGATGCTTCCAGAAAAGCCGGATGAAAATCCAGCTTTTCCGGGTACATGAGTTGTTGGGCGAAAAACCCGAATGAAGACTTGAATTCATACAGTTTCGCTACATTAATCACGCCAAATACCCCCGTAGAAGTTTTCTTCATACATTTGCTTGCCTGTTTTCGAAGGCTCTTCCATACCTGTGGAGCTTGCCAGGCTACAACCACTACAGCCAGCTCCTCCAACTCCACAACCATCCATATTTCCTAAGGTATCACCGTAACCTGCAGTTCCTTGGGCGCGATACGGATTGGCGTAACCCTCTTTATGCGAAGTCGGAATGACGAAACGGTCCTCATATTTGGCAATGGCCAGAAGCCGGTACATCTGCTCGGCCTGACGTGCGGTCATGCCAGTGCGTTCCAGCCGACTTTCATCGAAAGATTGTCCTGTGGACTGGGCACGCATATAAGAGCGCATCATAGCCATCCGCTGTAGCGATTCTTTCACCGTCTGGGTGTCGCCCGCCGTCAACATATTGGCGAGATACTGAATAGGCGTGCGCATTTCTTCGATAGCTGGGAAGATCATATCCGGATTCTCGATGGAGTCTTTCCCTTCAAAGTAATTCATGATCGGACTAAGTGGCGGTACATACCAGACCATCGGCAACGTGCGGTATTCTGGATGAAGCGGGAATGCCAGCTTATACTCAATCGCAAGCTTGTAGACGGGTGAGTTTTGCGCTGCCTCAATCCAGTCCTGCGAGATGCCATCTTTTTTGGCCTGCGCAATCACCGCTGGATCACTTGGGTCCAAGAACAAATCACACTGTGCTTTGTACAGTTCCTTCTCATCCTCTTTAGAAGCAGCCTCCTGCACCTTATCCGCGTCATACAATAGAACGCCAAGATAACGAATTCGTCCAGTACATGTCTCGGAGCAGACGGTTGGCAGCCCGGCTTCCACGCGAGGGAAGCAGAAGGTGCATTTTTCTGCTTTGTTCGTCTGCCAGTTGAAGTACACTTTCTTATATGGACAACCCGTCATGCAATATCGCCAGCCGCGACATGCTTCTTGATCCACGAGCACGATGCCATCCTCATCCCGTTTGTACATGGCGCCCGAAGGGCAGGATGCGACACAACTCGGATTCAGACAATGCTCGCAAAGCCGAGGAAGATACAGCATGAACGACTTCTCGAAATTGAATTTAATCTCTTCTTCGATTTTCTGAATGTTGGGATCAAGAGGTCCTGTCACATGGGTACCTGCCAAATCGTCTTCCCAGTTCGGTCCCCAATTCAGATCCATTTTTTCGCCTGTTACAGCAGATTGTGCACGGGCTACCGGAGAGTGCTTTTGTTCTTTAGCGTTGGTCAAATGTTCGTAATTGTAGGTCCAGGGCTCATAATAATCCTTCATTTCAGGCATATCGGGATTGTAGAAAATTTTACCTAGCGCTATCTTGGACAGCTTGTTCCCTGACTTCAGTTCAAGCTTCCCTTTGCGAAGCTGCCAGCCGCCCTTATACTGCTCCTGGTCTTCCCAGCGTTTTGGATAACCGATGCCAGGCTTGGTTTCCACGTTGTTGAACCACATATATTCTGCACCTTTGCGGTTGGTCCAAGTTGTTTTGCACGTCACGCTGCACGTATGGCAGCCAATACATTTATCCAGGTTCATGACCATGGCAATTTGAGCTTTAATCTTCAAGCCAGTTAACCTCCTTCATTTTACGTACCGCTACGTACACATCGCGCTGGTTGCCGATTGGACCGTAATAGTTAAACCCGTAGCTAAGCTGAGCGTATCCGCCAACCATCTGGGTCGGTTTGAGATGAATTCTTGTTGGCGCATTATGACTGCCCCCGCGTGTATCCGTGATTTCGGAGCCTGGCACTTGAATATGCTTATCTTGTGCATGGTACATAAACATCGTTCCTCTTGGCATCCGGTGGCTGACGACTGCCCGGGCGGTGACGACACCGTTACGGTTATACACCTCTATCCAATCATTGTCAGCCAGATCGTGGGCTGCTGCGTCTTCGTTATTAATCCATACCGTTGGGCCTCCGCGGAACAGCGTAAGCATATGCTGGTTATCCTGATAGGTGGAGTGAATATTCCATTTCCCATGTGGAGTCAGATAACGAAGCACCAGCGAATCCTGACCGCCTTTGATTTCCCGATCACGCGTACCAAATACCATCGGTGGTAAAGTCGGTTTATAGATAGGCAGCGACTCTCCAAACTGCTGGAAGATTTGATGATCGATATAGAAATGCTGTCTGCCTGTCAAAGTCCGGAACGGAACGAGACGCTCAATATTCGTGGTAAATGGCGAGTAGCGGCGTCCCTGTTTGTTAGAGCCACTGAATACCGGTGTCGGTATAACTTCACGCGGCTGCGCTGTAATGCTTTGGAACGTGATTTTCTCGGCAGCACGGTCGGCTGAGATGTCCATCAGCTTCACCCCGTGATCCTTTTCCGCCTCTTCATAGGCTTTTTGGGAGACGCGACCATTGGTTGCGGACGACAGATGGAGAATCGTATCGGCCACTTGGCGAGCTGTCTGGATCTTCGGCAATCCATCTTTAATGGACTCATCGTAATAGACCCCGTTCAGCTTCTTCAATTCCTCATATTCCTCCGCTACCGAGAAGCTAACACCGTGCGCGCCCGTTTTTCCTGTAGCCAAATTAGGACCGAGCGAGACATACTTATCATAAATTTTCGTGTAATCGCGTTCTACGATACTGAAATTAGGCATAGTTTTGCCCGGTACAGCAGCGACCTCGCCCTTCGTCCAATCCTTGACAAGACCCATCGGCTGCGAAATTTCACCTATTGAATCATGTGCTAGCGGTGCAGTTACAAGGTCTTTATATATTCCTGGCAGATGTACTTTGGCCATGTTCGAGAAGGTTTCGGATAGCTGACGGTAAATATCCCAGTCTGAGCGGGATTCCCAAAGCGGATTTACCGCCGGATTAAATGGATGCACGAACGGATGCATGTCTGTCGAGGACAAATCCGTTTTCTCATACCAGGTTGCCGCCGGAAGTACGACATCCGCGTACAATGGCGTTGTGGTCATCCGGAAATCAAGTGCGACCATCAAATCAAGCTTTCCTTCTACATCTTCCCGCCAAACGATTTCCTCTGGCTTCTGATCTTCATTCGGCTGGGCGAGCAGCGCGTCGGAAGCTCCGAGCAAATGCTTCATGAAATATTCCTGTCCCTTGGCCGAGCTGGAAATGAGGTTGGACCGCCAAATAAAGAGTGAACGCGGGAAATTCTCTGCTGCCCCTGGATCTTCAATCGCGAAACGAGTCTTACGCGATTTAATCTCTTCCACAGAGTGGCTAATGATTTCCTCATTTGACTTCTTGCCTAATTGCGCTGCTTCTTCAGCGAATAATAGGCTGTTTTTATTAAACTGCGGATAAGAAGGCATCCATCCCAACCGTGCAGCGAGCACATTGTAGTCCGCCGGATGCTGGTAACTGACATCTCCCGCAGTTGGTGATTTCAATGTGTCGGTGCCGCTTTCTTCATAGCGCCACTGTTCGGTTGCAAAATAGAAGAATGAAGTGGCATTTTGCAATCTAGCCGGCCCCTGCCAGTCTTTAGCAAAGGCAATCGTTGACCAGCCTTCAATAGGACGGCACTTCTCTTGACCTACATAATGCGCCCAGCCTCCGCCGTTAACACCTTGGGAAGCTGTTAGCACGACCAGGTTCAAGATGGAGCGATAAATAGTGTCACTGTTGAACCAGTGATTGATGCCCGCTCCCATAATGATCATGGAACGCCCTTGGGTGTCGATTGCGTTCTGAGCAAATTCGCGAGCTATTTGCACGACAACCGATGCCTTGACGCCCGTGATCTTTTCCTGCCAGGCAGGCGTATAATGAGAAGCTGCATCGTAATAATCCTTTGCATTATGAGGACTGTTATTGCGAGCGACACCATACTGGCTCATCATCAAATCATAGACGGTAGCTACGAAACGCTCTGAGCCGTCAGCCAGACGTACTTTTTTCGCCGGAATGACACGTTTAAACGTTCCATTACCTGCGTTATCAAAATAAGGGAATACGATTTCTTCCCATTGCTCGTCATGACCTACCACCGTAAGCGCAGGCTCAACCTTGGTTCCGTCTTCCCGCTCCAGGATCAGATTCCATTTCTTATCCTGCTCCCAGCGCTGTCCCATTGTACCGTTCGGGACCATCATTTCGCCTGCTACTTCATCGAATATGACCGGTTTCCAGTCTGCATGCTGTGAAGCATCCCCCAGATCGCTGGCACGCAGAAAACGTCCGCCTTTCCAGGCTCCTTCGTGAGGATCAAGCAGAATCATGAATGGCATATCTGTATATTGCTTGGCATAGTTAATGAACATGGGTTCCTGGCGTTCCTGGTAGAACTCATCCAGAATGACG
Source organism: Paenibacillus jamilae (assembly GCF_050482105.1). Taxonomy (GTDB): domain Bacteria; phylum Bacillota; class Bacilli; order Paenibacillales; family Paenibacillaceae; genus Paenibacillus; species Paenibacillus jamilae_B. The sequence continues at coordinate 53,611 of NZ_JBCNHI010000013.1, read as the reverse complement.
TGCGTCATCGCCTGTGCCACAGCGGCGTCTGTACCCGGATTGGGTGCAAGCCAATTGTCAGCGAACTTCACATTTTCCGCCAAATCCGGAGCCACGGATACCACCTTGGTCCCTTTATAGCGTACTTCCGTCATAAAGTGGGCATCCGGTGTCCGGGTAAGCGGCACATTCGAGCCCCACATGATCAGGTAGCCTGCGTTGTACCAATCCGAGGATTCAGGTACGTCCGTTTGCTCACCCCAAATTTGAGGAGAAGCAGGCGGAAGATCGGCATACCAATCGTAAAAGCTCAACATCTCCCCGCCAAGCAGAGAAATGAATCGTGCTCCCGAGGCGTAGCTTATCATTGACATGGCTGGAATAGGGGTAAAGCCTGCAATCCGGTCAGGGCCGTACTTGCGAATCGTGTAAATTAATTGCGCCGAAATCAGATGCAGAACATCATCCCAAGCCACACGAACATGCCCGCCTTTGCCACGAGCCGATTTGTAGAGCTTGGCTTTCTCCGGATCTTCGACAATGCTGGCCCATGCGTCTACCGGATTGCTATACTCCTTGAGGGCAGCTTGCCAGAGTCGCAATAGCTTACCGCGCATATATGGGTATTTCACACGTAACGGGCTGTATTCATACCAGGAAAATGAAGCTCCACGCGGGCATCCACGCGGCTCAAATTCCGGCATGTCTGGACCGCAGGAAGGATAATCAATTTGCTGATTTTCCCAAGTGATGATGCCGTTCTTAACAAAAACCTTCCAGCTACAGGAGCCAGTACAGTTAACACCATGCGTCGTGCGAATCACTTTGTCGTGAGACCAACGCTGGCGGTACACGTTTTCCCATTCTCTATTTTTTTCTTCAAGGATTGACCAATTTCCGGAATAGCTCTCGATTGGTTTGAAGAAGTTGAGACTGTATTTCTTTTTCATCGGTGATCAACGCTCCTTTTCAGAATGAATCAATCCATCGCAAGCCCATGGGAAAGATTCATTCGCTTACTCTCATTATGGAATTCATTCATCTCCGTTCCCATTAGGGAATGTCCTATAGCGCTATAGAAAATCCCTCGTTCTATGGAAGGATACAAAAAAGCCTCCCTCTGGCAGAGGGAAGCTTGTATAAAAGATTAATGGTTCTTTTGGCCTGTTAACAGGAGCATTATAAAAGAGATGAGTATGATCGAGCATGTCCAGGCCCAGGCCATGGGAAGATGACCAGCATCCACTGCAATATAAATGGCTGTCGGAATCGTTTGTGTTTTGCCTGGAATATTTCCGGCAATCATCAGCGTAGCACCGAATTCGCCCAGCCCACGGGCAAAACCGAGTATAAAGGCTGCTTTAAAAGAAGGGTAAATCAACGGAAAGGTGATATAGCGGAAGACCTGCCATTCACTTGCACCCATTGAGCGCCCCGCGTTTTCCAAGTCCCGATCCACGGAAGCGAATCCCATTCTCAGTGTCCGATAGACTAGAGGAAAAGCCACAACCACCGCTGCCACAACCCCAGCCCACCATGAGAAGACAATAGGCTCGCCAAACCATTGCTCTACCAAACGCCCAAGCCAGCTTTTTCGTCCGAGTAAGATTAACAGTAGAAATCCAACTACAGTCGGTGGAAGCACCAGAGGCAGCATAAGCACGGTTTCAACGATTGTCTTCCCTTTAAATAGTCCGAGCCGCGACATGAACCATGCCACAAACAAGCCTATTAGGATCACCAGAACGCTGGATAACAGCGCAACCTGTAGCGATAATCGGATCGGAGGCCAATATTCGTTCCAGTCTATAGCCTGCATGCTCACTTCGGTATGGTAAATCCATACTTAGCCATAATATTCAAAGATTCTTGCGATTGAAGGTATTCATAGAAGCTTTCAGCTTCTTGGATGTGCTTGGAAGCTTTGATGATCCCGATAGGGTACTCAGCAGTTGAATAAGTTTTTGGGTCCACCTCAAAGGCAATTTTCGCCTTTTGCGAAGTTAACGCATCTGTCTTATACACAAACCCGACATCAGCGTTACCCGTTTCTACGTATTGTAGCACTTGTCTAACATCCTTTGCCTGAACGAGCTTGTCCTGTAGCACATCCCAAAGCTTAACGTTCGTCAGTGCTTCCTGTGCGTATTTGCCTGCAGGAACACTTTCAGGAATACCGATTGCTACCTTTTTCACTTCGCTTTTCGTTAAATCCTTTACACTCGTGATGCTCGCAGTCCCGTCTGCAGGGATCACCGCTACTAACTCATTCGTCAGCCATGTTTTTTGTTGATTGCTCTCAATTAACTGCTGATCTACGAGGGACTTCATGTTTTTCTTTGAAGCAGACAAAAACAAGTCCGATGGTGCGCCTTGCTCAATCTGCTTTTCCAGTGCACCCGAACCACCAAAGTTAAAATTCAATTTAATGCCTTGATGGGATGATTCGTACAACGTCTGGATTTCTTGGAGTGCATCTGTTAAGCTTGCGGCTGCGGAAATGGTCAGATCAACAGTTTCAGCCTTTTTCGATGTATCCTGGCTGGATGCCTCGTTCTGAGTCGTACTGCTAGTACTTGAAGCTGGTTGCCCCGTACCGCATCCTGCAAGTAATAACACAATAGATAAAACAAAGAAGAGTGCCTGACTATGTTTAATAATTTTTTTCATTTTATTTGGCTCCTTACGTTCTGTCTATATGAAGTAATAGGTCACATCATGAATGGAGTTGTGCCTGTCTGGTACGTTCAACTAACGTACAATTCTCAAGCAGTATATGATTATAAATGTCCGCTTCCAGGTCCTCCAATCGCTTCAACACTAGTCGGTGCGTGCCACAAGCTTCCTGTAGCGGCTCAAAGCCATTGGTAATCAAGCGCAGCTCCTGCAATAAATCTACAACCGCTTGATGCTCATCTTGCAACTCGGATAAATGAAAATGAAGTGCATCCACACGTTCAAATGCCGAGTCTTGAAGAAATGCTTGAATCAGCGGAAACAGAAGGTTTTCCTTGAATTGAATATGTAACGATAACTTCTGTTTAAGCAAGGTATAAAGTTCATTCACTCGCTTCAGGTGTGAATAACGTTCGCCATGAACCCGCGTTAGTTTGGTAATATACGGGGTGAGCGCCGCTAGTTCTTCACATAACTTTGTATGATACTCGTCCTGGATATAGGCGATCAGTTCCTTAGGTTCCAGTGAGGAAGGTTGCATTTGCTTGTGCTGTGCCTGATTTTCCTCCACTTCATGCACCCGCGCCAGCAATTCATCAGCGTGAAGACCTCGACTCTCTGCTGCTTCACGGAGCGGTATTTTCCCGCCACAGCAGAAGTCAATCCGTAGTTTGCGGAACAAGTCACTTGTTTTGGGTACTTCTCTCACAATGTCCGCTACCCATGTTTCTTCCGTTAACTGACTCATTTTTCATTCCCCCATCTACTTCATTTTTATTCTTAATTCTCATTTTATGCCTCTCAAAAGACTGAGCCAATCAGGGTGTTCCCTCTTTCACTTATGGAAAGTACCTGCCTGTTTATAAAAAACCTGACACCAGCTCTTCAGCGGCTTCCTTACCTTGGGCGATACAGTCTGGGATGCCAACCCCTCCATAACCAGCACCGCATAGAAACACATGTGGAAAATACTGTGACAAATCATGCCTCACCTTCGCCATATGCTCTTTGTGTCCAACTGGATATTGCGGCATCGATTGATTACATCGGCTAACCTCGGTCATTTCAGGTTGAGCTTCGATCCCCATTAGATCCTTTAGGTCTTTGCGGGCTGCTTCTACCAGTTCCTCATCTGTCATCTGAACCCATTCCTGTGCACCTGCATGTCCAATATAAGTCCGCAAGAGTGTATAGCCCTCAGGTGCGGTATGGCTCCACTTTGTCGATGACCAAGTACAGGCTGTAATCATTTTTCCTTCCTTACGGGGAACTAGAAATCCTGTACCCTCATAAGCAAGACGAAGTTCTGAATTTTTATACGCCAGGGAAATATTCGCTACCGAAACGTACTTGATCTTATGGAGCCAGCTCACACTTGCGATATCGGAAAATAATGTAGCAGCCTCAAAGGCTGGAACAGCGCAGATCACGGCATCTGCATCTATGATTTGTCCTTGATCCAGGACTACCTGATAACCGTTCTCTTTTCTTACCTCAGCCACACGTTGCCCCATCACAAATTGGACAGTGTCGAGCTTTTCCTTTAACCGCTCCACGATGGTCGATAATCCATGTTGATAGGAAAGAAACATGCTCTTCTTGGCGATTTCCGGGTATTTGTTAGGTGCACCCGATCTTCTCCCTGCCCCTTTAGCCATACCTATAATCAGACTTCGATGCTTTTGCTCCATTTGCTTAAATTGAGGGAAGGTTGACTTGAGGCTAAGAGAATACGTATCGCCAGCGTAAATACCAGATAGCAAAGGCTCAGTAATCTGCTCCAACACCTCTTTACCTAGACGCCGCTTGATAAAATCCCCCAGCGATTCATCCGTATCGCCTTGCTTGGCTGGAATGATTAAATCCAGGGCTGCGCGCGCTTTTCCCAGTGGAGAAATCAATCCTGTCCGAATGAAGGGAGTTAACTTCGTTGGAATACCTAAAATAAAACCCATCGGCATGGTATGCAGCTTGCCTTTATGCAAAATGGAGGCCGACTTGGCCTTTGGGTTTGTTGACACCAAATCGGCTTCCAGCCCCAATTCCATAGTCAGATCCAATATAGCCGTCTTTCTGGCCAGAAAAGCATCCGGTCCTTTTTCAATCATAAAATGGTTTTGGCGAACCGTTTGCAACTTTCCTCCCAGACGGTCGCTTTTCTCCACCAGTGTAATCTCCACTTCAAGCTGCCTGTCCTCGGCCAGCTTTTTCACGTAATAAGCAGCACTTAAACCGCTTATTCCTCCACCGAGGATCACAACTCTTTTAGCATTTTTATTCATGAGCACACGTTTCCTTTCCCACTCCGGGCATATATGCACAATATGGGTCACTCTCCAGATAATCTCCTGTGATTGCAAAAGCCCTTGCTCTGGAGCCTCCACAGATTGTATTGAATTCGCAAACTCCACATTTGCCTTTAAGCAGAGATTTATCTCGAAGATGGTTCATAATTGGAGAGTTACGATAAATATGGGCCAAGCTATCCTTTCGTACATTTCCGCATGTTAGCGGCAGGAAGCCACTCGGGTACACCTCACCGATATGACTGATAAAAACAAATCCATCTCCATCATTTACACCTTTAGGAGCGCGTCCCAGAACATCTGCCCTTTTGTGTTCGAACGTTGCACTATGCTGTCCTGCTTTGTGCTTTTCCTGTAGGACAACCCTTCGATAGTGAGGTGCTTCGGTAGCCTTTACACCGTAGGGCATCTGTTGCTGTATCTGATACAACCACTTCATTACAGCCTCATGTTCATCAGGAGTAATCATATCTTTTTCCATACCACGCCCGGTTGGAACGAGAAAAAACAAGCTCCATAACACCGCCTGCATTTCTTTTACCTTCTCTGCAATGTGCTCCAGGTCATGAAGATTGTAGCGAGAGACGGTCGTGTTCACTTGGATAGGAATGTTCAGTTCCTTCAAATAGCCAATTCCCCGCATAGTCGTATTGTAAGAACCCACAGTCCCGCGAAAATGATCGTGAATGTCCGCACATGAACCATCAAGGCTAAAAGCCCATCGTGACAAGCCAACCTGCTTTGCTTTTTCGACCGCTGCTCGGGTCACTTTCGGGGTCGCACTGGGTGTCATGGAAACCGATAGCTTTTTCTTCTCAATGGCATATTGAGCCAGCTCAAACAAATCGGGACGCGCTAACGGATCTCCACCTGTGAAAACCACCAGCGGATGATTCATTTCAGCGATTTGATCGAGCAGCTTTTTGCCCTCTTCAAATGTCAGCTGACGAGGGTCAGGCTTATATTGAGCTTCCGCTCTACAATGAAGGCATTTTAATGCGCAAGCTCTCGTTACCTCCCAAATGACGATAAACGGGTCTACGCGATAATCTCGTGGCGTTTGCAAAGATTTCATTGATGTCTCTCCTTTTTAAAAATATAAAAACAGCACAGATACATAGAGCATCAATGAAAATCCAATTTCAGCCATGCCTACATGCTTTGCCTTTAACTCGAATTTAGGAAGCCATATAGCTCGCAATAACAAAATTAAAAATGGAATAATCAAAAACACCTTGATCCAGACGGCCAACAGCACAATGATCAGATGATAGATAATAGACGCATAATAGTAACGTGGATTTTTTCTTTCACGAATGATCGTTTTAACATAAAGAGCCGTTCCTATGAAATAACACACCAACAACAAAAATAGCTCTGTGGTTAGTGTCCAATCTCCGCCTTCGCCAATATGAACAACAGGATATATAAAAGAGCAGAAAAGCAAAATCGCAGCAATGTCATTTAACAAAGCACGTTCATTCTTCATTTTGGCGTAATACATATTAGCCATAAAAAAGAACAGGAGCAGAACTCCGTACCAGATCAACGCAGGTTTAACCCATACTAGAGAAGCTAAAAGAGGGAGGAGTATTGCTCCGTATATAACAACAGGTTTACGGTATCTTTTACTGTTTCCCGTTTTGATCCATTGGAGAACAGGAAAACTAAATAAATAGATAAAAAACCAGCATACGAATAGAGGTATATGAATGAATTGTTTTGGAGAAGCAGCTAAGCCAAACAAAAATGGAAGGATGAGCATCGCCCAGGCTCCATGCTGATTGGGGATATATCTACTGATCCCTTTCAAAGTCTTGTTCCTTTTTTCACAATGTTTAATATCTTTATAACTTCGGTTAATCGATTCATCATCCATTCCCCCAAAATTCAATTTTTCACCCTACTTTAATTCTAAGTATTCTGTCCAATTGAACCAATCAGGGAGTTCCCTTTTTTGTTTGGGGGAATAGCCTAACCTGAAGATAAACCTTCACTTTTTTTTATAAAAACGTACCGAAATAATAGTCCAGCGCTTCCTGGGAGTATCCGTCATCTCCTTGCCAACTTGCTACGGAATAAAAATCATCATTGCCGCCGCGACGTCTGCGAGGTGTGTCCTGTGGTGCCAGCAAGCCCGCATACCCCCATACTTCCATAACCACGTCGCGTTCATTTTTGCTGGATGGGAACACCTCCTTCCAGCGCTTTTCCAATTGCCGCGCACCGTTCTGAGCCTCACAGTCCTGAACAGCTTCCAGCATGCTGTGAAGGATAGCCAGATCCTGATCAGAAACCTGATACTGCTCTTCTTGACTAAACAATTCAAGGTCCATCCAGCAGTAAAGAAGGTGATTCAGCCGAATACCTCCCCATTTGATTCGTTCAAAATTCAGTACATTCAAATCCGCATTGACGTATTCCTTATCGGACATTAATTTATGAAAATTACAATCCCCACAGCTGCTGTAATTGGGCAGGACAACAGGTCGTTCCCCATAGTTATGCAGTGGCAGTCTTGCGGTTAATGCCCAGCTCGACAAGGCGCTGCGCAAATGAACCTTTTTCGTAGAAAGACTGTGCAAAAACGCCGCTGCCACTCGCTCTTTTGTAGCCTTTTGCTGGTGCAGCTCGTATAACCTTTTTATAATCTCATCATGTGTAATGGTGATCGGATCGAACATCAAGCCCTTACTTTTGGCATATTCAAAATCTTCACCCGAGAAGGGCCCCCGTTCCTGCTTCCAGCCGCTGGAGGACCAGAATGTATTCATGAGTATTTTCTTTGCTTTTTTATCCATCACACTTCTCCTTACTCATCTGACACTTTCACCTTCAACATTCATCTTTATACTTAAAAGCAATGGCCGTATTTCCCGACCGGGGGTCAAAATAAGAAGAGATTTTCCCCCAGTTCAGTTCATATTCCATATAGGGGTATGGCTTGGTTTGGCGATAGCTTGGCTTCATGGACAAATGTTGTTCTAACAAACGATTATGCTCCCTTAGCCGCTTCCTCTCCCCTTCTTCAGACCAATTATCCCATGAGGTTGGAAATTGATTGCCCTGAAGCGAGATCTCCACCACAATTAAGTTTGAATCCTTAAAGCATACAGACACAAAAAAGTGCCGATGCAGCAAAGGAACCTGATCAAAATGATACCAAACATACCCATTCCCTAGCTTTCTTATAGAATGAAAATAGTTTGAATAGAAAGCAGTCTCTGACAACTGATCTTCCGTTAAAGAAGAATAAATCGCGTGTTCATCATTAACCTGAATGATTCCCGATTCCCAGTCATTCATTGCTGCCACTCCTTAAGCTGATATGCCAATCTTCTACAGCAACTCTTTATCCTCGTTTGTCCACATGATGGAAAATGGCCTGCCAGGCCCGATCCAGCACGCGTGTATGTAATCGACTAGCACAAACATTTCTAACGATACCAAGCACGATCACACCCACAAATACAACACTAAGTATCGTAATAGATGGAACCCAATATTCGAACATGGCATTTATCAGCACATCCAGCAGATGTCGCTCCGGCTGCAAATATTCCACCGCTGCAACAATACATGCTGCCAGCAATACGAGCACAGATAGGGTCATAAGCGTTGCATTGATTACTTTGTATCTGGCAAGCCCTTGCTGAAAAATGCGAGTGCCAGCATATTGCTCCAGCAAGATAATTTGCTTGTGAAAATCATCTTCCACCTGCTCTACAGGCAGGTCGTGCTTTTGAATCAATGCATGAGCTTTCTTCAGTTCGGATTGAATAAATAGGCTGCTCTGGATAGCAGATCCTAACTGACCTAAAACATTCATATCTTTTTTCCTCATTTCAATAGTTTCTAAATTACGAGTATATCGTTTCATACTGAACATGACAATGTATGATTGAGCATACGATCCAAGGCTATGAAGTATACAGATTGCGATTGACAGCAGAAAAACATGGAGAATTCGATTCATGTAACTTCCTGCTGCTTCTACAAGTTGAAAGCAAATCGACCGCCGAGCAATATGTGAAGTTAAAGCAACAGCTGACCCGCTTTCCAAAAGAAATAGAGGTACGCAGCGAATTGATGATCAGCACGCCCCAATCGAACTCCCCAACACCACCGCAACATGTACAGCGGCGTGCATTCAAGCCCTTTTTTGCTGTTGAATATGTAGATGTGCAAGCCCCATATGCGAAACATTCTTGAGCATAAAAAGTGGTGCTACATGATGATTGCCCTTGAAACATTGGAAGTGTGGCACCATCATGACGCCTTTCCGACATGGAATCAAATCCATATCATAGGCCTTTACCCGGAAGCTATGCTCCGTTATAAAAAGGATTTCCAAGAAGGCTTGCACCAACATGCCGGAGTTACTTTTCAGGAAAACTTCGATAGGCTCAAACATATTCGAACCATGCTCTACAAAACGATCGCTGTCAGGCTCTTCTCTACATGAGCTTTTTAGTAAAAATCAAAGTAACCCCGCCAATCTCCATCATCCTGATACTTGGCAAAATAAAAGCTGCCCCCATCGACAATGTTCAATCCAGCTTTGGTGTCTGACGCAATCTGAAACACAAATTCATAGCCTTCGCCAAAGTCGATGCCTGGTTGAATAAAGCTGGGATAGCCACCCATTTTGTGAACCGCATATATTTCCTCTACGATGTCCTCAAAATAGTCGGGTTCCTCTTCGTCCATATGGTTGAGGGCATTGCCATACTCCTCAGGGATGTCTTCACCGTCCCAAACGGGATAGTCATTCTCGATGAGCTCGGGGAATAACGGAAACGCTTTGATTTGCATAAATGCCGGACCAAAATCTTTTTCCACCAAATCCTCTACCGACGTATACTCACGAATGCACATATATCCTTCCATGTCCTCATGATCCAGCACATCGGGGGACAGGAAGACCGTCATCAGCTTGATATTACGCATAGCTTGAGGCACAAATGGCAAAGCAGGCAAATACAGTTGCATGATCGGAGCCATAACATTCCCCTGCTCATCAATCGGCTGTTCCTCTGTCGGTAAAGCTACTGTAACTCTACCAATCCAGCTCTGATCAAGGGAATCCGACGGTCTGCGGCCCCCTGTATGAAATATAGTAGCTTTCCGTTTTAGGATCATTCTTAGCTTCTCAATGGAGCTGCTAGACAACGAAACCACTCCTTTCTAACCTAGAATAGAAACATCACAACTTCCTCACCTGCTTTAAAACCAAACTTATCTAGTCTGTCTTCCATCTCTTGAATCTGAAGCAGATAATCTTCTGGAACAGCTCGCAACTCTTGTTCGTTGACTAATGTTCCGCCGAGTCTGGCGCGTGCATATTCGGCACTGTTCCACATCGCCTCGAACACAGTTTGCGGCTGCATGGTTCTTACCACATCCATACTGAATATCAAATCTGCAAAGTGGTCCTCTGCAAGTGTACTCAGCCAAAAAAATCCAGGCTCGGTTCCCGTATGTACGCTGAATAGTTCATCAGAGCCTCCCGGACCGTGATGGTGTGCATGGAAAATATCCATATCTCCCCACTCCAATCCAAGGCTGAGCATGACATCCCAGATGTCCACTCCGCGGTAAGATTGACCTTGATCTGCTACCAGCCTAAGCATGACCGTGTGTTCCCTCTCACCTTCCTGATCTACAAATGCTTGAAGTTTTTCCGCTTTTGCACGTGCATGAGCAGCGTCCTCCCGAGGAAGCACACGAACGGTACCCTTCTCCTGAAATCGCGCTGGCAGTGTGTTCATAAAGTCAGTAACCTTGGCTTCCTCCAATCGAATCTGCATCTCTACATTATCGAATATATCCATACAAATACAGATTTTATCATAATGGCATTTGCCTGCCGGTCTGCGTCCCACACTAGTCCATATCTGCAAATCATGGACATGCCCATACACAATATACCCCTTAAGCAATTGCAAAATATCTTCATCTGACAACGTAAAACCACTGAATTCCACATCAATCAGCCAATAGATATTAGCATCTGGCTCCACTTGATGGATTCCTTTTATGGTCTTCACAGGCTTCTGTACCAACTCTACGGCAAGAATGCTAGATACATCCTCACTCCCATGTTCTGGTAAATTCAAGAATTCCCCTCCTTATTACCTGTTTTCACTTAACAGTTTCCTATAATTCTCAATCTATATTAAACTATAAATCACCAAGCACAAAATAGTATAAAAACGGTGCTGGGTCGTTGAACATGATTCGTAGAAACTCAAAGCTTCGAAAGGGGAGAACTCATGATGCAAAAACTTTGGCAAAAAGGAAAGGCTTTGTCCCTGCCTATTATGGTGTCTGCATCGCTGATTTCTGGAGCGCTGTTGGTAAATATACCTGCAGCGAATGCAGCTGCAACCAAGGAATTGCTTCAGTTATCCGGGCAGGCTACTTACTATGGAGAGGTTGAGAATGGTCAGCCACACGGGCGCGGTACGATCAAATGGAGCGAATATAAGCAGTATTCGGGTGATTTTGTGAATGGCAAGCGATCAGGAACTGGAAAATATATAAATCAATACACGGATGCAGATGGACAACATCATAAAGTCGTATATAGCGGAACGTGGAGCAATGACACCATAAGTGGCAAGGGTACGCAGACTGATAAAGTGACGCAAACGGACGGAACGATACGTTCGAATGAAATCCAAGTCGGTACTTTTCAGAACAATGGATTACAGAACGGCTACCAAGTGATCCATGCTGTAGCCGATCCAGACTACAGCTTTACTTATAAAAACGGAAATGAAGTGCTAAATATTTTGCACAGTAATCAGGATCTGGTCCAAAGGTGGCAGCAAGGTGAGCTCTTCTCCGTAAATTATAAAAATGGCTCCATCCAAAAGGAATACTCCATGTTCCCTGAAGAGGTCGCAACCAAAGAACGTCAAAGACAAGCGGCCATCAAATATCTCAAAGGGATTACCGCCAAGATCACCCCTCACTTGCAGCAGTTTGAAAAGCTGTCCAAGCAGGTTCCTTTAAAATAAGCTAGAGTGTCGCACATTATATAGTAGCTTCTATGCATGATGGCCTCTCATTCTTATGGAAAGCTCCATTTGAACAGAGAGGCTTTTTTTCATCTTCTTTATGAGTAACATGTAAGAATTTCGAATCATAACAACTCCTACTATTTTCCCTTATACCCCCTCACGAACTCATACAAATGACTTATTTTTTGCTGAAATCCCCTCCTTTTTTTGCTAACCTCCGCTGGAGTCACTAAAATATTAGGTAATTATTTTAATCATCCGAGGTGGACATCATGGCTAAAATTATGGTTCCTCCTGAGAAACTAGAAGCGGTTTCCAGGCAGTTCGCGCAGGCACGTGAGCTGGGGGCACAAATTTGCGGACAACTGTCACAGCATATTCAGATGCTAGAGAATAGCTGGGCAGGAACGACACAGCAACGGTTTTATCAGGATTTTCATAAGGCACGTGGACAAATGGATGCTTTCACTCAAACGGTCGGTTCTGTCAGCACAGAGCTGCGTTCCATTGCAGTAAAATTCAAGGAAACAGATACCCAAGCAGACGCGGGGATTAGTCAAGGAAATCAGAGCGAACAGATGAAGAGCAATGAAGGAGCAGCTTCCGGGAAAAAAGGAAACGATCCAGCAGATATAGCCATTAACAGCCTGTCTGAGGCCAATAAATGGCGGGGGCAACTGGGCTTTGCCGGGACTGCGATCTATAGCGGTCTGGCTTCTACACTTGTGCTCACCAAAACAGTAGAATTCAAGAAAAGTCTAAAAAATCCCACTCGAGCGGTTATACATAATGCGGCATGGGTAAAGGGCAAGGGTAACAATGCTTTTATGCGTAATTTAGGCAAAAGCATAAACCGCCAATTCGCTAAACCAGGTATTGTCATGAAGGGCTTAAAGGGCTTTGACCGTTTAGCTGGAAAGCTTCAAATGGGTAAGCTGGGTCTGGGATTCAACAAAGCCAACAGCTTTCCTCAGTGGACGCGCAACGTCATCGCCGGGGTGGAAAAAGGTCGTTACGGCATAGCCACCCGCCAAATTCCCGGCATGATCGCCAAAAAGCTATATCCTATTAATGCCACCATGAATATTGTGGGCGAGGGCATTAATCTGGCTGGAAAATGGAAAAGTGGAAAGCTTACCGGAACGGATGTGGCTGTATCTGCTTCTAACGTAGCGATCAAAACTGCCGCAACTTATGGCGGTGCTGTCGTTTTGGGGTCCGTAGGTGGTGCTATTGGCGGTCCGGTTGGTGCAGCCGTCGGTGCATACGTCGGCGGTACAGTAGGAAGCTGGGCAGGTGGAAAAGTCGCCAAATTCGCTGAAAAAGGGATACGCTGGGCCAGCAAACTATTTAAATAACACACACTTAACAGATAGTGAAGGAGCCTGACTATGGATAAACAAACGGTAATTTTAACGCTTGAGGAACTAGGCTTTGCCTTGACCGCACTAGGTGCAGAGGATATGGCTTCGGGTCTGCTCCAATCTTATTACGGGGAACTAACGGAGGATCGCTGGGAACTGCTTTTTCATGCCGCAACACATAGCCTGGTATCCAAAGGCTTGTTGGAACAGCAGGATGACGGGCAACAGCAGCTTGAATTTGATGCGTTCATTGTTGAACTGCTGACTCATCTGGCACAAAGCCGCCAAATGCTGCGTGGATACAAGGAGCAGCAGGACAAGCAAAATACATTAACGATACACCATGGAAACGAACGTTTTCTATATCATTTTTCCAGTCACAATGAACTCCATTTCTTTCGCTGGTCTTCCCCAGAAGACTGGCATCACGACATTGATCAATTGTTTGGTCTGTCGGCTCCCAGCTTCAATGCCCATAACCGATACGTTGATCTGACAGAAGATCAGTGGAATGAGCTGACCTCATCCAACTTCACAATGCAGCAATTGGCAACGTGGAAGCTTCAAGCGTCGGATCAACAAATGATACAAGACTGGCGAGAGGATTTTAATCGAAATCACTGCAGTCTAGATAACTTGAGCCAGATGGTCTACACGGACGCGGATGAAGAGGGGCCTTCCGTTACAAATCTGCTATTTGTTCTTAAAGGAACAAATGATGTGTGGATCGTAAGAAATACAAAACTGGATATGCAGGCCACTCCATGTCTGCGCATTGAAAGTGTGACCGAATCTGACTGGAGAGAACGAATAACTCAGTTTATTCAGGCGTTTGTACCCGACGAGGCGGTATTCCGTGGATAAAATTGTATATCGCAGATCCTTGGCATTTTGGAAAGCTCTGGGTAGCTTGATGTTTGTGCTGATTTGTCTGTTATTGCTATTGCTCATTTTTATCGACGAAGATATCTCGGCTCTGCAAATCTTTTTCTTTATTACGTCCGCCATGGTTGGACTTCCTTTTTTCGGTAGTTATTTGGTAGTTTGTTTAAGCAGAACGTTTCGTAAGGAACCCTTCCTGTTCATCTTTGACGAACACAGTATTTCCGATGGTATTCGAACGATCCCATGGTCTGCAATCACTAAAGTCGAATTCGTGGGGGCCTCCATCCGCAGATGGCTGCGTCCTCGCTTCCCTGCCTTTATTTTTCACCTTAATGACCGCAGCACCTGGGAAGTCAGCACCGATTATGTGTTGAATGATATGGAACTGAATCAAGCCGGGAAACAACTTCGAACTCTCATTAATCAGTATGGCAAGCCGAAAATTAAACGTTCCTGAACATTGCCATGCTTGCAGCAAACAACTTCCTTGCCCTGAAGATGACCCGTTTTAAAAAATCCCATTCGTAATCCGGGTCATCTTATCCCTTCGATTTGCGCTCTCAAACCTGTGATTTCTTCTTCCATGGTTCCATAACGGCTATACTCAAAAAGCCTTCTCCAGGAGTAACCGCAACATATGTCTCATCTAATAAAAAGTTTGTAATGGTATTCGATGTAGGTCCCTCCGGCGTCAGCAGAACAGGTTAACGGGTATGGTTACCAGGTATGTGATATAATCCCGTTTCAATTATACCCCTAGGGGGTATAATTGAATATGAAAATAAAATCCTAAAGGAGCTATTGAATATGAGAAAACAATGGGCTTTGCTTGCTGGTGCAGTCATGATTATTTTGAGCGGGTGCGGGAACAGTAACACGCCGAATCAGGAGCATACGACAAACAGCAGTCAACAGCATGACACATCGGAAATGAATCACTCCACTTCCAGTGAGCTTCCTGCCGGACTACAAGAAGCTGAACATCCAGCCTTCAAAGTTGGCAGCCAAGCGATTATTCGAGCTGACCATATGCCAGGCATGAACGGCGCTAAGGCCACGATCGTGGGTGCTTATACGACTACTGCTTACACGGTCTCATATACTCCAACGACTGGAGGAGAAAAAGTGACTAATCATAAATGGGTTATTCATGAAGAGATTAAGGATGCAGGCAGCGAACCCTATGCACCGGGAACGGAAGTTATCCTGACGGCAGATCACATGAAGGGGATGGATGGAGCTAAGGCTACCATAGATTCCGCTGAGCCAACGACCGTATACATGGTAGATTATACGCCGACTACAGGAGGAGAGCCTGTCAAAAATCATAAATGGGTGACGGAGAGTGAGCTTTCAGCCAATTAGAGCTTTTATATCACAGGATGCTTGTGATCGCCAAAGGGAGCCGGGCAACGGCTCCCTTTGTACGGCTTTATGGGATTTGGACAAACCTTGTTGGCTTTACTTCTAGCTAACGTTCAATCTTCAATGTTCATATGTATTTCCTTGAGTCAGTTGGTTTAACGCGGCATACGCAGAATGGCTGCCTTCAGTGCTTTGATCCCTTCTTCGCTTTTTAAATAATCTGACGGGGTTTCGTGACCAAGTGCGGGAACCTTTAGATCCATCCAAGCCAGCAGATATTCGCCCATGTCAGGCAGCAGCACAATCTGAATCTCCTTTGGAATATGACTTTGGGCCACCTTTGCCCTGATCGCCAGATCTACCTGATCATATCGCTCCTGATAGAGCTGGACCATGTGGGCCCAGCTTTCCGGCTTAAACTCTTTCAAATATATCTCTCTCACCCATGATACCCTCCTTATGATCCCAGACAACGCTTCTCATGCTGAAGCAACCATTCTTTTCTCCACAGGCCCCCTGCATAGCCAGTTAGTTTCTGGTTGGACCCAATAATTCGGTGACATGGAATCACAATGCTCAGCTTATTTTTGCCATTCGCACTGCCAACGGCTCGGATCGCTTTTTCATTTCCAATAGCAAGAGCAATATCTTTATAAGCTGTCGTTTTACCGTAACCCACGGTCACCAGCGCATTCCATACTTTTTGCTGAAAGTCTGTACCTTCATAAGCATAAGGAAACGAAAACTCAAAGCGCTCGCCTTTAAAATACTCGTCAAGCTGGCTAGCGCATTCCTTTAATACTTGGAACGGAACCTCTTCTATAACCCTTGTTGAAGGCTCATTCCGATTAGAGAACATAATAGAATAGACAGCCTCATTGGTGCCCTGGATCTCTATCTCTCCAATCGGTGATACATAATTCAATACAGATAGCTTGCTTATCAAAGGATAATCACCTTCCATTTCTAATTCCTATTCTTGTGCAACTTCCTATACTCACTAGGAGATGAATATATATGTTGATTTCACGCCCAGAGTTCATATTGGGGAAATATACGCCAAGCTTATGATTATGTCTACTGGTCTATGATTAATATATTACATTTTATATAAATCGTCGCGCTTATTATCTTCGTTACAACAGGATAAGCAAAACCCACACTATCGGAAAACCTTGTCAAATCAAGGGTTCTTGAAGTTCCTTATGCCGTTGGCAGCGTAAAATGAACGACAGGAACGAAGAACGGTGCGTATTGACTCTTAGGTGGACGCTCTTCCCGCCATTAAACCAGGTTGCATGGGCCTATTTCCCTGCTCTGCCTCTCTTCTCACCAAATCGGAAGCCAGCCTCCTTGCTAGATGCCCAGGCTAGGTCAAACAAGCCTTTAGAGTTTAAGCAGCTCATGAAAAAAAGGGTGTTTTGGAATTACCCCAGAAACACCCTTGCTATCAATTCGTTTAAGTATACATTTTATTCAAGCAACGTATCAGAAAAATTGGTTTTAACACCGTTAATTGTTTTGGTCGTAATGATCTACATCCGGTAGCTCATCGAGCGTGATTACATTTGGATGGTTGAACACTTTGTTCAAATGCTCCCGGCTGTTGTTTACGCCATCGGTCAGGAACTCTCCTGTCCAGGTAGTGAACCAGCTCCAGTTTGTTCCGTCACTGGAGAGCAAATCTGGATCCGGGATCGCACCGTTCTCGGTTAATGCGACCAGCTTCTGGTCGTTCACAAGCGAGACGAGGGCGTCATATTTGTCAGTGACTGGTCTATAGTCGCCCGCAGACGGATAATGATCCGTACTCACGATGTCTACAACATCGTTTCCGGGATACCACTCCGGTGCGCTAGAATTCCAGATCCAAATCAAATTGTTCAGACCATGCACGTTCGTTAAGCGATCATACACCAGGTGGTAAAGTTTCTTTGACGGCTCCGGACCTTTCGCCCCCCACCAGAACCATCCCCCTTCCGCTTCATGCAACGGCCGAAAGAGCACGGGGATTTTCGCATCTTTTAGCTTTTGAAGCTGTACCGCAATGGCATCGATATCCCGCAAAATAAGTTTATAATCCTCGGATTCCGGGTGATTCAACGCGTAGTCAACATCGAAAGTGGTGGAATCCCCGAAGAATCCCTTATACCACTCTTTACCGGGCTGGTCAATTAAACCCTTCGGCGCGTTCCAATGCCATACGACAGTGACAATACCGCCTTGGCTGTGCCAATCGATCGCATTCTCGATCTCGGCGGAGGAAGCGCCGTGCTCGACTCGAGACGGTGAATAATCCATCAGGTCGAATCCGACAATGGCTGGCTTTTTACCAATCGCGTCCTGCATCCAACTAATGTTAGAACTGTTCTGCTGACCGGATAGTATACTCTTGCCGTATTGATCAACAAAATAGCTCATCAACGATTTGGCTTCAGGAGAAGCGTTAGGATTAACGAGTGTCTTCCTAACCTGATGCTCCTTAGTGACTGTCAATTTTTGAAATTGGGCCGCCCCCACGTTCAGAACCCCTGATCCTGCTTCATACACAGCTTCAGACACGGTAACCGGTTCTTCGGATGCATGGGCAAAATAGTTGATATTGCTCTCTGCGCCTGCCACCATTGGTAGCGAGAATAATAACGCTGCCCCGGTCAGGGCGCTGATCAAACTCTTCGTTTTTTTTAATGAATTCATACTAGTTATCCTCCTAATGTTTATATGCTGCTGTCTGTTATCGCAAGATAAAGTATGTTATGTGAGAAACAGGAAGTTATCTCAAAGAACCTAATCCTACGATCTCAAGTATTTATATTCTGTTTTAGCCCCCTTTTTTTGTGCATAACATAATCCATTTTTCTAGTACACTACCTTCTCTCCTAAGGATCCGGCTGGTTGACTAAACCCATCAATCGCAACGTACATTATTTTTTGGTTTAGCGAGTTGATCCCAACTTCCTATATGAAAAGGCTTTTTGGCGAATCCTCAATTATATCGTCATCAAGGAAAAAAATTGAAATAGTTCTATTTGAGTGAAAATTATTTCATATAACAATGAGCTATCAATTCCTGCAAAGAGTGGTAGAGGCTAAGTATGTGATAAAGAGAATATTGTCGATTCATTTTTATGAATCTTTAATTCACCCTTATGAATTTTGATTTAAATTATTGTTATCCTTGTACTATATAGAGGATTCATACTCACACACATGTTAAAACGAATCAGTTTACTTCTTCCACGCAGCTCGAGGATGAACAGATCAAAATGAAGATAGTGAATGCTGTAAAGAGGTAAGAGGAATCTACGATTATCGATGGGTCAAAGTATGGATCGAAAATACGCTTGATGAACGACTTGAGGATTTAAGCTGTCATATGTAAGAAAAATCCTTACTACGCTATTTTATATTCAATGGACAGAAAAACTATCTGCCCAAGGCGCTACGGGTGATTACGGTAGTCTTGAAGGAGTCCTCTCCCGTTCTGGCAATAGTACGAATGAAAAGACGTTCATGACCAACTTCTATGCTAAACGTACATTGGTTGTCGATACTAATGATTATA
This sequence comes from Paenibacillus jamilae, assembly GCF_050482105.1. Taxonomy (GTDB): domain Bacteria; phylum Bacillota; class Bacilli; order Paenibacillales; family Paenibacillaceae; genus Paenibacillus; species Paenibacillus jamilae_B. Next base: position 34,443 of record NZ_JBCNHI010000013.1, on the reverse strand, counting down.
ACCAACCTCCTAATGGTAAGAATCGGGTGAAACAATGGAGTTCTCTTTTAGCTTCTGGCGAAACAGATCTTAAGAATGCAGATGCAGCCATAATTAAAGTAACGAATTGGGAAATGAAGTAAATCATCATATACGTAATAAGGAGAGCATACCATATGCCCTCCTTATTTTATTTTCATAAAAATAACATTCCATTCACTCTTCCGTACATTTCTTCTCATCGTTCTATATGTAGGCCGTGTGTACAAAAAGAAAGACTGCTCCAAAAGCTCGAAAGTTGCAAGCCCCTGAAGCAGTCTTGTAAAATGTTTATTGTGTCGAATGGATTTTGTTAGACGATTCGATAGCCGGCAGGCAGTTTGCCAGTACTGCGGATATTACGGATTTGCTGCAATGTCAAACGTTGATTGGTAGAAATAATAGATTCCACATCATTCCCGCGAATCAGATCATCCAGGTCGGCGATGCTGTGGTTGCCTCTATACACACGAAAGTTACCTCTAAACCGCGTGCCGGTAAAGAGTACAAGTGTAGCATTGCTGCTGGTGGAAAAGAAACGCAGACTTTCGATACCGTCGAGAATATTATCGGTGTTACGAATACCTAGGTTTCCTCTGAATATTCTACTAGAACCCCGAAAATTTTCTTCATTGTAGACTGTAAGGCGTGGATACGTTTGAGATACGTATGCTTTATTAGTCATGTTGTTAATTCCTCCTTTCAACTCTAGCATATGCTTCCCTATTCAATTGGCGCGGGCCTTACAGCATTCATCTAAAAATGGCTATATGTTGAACAGAGTAGACGCAGACTTGAAAAAGGAACATACGTTCTGTATAATTTAGCTTAGTAATTTGGAAAATCCTGAAATAACGGAGATGCAGACATGGACGATAAATTTATTGAGGAACTACGCGAAATTAGCAGAAATGACAAGCGCAGATCCGAATTTCTTATTAAGGGTATGAAGGAAACGCTTCAGGAAAGAAAAGAGAAAAACTTTATCGAAAGATGGATTTGGCGACAAAAAAATAAGAAGCTTATAGCGCGGAAGTTTAAATCTTAGTAGATATAACAGCAGCTCTTTGTAGCAGTTTAATTTTCATAGCATATACAAATACGTTAGATCAAACCTCATTTTTAGGGAGGCAGAGCCATGATTGAGCAGCTAGCCCCATATGACGATCTATTAAATCACAATCCATTTTTGATTGATGAGGTTCGATATAATTTGCTTCATCGAATATGTGAGTCCGAAGAATCAACATGCCTTAAAACGTCTGATGGAAATATGATTTTCGCTCAATCACCCGGGCATAAGGCTTGGCTATGGATTTCACAGCAAATCATCGGTAGCCATAAATTGGCCTATATCGAAGAGCTCTTACATTATTTAAAAGGAACTAACCTATCAGGTGTAAGTGGTGATATCGAAACCGTCGAGAAGTTCGCAAATGCTTATGCTGATCGGTATACTGCTCAGGTACATACCCATATGGTCATGGAGTCTTATTTCTGCCTGGAGTACAAAAAATCTTCAGGCGTTGAGGGAGTCATGCGACAAGCCATTTCAGAGGACACACAGTTAGTTGCCCAGTTTCTAGCTGGTTTTTCAAAAGATGCTTTAGACAGTTCAGTTGATCCGACTAGTCAAATATCAGCTGCGAAGGCAGCGATTGAGACAGGGAATTTATATCTTTGGATTGTAAATAGTATGCCCGTGTCCATGGCTAACATTGCTCATCGTTCTCCGAGGCATGGCCGAATTAATGCTGTTTATACTCCCCCTACCTGGCGAAAAAACGGGTTTGCCAGCGCAATAGTATCGGGGTTATGTTCCATTTTGAAAAATGAGCAGCTAACTCCCATGCTTTACGCAGATATAAAAAATTCAGTTTCCAATCAAGTTTATAAAAATATCGGTTTTAAAGAAGGCGGCAAAATTACTGATATTGCGTTTGGATAGATCCTCCTGCTGTCAGGGGAGCATATGAGTGCTCACTCAAAACAAACAAGCCCAGCGATGCCATCTACCGCTGGGCTCATTCTTCAATTATCTATAATTCTTTATTCTGTCACACCCAATTCCGTGTGAACCGAAGATCTTCGTGAAAGTAAATATACAGCTACCATGGCGATAGCGACACCAGTTGCTCCAAACCAAGTGATGGAGGCCAGCGAAACCTGACCAACAACCACACCGCCAACTCCGGCTCCGGCTGCCATAGCAAGCTGCATGGTAGACTGGTTGAGGCTCAGCATCACACCGGAAGATTCCGGTACGAGCGTGACCAAATTATATTGTTGAGTAGGTCCGGTTGTCCAGGCTGCGAACGACCACAGCATCAGGAAGACAAATACTGCACCTAGAGAATGAGCGGCGACAGGAAGTAACAGCAAGGAAAAGACATGCAGCACCATGCCCACGAATAATGTAAAGGAAATACCCTTTTTATCTGCGCTGTATCCACCGACTTTCGACCCGATCAGGCTGGCGATTCCGAAGGCAAGTAATACTGAGCTTAGCATATTGTCCCCTACACCTGATACATTCAGTAAGTATGGTGAAATGTAAGTATACGCGAGGGAATAACCCCCTCCCCAAAAGAAGGTAATCGCCAATCCCAAAGCAACTTCAGGCTTTTTCAGAAGAGCAAACTGCTGTAGTAAGGGGATCGGCTGATCTCCCTTCAAGCGAGGGATTGTCATAGCAATAACGATCAAGGCAACAATCCCTGCTAACGCAATACCGAGAAATACGGTTTTCCAGCCATAAGCAGAAGATATCATTCTTCCAAGCGGCACTCCGATAATCAGCGAAGCTGTAAACCCCATAGTGACTGTAGCAATAGAACTGGCCTGCTTGCCGGCTGGGGCAATTTTTGCTGCAATGCTCAGCGCTGTAACTACGACCATCCCCGCCCCGAGGGCCATAAGAATACGTGCAGCAATAAACATTCCAAAACCCGGCAGTGCAAAGGATAGGACATTGGCAACTGCAAATAATCCAAGAGAACTCAAGAGCAGTTTGCGTCTGTCCCATTTAGCCGTTACTGCCATTAGAATCGGCGTGCCAATCGCATAGGCCAGAGAATAAACAGTAATTAACTGACCTGCGGCCGCCACTGTAATTCCCATCGTCGCCGAAATCTGATCCAAAATGCCAGCGATGATATATTGAGATGTGCCTACCAAAAAACTGACAATGGCCAAAATAAATACTTTCCATGGACTCTGCATTTCCTAGTAACGCCTCTTTCCTTTTCTTGTTTTTATATTTTTGCAAATATCGAAATTAAAACTAAAAAAATTATGTGATCAAAAATGGAGCATATTTCTGTGCTGCTTCCACATCCAGGCTGTAATAAATAAACGTCCCTTCTTTACGGAATGTGAGTAGCCCAGACTCTGCCATTTGCTTCAAATGATGCGATAGCGTCGAAATAGCAACACTGTTCAGCTTTTCACCAAGTCTAGAACAGCATTGGTCACTTTCCTCTTTTAACAAAAGTGCTATTTTGAGACGAGTCGGTTCTCCAAGGGCTTTATATATTTTTACAGCTTGCTGCATCTCTGTTGTATCCTTCACCCTGTTTGTCTCCCTTCGGTTCCAGTCCTAATTTCGATGTTTGTCGAAATAAAATTAACACAAACATTTGCAAAAGTAAACCCGATTATGTTAAAGTCGCATCTTTTTGAACTCTATAGTGTAAATAATGGTCTTGCTCATCTTATAATAAAAATAATCCCCTATCCATAAAGGATAGAGGACCAAACAATCTAATGCAAAGATAAACTACAGATTTCATTACATGGGGTTAGTTCGGACTTGCCGTGGGTCTGACAATGATTTCATTCACATCTACATCCGCTGGCTGCTCCATGGCATATAGAATGGAACGAGCGATCGCATCCGGTAAAATCGAAATCCGTCGGTATTCTATCATTTCCTGCCGTGCCTCTTCATCTGAGATACTGTCGGCAAGCTCGGATTCGGTTACTCCCGGTGATACCAGTGTTACACGAATATCTCCTCCAACCTCCATGCGCAAACCCTCAGAAATCGCCCGAACCGCATACTTTGTTGCGCAGTATACCGCAGCGGTCGGCGTTACACTATACGCGCCAATAGAAGCAATATTGATAAACTGACCAAAACCTTGCTTTTTCATAATGGGAAGCCCGGCCGCAATCCCATGCAGAACGCCTCGTATATTAACATCAATCATGCGATCCCATTCTTCTACCTTCAGGGCTTCCAATTTTGAAAGAGGCATCACTCCTGCATTGTTCACAATGACATCCACACGCCCAAATCGTTTTTCAGCGTACTTAATGAACGCTTCCATCTGCTCCTTTTGGGTCACATCCAGTTGCATATAATCAGCCGATCCCCCTTTTGAACGAATTTCGGAGGTAAGAACCTCCAGTCGTTCTGTACGTCTGGCTCCTAATACAACATGAACCCCATGTTGAGCCAGTAAACGAGCAGTAGCTTCACCGATTCCACTGCTTGCTCCTGTAATTGCTACGACTTTTCCTTTAATATTCAACATGCTTGTTCCTCCTCTAGTTCAAAATATCACTGAAACAGATGACTCTTCATTTCTTTGCACTTCTAATTTTTTCTCCATTACTCATGAGGTGTTGTACCTGCATCTTATTATGAGAGGAATGTCCATCAGACTGGTAGAAAAATCAGAGCAAATTATTGCCTAATCCTCCAAAGATACTTAATATGAATTCAAATCCACATCCAAAAACAAACCCCGTCTTAGAGTGTCATTAGCTATTAAAAAAATGATGATTAGCACGTTTTGAAGAAGGGAGAGACATGGTGAAAGCTACCGAAATTGAGAATTCTACTACAGAAAAACAAGCCGAACTGGCAAGGCTCATAGAACAATTCACAAGTCACGACGGAGTTCACGCTACAGATATCCCTTCACTTTACTTCGTCCGAAGTTCGAATACCACCGTTCCGATTTATCAGGTCCATGAACCCGCCTTATGCATTGTGGCTCAGGGGAAAAAAGTCGTGATACTTGCAGAGGAAAGTTACTATTACGGCACATCCGACTACCTTGTGGTTTCGGTGGATTTGCCAATTTCCGGACAGGTCATACAAGCCTCAGCAGAAGCTCCGTATTTGTGCCTCCGGCTCAATTTTGATCTGCATCAAGTTTTGGATCTGATCAGTGAAGCTTCTTTTCCTACTAGCCCAATACCTGATTCCAGACGAGGCTTGTATGTAAGCCAGACCAACTTTCAACTGCTGGATGCCGTAGTAAGGCTCGTACGTCTTTTGGAAAGTCCGCAGGATATTCCGGTGCTGGCTCCATTAGTCATTCGTGAGATATTGTATAGGATTTTACAGGGGAAGCAGGGAGAGTCCTTAAAACAACTGGTCATGACCGGCAGCCATTCCAACCGGATCGCAGAAGTCATATTGCGGATTAAACAAGATTATGATAAGCCGTTGCGAATTGAGGAATTGTCCCAACTGGCTAAGATGAGTCCTTCGTCGCTACATCGTCATTTTAAAGAGGTTACGGCTATGAGCCCAATGCAATATCAAAAACAATTACGTCTGCAAGAAGCCCGTCGCCTGTTGTTATCTGAATCAGCAGATGCGGCAGATGTCGGTTTTCAGGTAGGCTACGAGAGTCCCTCTCAATTCAGTCGTGAATACGCTCGTTTGTTCGGCCTCCCTCCAATTCGTGATATCAAGCGCTTGCGTGTAGATCAGGATTACCTCCAATCATAATCGCAGGATGTACAAACAGCACAAAAAAGCTGCCTCAGATAGAGAAGCAGCTTTTCATTTTATATACTTCGAGGCGAAGCTCATCACTCATTCAGCTTTAGTACGGATTATCCAGCTTGGCGAGCAGAGCACGAATAACATCCTTCTCTGCCGCAGTAAGCTGTTGTCCTGCCTGCCATTGTTGAATCTCTTTCTTGACTTCATGAGGGTCTCTATAGCTGAGAGCATACCCGATACCCCCTATACCATGTACACGGTTGGTTTTGTCCATATTTGCCAATGCTCGGATCATCGCAGCTTTGTCCCTTGTAAACAAATCTTCCATAAGATTATCGTATTCTTCAGTTAGCGCTCCGTCCAAGCCATCAGTGCCCTTGATCACATTCGGAAAACTTTCAGATGGAATCAAAGCACGCTGCTTGTACAGATATTCGATAATTTCCATGCTTTGATGTTCACTAATTTCGTTCATCTTCCCCCAGTCAATACCTGCCAAATGGTCCGTCATGTGATGTACTTTTGCTTCATCATTGAGGGATGAATCCTTATAGAAGGACAACACAAGCTCCTCTTTGCTTTGCTGGGCATGCTGCTTACTGACCGCACTTTGCAGGGGCTCCTTATTGCTTGCTCCAGACGACGACGCAGGATCAGCATGGGGAGTACACCCTATGATTACAGCCAGCAATAATGTAGTACAAGCTCCAGAAACGAACACGCTACCTTTTGACATGAATCCACTCTCCTATCCATATCTATTACGCCTGCAGCCATTCATCCATGGTTATAACGGAATAGGGTTCAGAGCTAGACTTACTTTACTCGTCATGCCCAACCGTAGGCTTACGGATCACGGAGACGCTGGATTCCCTGACAATCAAACGAGGCTCAAACTGTATACGCTCATAATCGCCCACGGTCTGTTCCTGAATTCGCTTAAGCAGCAGCTCCGCAGCCAAGCGTGCCACCTCTTCCCCCATGATAGAAACTGAGCTGATCTGTGGGGTCGTTACCGTAGCCCATAAATTGTTGTCAATACCAACCACTGCAACCTCTTGCGGTACTTTTACACCCAAATCCTTAAAGCGGTTTACGATTCCTATGGCCACCATATCATTAACTGCATAAATCGCATCCGGCATATTTTTCAAGCTGTAAAAATAATCGGCTGCCCGTAGCCCGGTCTCAAAGGAAAAGTCATCGCCAAAATACACCAGTGAAGGGTCCACATGCTGGAGAGACTGCTCATAAGCAAAGTATCTCTCTTCGATTTTATCCTTCGCTGCACCTGCATAAGCAATTCTCGTTCTCCCGATTTTAAGCAAATGCTCCATCACAAGTCTTCCCTCTTGCCGGGCCAAACTGACGATATCCGCTTTAACGTCTTCACCCAGCTTCTTGCCATAGTTAATAATGGATACCGGAACGCTAGCCTTGTTAATCAGATCAACCAACATTTTGGGATACGCCAGTGGCATAATGATAAGCCCGTCTACATGCAGCTTCTTAACCTCACGTACTGTTTCAAGCTCCATTCTGGCATTTCCAGCCGTATTAATTTGCACGACACGATAACCATGCTGCTTGGCAGCCTGTTCTACGGACCAAGCAATCTCTGGAATGATGGCGTTCCGAATATCCGGTACAGCCAACGCAATTTGACGTGTCTGCCGTACCTTTAGACTCTGAGCTGAGGTATTGGGCGTAAAGCCCATTTCTTCAATTACTTGCAAAATAAATGCCTTTGTTTTGGGGCTGATGCCCTCGCTATCATTAATAGCCCTGGAGACAGTCGCAATACCGACCCCTGCCCGCTTGGCTACATCCTCTATAGTTACTTTCTTTTGCTCTGACACACCCAAAATCCTTTCACGCTCGGAATCGTTTTCTCTCTATATACATAAACTCTCTAATATAGATATTATACCACAGAATGCACCTCTAAAAATTGAATTCGTTTTCTTCTAGCCTCTGCTTCACCTGCAAAAGTAGTTAAAATTCTTTTGTACTAAGCAACGAGTCAAATATAGCGCCATAGTCACAAGTGATTATATTCACAAAAAAATCAAGTGCTTTTTGTATGAAATTGGTTTGACAATGTGTAAAAATTGTGACATATTATTTTTCGGAAACGTTTCCTTATTCATTTACTTTTATAGCGGCAATGATCATATATTCATCAAGGAGATGACAAGACATGCAAGCATTGAGATGGCATGGAGTAAAAGATTTACGTTTGGAAAACATTGAGCAACCCGCTGCTCTTCCAGGAAAAGTAAAGATCAAAGTGGAATGGTGTGGCATTTGCGGAAGTGATCTTCACGAATATGTAGCAGGACCGATCTTCATTCCTGAAAACGCTGAGCATCCACTGACTGGCGAAAAAGCTCCGATTGTGATGGGACATGAATTTTCTGGACAAGTCGTTGAAATCGGTGAAGGCGTAACCAAGATTCAGGTTGGCGACCGTGTAGTCGTAGAACCGGTTTTTGCATGTGGAGAATGTGATGCATGTAGACAAGGCAAATATAACCTTTGCGATAAAATGGGCTTCCTCGGTTTGGCAGGCGGCGGCGGTGGATTTTCTGAATATGTCGCAGCTGACGAGCACATGGTTCACAAAATTCCAGAAAGCGTATCCTTCGAGCAAGGCGCTTTGGTAGAGCCTTCGGCCGTTGCTTTGTATGCTGTACGTCAAAGCCAACTGAAAGTCGGCGACAAAGCTGTCGTGTTTGGCGCTGGTCCTATCGGATTGCTGGTTATTGAAGCGTTGAAAGCTTCGGGCGCATCTGAGATTTATGCAGTAGAGCTTTCCGAGGAGCGTAAAGCTAAAGCTGAAGAGCTGGGTGCTATCGTGCTTGATCCTAAAACTTATGATGTTGTGGAAGAGCTGCACAAACGGACCAACGGTGGCGTAGATGTAGCCTATGAAGTCACTGGAGTACCTCCTGTGCTGACTCAAGCTATTGAATCCACTAAAATCAGCGGACAAATCATGATCGTCAGCATTTTTGAAAAAGAAGCTCCAATTAAGCCGAACAATATCGTTATGAAGGAACGCAATCTGACTGGTATTATCGGCTACCGTGATGTATTCCCGGCTGTCATCAGCTTGATGGAAAAAGGATATTTCCCTGCTGACAAGCTTGTGACCAAACGTATTAAGCTCGAAGAAGTAATCGAGCAAGGTTTTGAAGGTCTCCTGAAAGAAAAAAATCAGGTTAAAATCCTGGTATCTCCGAAAGCCTAATATCGAAAAAAACAGATGTCTGCCCTGTGCAGGCATCTTTTATTATAAAACCACGTTGCACGGCAAGCGTCCATGTAAAATGAAAAGACAAAACAGCGCTCTCCTACTATGGTCTCTGCCGTGAAGTAAGAATAGCGCTGTTTTATTATAATCTAGATGATTGAGTTACATTATTTCATTACATTTTTCAGAACATCATCAATCATTTGACTGTTTGCAATTGTACCTGTATACAGCCAGCTGGAATCCTTGCCAAAATCGTATACGTGGCCTTCTTTGACTGCCGGAATCCCTGCCCAGACTGGATCTTTAATAATCTCATCCTTGCTCACATTTTTGCTGTTCACGATAAAGATATAATCAGCATCCAGCTCAGCCAGTTTTTCCAGCGATAAGTTGCTCCAGTTCGCCTTGGCCGTTTTGGAAATTTCCTGTACAACCTGTGGAATCTTGAATCCCAAATCCTTGTACAATACATCACCGCTGGATAAATTCTGGTTCACCACATATACGTTTTTATCCGTTACCCACAATGCCGCAGCGGTTTTTTGTCCTACCGTCTGACTGAGTTTGGCTTTCGCCTCTGCTGCTTTTTTGTCGTAGTTGCTTAATGCCTGCTTCGCTTCACTGCTCTTATTCAGCACCTCACCCACGGTCAGCAGCTCTTGGCGCCAATCATTATTCATATTACTGCCCACAACGTAGGTTGGAGCAATTTTGGAGTATTGATCATATTTGTCGCCTTCGACCATGCTCGCACTGTCCATAATGATTAGATCAGGCTTGAAGTTCAGAACCGCCTCGAATGGAAGATCTGAAGCGATGGCAGGAACATCCTTCAGTTCTTTTTGCAGGTAAGCCTGAACTGAATTTTTTCCCACCGACCATTGGGCTACCGGTTTAACACCCAATGCCACCAGATGATCCTCCAGATAAGAAGCGAGCACACGCTGAGGCTGAGCCGGAACCTTCACCTCATGCCCAAGTGCATCCTTCAGCACCCTTTCCTGTGATGCTGGTTCTGCTGATGTATTATTGTTCCCTTGTGCAGCGCCATCGGTTGCCGCAGGACTGGATGCGCCTGAGCACGCGCTCAGCAGCAGGGTAAAACTAAGCAATACAATAAATGCCATGGAATGCTTTGCGTTTCTATTCATTCGTAAAATCCCTTCATCATGATTTTGATAATGATTATTATCCTCAATAACAGTATGCAGGGCGTCACTTATCGAATCAATGGAACATTCAGGCAGACTTGATGGATTATCCAGACGCATATCACTAACAAAAGCAGATGAATATAAGCTGTCCCGATAATGAACCGGGGATACGCCAGTATATTTTTTGAATGCCCGGCTAAAGAAATAGACATCTGAATACCCCACACTCACAGCAATATCCTGCAAAGTGGCATTTGTCTTCCGTAAAAGCTCCTTCGCCTTGTCCATCCGTAATTGAATCAAGTATGTAATCGGGCTACAATCTGTTTGTTTTTTAAATAACCGGGTCAGGTGTCGCGGACTACATTCCAATAATCCGGCCAGACGTTCCAGCGTGATGGACTCCGCATAATGAGCCTGCATAAACCGAATCGCCTGTGCCACCACATCTCGCGTAGAAGTCCGAGTCTGCGGTTCCTGCAATTGGCGCATACACTCATATGCAAAATCATAGAAACGACCCTGCGCCTGAACTTTGGATAACGCCTCTTGATCTTGCCATGTGTTCGCCAGTAGCTGCAGCTTTTGATATAGTATAGCCGGATAGGGCGGTATGAAACCATAAGCTGCCGAAGGTTGATGATAAACTGTGCGTCCTGATAAAGAAGTTGCTTTATATAGTACAAGAATATATTCGATCCCGCATGATGAAGGCTTTATATTCAGTTCAAAGCCCTTGCTGCCATGCAGCACGTAGCCTGAATGGGACGCATCCTTCCAATCACCAGCCAAGTGCACGCTCCCCTGTAGCATGAACACAAAAGCATGCGCTGGAAGACGATACAATTGAACCAGCTCTTCCGCTTCCAGTCGAATGTGCCGGACATCCATGACACGGATCGACGAATGGAGCCATACGGACAGTAGCTTGTTCAGCTCATCAGCTTCATACCCCTTGCTCATCCCGGAATGAGAACCTGTCTGCTTTTGCCGATCCTGCTTCACGTATCAAAGCCTCCGCTTCATAAATACCATACTTTTTTTCAAACCAACCTCATTATATATCATCCCTTACTTTAGCTACCATGAAACAAATATTCCGGCGCGAAACAAGGTGAATATAACATAAAGGCAGGATGATATCGATAATACAACAATTGTCAACAATATCAATCTGCCTTTGTTCACCAATTTGCCCCCTATCTATACACAACCTCCCTACCAGATCCTATTTCTTTCATTTCCTAATTGGATATTTTAATGTAGTATAAGTCTAATTGAACTAACCCTGTTTGGGCTATGCTGACGCTGTATACTTTAATGAAGGAGGATTTCATATTGAAATCAAATGAAGCAACTTTACACAAAAAGCTTCGACCACGGCATATTACCTTTATGGCTATGGGTGGAGTCATCGGGACGGGTATTTTTAAAGGAAGTACCGAAACGATTAGCTTGGCAGGACCTGGAGTTATTTTGTCCTATGTCTTCGCAGGACTGCTGCTCTTGGTCGTTATGGGCGCAATTGCCGAGATGGCTACCGTCTACCCCAACATGAATATGAAGGATTTTATTCGCAAGGCTTTTGGAGAACGACTTTCCTTTATTATCGGCTGGTTGTATTGCTTCATGTGGCTGGCTGTCTGTGTCATTGAGGTCATTGCTGCGGGAAGCTTCCTGCAATACTGGTTGCCAGATGTCCCTCTGTGGGTACTCAGTTTAGCAAGTGCGGCTTTCATTATTGTCGTCAACATGCTGAGTGTCGGCGGCTTCGGGGAGCTGGAATTTTGGCTGGCAGGCATTAAAATTGCCATGATTATTGTCTTTATCGCCTTGGGGGGCTGTATACTGTTTGGGATTATCCCCACTGAAACCCCACCTTATCTGAGCAACTATGTACAGCACGGCGGGTTTCTCCCCAATGGCTGGCTGGCTATCTTTTCGGCGCTGCTGGTCGTTACCTTTTCTTATGGAGGGTCTGAGCTGATCGGATTGACGTTGACGGAGACTGAAAATCCAGAAAAGGTACTGCCTAAAGTGGTTAAAAGCTTTATTTTTCGCGTTGTTTTGTTCTATACGCTGCCAATTCTCATCATTTGTGGCTTGATTCCCTGGAACCAACTGGACGCGAATACCAGCCCGTTTGTACAGGTATTGTCTTCTGTAGGGCTTCAAGGCTCAGCTCATGTCATGAACTTTATTCTGATCACTGCTGTGCTGTCTGCTGCCAATTCGGGGATCTACGGGGCAACACGTATGCTCCATTCACTGGCTGTTAATGGGGAAGGTCCCAAGTCACTCGCGCGTCTGTCTTCAAATGGAGTTCCGGTGAACAGTCTCAAACTGTGCGCGGTCATCCTGATTATCGGTTCCATGGTCGCATACGTCGCTCAGGACGGGCTGTTCCGGATTTTGATGGCTGTACCTGGCTTTGTCGTGCTGCTCGTCTGGAGCTGCATCTGCCTGTCCCAATTGAAATTGCGCAAATCTTATCCAGTAGAGCCTACCTTCAAGATATGGGGATTCCCTTATGTGACGGCGATTACGGTGGGATGCCTGTGGATCATTGCCTTCCTGTTCTTGATTGACCTGCAAAATCGGATCAGCATCAGTGTGTGTGTAGCTTTCATGGCATTTTTGGTCATCTGGTCTTTGGTGAAGTTCCGGAGAAAGCAGGCTTAAACAGCTCATGATTCAATCGTATCTGTTTCCAGTTTCATATGCTTTTCTAGCCTTCCCAGTTGCTGCGTTATTGTTTACACTTCCGTTCCTTATCGTGCAATATCGCAGACATGGATATATTCACAAGGCTAGAGCGTGGTTGCTTTACTTGATGCTGTTATACTTGATGAACGCCTTCTTTTTGGTCATACTCCCGCTTCCGGCATCACGTCATAATGCAGTCTTGGCCGGGGGAGCGTTGCAGTTGATGCCCTTGCAGTTCGTGCAAGACATCATAAGAGAAACTTCCGTCTCACCCGCTCAACCCTCCAGTTATGTGCATTTGCTGAAGGAGCGTGCTTTTCTGCAAGTGGTTTTTAACGTGATGATGACCATGCCTTTCGGTATGTTCTTACGTTATTATTTCCGTGCACGATGGGGATGGTGTCTGATTCTGTCTTTTACCCTGTCCCTCTTCTTTGAGGTGACGCAACTCACAGGCCTGTATGGATTTTTTGATCATGCGTATCGTGTGTTCGATGTGGACGATCTGATGGCTAATACTTTGGGCGGTATGCTGGGCTTTCTGTTAGGTGAATGGTTTTCACGCTTCCTTCCCCGCTTGGAGCATCTGGATAAGCAGCTGGACATTACGACCAAACGGGTGTCCTATACGAGACGAGGAGTAGCCTTGTTAATGGATTCTATCCTTTGGGTAGGGTTACTCGGCATGATGGAGTCCCTGCATGTACCCGCTGCTTTCTGGGTTTCCAGTGGGATTTACTTTATGGTGGTTCCTTACCTGACGAATGGACGAACTCCAGGGAAATGGCTGGTGCGTATACATCTTACAGGGAGAGGAAAACGAGTTTCCCTGTGGGAGCTTATCAAGCGCTACAGTCTCTTGTACTGGTTGTATTTTGGACTGAATTACGTATTAGGTGGATCTGTGCTGGGATCTCATGTGTCTCCTTGGGTAATTGTTCTAATTAGCCTTGTGCTGTTGGTGATCAACGGATGGTTCTTTTTCCATCTGGTCATACGCCTGTTCAAGAAAGCACCGTTATTTTATGAGGAGCTTAGCCATACTTCGCATCAGATTATATGGCCCAAGCGCGATCATCCTGCTCAGAATGACACTGCTGACTCTGGACAGACGCCAGGAGCGAATATAGGGCGAGGATTACCCGAAGACTAAAGGACATCATCAATTCCCGAATCAGCGTTACATCGAGCAAATAAAAACAGGCGGAGCAAAGGATGTCCTTTGCCCGCCTGTTTTTTATGTTGCGCATATTTTTATGTTGCGTATAGATGTTAACTTAACTTATTTCCACTGTGCAATTTGATCAATCGGCAAACGTGTGGACGGATGACCCTCGTTGATGCCTTTACCCATCGAAATGAGCATAACAGGGACATAACGATCTTTATCCATACCAAAGGCCTCGGCAATTTGATCCTTTTCATAACCGCCAATAGCGTTGGTGTCGTATCCATGAGCGCGTGCCACCAGCATAAGCTGCATAGATACCAAGCCACCGTCGATCAGAACTGTTTCTCTGTTCACAACGGGATCAAGGGCAGCAAAATGGGCCGTTACTTTTTCCTGTTGCATTTCTTTAATGTCTTGTGGCATATAGCCCAGTTCTACAGCTTCTCCAAAGATTTGTTCGAAATTATCAAAGTTGTTCAGATCCCCAAACACAGCGATTACAGCAGAAGATGTCTCCACTTGACGTTGGTTGAAACGAGCCAATGGTGCCAGAGTTGCTTTACCTTCTGGGCTGTCAATCACAAGGAAACGCCAAGGTTGCAGATTAATGGAAGATGGTGCGCGTGTAGCTTCTGTCAAAATCTCTGTCATTTCCTCGCGGCTGATCTTCACGGACGGATCGTATACTTTTACCGAACGGCGTCCCAATGCGATTTCTTTAAAATCATTTGTTTTTACAATATTAGATGTATTCGTATTACTCATTCCAATTTCTCCTTTGTACCTCTGTGGGTAATTGTAATATGACAATGTTGTCAGTCCATACTGGATATATGACTATTCATCACTTGCAGCATATCGGCTAGCTGATGCCGCTGAGTCTCGTCGAAGCTCTGTAGCAGCTGAGCTACAAACTGTGAGCGTTCCTGCTTAAAGATGACAATACGTGCACGTCCATACTCGGTTAGGCTTACCAAAGTAACCCTGTTGTCCTCTGGCTTCGTGCGCCGTGTGACCATCCCTGTCGCCTCCAGTTGTTTCAAATGGCGCGTTACGGCCGCACCGTCGATCCCAACCTCTTTTTGCAGCAGCGTTTGGCTAATCTCCTCCACCTGATACAGCTTGCACAGTAACTGTAATCTGGAGGCGCTAATCCCTGCACACCGCTCAAACTTAGAACTAATCTGCTTGTTCAGCAGCAGCAGCATATCAAAAATATATTCAGCCTCGGATGGTGTCTGGGTGATATCAATCTCTCCTCCCTTTAGCATATCGCTGGGCCTCGTGATCCAACCTTTGATCCATCAATTATTGATCTATCAAGTAATATACATCCTCTTTAGCAATAAATCAAGTCCCTGAGAAAAATAAAGTGCCTCATGCCAAATAAAAGCTGAGCGACTCACACGGAGCCGCTCAGCTTCAAGTTTGCTTTTATTAGTTAGGTTATTCAATCATTGTACAATGGAGATAAGGAATTGTGACGTTGAGTTAGATAATTCCGTGAGACAGCATAGCATCAGCCACACGCACAAATCCGGCGATGTTCGCTCCGACCACCAGATTGCCTGGCACCCCGTATTCCTCAGCCGCCTTCACGCTGTTAGCATAGATATTTTTCATAATATCATGCAGCTTGACATCCACTTCCTCAAAGGTCCATGACAGGCGCATGCTGTTCTGTGACATTTCGAGCGCCGAGACTGCTACTCCGCCTGCATTGGCAGCTTTGGCTGGTCCAAACAGAACTCCGTTCTCCAAAAATACTTCAATCGCCTGTAGCGAAGACGGCATATTGGCACCTTCACCGATTGCTTTTACGCCATTACTTACCAGCAACTGTGCTGCCTGCTCGTCAATTTCATTCTGTGTCGCACATGGCAGTGCGATGTCGCATGGGATTGACCAGATTCCCGAGCAGCCTTCTGTATAGATTGCGCCTGGACGCTCTTTCGTATACTCGCTAATCCGCAGACGATTCACTTCTTTAAGCTGCTTCACCAGCTCTAGATCGATACCGTCTGGATCATAGACATAGCCATTCGAGTCACTACATGCCACGACTGTAGCACCGAGCTGCTGTGCTTTTTCAATCGCATAAATGGATACGTTGCCAGAGCCCGACACAACAACACGTTGTCCTTCAAAGGACAAACCTTGAGCTTGCAGCATCTCGTTTACAAAATACACACAACCGTAGCCAGTTGCTTCCGTACGTGTGAGACTGCCTCCGTAATGAATCCCTTTACCTGTCAGGACGCCGCCTTCATGTCCTCCGCGAATCCGCTTGTATTGCCCGAACATGTATCCGATCTCACGGCCACCTACACCAATATCCCCTGCCGGAACGTCGGCATCTGGGCCGATATATTTATACAGCTCCGTCATAAAGCTTTGTGTAAAACGCATCACTTCGTTATCTGATTTACCTTTGGGATCAAAATCCGAACCGCCTTTACCGCCACCGATAGGAAGACCCGTCAACGCATTTTTGAAAATTTGCTCAAATCCCAAAAATTTGACGATACCCAGGTACACAGATGGATGGAAGCGAAGTCCACCTTTATAAGGACCAATCGCACTGTTAAACTGTACGCGGAAGCCACGGTTGACCTGTACATTGCCTGCATCGTCTACCCAAGGTACACGGAAGGTAATGACACGTTCTGGCTCCACCAGCCGTTCCAAAAGCCCCTGCTGCATATACTTAGGATGCTTAGCCAATACCGGAATTAGCGAATCCAAAATTTCTTTGACGGCCTGATGGAATTCATTCTCATGAGGATTGCGCGCGATAACCTTCTCAAAAACGGACTGCACATATTCGGCTGCTGCTTGTTGACTCTGCTCTGGACGGATCATGGTCATTATTTAATACACCCCTTTTATAATTAGCCCCTCTGTTAAATGACGGAATAGCTTTATTCTGCACCTTCGAGAGTGGAACTTTATGTATTCATAAAATTTAGTTAACTATACATGATTTTTTATAATAATACATCAAATTCGCCTATAAAAGATTTTTGTATCCTTCATTAAATAACTCTATGAACCTACCATTGCCTGTTATATTACTAAAGCCAAATCCCTTGATCTACGGGCTTTTTTCATGTTTTTTAAAGATCTAATACCTTACTCTATATGGCATTATAATGTGAACAAATTGAAACTAAAACATGCAGCATCTCTGTAAAAGATATGGAAAAAGAGGCTAGCACACAGAATGCAGCCTCTTCTCCGATTCTGTAAGGGTGTAACCACTCACCATTACAGAAATATTCTGTTACCTATAAAAGGCTTCCAGCTGACGCACAATTTCGGCCTCGTCATGCTCTACCACCTGCTGGTGTTGCGGCTTGGAGAACAATTGTTCAATTTGAGTCGGGAATTCCTGCTTAATGTCCACCAGACGGATCGCCTCATCGAATTTGGCCGGATGTGCTGTCGCAAAGGTCACACAGACTTCGTCTGCGCCATTATACGCCTCATACGCGGCAATACCGCAAGCCGTATGCGGATCGAGCAAATAATCGTATTCAGCTTTGTATTTTTTAATCAGCTCCAGACACTGCTCATTCGAAGCACCAAGCGCCTCAAAATCCTGCTGGACGCGCTGCAAATCCTCTGCACCGATCACAATCCGTCCCTCAGTTTTGAGGTTATTCATGTATTCAGATACCTTGGCTGCGTCCTCTCCGAGGAAGTAGTACAGATATCTTTCGAAATTGCTTGCCACCTGAATGTCCATGGAAGGACTATATGTGCTCTTGAAGTCGCCCGGCTGGTATTCGCCTGTCTTCACGAAGCGCTCCAAAATATTATTTTCGTTCGTGGCAATGATCAGCTTGTGGATGGGCAGACCCATTTTCTTCGCAAGAAAGCCGGAAAAGATATTGCCAAAGTTGCCGGATGGCACGCTGACATTGATCTTCTTCGTACCCGCAGACTCCTGCGCCCGGAAATAAGCATAGAAGTAATATACTGTCTGCGCCAAAATACGCACAAAGTTAATCGAATTAATCGCCCGCAGATGATGTTTGGCTTTGAAGTCCAGATCTGCAAACAGGTCCTTAATTACTTTTTGACAATCGTCAAAGTTCCCTTTTACAGAGAGATTCAGCACGTTCTCATCGTCTACTGTCGTCATTTGCAGCTCTTGTACCTTGCTTACCTTTTGGTGCGGATGCAAAATACAGATTTTGATACCTTCCTTGCCACGCACGCCTTGAATCGCTGCTGCTCCCGTATCGCCCGAGGTTGCACCCAAAATATGAATAATCTCATTCTGCTTTTTGGACACGTAGGAATAAAATTCACCCATAAATTGCAGCGCCACATCCTTGAACGCAAACGTAGGCCCATGGAACAGCTCCAAAATAGACAGGGAATCGTTGATCTTCTTCACTGGCGTAACTTCCGGATGACGGAAGCTCGCATAGCTGCGCTCCACCAGCTGCTCCAAATCCTCACGAGGAATCTCATCATTGATATACAGCGCAAAAACTTCCAGCAGCAGCTCTCTGTAGCTCAATGTAGCCCACTGCTCCAGCGTAGCTGCCGACACGGTCGGAATCTGCTCTGGCACCATTAGACCTCCATCGTCAGCTAACCCCATGAGCACGGTATCAATAAATCCCTTGGCTTCTACTCGACCTCTAGTGCTTATATATCTCATATACATCCCCCAATAAAAATTCAATTCGAACCTTTTTTCGAATATATTATTGTCTATAATACCCTGTCGCGGTGCTGTAACCAAGCCTTTTTTTCATATTTTAAAGACTTTCTCCTACTTTACCATACCCCGATGCATCAGGCATCTGTCATTGCTAGACAATCAGAACGTCAGGAACAGGTCGTAAGTCTGAAAAAAGAAGGCTGCTCCAGCCATTAGGAGCCTGAAATCGAAAGTGCAGCCAGCTTGAGCGAAGGAGATGTGCAGCTTCCTGTAAAACGCAAATCGTTGCCAACTTCCTCTACCTGCTGTAGTACATCAAAGAAGTTGCCTGATACGGTAATCTGATTGACAGCTCTAACCACTTGCCCTTGCTCAATCCAGTAGCCCAGACAAGCCAGCGAAAAATTACCGGATGCCGTATTTGTACCTGCATGCAGCCCTTGCAGTTCAACGATCATCAGCCCACGATCCGTCTTGCGAATCATGTCCTCCAACGTACACGTGCCTGGAGACACGTACAGATTATGATACGACACCCCAATTTTACCGTTATAGCTGCCTTTGGAAGCATGAGAGGTACTCTGTACCCCGGCCTTGCGGGCCGTCTTGCGGTTATGGAAATACGTCCGCAGTTCTCCATCCTTGATAATCTCATTGCGGCGTGTCGCACTGCCTTCCGCATCAAACGTACTGCCTGCCGGAACGTTCTCCATTAGCGGATCGTCAATCAGCGTAATACGCTCGCTTGCCACCTTTTGCCCCAGTTTCCCAGCCAAGCGTGAAAAGCCTTTATCCACCGACTCCGCAGAAAATACCGACGTATAGGCAGCCAGCAATTGCGCGGCTGCATCATGACGGAAAATGACTGGATAGTTATCCGATTGGATCGTGTGCGCACCCAGCTTGGAAACAGCCTCTTTCACAGCTTTATGCGCCACATCCGCAATATCGATCTCTTCCACGCTCCGCAGCGAATAATCATGCCAGCCCCCGGTAACGGTCTCGCCATGGTCTGCTGCAATCACATACACATAAGCGGTCGCCAGACTTTTGCGACGATGGCAATGCAGTCCTTTGGTATTCACAATCAGGACCTCATTCTCACGAACGCTGGCCGAGCAATGTCGAGCCATCACAATTCGTGGGTCTGCGGCAAGCGCTGTACGTTCCATTTCCAGCGCCGCTTCGATCAGAATCTCAGGAGCTGTGTCGGCAAGCGTTGAGGCATAAGCAGGCTGCTTAGGATAGCTCTCAGAGCCTGCAAACAGCTCATCCTGCTCCTCGCTCTCCAATATATCCGCGTTACTGCGTGCTTCTTCCAATAAAAAGTCGATCACATCCGGTTCCAGCTTCTCCGTAGAGGCATAGCCCATTTTCCCGTTAATAACACCACGGAAGGAAAGTCCGCCATTCTCAACGATGGTATATTGGTCAATCTCTCCCTTCAGTACCTTTACCGAGGTAGAACGTCCATTGACATAGTAGATTTCCATATCCGCATAGCCCATTTTCCGGCCTTTCGCGAACAACGCTTCCTGAAATTGCTGAATATTCATCGCCTATTCCCCCTTCCGTCCGCCGACGGTCATTTCGGATACTCGAATCGTCGGTTGTCCGCAGTTCACCGGAAGACTTCCACTGACCGAGCCGCACATCCCCTGACCATGATCCAGATTGTTGCCCACCATATCAATATTTTGCAGGGTTTCAATCCCTTTGCCGATCAATGTCGCGCCTTTGACCGGCTCGGCAATTTTACCGTTGCGAATCATGTACGCCTCTTCCACTGCAAAATTAAACTCACTCGTCGAAGTATTCACCGAACCACCGCCCAGCGATTTGGCATAGATCCCGTACTCCGTATTGGCAATGATCTCTTCACGAGTAGACTCACCATTCGCAATGAACGTATTGTTCATACGGGATGCAGGAGCGAATTTATAGGACTGTCTACGTCCTGACCCTGTCGCAGGTACACCCATCTGGCGCGAGCCCATGCGGTCGATCAGATATCCTTTTAAAATACCATTCTCGATCAGAACGTTGCGCTGTGTTGGCGCTCCTTCATCATCGATATTGAGCGAGCCCCACGCATTCGGAATCGTTCCATCATCTATAGCTGTGACCAGCGGTGAAGCCACCTGCTGCCCGATCTTATTCGCAAACACGGAAGTTCCATGCGCCACCGCCGTAGATTCCAGCCCGTGTCCACACGCCTCGTGGAAAAGAACACCGCCAAAGCCGTTCTCAATTACGACAGGCAGTCTGCCACTAGGCGCATATCCCGCTTTGACCATCGTGGACGCAATCCGCGCGGCGTGTCTCGCATTTTCTTCGATATTCAGGTTCTCCAGGAATTCAGTCCCTGCATACGCTCCCGGCCCACGGAACCCGGATTGTCTATGCTCCCCATCCGTCGCAATGGCGCTTATTCTCATGCGTGTATACGTGCGGGTATCCTCCACCAGCAGCCCGTTGCTATTGGCAATCAAGACGTTCTGGACCGAGTTGCTAATCCCAATAGAGGTTTGCGTGATGGAAGGATCATATTGACTTGCCGCCTCATGCGCCCGTCTCATCATGTCAATCTTGGCACGTTTCTGCGAACCGTCAGGTATGATCGCAATCGGATGTTGGTTAGGGATCGCATGGGGATGAAGTGTAATGGTGTGTGTACCTGGCGCTCCACCGCCACGAATAGCCTTAGCAGCCGATTTGGCTAGTCGGATCAGGCTTTGTTCGCTCATATCACTGGTGTAGGCATACACCGAGAAATGCTCCTTCATAATCCGAATGCCAATCCCAAAATCCCGGCCTGACAGCGCCGTATCCACGACGCCCCCGGTCATGCCCAGTTGTCCATTCGTGCGGTCCTCGACGAACACCTCTGCAAAATCTCCGCCCGTCTCCAGCGCGGCTTGCAGCATATCCTCAATCTGTGTTGGATGTATCATCACGTTCCTCCTCGTTTTTGCCATGTTTCATATTGTACGTTTAAGCGATCAAGATCATATGCGGGTTCATGTTTATTTCCCATAACTTTACTATACATGATGTTGGGAGTGGGTGTAACTATCTGGGTGGCGATGTGTTTGGGGAGTGTGCAGATTTATGTGCAGGGATGGAGGGATTGAAATGTAAAAACCCGATTAGACCGTGAAGGGTCATGTCGGGTTAGCTTGAGTTGCTTGATTACTGGGTGAATTGAGCCAGTACGTGCAACTAAGGACGCTACGTGGACGGGTCATTCTTCCGATCGCTGTTGCCCCCAGATTTTTGTGATTATATTTCTAACGGTAAAATCCGGGTTCAAAGGCGAACGCTCCGCTTCTTCAGAACGATTCCGTCCCCTCCGCTGCTATGCTTGGGTTTGCTTCATCTTGTTCGCCAAAATACTTTTTTTCAAACGAACCTTAAACAGTTCTCTTCGTAAACTAGTTCCATGATATGAAGATGGTCTGCTGCTTCTTTGACGGTTTCCATGTGCAGTACACTTGCCTTTTGAGAAATAATAGCCAGCGCATCCCAAATGAGCTTTGTGCATGTTTTAAGTCTTTCTATGTGCTCGTCTTCTTGCTGTACCAAGCCCTCGTATTCTTTAGCCGTATTTTCAGATGAGTTTGTATGTTCCACGCTCTTTAGTATCTTAGGCTGGGTATCCAAGTTATCATCTCCTTTTTATTCAAAGTGTAACAAAGGATGATAACGGATGTGGTACGTGTATACGTAATATTGGAAGAATTAAATGCTATTCTAGCTTCACACGAAGATTTTGTTTCTAGATTAATTTTGATCAGGAACAGACTTTGTACCGCCATTCCACAGGATCGATTTATTCGGTATACGTTCTAATTTATGTAGATGTTCCTTTGATGGTTTCAATACTTTCTACGCTTTGAAATATTCACGTTGCTGCGTCTTCTCATTGAATATCAACTTCTGCTGTTGCAAATCTTCAGCACACTTTTCCACTTTCCATATATCTTCGATGATCGTATCCTTTTCATAATCTGGAATGACGTCAATACGTGGACTATATGGAACTGATTGTGCTGCGGAACGACCCACATCAAGTGCAGCTTCCCACTTATGGATATTGGTGAGTGGTGGCAATTTTCTTGGATAAATTCTGTTCGCTGTGTACGTCCCATCGCAGGTGACTTGATCGAACGGGCATATTTTCTTTCATTGTAGTAGATGCCATCTCGTAACATACGTTCAAGCACGGCAAGTTAGAATGGATCATCTTCGTCAATTTGATCAGCACTGAGCATAAAGATGACTTCGGTAACATCGGTGGAAGGATCAACGTTCAGCTATGACTCGCTTGAGTTGATCAAGATATATGCTGTCCAACATAGTGATGGTACGAGTGCTAGATTGCGACGCACAAAGTTAGTCGCCTACATGAGCGATCTCCTTAAAGTGGAACAGATTGATGTATTGATTTCGTGTTGGATTAGTGGACAAATTTTAGCCTCCTATTTGGTGGTTTGGATAATATGGTTGTGAACATGGATAGCGCATGCATCTCTGCGATAAACAGAAACAAATATTCGTATTTGTTATAATAGATTACACGCTCGAATCTCAACATAATGAGGTGAAACTTTCAAAGGCAATAGGAGTAAGAACATTCCATAATGTTTTCTGAAACCACCAATCATCAATATACTTCCGTGCCGCTATAATAACATGAACGGCATGACAAAAAGACCCAACTTGTCCTCTGTAATAAATGCTTGCAATTGCCTTTTATCCAAAGTCCAATGTGCTCCCCAAAACCTTTGTATTACTTCCATTTTACTTAGTTCAAGAGTTTTCACAATTTAATTTACAGGCTCTGTATTCTCCTCAATAAATTTAACTTCTACTTTGCCAACAGAAAAAGAAACCCTGCGTCCCCTTAATAATTTCCGGTAAATTTGGTAAAGCACATTTTTAAACTCAAACAAAATAGCATCTTGAATTTTTGATTCAAATATAAGATTCTCTTCTAATATCTCACCACCAAATTCCTCAATAAAGAATCCTGAATTAACCAGCTTAGTTTCGCATTTTTCAGGTCTGCTTTTAAATTCAATAGCAACATCTATAAATTGGGAATTTTCAATATTTTCAAATCTCATAGTCGCCATGGAAAAGTAGAATCCGTTGTCTAACGTACCCTTTACAAAACTATTTTCAATAAGATTCTTCCCATCTATAATTGCTGAGTTTATACCTCTAAGCTGATTTGCTGATATTGAACTTTCCTCCGAGTTAGCCCCATCATCATCACGTTTAACTTTCAGTTTTATTATTTCTTCAAATTTCCATGGTGAGTGGTCATGTTGAAAAAATTCATTAAATAACTGAATCCTTTTCTCACAAGACAACATTCTCAAACTTATTTCAGAAAAATCAAACTTTATGTCATTATTCTTTTGATGGATATAGTTAATTACTTGTGTAACTTTGCTATAATCATTGCTAGCTAAAGTATCAAAATCCAAACTACAAGTATCTTTTTGTTGGTTCACAGTTACTTCTACTCTTCTGTCAGTTCTATCTAACAAATCAATCATACTCGGTTTATATTCTGTATAATTTATAATAAATTTCCAATCTCCATTTTTAGCTTCTGATACAGTCACCATTGTATTTTCTTCATCATTATCTAGACGAACACCGTTAATTTCCAATAGTGCACTTTTAAGATCGTCTGCTTGCTCTTTTGGCAATTCTATTCTTCCGGTTTTTTTGTAATTATGTTCCGTATCAATTTTTTCTTTAAGTTCTAGAAATCTCTTCCTTGAAAAATAATGATCTGCTCCAAGCTTAGCTACATCTTTTCTTTTTACTGCTTGTACAAGTATTCCTTGCTCTTGAAAAAAGCTTCTTGAGTCCTTACTATTCATAAATTGCTCAATTACCTTTCTCACATGTAATCTATTGGGGTATTTTTTTAGCTGCATTATATTTTTCCTCACTTAACTATTTATTGTATTCCTCAGGAACATTAGCAAGCCTTATCATGTAGTCAATAGTGATTTCTAAATCCGATCCTTGTGCAATTAAATCTTTTCTTTTGGATCTAATAAATTGTTCGATTTGTACTCTAAAAGTTGTATCATCATTATACAAATAAATCCTTAGTTCTTGAGCGTCCTCAAGTTGAAAAGGTTGTATACAAGAGTACATAAAATTTAATTCTTCTAAGGTAGGCTCAGCAAAGAAGAAGACGTGACTAATTTCACTGGTTAATGTGTTTCCTCTAAATATTTGCTTTTCCTTACTTTTAGCAAAAATATAACTTGAAAACAAATGAACTATATTAACATGATCTCTTCTTGAAGGTGAGCTTTTTCCCCCGCTATATGTATCGCTAGGATAAAAAAACTTAAACTCCGAAACGTTGGAATCTTTTCTTATATAAATAACTTTTTGAATCAACGAGCACCATCTTAAAATTTCATTATTTGAAGCTACATAGATGGTGACTGGGTTGTTCCTTTTAGAAGTAAGCTTCAATTGTTTTAAGTATTCTCTGTATTTATCCTCTTCGAAGCGTTCAGGTTCATTGCACCATATCATTAGAAGCCCTACTCTTACAATTGGGCAACCCAGTTGTTGCAAAGTTTCATTAGTACCTGCACATTCAATGGTCATTTGTAATTGCTTTACAAAGTCCTCAATTTCAGCTTTATTTATGCCATCCCATTTTCTGTGTTTAGATTCTACTATTAGTCCAACATCTTTTTTACTATATGGATCGTAAAATGAAAAGACTGAATCAATTCCATGAGGATTGACTCTATCTCGTGTCTTTGTTTTATGTGCAGGTTTATTCACACAATCAATGTCAAAGTTCGAATCACCAACTTGAGTCCATCCCAAATTCTGTAGGATATTTTTAGATTGTGTAGTCCATCTATCACCTTGATATTGCTGTTCTTCTGACAAAATTATTCCCCCTCAAAAAAACTGAAAATTAATTCCCTTACATTATCTATATTAGTACTTTTTAATGAATCATAGATTAACTTTACCGAATTATTGATCAGATCAAAATTGAGTGTGTACCATCCTCCATTGTAATAAATCTCTATACTAGTTTTAGAGGGAGAGGTTGGTATCTTTTTAAGTGTTTGTTGTGCATCCAAATTTGTTTTGAATTCCAAAGTGAGTGCACTAAGAACTACGTTAAAAAATTCCACATTATAATATTCTATTTTTTTTATTTGATACTGTTTACTTGAGATTTTATTTAAAATCCCCTTCAACTCTACTCTGTACGAGTAAAAACTTATATGTGCTTCTTTTTCTAAGTACCTCTCTAAATTACTACATGCAGCTTTACTTCCATATATCACAGCATAATTTCCACTTTTCGAAAACATACAACTAGCTTTATATGCTTTACTTAATACCTCAGGAGTTTCTTCTTCTGAGCTATTATCGTAGAATAGTTCTATGGAACGTATTGTACGATAATAATCCATTGTTATATTTTCATCAGTAACTAGTAGATCAGTAATCCATTCACTTGAGTATTCTAATGGAGAGGTTTCAAGCAGATCATATAAGGCATTTACCCGAAAGTTATTAAATCTCCTATACAAAGCAGTAAACATAGACTACACTCCTTTTAATAATACAAGCATTTTATTTCATCAACCTGCCGTCTTCCAAAATGAACAAACAGAAAGAGAACAAATGTTCGTTATTATTATAACAAGGATTATATTCCCAATAAAGATTAAAAATAATTAGTACATATATCTGATATTCCTATTTATTTTCCACTTCTTTAGCTTCAGCGCTTTTTTATAAAATAAAGGATACTAAAAGGGCATTCTTTTCTCTCAACATCAGAAATAACATTCTCCCAAAAAACACCATCAATATCTTGTTTATTGATATTTTCGGATAACAAAGGTTCGCCCTCCTATATTACACGATTCTTTTTCCACCTTTTTAGCCTATCAGCAAGCGCAACCCCATTAATCAACTTAATGTTCAACCTCTCCGCCGCCTCTTTAGCAGCCCTTGTAAAATTACTCGTCGTCACAATCCAAGCATCATAACAACCGTGTACCTGCTTACCAGCCTTGAGCCGGAGTACTATATCATTCCCGACATCACGTTTCCAGCGTTTGCACTGAACTGCGATTTTATAACCCTCTTTACCTTTGAGAATCAAATCGACTTCATGATCACCTGATCCACCAACTCGCTGTACTGAATAACCTTGATCTGTATAATAAAGCTCCATTAATCGTTCAAAATCTGTTCCTGATAGTGTATCTACATTAGCTTGGAGAATCTGTGCATCAGTTAGTTTTTTACTCGTTATTTTCCCTTTTGCCTTGCTTACCCCATTGTTCGTGCTAGCAGTTCTGCTCCTACCAGTTTTTTTCGTACCAGTGGCCTTACTTTTCTTTTTCTGTCGTTGCTTTCGAGTCCACATCGATCCAAATATTTCTCCAAGAATCACAGAGCCAAGTAAGATGCCAAAAAGATACCCCCAGTGTAGACCAGGTATTTTAAAATAAATAGTAAGTCCGACTATAACAAATAACCCTCTCAATACATAAGCAACTTGCCTGCCTTCTGCATAATAAGTTCTTGCCACTCACTTTCACCTCATTGGAATATCTCAACTTATACCAAAAGACTATATACCCACGACCAAGGAAATAAAAAAATCCAAATCCCTACTAAAATCTGCATAAATCTTCTTTATTTTTTACACTATAGCATATACATGGGGATATATGGAACAAAAAAAGCCCTTAGTTAATACTAAGGACCTAATTTAGAGTATATATAATTTTTGCTAAATTCCATTTTAATCCCGACTAATGAGGCTTGACAGAGCCTTCTGTAACCTTATTTATCTAATATGCTTCTCTATTTTTTCAAACCATACAGTTTCCCACAACATCATCGCATATCCCTCAAACCATTCCGACCATGATGAAGGATTTTTCTCAACCACTCGATTATTATTCTCGTGCAACACTATTTTTTGAATTGATCTTCTTACAACCTCAAAGAAATTCTCTATATCCCCCTAATATCTCCGGTAAATCCCACCATTTACTCATACTAGATCGGCTATCAGAGAAATTCCTTAAATCATATTTACAATTACATCATTCCATCATATTAAATATTGTTTTGTCTTCACGTGCCCGAGCCAATTCCAAAGGTGTTTTTCCATTATCATCTTTAGCCTGAATGTCGGCCCCATATCTTAATAGGATTTCAACTGCTGCTGCATTTCCCTTGCTGACAGCTCTATGCAAGGCCGATTGCTTATAATGGTTCCTACATTCAATATTAGCTCCATGATCCAACAGGAATTGAATACCCAAAACGTTATTACAATCCGCAAAATTATGTAAAGGGGGAAACGGTTTCTTTTCGCAATTCAGATCACAGCCCATCTCTAACCATTTAACAGAACTGCATCTTTACAATGAAGAGCGATCCCGAATCCCTTCTTTTCTACCTCTTTTTGATAGATATCCGCATATTCCATATGTATATAATTCACAATATCACTTGAATATCTAAATGCAATTTCAAGCGATGTTTCAGCCAACGCACGTTTTCCTACATTTGCTCCTTTTTCTGCTAAAAGTCTAAATGCCTCTAAATTATTGTGTTTACAGCAAAACTGCAAAGCTGTGCCGTGATATTCCAGAACCTTATCTAAATTGGATTTACTTGCGTTCGCAACGAGTTCCTTGATTCCTTCCATATCATTCATATAGCATGCAAACACTAGGTTTTTTTTAATTTTTTCGGCCTTTAATGATTTCCGTAAGATTACTTTACTTTCCTCTCCCTCCGGTTCCAAATCATATCTCTGGTAGATAATCAATTCAAAGACATCACTATCAAAAAGTTCTGGATTCATATCGTTGACAATACTATATTCTATTAATTTCCCAGCTTCCACTTTGATACAAAGGATTCCCTTTCCGATCATTATCCTCTCAATCTCATTTGTATATTTTTTAAAAAGAAAAATAGTTACATCACTAACATATGAGACTTCATTTTCAACAATCCTATAATACCCACTGGTAAACGAATTCTCTGTGCCTGATATTAAATAAATATATGTTTTCCCTTTAACCACAGATTCATCGACAATGCTGTTAACTAAATTTTCTACACTTTTCATACATTCATGCCTCCAAGATTATACCTTCTCTGTTTCAGTTATATTAGCATGAAATTCCTGCGCCAGTAAAAAAATCAAACTGATTTTGAGCCCATTCAATTAAATTGTGTGAATCTGGAGTTTTAGCCTTCTTGAAATTGAAGCCATTTAATGCCGTGCTTCCATCCTGTGAAGGTTGAGTCTGCGTTTTATGTAATCCACAAAGATAAATATGTTACTTAATTTATTAATACTTCACAGAAACACACACCACTCCGTGTGCCTTTCGAATAAATACAATATGTTCCAGCACTCAACCCTAAAGCGTTTTTTTGAATGCAGGAACATATTCAAATTGCCTTCCATTCCTCGTACATCGATGCTTCTTATCTCGATATATTACTACCACGCACTCCACGTGTGTCGAGACGATGGAAAGCATATTCTTCCTCTTACCTCTGAAATTTCAATAAAGGAACCCTCTCTTGGACACCCTCACACTCAATTAATGGCAGGTTTAGGATCGCTCTTGAACTCGTCAACCGCACCCATATCTTAACTAGTGCTCTATTCTTCCGAGATTTAGTGGTAATTTCCGGTTTATCTAGCTATGTCAAGGATCTATTTCAGAAATTGAGTTGCAAAAGTTGAGTCACTTACACAAAAGATAAATATAGCTATAATATGTATCTAATAGGATTCGAATCCCATTTGTGCATGATTTCTCTATTGGCCACTAGGGAAGAGAGAAAACTGATTTAGTTCGATCAAAGGACATGGTTACATAGAAAACAGCTTCTAGATTCCTCTTAATCAGCCTAATCAATTTTCTACACGTCATGCTATTGAACACATTCAGGTTCCATAGGAGGAAAGTCATGAAAATGAATAAAGTTTTGATGGTAGGCTCATTGGCATCTGCTTTAATCTTGAGCTCTTTTTCTAGTGTATTTGCCCAACCAGAGGTTAATTCTACCGCATCCCATGCGGACATTTTTATCGATTCATCTGTTCAAGGGAAGGATCGAAATGTTCTCCTAAACTTTATGGTAGATTTGGAGCCAAACGCACGTGAAAATGTAGTCTATGAAGATGCTAATGGAAAGCTGTATGCGAACAAACCTGAGTTACTCGAAAAAGTATTTAAATACAAAAAAGCTTCTGACAATATAATCGAAACCCCTGATGGCAAAGAGGGATATGCTCTACCAGTTGATAATTTACCAACCCAAATTGTTCTTCATAACGAACAATCTAAACAGGATGACAACAAAACTTCTGTTAGTAATAGTGTTTATAAAGATTCTTCTTGTGCGGCCACTTCAAAATCACAAGGAGAAATTGGTACACAGGCTACACAACATCCATGCACAGGGAGTACAGGTCCCTATAGAAGGGTAACTTCTAATGCTAATTATTCATGGCAATCTCATTATGTCTACTTACCTGGAGGATCAGAGATCCGAGATAACAACAATAAAGCATCTTCGAGCTTTAATGGTGATGCAGGCTATGTATATGTCGGAGGACAGGGTGCTAATGGTGGCGGTGTAGATGCTGGACTCATTCATAGTACATTGTATGATAATTGGGGAATGCTGATCAGTGTAGATAATGACCCTATAGGTTACTCACATCGGTTTAAGAGCAAACAAAATGTAAATATGAAGTTTTCTATACCTTCATCTAACAATATAGCTCTTACCGTTAGCGGAATTGATTATACTACCAACCAGAACACAACAATTACCATAGGACGCCAAGCACCAGGTTTCATTCCTGGAGGTGGGAATATATTAAAACGATTAACTACAATTGGCCAAAAGCCGCAAAATTTTCACAGTGGTTCTTATCTTCATAATGCCCACTGGTATAACAGTCTAATTGGAAATAGCTCAATGAATTACCATACTTGGTCTGCAGCCGATACCAATGCCAGTGGCACATGTTCATTTACAACTGATGTTGTAAGAGTAAATTATATAAATGCAGGTGAAGAAACTGATAATATAGATATTTAAAAGTTAATCTCTAAAAGAGAACGTATTAAGGAGAGTTTCCTTTGATGCGTTCTTTTTTCCTTTTTTTCGCAACTAATTGTAATTATTGGAGTAAAATATCTAGTGCAGTATAAATGAATGGAGGGCAATATTATATGAAGTTGTGTAAAAGTATTGTTTTATTTTCTTTGGCGGCCTTATTATTGTTTTCGTTAAGCATGGGGCACGTAGATGCGAAAGCGACTGTCATTAAGGCACCAGTGATTCTTAAAATCAACCAATATTACATCTTATACACATCACCTGACGCGCCATACATCGACAAACAACAGCGCTTTATGATTCCATTACGTGCAGTAAGCGAGTTGCTTGGAGCGACAGTAAATTACGATGTGCCTAAAAAAACAGCCACAATTTCTTGGGATCACAAGAATATAGAAGTTACAATTAACTCTAACAATGTAACGTATAATGGAAAAAACACGAAAATTGATACTGTACCTGTTCTTAAACAAAAACAAGTTTTTATTCCTGCCAAGGTACTACTTGACGGCTTAAACATTAAGGGCAGCTGGGAGGATCAATTGTTAACGATTAAAGATAATAAATTCAAAAAAAGTAAAGTAATTTCCTATTTAGAGGGCGGCTACGATCCAAATACAATCCCCTTAAGCACGGACATAGATACCAATAAAATTCGCCCGCTATCTTATGAGCTAACCTTACCGGGAGCTGATAGCAGTTCGAAAATGGCAGCATTATCTATAACCGCTAGGAATATATCTGGTAAGGATTTGAAATTAGGTAGCGAAGACCTTCGGCCCACTTTCATTACAGATATAAGCTACCAATATGATAAACAGGATAGAGATCGGCCTGCAGTACAAGCAGGAGCAACTTTTACGCGTACATGGAACAAAATAGATCTTTCGTCTACAAGTTCTTCAAACAATTTTCAATCCAACCCTCTTAAATATATTGTAGCTGTCGGGAATACTAAAGATTAAATTAGGGTATCTAGAAGACCCTAGATATGTTTAGAACTACAGGAACATCAATTTACAAAACTCCCCAAACAAGGCATGCTAATACGTTAAAATAAACGATTTTAAATCTATACAAAGGACTTTATCTAAGCAAAAGCGCCCATACTTTATTGGGCGCTATTTGTTTATTTTTCAAAGTATTTGTAAGCTATTTCCTTACAAATCTAATGGGAACATAAGTTATAATGGTCGCTCGTTTAATATAAGGATTAGCATCCAATGTAACTTCAATATTGTTGACCTTAGTAGGAATACCCAGGGTACCACCCTGCTGGAGTTTGCTATGAAACAACACTTTCAAAACCAACCTCTGCGACCCTATCAGCACCATTGTATAGATATGCTGCATCACCCTTTCCATTAAGTCGAGATGATGGAAAGAATAAACGCTCAATCCCCTCCTATATTTACCTCTCCCTTCTAAAAATAAACATAGTAAATCCCCCAATGAATGGGTCATTCTGTAAACTAAATCTCTCTTTTAACCGATAAATACATATGCTGGGTTGTTTATTAAATATCACCTCTAAACTTTTATAGCTCACAAACCTTGTAATACATATCTATCTTGACTGACAGTTCTACTCATCTGCGTCTTCTTTAAACAGAAGCAATTTCAAGATGACGTGCTTTACTTGGAAATACCCATCACATCTGGAAAGGAGTTATGAACTCACTTGAGCGTATTATCAGATGGGATCGGATATGAAAGCCTACGCTTTTATGGTCCCTTTCAGCCACTACACATCGAACAACTTCAAATAACACGCACCATTAATGATCATGCCTATTTACATATCAGTGGCATGCTCTCCGAAGAACAGGGAGCAGCTTGTATCGGTCAAAATATGGAGCAAGAGCCGATTGTGATTCGTCAGTTGAATGATCAGGGACAATCGCTAAGAAGGCTGTTCCATGGGATTGTTACACATATGTCCGTACACTGTGTGCGAGGCGTGTATACGTTTGAACTGGAGGCTGCTTCCCATTCATACCAGATGGATATTAAGCGTAAAAGACGCTCCTATCAAGATATTCACCGTACCTATGATGATCTGGTCACTGCGCTGGTTCGAAAATATCAGTACGGAGATGCCATTGATACGATAAGCAACCATGCTAAACTGGAGACATTTGTTTTACAATATGAGGAGACGGATTGGGCGTTTTTAAAACGTCTCGCTTCTCGCTTTGGTTCTGTACTTGTGCCAGAGGTAACCGCAGCCTCACCCAAGGTTTTCTTCGGAATGCCTGAAGGCAAGCAATATAAGGTCGAGCGGGATGTATTTTATCGAGTACGGAAAACGTTTCATGAATTGGATGCGGAAAAGCCGGGAGAACGTGCTGGCTCGTATGTCACCTATATGATTGAAAGTCTGCAATACTATGCGCTTGGCGACCTCATTACGTTACCCATTGGACAAGGTAAAGAGTTGGTCGTGGTTCGAGCAGTGACCACATTAACGGATGGATTGCTGCGTACCCGTTACGATCTTCAAGCCGAACAGAATATTCGCTATGCCCGGTATGAAAACGATCAGGCTACTGGAATTTCGCTGACAGGAACGGTACTGAAGGTACACCAGGATTTTGTACAGCTTCAACTGGAAATTGATCCGAAGCAAGATCCTGCCAAAGCGTGCTGGTTTCCGGTAGCCACCCGTTATGTTGCCGAAGAACATAGCGGCTGGTACGATATGCCTGAAGTAGGAGAACTGGTGGAATTGTATCTGCCAACACACCGCGAACAGGATGCCTATGTAACGGATTCGCTGCGACAACAACGCCACACCAATGGACAGCCGAATGTGAAGGTATGGCAACATGTGCAAGGTAGCGGCGTAGAAATGTCTGAGCATGAGCTGACTCTTTCCACCTCCGGTGAATTTTCCATTACACTTCATGAAGGTAACGGCATTACCATCGACAGTCCGGGGAATGTACAGATTCAGGGTGGTCATGTGGAGCTCGGTGCAGGCGAGGAACTATCACTCGAAGCTGGAACGGCGCTATACTTAAAAGGTGGAGCCAGCAGCATGGTACTGGATGGTGAGACGGATACCAAAGCTCCAGTGATTTATCAGGAAGGAACGGTAAAAGCACCTGTTTTCGTTGCTGACCTCCCTCCTGTGCCTGAGCCGCCACTGATGAGCATCAAAGCCTATGAGGCCGCACAAGCTGCATCAGCAGCTAGGGATTCATCTAGCAGCCAAGCCTCTACCCCTAAAGCAAAAATCACCAGCCCAGCAGAGCTTAAACAGGCAAATGCCTTGATGGGTACGGTGTCCAAGCTATTAGGTTCCATTCCAGTGATGGGAAAAGTGGCTGGCGTTGTTGCAGGAGCGCTAAGTGGACCTGCAGGAGGTGTGATTCTGAGAGCAACCGCAGCGATCCCTGTTCGGAGCAAAGGAACCCCTACCGTTGGAGGCAGTAAGGGGAACGGCATTCATCCGTTGAAACACTTGGCTGGTCTAGCATTACAAGGTTTAATTACTCAGTATGAACA